>NZ_JAMAUS010000004.1:0-473790 GCF_023714195.1 Brevibacillus sp. MER 51 | reverse complement strand
GGCAGGTTGCCTACGTGTTACTCACCCGTCCGCCGCTAGCCTCCGAAGAGACTCGCTCGACTTGCATGTATTAGGCACGCCGCCAGCGTTCGTCCTGAGCCAGGATCAAACTCTCCAATAAAGTTTGTTACTGGTTCAAAGCTGGCAAATCATTTAATGATAGACTCATTAACGCTTTCGCTGTTCAGTTTTCAAAGAGCAATTTGTTTCATTCGCCCGAAGGCGACTTTTCCATCTTATCATGTAGCAGCTGTTTTTTGCAAGAAGTTTTTTTAACCATTTCATTTGCTTCAGCAGCGACAAGATCTAATATAACAAAATCACCAGATATAAGTCAAGTATTTCTCTCACTTTTTTATTGATGATTTTTTATTTGTATTGATTGTTTCGAGCAGAATTTAAATATAAATGAAATAAGTAACGGAGTCAACAGGAAAAACGAATAGCGATTCTCTTTTTATTTCACACTATAAACGCTTGGCTTTTTAGCTCCATGCCCATGAAGCATCCAACAAATAAATGGCGGTGTTACTATGGATCCAAAACCAACCTATGAAGAATACGAAAACGATCATTACAGTGAATTATCTACCGTAGAGTCACAACGCAATGAAATCCTTCAGGAAGAATTCCCTGAGGGGCCATTTGGAGCAGCCACGAACGAAGCTCGCTTAGGGAAAGCAACAGGCTGGGAGCCGGGACAGCATTCCACCACCACTCGATTCACTTACGAAACAAGGCTAATGCATCAAGACCTTCCTAGACAAGACCCATCCGCGCACCCCATTCATGATGACCCGAACGAAGAAGAATAAAATAAAAAAACCAAGCCCCCACTTCAAACAAGCAGGGGGCTTGGTCGATCTTATCAAAGAATGTACGACTACTCCTCAGCCACTACATGAGTCGTTAAGGTTCCGATCCCTTCAATGGTTACCGAAACTTCATCACCCGGAACAAGCTCACCTACACCAGATGGCGTCCCGGTTAAAATAACATCGCCGGGACGAAGCGTCATGACCGCTGTCACAGCCTCGATCAACTGCGGAATCGAAAAAATCAATTGGTCTGTGCGAGCATCCTGACGAACTTCCCCGTTTACTCGTGTCACGATACGCAAATTATGATAATCAAGTTTGGCTGCAATAGCAGGTCCAAGCGGACAAAACGTATCAAAGCCTTTTGCCCGAGTCCATTGCCCATCGCTCATCTGCAGATCACGAGCGGTCACATCAATCGCACAAGTGAATCCCAAAATATAATCGTCTGCATCCGCAGCCTTGATCTTCTTGGCCTCTTTCTTAATCACCACGGCGAGTTCGCCTTCATAATGAAGGTTCTGCGTCAGCTTTGGATAGACGATAGGCTCGCCAGGTCCAATGACTGTTGTTGATGGCTTCAAAAACATCAGCGGTTCTTTTGGCAGGTCAATCCCCATCTCAGCCGCATGGTCCCGGTAATTCAATCCGATGCATACGACCTTGCTTGGATCACTTGGCGCCTTTAACGTGACCTCATCCAAAGGCAGCTCAAGGCCCGTCATGATCGGTTTTGCCGTATGGATTTTGTATATGTCCCCTTCAATCACGCGTACTTTGCGATCCTCTTCCACCATCCAGCCATGCTTCACCTTACCATTGCGCTCATAACGGATTATCATGGTTCCTTCTCCCCCGTGTCGCGAGTTTCTCTATACTTGTAGTTAGAACAAGTCGGTTGTCGTTTCTTTTGGCTTCGTTGTAATCTCTTCGATTTCAGTTCGCGCTACAGCATCCTCCACTAACGCTTCTACATCCAGCGCTTCCTCAAATTTTGCAGCGAGGCGAGGCTTCGGTCGCGTTACAGGATTTTTCGGTGTAAACACTGTGCAGCAGTCTTCATACGGCAAAATCGAAAGCTCGTACGTATCGATTTGGCGAGAAATGTCCACGATGTCTACCTTGTCCATGGCGACGAGCGGTCGCAGGATTGGAATTGAAATCACCTTGTTGATCGTGTCCATGCTTTCCAAAGTTTGCGATGCGACTTGACCGAGGCTTTCTCCTGTTGCGAGTGCCTTGGCATTGGTATTTTCCGCAACACGCTCCGAAATGCGCATCATGAAGCGACGCATGATGGTGATCAAATAGTCTTCTGGACATTTTTCACGAATGGCGGTCTGAATCTCGGTAAACGGTACGACGTGGAGACGAACAGTTCCTCCCCATTTCGTCAGCTTATGAGCCAAATCACGTACTTTTTGCAAAGCGCGCTCGCTCGTAAACGGATAGCTGTGGAAGTGGATCGCTTCAAGCGTCACACCACGCTTCAGCATCATCCAACCTGCTACGGGACTGTCGATACCCCCAGATAGAAGCAGCAGTACTTTTCCGCTCACCCCAACTGGCAAGCCACCAGGTCCCTGGATGGTTTCACAGCTAAGGTAAGTACCCTCTGTGCGAATTTCTACATTCACGATGGTGTCCGGCTCATGCAAGTCTACACTGATAGCTGGCAGTGCGCGCAGGATATGCGTTGCTACCATTCGATTGACTTCCATAGAAGGAATCGGATAGCGTTTATCAGCCCGGCGGGAAACCACGCGGAACGTACGCGGCTGTGGATTTAATTGACGGACCATCTCCAGTGCTTTTTCCTTGATTGTTTCAATATCAGGATCTACCTGGATCGTCGGACTAAAGGAAGAAATACCAAAAACGCGCTTCAAACGCTCCATAACCGCATAGGCGTCCTCGCCATGCAGCTCCACATACATCCGGCCGTAATTGCGTCGAACTTTTACTTTAAAAAACGAGCGCAGTACGTTTCTCACACTCTTTACAAGGGCTTCTTCGAATTGATCCCGGTTTTTCCCTTTAAGCGCCAACTCACCATAACGAATTAAAATAACATCGTAGTTCATGTTTATCTCCTTTTAGTTGTCCACACTATTTTCTATGAGCGGGGGCAGGTTGTTGTTTGATATAAGTACGAAGCACACTGACGCATTCCTCTAGTGCCTTCAAAAACTGCTGAATGTCCTCCGCTGTATTTTCTCGGCCCAGACTAATCCTCAGAGACGACAGCGCGCAATCCCGCTCGATGCCAATCGCAGTCAGAACTCTGCTCGGCTCATTGACTTTGGATGAGCACGCCGACTTGGTGGATATCAGAAAGCCTTTTTCCTCCAAAGCATGCAACAGGACTTCCGCTTTTACTCCTGGTACTGACAAATTCATAATATGGGGAGCCGTATTCGCTTCCGGGGTATTCACAATGCAACCTTCAATCGTTGCAATCCCTTCACGAAGCTGTTGATTCAATTTTTGCAGCCTGATCATTTCGACGCTACCCAGTTCTTCTAAAATCCGGATTGCTTTTGCCATACCGGCGATGGCTGGGAGGTTTTCCGTTCCTGAGCGAACACCGCCTTCTTGACCGCCACCCATCATCAATGGGTGAATGATCAAGCCTTCTCGTTTATACAAAATGCCGACTCCTCTAGGACCGTAAAACTTGTGCGCAGAGACACTCAACAGATCAATCCCTGAATCCTTGATGCGCAAAGGAACTTTCCCAATTCCTTGGACAGCATCGACGTGAAACAGAACTTTCGGGAATTGCTTTAACCATTGTCCGATTTCCAAGATCGGTTGAATGGTTCCCAACTCGTTGTTCACATGCATGACCGAAACGAGAATCGTATCCGGACGCATTGCCTTTTGAACAGCTTCTACCGACACGCGACCTTCACGATCTACCGGCAAATACGTCACAGCAAATCCCAGACCTTCCAACTGCTTGCAAACATCATAAACAGCCGGATGCTCTACCTGCGTCGTAATAATATGTTTCCCTCTGTTTTGATATTGAAAGGCTACGCCCTTGATCGCCGTATTATTGCTCTCCGTACCACCTGAAGTAAAAATAACTTCACTTTCTTTACAGCCTAAGTACTGAGCGGCAACCTTTCGCGCCTGCTTCAGTACATTTTCCGCCTCTACGCCTTTTTGATGCAAAGAAGACGGGTTTCCATAGTAGCTTTCCATCGCGCGTCTAACGGTTTCAATCACTTGAGGATGAGGCCGGGTAGTCGCACTGTTGTCCAAGTAAATCACCAGTACACACCTTCCTAAGGGCAAAAGGCCCGAATACTACGCTTCATCATAACATGACTTTTCGTAAAGAACATACAAAGTATTACACTTCTCGGCCTTATTTTTCCCAGAGTGCCTTGCTCTCAAAAGACCAAATCAGACAATCTGAACAACCGTTCACAGACTATTCACGGATAAAGCGCTTACATCCAGATATAGGCTATTTACATTGTTTTGGCCTTTCGTTAGAATAGTCAATAAATTTAGATAAAAAACAACAACAAGGAGAGAACCACCATGACAGCACAAGCTATGCAAGAAGAAATCAAGAAGATGGAAGCCGAATTGAAAAGACTGCAAGCAGAACTTACGAAGATGAACAAGAATACCCCTCAATACGACAGTACGGAAGTCGCATACCTAAATGAGGTGTACAACGCGTGACACTTATTCGAATTCGATAGCGTGGTGACGGCATGTAGGATTGGCCGTGACCACGCTATTTTTTGTAAAAAACCGCTCCTGTCGGTTGCGACGGAACGGTTTTGGATTTGCTGTTATTTAAAAGGGATCTCCCCCAAATACACACCAGAAAAAACTTCAGTTGCCGGGCCCGTCATATAGACGCGGTTATCCGCTTCCTTCCATTCAATAAAGAGATCGCCTCCTGCCAGGTGGACAGTGACTTTTCTACCGGTCTTCCCGCTCAAGTGGGCAGCTACTGCAGCAGCGCAAGCTCCCGTCCCACAGGCAAGCGTTACACCTGATCCCCTCTCCCATACACGGAAAAGAATTTCCTCGTGATTCAAAATTTGGATAAATTCGACGTTGGTTCGCTCTGGAAACCATTCGTGATACTCGATCAATGGTCCGTAGTGACGAACATCTTCTTCCTTCACTTCATCCACGAAAAGGATGGCATGGGGATTGCCCATCGAAACAGCCGTCATCGTAAACGCCGTTCCACCGACCTCGATCACCTCTTCTCGCACTTGCTCCTCAGGAATGCCTGTCATCGGAATTGCTGCTCGCTCAAAATGAGGCTCCCCCATATCGATCGTTACTTGATCGACCTTACCATCTGCTCCTAGCGATACAACAGGAGTGACGGTCCCTCCCAACGTCTCCACGGTAAACGTTGTTTGCTCTGTCAAACCGTGATCGTATACGTATTTGCTCACACAGCGCAAGCCGTTTCCGCAGTTTTTTGCTTCGCTGCCATCATTGTTAAAGACCCGCATGCGAAAATCAGCTCGCTCCGATGGCATAATGAGGATCAGTCCATCGCCCCCAATGCCAAAATTCCGATCGCTCACCCTTCTAGCCAATTCGGGTAAATCTACACGCGACAAG
Source organism: Brevibacillus sp. MER 51 (assembly GCF_023714195.1). Classification (NCBI taxonomy): domain Bacteria; kingdom Bacillati; phylum Bacillota; class Bacilli; order Caryophanales; family Paenibacillaceae; genus Brevibacillus; species Brevibacillus sp. MER 51. The sequence goes on along the minus strand of NZ_JAMAUS010000004.1, from coordinate 468,361 downwards.
TCTTCCTCAAAACAGTTGACGTAAACGTAATCATTCCCCAAGCCATGCAGCTTTGTAAATTTCATCGTCCACTCCTCTTTCTCTTTCGTATGCTGAGTCTGACTATTATCTATGCCTATTATCTTAACACAACCTAGAGAATCGCGGTCGAATCAAAAGGTGGTATACTACCACTAGCATCGATGATGGAAAGAGGTGGAACAAGCCGTTGGATTATCATATTTTCCGCTATGCACTCGGAACGAAAAATGAAGCTAAGCGTCTCGCTGTGCAAAAAGCAACCGGAACGGAGCCTTTCTGCATATCCGTCCCCTCGGGCGTATCGGCTCAGCCGATGAGTGAAGAAGAGACGATTACAGGAGCGATCAATCGAGCAAAAGCTGCACGTAGTCAAACCCCAGAAGCAGACATTGGGCTAGGCTTGGAAGGCGGACTTATGTACGATGAGCGTTTTACAAAGCAGTGGTATTTGATTTCCATCTGCGCAGCCTGGAATGGAAGTGAGCTATTTATTGGTAAGGGGTTGGCTTTTCCTATCCCGAATCAAGCCGTTCACCGAATCCAGCAGGAGCAAATTGAGCTCAGTACCATCATTGATGAATGGGGGAAAACCGTTGGCAGTAATCATCGTGGCGGCGCCTATTCTCTTTTAACGGATAATCGCGTACGTCGTTCCGATGTGTTTTGTGACGCCGTGATCGCAGCCATTACGCCTTTTGTTTCCTCTTTGTACAAATAGCAGTAGCGCAGCATAAAAAACCCTCTCCGGCTTTGAACGAACTGGAGAGGGTTTGCGGTTTGATGCTTTTAGCGAGCCGTATAATACGGGTAGATGACTAATGCGCCCAAAATGGCAACAGCACCTATGATCATCGCCCAAACTCCCAGCGTCTTCGAGTTGCGTCGATACGCCAGATAGCCAAGCACCATACCAATTGGAGCCACCAAGTACGGCATGAGAAACAGGGACAGGATCGATAAGCCCAAGCCAGTCATCCCGATACCGCTGGCCCCTTTTTCCCGGTTATCCTCGTCTGTGTCGATCTCACTGGCAGCACGACTGGTCGGAAACGGCTCGGCGATTTCTGCCGCCGCCTCGATGTCGTCATCTCTGACTTTGGCAACCGGTGAACGGTCTTCTTTTGTCAAAACAACGCCATCCAAGCGCTCCGAAAAGTCCTTTCTCTCCTCATCCAGCTCGCCTGTATAGCGCTCTGTCAAAGAGTGGGGGTCGTAGTGAACCCTGCGCCTAGACCGATTTTCCTCTTCGTCAAAGACGGCCTGTGTCCAAGTATTCGCTGCAAACTCCCTGTCGTGCTGATCAACCGTCTCGGAAAAACCGGTGTCTTCCTTCCGCTTCGCATCATTACGTTCATGTCGATCCAACATAGCATGCTCAGCCCCTTTTTTGGTAAAGGATTAATTAAGTGAAGGAAGTAGCCTTATTGTCTGCCTACGTTGTACAATTTAAACGGGAGGCGAGAGAATGAAACCAGACAAAATCCTAACCATTGGCATTGATATTGACGGTACAGTCACATCACCTAGCAGTATTGTTCCGTTGATGAATGAGAGCTTTGGAAGAGATTTACGATATGAAGATTGTGTGGAGTACAATTTAGCCAACGTGTATCAAATCACGGACGCAGAGTTTGAAATGTGGCTGGATCAAAATGGGGAGCGCCTTTATGATGGTGCGCCTGTTCATGGAATTGCCGATCAGGTTTTGCGCGATTGGTTTTCCTCCCACAAGCTGGTATATATAAGTGCTCGTGAGGATCGTCACCGCGATGTGACCTTACAATGGTTTGCTCGCTACAATATCCCTCATCATGAAGTGGATTTGATTGGGAGCCACGACAAGCTGTCAGCTGCACGCAAGTGGGGTGTGGATCTCTTTTTGGAGGATCGTCTGGAGAACGCTTTGCAATTGTCAGAAGCACTGCAAATTCCCGTGTTCTTGTTTGACACTCCGTATAACCAAGCTTCCCTACCTCCGCTCGTCCATCGAGTCACTTCTTGGGAAGAAGTTGCCCAAAAAGTCAACGAGCTTTTTCCGGCTAAGACAAGCGTATAGGTTGAATAGCAAAAAGACGTATCACCATTAAGGGATACGTCCTTTTTGCGCCGAAGCCGCGTTATTTCTTTTCGGATGTCCTCGGCTTAAACGTCAGACAACAGGTCTCAGACGAAGTGGAAGCCTGATCCTTATGCTGCGTATTTTGACCATACTCACCTGCAAACTCTTCTTTCAAGTTAACAGTTGCGTGTGCGTCAATCTCCACCATGATTTCTTCGGCGCTGCAAAGATTGCCCTTCGCCCAGTACTCACAGTTTGCAACAGAACATTTTACTGCTGGCATGTGCATTCACCCCCTAGAGGCTAGCCTTCACATCAACTTAGGGGCTTATACTTTGCCATTTACAATGGAAACAAACTCTACAAGGAAAGAAGAGAATGACATGTCGACTGCCCGTATTGTCATCATCACCGGAGCTTCTGGTGGCCTTGGTCTAGCTTTGACACGACTCCATTTGGAAAAAGGAGACTGTGTCATTGCCACAAGCCGGAAAACGATTACCCAGGAACTCGTTTCGTTACAAAAAGTTTATCCTGATCGTCTCCATCATTACCCGTTAGACGTCAGCAGCAACGAAGACATTCGGCAGTTCGCTGCATGGGTGCACATCCGCTTCGAACGTTGCGATTTTCTTTACAACAATGCCGGGATGGCCGTCTTTGAACCACTGATCGAAATGCGCGTAGAGGAGCTGGAAGAAACACTGCGAACAAATATTTCCGGTGTTCTTTACACGACCCGTGCCTTTTTGCCGATGATGCTCCAACAAAAGCAAGGTCATATTATTACGGTTGCCTCCCTCGCTGGACAAGTTGCAACAGCCAAAGCTGCAGTATATGCAGCCAGCAAAGCAGCCGTCATCCGCTTTAGTGAAGGATTGCGCCACGAGCTGCAAGGCAGTGGTATCGCTGTAACGTGTGCGATGCCAGGGCCGATCGACACACCCTTTTTAGATAAGGCAGACAAAACGGGCAGCTATCGTAGCAAAGTGAATCGGTATTTGCTGACACCGGAACAAACGGCAAAGGCTATTTATCGAGCGGCGAAAGCAAAGCGTCCGGAGGTTGCCATGCCATTTCGTCTTCATGCGCTCTCCCGCATCTACTTCTTAATGCCTCAGTGGCTAAAACAACTCGTCTCACCGCTCCTCAACAGGAAGTGACGAGGAATCCTCCAAGTTTTTCAATGCCCCGAATGCAAGGAGACCGAAAATGATACATACGGCTGCTCCGGCTCCAATGATCCCTTGAACGCCCAGAAAAGGGATGAGGAAGCCGGAGACAGCCGCTCCCGCCGGCATCCCTGTCCCCGTAATTGTGCGAACGCTGGTTAATACCCTCCCCAAGAGAGCATCGGGCACCTGCTTTTGCAGATAACTTCTGTACATGATGTTATAGGGAGCAAAGCAAAAGCCCGCCACAGCTATCGAAGCCATTGCGATCTCCAGCCTTGAGAACAAAGCGATTGGCAATGTGGTCAATCCCCACGTCACAATAATTCCTGCCAGCGTCGACCCCAACGGAAGTTTCCACGTAACCGTCGAAAAAAAGAGTGAGCCTAGTAAAGCCCCAACTGCCAAAGAAGACCACAGCATCCCTAACGCAACAGATCCTCCTGCCAAATCCTGATTCGCATACAGGGGTAGTGCAATTTCAATGGGGCCATACGACATGTTAAATAAAAACGTAAAGAAAACAAGAATGATCAATTGCTTGCGTCCAAATATGTAGCGATACCCTGTTCGCATGTCACTCAAGAGAGAACGCACGAACACTCCCATTTGACCTTTTACAATCGCTGCCGGATTCGCACTTTTCGTAAGCTCACGCGGCAGCCGGGAGAAGCAGAATGCACATACGAAAAAGCTGGCCGCATCAATCAACAGAACATAAGCTTCCCCAATCAACCCGATTAAAACACCCGCGAGTGCCGGTCCAAACATATAAACAATTTGCCATTGCGTTTCCATCACGCCATTCGCTTTGACCAATTGATTTTTGTCCCAGACGATTCTCGGCAACAAAGTCTGCGCCCCAGCAGTGCTCAACGGAGAAAGGATTCCTGCAATCACAATTAGTATGTATATCACAAATAGTGGAACCTGATCGACCTGCAATAATGCGACCAGCGCTATAAAAATAAGCCCTCGCGCCACATTGTCCATCATGATGAGCTTGCGTCGATCAAATCGATCCAGCAAAACTCCCGCTACTAAACCAGCAAAAACAGCAGGGAGCATATACGCAAGAACAACCCCACCCATCGCAGCAGGTGAGCCTGTTTTATTCATGACAAACCACGTCAAGCCCATCCAGCCAAACTGATCCCCCAGACTAGATAAGAACATCCCCATCCAATACCAGCGAAATGAACGCTGCCGCCATAATTCCTTCATGCTGCATCTTCCTTTTTCTCTATTTTCCATTCATTGTATATTCAGGTTCATACTTTTTCAATAATTATATTTATTAAATTAAAAAGTTTTATTTCGTATATAAAAGAACCTCTGCTCCAAATCAGCAGAGGAACCTCTCCTATGTCATCACTGAACGTCTGCGATCTTTTTGCAACTTACGACGGCTCCAAAGCCACAGAAGTCCTGCTGCTACCCCAAAGAAGCCAAGCCACACGGAGACAGCAGCACTGCCGACCTGCTCCGCACTGAATCCGAGAATCAAGCAGCTCGCAGAAAAGCTCCCCATGGTCGCCATTTCCCGAATGGAAAAAACGCGAGCCAAATAAGCAGGATCAGAGAGTCGTTGTAACTTTGTCACAGACAATATCGATGAGCTAAACTGAGCCGTTGATGCAAACAGGATGGCGATCGCCATTCCAAGTAGTGGTTTTGCATGAAACACGGCGATAATTGAGCATCCCATCGCTACGAGTGCCCATCCTTGGACACGCCATGTTGCTTTTTCACTCAGACTATCAGACAGCTTGTTCACAGCAATCCCAGCGATCACACCTCCGAGTCCCAACGGAATATCCAAGAGTCCGAATACATACAAGCCCTCTCCCCGCTCCGTAAGAACATAGTACATCAGCATAATGTAATAGGCGCCACACACCCGTTCCGCCATCTGATAGCCGATGACACTGGCAATTTCCCGATGTTTGCCGATATAGCGGAAGCCCTCATTTAGCCTTTCCATAAAAGGTACAACCGCTTTCGAATCAACAGAATTGGCGATATGCGGGAGCGGCAGCAAGACGAACAGCGACAACAAATAACAGGCGGCATCGAGCAAAAAGTTGTAACGATACGAGAACAAGTAAACCAGAACTGCTGCCATACCCTGACAAACAATAATGAGAAACGAAGTCGTCCCCTGTAAAAGGGAATTGGCAGCCAGTCTGTCCTTTTCCTCCACGGATTGTACGATCGCTACTTGCATGGCTGGTTGGAAAAAAGCACTGCAAATATTAACCAGGATCAATAACAAAAAAGCCACCCATAAGTAGGTCGCAGAAGTGATGAAGAAAAACAAACTGACGAGTATGCCCCGAAGCAGATTGACGACAATCATGACCCTCCGTTTATCCCAATTCTCCACAAGTGTCCCTGCGAAAAAGCTGGCAAATACATAGGGGATCATGCGAAACACAGTACCTGCCGCAAAGGAAAGACCCGATCCACTTAAATCATGTAATAGTCCAACGACCGCAATAAATGTAAATTCATTTCCGATGATGTGTACAATGTGGGCCGTATACAAACGGCGAAAGACGGGATGTTGTAAGATCGCCACAGGAATACATCCTCTCACCGTTTTTAATATTGTAGCATTTGTCGAAAAATAGGCGCAATTCATTCTTGCGAAACGGATCGTTTTGTTTTTACAATACGTTCAAATAAAATTGAACGTCTAAAAAAAATATCCACGTTCAGCGAAAGAGGTTGATCGACTTGAAACGATACGTAGTTGTGGAAACTTTGGATCAATTAAAAGCTGTCAGCGATTCCTTGCGCCTACAGATCATCACGATGCTGGTCAAGGAGGAATACACAGGCAAGCAGCTCGCTACCCTTCTCTCCCTTTCTCCCTCTAAAGTGCGTTATCACCTAAAGGAATTAGAAAGCCACGGCTTCGTTGAAGTCGTGCGTACGGAAGAAAAGAACGGGATCGTGCAAAAGTTTTATCGGGCTGTTGCTTACGACTTCAAAGTAAGTGATGATTTGCTGCCCTCCCTGCGCGAAGACAGTATCCTGTTGCAGGAAACGATGCTAAATCACCTGCGCTCCAGTATGAATCGCCTGTATAACGCACCAGACGAGTCATTCATGCTCTTTTCGGATCAAGAGGATCGTCCTCCTGCAATTGCAGTTAACTCCGAAGTAAAAGCACCTCGGAAAGAAATATTTGCTTGGCTCAATAAATATAAGGCTTTACTTGAGGAGCTATCGGAAATGGAAGATCGTTACTTGGAGAGGATTGCTGCTGGAGAAGAGGAGGATACGGTTGAAAACTTTTACATGGTCACGGTCGGGTTCATGACGAATGAACGCTACTACGTCGCAGAAGACGATTCCTTACCTGATAACTCTGAGCACCAACCATCTGAATTCAAGCATATCACTGGCAAGATTGTGGTGAAGAAAAAGAAGGAGGGGAATGGAGATGAGTACGCTGGCAACAAATAATTCCCTTTGGAAAAATGGATCGTCGGAATGGCACTCAGTATGACGAATATTCCGTTCATCACCTACATTCAAAGTATCGTCCCTGCCAACATGCTCGGTCGTGTCATGTCATTGCTTTCCCTGATGTCCGTCGGCTTCGGGCCTGTTAGCTATGCACTGTGCTCCTTTCTTCTCGCCAAAAACATCGCAACACCGGGGCTTCTATTGTTCTTTGGCGGTATCATATTTGCAAGTATCAGCCTTGGCCTGTTCTTTTTCCGCTCGTTTCGCCAAATGGAGCAGCATCCGAACTGGAAACGACCTATGGTAGAGGAGCAGCAACTTTCTGCCACCCTTTCATCGTAACGCCTCTCCTATATAAATAGAAAGAACGCGCACCACGCAAGCATGAGCTCTTGCAGGTACGCGTTTTGCTTTATTATACAGTTTGTTCTTTTTCGGCAAAGACCTTTATTAGCTGACGAGCGCCAAAGCCCATCCGCGTAACTACTCCTGCCTCATCGCGGACGAAGCGGATAAACGCATCCGTTTCTCCCCGCTTCATGACGAAGCTGTCTTCTCCCACTGAACGCAGTGGAATATTCGTTCCATTACTCTTGGCTACCAGCTCGTTCTCTTCGATTTCTACCGATACAGTCGCCCCTTCAGACGAGCGGTACTCCCCTGTAAATGCAGCGAGTGCATCTACAGAAATTTCATAATCCGGATATTGGAACGGCACTGTATTCGAAGAGTGTCCATTAGTTGCGTTTAAAATGCCATGCATCAAATCGGCCATTGGCCCGCCATCTGTGTTCATCAGTACGGCTCCTGTCAGGCCCCGCTCCGGTAAAACAAAAATTTGTGCCGCAACTCCCTTGATCGCTCCACCATGCTCAATGAGTGTTCCATCATGGCAATTGGCTACAAACAATCCATAGCCGTATGCTTGAAACGGCGAAATCGAGAAATGAGGCGCCGTCATGGCCTGCACACTCTCAGGTGAGAGCAAGCGATTCTCGCCCACCATTCCACCCGTTCTAAAAATTTCCGTATAGCGCAATAGATCGTGAATGGTTGATTTCAGAAAGCCAGCTGCCCGCATCGATGGTGAATCCCACCAGGAAGGGGAACGGTAAACCTCACCGCCATCCTTTGGGCTTTTTCGGGTGAATAGCGTAGCCACCTCTGCTTCCTCTGGCAAATCTTCGACGAGAAAAGCACTGTTCTTCATCCCGGCAGGCTCCAAAATATGGTCCTTCACAAACTGCTCGTAAGATATTCCGCTCACTCGTTCAATAATCAGTCCGAGCATGGCGTAACTGTCGTTGGAGTAGCTAAATTCCGTTCCAGGCGCACCTAGAAACTCGTAATTCAGCTTGCCGATATAGGTCATGAATTCTTCTTTTGTATTGATCTCTTCCACTTTATCGAGATCAAAAGCAAGACCGGAGCTAGAGGACAGGTCATCCCCTCCCTCTACAATGCTTCTTTTCATTGCACCCGCTAATGTATCCAAAGGAGGAAAACCTGCGGTATGTGTCATCAAATGATGAATCGTGATCTCCCGGGTATAAGCTTCATTGGGTGTACGGAGCTCAGGGAGATACTTGATGACCGGATCATGAACGGATAGCTTTCCTGCGTCCTGAAGCTGCATGATGGCTACACATGTAAAGGACTTGGTCACAGAACCGATGCCAAACACCGTATCAGCGGTTAATGCTCTTGCGTCTTCTGTGTTGTCTGCCAAACCGAAGCCATGGAAATACCTCAGCTCTCCTTGCTCTGCCAATCCGACTGCTGTTCCTGTTACTTTTGCCTCTGCAAGCAGCTTTTGCGCGTATTCCTCAAACGACTGTACCCAATCCGCCATGTTCCTTCTCCCCTTTTTCATTAAGCTTTGGTTTAAGGCCGGAAGTTTGCCGTGCGAATCACATAGTTGCCGATCGCCTTTTGGTTCAGGGTATAACCGATACCCGGGCTATCTGGAACTGCCAATTGACCGGGAGCCATCAGCTCTACACCATTCTCGACGATGTCTTCCTCCCAGTAACGGCTGGAGGCGGCTGTATCACCTGGGATCGTAAAATTCGGCAATGAAGTAATCGCAATGTTGTGCGCGCGGCCAACACCCGACTCAATCATGCCTCCGCACCAAACCGGAATGCCGTGTGCCTGGCACAAGTCGTGAATGCGCTTGGACTCTGTCAGTCCACCGACCCTCCCCACCTTGATATTAATAATGCCGCAGCTGCCTAGCTCTATCGCTTTTCTGGCATCATCCACATTGTGAATACTTTCATCGAGGCAGATTGGTGTGGACAGCTCCCTTTGCAGCTTGGCATGATCAATAATATCGTCATGAGCGAGTGGCTGTTCGATCATCATCAGCCCATATTGATCCAGCTCCTTCATCACATCCAGATGCTCCATTGTGTAAGCGGAGTTCGCATCTGCCATCAACGGGACACCCTCGCCAAAGCGTTCGCGGATTGCTCGAACCACCTCTACGTCAAAGCCCGGCTTGATCTTTACCTTGATTTTTTTGTAGCCCTCACCGAGATGGCGCTCTACTTTTGCCAAAACTTGCTCGACAGTCGGTTCGATACCGATGCTGATCCCAACGTCGATGACAGATTTCTCTCCTCCTAATGCTTTGGCGAGAGAGATTCCTTTTTGTTTACTGTAGAGATCCCAGATTGCGCCTTCTAAAGCCGCCTTCGCCATGTTATTGCGGCGAATCGGGGCAAACAGCCGATCCACATCCTCAGGGGTCTCGATCTCATTCGTGAACAGCTTCGGTATCATAAACTTTTCCATCATGTGCCATGCTGTCTCTGTCGTTTCTTCACTATAATAAGGGGCTGACATCGCCACACTTTCCGCGTGCCCTACCTCTCCCTCTCCATACACACTAACCAAAATGAGCTCCTTGATGGTCGTATATCCAAAGCTCGTTTCAAAACGGAAACGAAGTGGCATGTGTAGTTGCTGCAATTCAATTCGTTCGATTTTCAATGTACTTCATCCCTTCTGTTCCATATAAATGACATGCGACATAATGTTGCGGCGAAGCTAATGTAGCGACAGGACGCACTGTACGGCAAATTTCCGTGGCATATGAGCACCTGGTATGGAACGCACACCCTACGGGAACGTTGGCCGGAGAGGGAACATCCCCAGAAAGAACGATTCGCTCCTTCTTCCGAAACGGATTCGCTTTGGGAACCGCTGACATGAGCGCTTCTGTGTACGGATGTAACGGTCGCGTAAACAAATCCTTTTTGCTGGCGATTTCGACGATTCGTCCGAGATACATCACCGCAATTCTGTCACTGATGTGGCGAACAACACCTAGATCGTGTGAAATAAACAAATAGCTCAAACCTAGACGTTGCTGCAAATCCTGCAAAAGATTCACGATCTGCGCCTGAATGGAGACGTCAAGTGCTGAGACCGGCTCATCGGCTACGATTAATGAAGGTTCCACTGCCAGTGCGCGAGCGATCCCGATCCGCTGCCGCTGCCCACCGCTAAACTCATGGGGAAAGCGAGTAGCGTATTGAGCATTCAGCCCGACCATTTGAAGCAGTTCCTTTACTTGATCGCGCCTTTCTTTCGCCGACATCTGCGGATTTTTGACGCCTAACGCTTCCTCCAAAGCCCCTTGTACAGTCATTCGTGGATTTAACGACGCATACGGGTCCTGAAACACGATTTGCATTCGTTTGCGGAGTGGACGAAAACGTGCAGCCGACATCTCTGAAATGTTTTGCCCTTCAAATTCAATCGTTCCACTCGTCGGCTCAATGAGTCGCATGATACTGCGACCAGTCGTTGACTTGCCACAGCCGCTCTCTCCTACCAGCCCAAGTGTTTCTCCTTTGCGCAACTGGAAAGAAACCCCATCGACTGCCTTGATCACTTCGTCGCTATTGCGAAACAATCCTTTGCTAATGGGAAAATACGTCTTTAAATCGTTTACCGATAACAAGATATCCCTCATACCGCCATCTCCTTGTTCTCGTACAGCCAGCATCGAACGGCCTGTGTGCCTGTGCCCGTTGCCATCAGCGGCGGTTTTTCTTGGTAACATCGCTCCTCGGCCTGTGAGCAGCGGAAGCGGAATGCACACCCTTGTGTCACTTCACCCAGCAGCGGGACACTGCCTTCAATCGGATCAAGGCGAAGCTTCTCCTCCTCATCCAGATCGGGGATGCAGCGTAAAAGCCCAATCGTATACGGATGCTTCGGATGCGAAAACAGACTGGCAACATCAGCTTCCTCTACGATCTCCCCGTAGTACATCACAAGCACACGATCAGCCATTTCAGCCACGACACCCAAGTCATGCGTAATGAGCAGCAGAGAGGTATGATCGTTTTCCTTCAGATCGTTCATCAGTTCCAAAATTTGCGCTTGAATGGTCACATCCAGCGCGGTGGTCGGCTCGTCCGCGATCAATAAATCGGGGTTGCAAGCCATCGCCATCGCAATCATGACACGCTGCTTCATCCCACCTGATAGCTGATGGGGATATTCCCGCATGATGTCTTCTGCCCTCGGCACGCCAACTTTTTTGAGCATCTCAATCGCTTTTGCTTGGCGTTCTTTTTTCGATAAATCGGTATGCAGCTGATACACTTCCTCTAGCTGTCGGCCAATCGTATGCACCGGATTGAGCGACGTCATCGGCTCCTGAAATATCATCGCGATATCTTTTCCGCGAATGTTGCGAAGTTCACCGGTACTCAACTGGTTCAATAAGATATCACGAAATCGAATGCTTCCCTCCATCTGTGCATTCGCCCGGGACAAGAGTCCCATAATCGCCAAGGACGTCACGCTTTTACCGCAGCCAGACTCGCCTACCAACGCTACCGTCTCACCTTTTTTCAGTTGAAAGGAAATGCCTTGCAGCGCTGGCAGCTCGCCCTTGTCCGTCTTAAACTGCAGACGCAAATCCTTTACTTCCAAAAGTACCTCTTTCATCAGCTCGTGCCCCCCTTCATCCATTACCTCGTTTTCGGGTCGAATGCATCCCGTAATCCGTCACCTAACAGATTGAAGCCAAGGACAACCAGCATGATGGCCAATCCAGGAAAAATGGACATCCACCAGGCCTGACTCAAGAATGCCTTGCCGACAAAAACCATGGCTCCCCACTCAGGCATCGGCGGTTGCGCGCCCAGTCCGAGAAAACTCAAGGCCGCAGCTGCTAAAATACTCACACCGAATTGAATGGTGGAAAGCACGATGATCGGGGAGAGAATATTGGGTAAAACGTGTTTCAGCAAAATCTGCCAGTCCCTGATCCCCAGAGCGCGAACAGCCTCAATATACTCTTTTTCCCTTATGGATAAGACCGCAGAGCGAACGACCCGCACATAGGATGGAATAACGGCAATGACTACCGCGATCATGGCATTCGTTAAACCTGGACCCAAGACCGCAATGACAGCAATCGCCAGAAGCAGTGCAGGAAGTGACATGAGAATATCCATGCCCTGCATGATAAACAGATCCACACGACGATAATAGCCAGCGATAATCCCGAGCGTAACTCCGATCAAGGTAGAAAGCACAACTGTTATCAAACCCATCAGCAAGGAAATTCGCCCCCCGTGCAACAGACGGGAAAAAATATCTCTGCCGAAATCATCCGTTCCGAGAAGATGAGTCAAATTCGGAGCGCTTAATCGGCTATTAAAGTTCATTTGTTCGACAGGATGAGGGGCAATGACTGGCGCAAGAAGCGATCCCAGTGTAAAGACGATCAAGATAACCACACCCGCCATTGCTGTCTTATTGCGCCTCAGGCGTTTGCCCATCCCTCCCCAATACGACTCCGGACGATTACTGTTCACCATCTATCCGCTCCTTCCTTAGTCGAAATGGATTCGCGGATCAATCCGGCTGTAAATCAGATCCACGATCAAATTGGTTAAGGCAAAAATCAACGCCATGAAAAACACCATGCCCTGTATGGTCGGCATATCCCGTTTACTGATCGCCTCAATCGCCAGACTGCCGATCCCTTGCAGAGAAAACACGGTTTCCACCACCACAGCTCCAGCCATGAGCGCACCGAACTGCAAGCCTAACATCGTGACAACAGGAATAATGGCATTCGGCAGACCATGGCTCAAAATGACTCGGAAAAGCGCCGCCCCTTTAGCCTCGGCTGTCCGCATGTAATCCTGCCTGATGACTTCCAGCATGCTGGAGCGGGTCATTCGGGCGATCATCCCCGCTTCCGCCAAACCCAACGTGATCGCTGGCAGCAGCAGGGAGTGAATCCCCTCATAGCCGGAAATCGGAAACAAGGCCAGCTTGTAAGCAAAAATCCAGATGAGAAACAAGGCAATCCAGAAGCCGGGTGCCGAAATACCGAGTAACGAGGCAAGCACCACAAGCCGATCGATGATGGTGTTTTGCTTGACAGCAGCAATCGTGCCCAACAAAATACCGAATATTGCGGCAATGATTACACTAAGAATGGCAAGCTGCATGGTGATCGGGAAACGGTTCATAATCTGATCCCATACCTTTTCACCAGTGAATAACGATGTTCCCAAATCGCCAGCGAACAGGTTTCCGACAAACCGCAAGTACTGCTGCCACAGTGGTTGGTCAAGACCAAGCTTCGCTCTCATTTGACTGATAGCCTCTGGTGTCGCAAACTGTCCGAGTATTTGTGTTGCGGGATCGCCCGGAATGAGATGCACCATCAAGAAGATCAGGACGGATACGCCAAGCAGTGTACCCACCAGGGAAAGTAATCTTTTTATTACATATCGGCGCATGCCTTCACCTCCGTTGTCTATTTTTCGAGCGTGACATCATGCAACGTAATGCCTTGCGTGTACGGATTGACCGTAAAGCCTTTGACGCCGCGTGTGGCTATCACCGTTTCACTTACCCATAAAGGGACCCACGGCAAATCATTTACCAAAATCTCCTGTGCCTCTTCGTAAATCTTGAGACGCGCCTGCTCATTCATTTCCAAACGTCCTTTATTCAGTAAAACATCCAACTCAGGGTTGTTGTAATGAGTACGGCTTGTTGAATTGCTCTTTTCAAAAATGAGGTACAAGATATCCGCATCAAACCAGCCGTAGTACATCAACGCCATGTCATACGACTTTTTCGAAATACGCTCTTTGATGGTTGTCATTTCTTGCACGCTGATTTTCATATCAATACCCGCTTCTTTCAGCTGGCTCTGCAAAATCTGCACCGCTCGCTGAAATGCTGGCTCTTGAGAGACGAGCATTTCTAAAGACAACGGTTTCCCGTCCTTATCTACGATGCCATCCCCATTACTGTCCGTCCAGCCTGCTTCCGCTAGCAACTGCCTGGCTTTGCCTAAATCTCTCGTATATAACTGCTTCGCCTTGCTTTCAATCGCTTCACTGTAGCCATAAATCGTGGGTGCCAAAGGACCATAGACCGGCTTGCCGAAGCCGTTCAACGCTACCTGAACAAGTGGATCGCGATCTACGGAGAGGGCTACTGCTTTGCGCAGACGGACATCTGAAAACAACGGGTGCTTATTGTTCAATGCGATGTATTTGTTTCCAATGTCCATCACTTTCTCAATCTTGACTCCGGGCAGTGTCTCCAGCTCCGCAACCGAGTTCGGTGGCGCATCATACAACACATGAACCGTACCCTTTTTGAATTCCATCAGGCGTGTATCGTCGTCTTTCATAAACCGGAACATCATGCTGTCGAATTGCAGAGGACCTTTGTTGGCAGCGTACTCCGGTCCCCAGTTATAATCTGGATTTTTCTTGTAGGTGAGCGAAGCACCCCGCTCGCGTTTGTCAAAAATGATCGGTCCCGTTGCAGATGGGTTATCTGCGAAGCCATCCCCTAATTCTTTTGCCTTTTTGGCGTCAAGAGGCGAGACTAATCCACCGACAATGACGTTAACAAACGGAGCAAACGGTTGGCTAAAATGCACCTTGAGCGTATGTTCGTCTGTTGCTTCCACTTTTTCAATTGGACCTGCAAGCCCCTTCACAGGCGAAATGGCGAGCAAACGGTCAAAGGAATCTTTTACGGATGCTGCCGTCATTGGATCGCCAGAGTGATAGCGGACATCTTTGCGGAGGATGAATGTCCAAACCTTGCCGTCCTGCGAGATTTCGTACTTCTCTGCCAAACCCGGATGAAGTTTGCCTGTTGCATCACGGGTCAATAGAGGCTCGTATATTAAACTGTTTTCCATACTCAGCCAGCTCGTTTTGTGCATATCAAGCGAGTCTGGGTCCGTCAAGGAAGCGATGACTAATGTGTTCCCTTTGGCCGCCGTGTCATTCCCCGTTTGATTGGTCGGCTGTGAGGAGCAGCCTGCAATCAACGCCGTTGCCACAAATACACTCATGGCCCCTTGCTTCCACTTGTGAATTTTCATTTCCCGTCCCCCTTATCAATTGCCGTTACACTTCGGTCCCTTCCGCAAACGGGTATATTTGTCGACTTGTCTCTTCGTATTCTTTCAGTCTTTGTTGTACCTGTTCTCCATCAGCCTGAACCACACCACTGATCAAAATATTCAGCATGGAAAAGATCGCCGTCATTCCTTTTAAAGCAGTAGGAGCAGGTGCGCTGACTTTTAAAATTTGATCGGCTACCGGCCCAATAGGAGATAGCTCATCGTCTGTAATCCCGATGATTTTGGCGCCTCTCTCTTTGGCTGCTTTTGCAAACAGAATCGTTTCACTCGTATAGCGGGGGAAGGAGAGTGCGATCACGAGCCACTCCTGATTGATCTGGGTCAACAGATAGTTGACGTCATCAACTGGCCCATTGTACAGATGCGCGTTTCCTCTGACGACATTCAATGTAAAGGCGAGCCAATGGGCTGGAGCATAGGAGCTGCGAAACCCTACAACGAGAATGTGTTTGGCTGCCATAATACTTGAAACCGCTTGCAAAAGATGGTTCTTTTGCAACTCCCCTAACGTTTGCCGAATATACGCAACATCCTGTTCCATGTTATAAGAAATCAGATCTTGTTTTCCCTTCATCTCAACAGCCGCTGTTCGGAAACTGTGGATGGCATCAGCTTTTGGGACTTTTTCCAATAAGGAGCTGCGAATCTCATTTTGCAATTCGCTGTACCCGGAGTAGGCGAGAGCATAGGATAGTCGGATGATTGTCGTTTCGCTTGTGCCGCTCAATGCCCCAACAACTTTGGCTGGTTGCAGTGCAACGGTCTTCGGCTCGGCGAGAATATATTTGGCTGCTAGTTTTTGTTGGTTGGTCAATTCCGGATAATGCTTGCGGATGCGCTCCTGTACGGATTCCATGATCATCTACTTCCTTGTCAATTGATGTAGGTTCCACTCTGTGGCTGGGTCTAACGGATAAATCGGACGAATGGCGCGCTCGTATTTGAAGAAGCGGAAGTTGAGCGTCGTCAATCCCGGCGAATCGACGGTAATAACGCGTGCGCTAATCGGTTCGAAGGATGCCCGGAAGTGTGTGCTTGATTTCAAGGCCACGATCTTGTATTTGGTCACATCAATTCCGTGCAACAGAAAAATTTGCTCATCCAGCACTTGCGATTTCACGGAGCAAACCAGTACATCAACCCCGTCAATTTGCAAACGAACGGACTTGCCAAAATTCTCATGGCCCCCTTGCCCCATCGGCGTTGTCGCAATGAATTTTCCATCTGTCAAAGCTTTGACGTAGGCTGTTACTTCAAGCGGTTCTCCATGCAAGTAGTCTGTCTTTCCACCCAGTGATAGTTGTATGGTAGCACCTACTCCTGCCTGATGGGCAATCTGGACTACTTCGGGATCGTAAATAAAACCAAAGCATGCATTCGTCAGCTTGGCTTCCAGCATCGCCCGCAGCAAATGCGTTCCGTCTCCGGGTGTGCCTCCGCCAGGATTATCTGAGGTCTCATTGATTACGATGGGCATGCCTTCCGTTTGCAGTGCCATCGCAATTCCCTCGGCAGGCGTGGGCATGTTCAGCTCGAATTCATCCCGCTTTTCCCAAATCAGACTGGCGACATCCTCGCTCACTTTTTTGGCGAGCTCCTGATCGTTATTCGTAACGCTCAAAACGGAGACGCCCAACTCAGGAATGTCTGTGTACGGAAAACCGTGGAAGAATGCACAGTCGATGACGCCTTCTTCCTTTTCCCACGCCCAGCAGGCTTCGTTTATTTCACGTGCTGGGGAATGATGAGTAGCCGATGTAGGAATCAATAATGGCAGTCGGGTCAAATGCATGGTCGGCTTGATACCTTCTGTAACCATCTTATGCGCAAGGTCGATTGCTTCAATACCACGTTCATAGCAATCCACATGCGGGTAGAGGTGAACACCCAGGAGCGCATCGGCCTCATCCACCATTTTTTGTGTCATGTTTGCATGGAGGTCGAGCGTAACAATTAAGGGAATGTCATAACCGACCAACTGACGCACTGATGCCAGAATGTCCCCCTCCAGATCATCTATTCCTTCTACAACCCCCGCTCCGTGAAGCCCCAGACAAATGGCATCTGCACCTTCTGTCGCAGCAATTGTGTCAAGAAGCTCCTTTTTAATCCGGTCATACGCTTCTCGCACAATCGTCCCCGCTGGATACGTAAAGGTGAGAAAGGTCGGCAAAAGCTCGATGCCCAGCTCTTCGGCGCGATCCACCATCCCTCCAGGAAAGTTGCGAACGCCCCGATTGCGATTCACAATCGTTTCATGATAATCCCACTCATAGCTTTGAAACATCTCGAGCGTCGTGGGCACATTGGAAAACGTATTCGTTTCATGCGCAATCCCACCAATTATCACCTTCATTCTTAGACCCTCCATCCGCTTTTGAAGTATGAACTTTAATTTTTGAATTTTTTGAAGTTTAAACCTTTGTGGACATTATAAAGGGAAGAAAATCATTTATTCAATCGCTAAATTATGAACGTTTTATCGTTTCTGCTATACTCGTTGATTCATAAACAAAAGCCCTCCCCGTACAGGGAGAGCTTCTGTGTTGTTCGTGCAAATTATGAGGTTTTCCATTTCGCCAATTCAGAAGGGAATTTGTCATTCAGCACTTTGATATAGGTACCCTTCATTCCTAACGAACGGGATTCCAGTACACCCGCGCTTGCCAACTTGCGAAGAGCGTTCACGATGACAGATCGTGTCAGACCTGCTTGATCTGCAAGCTGACTAGCTACTAGCAAACCTTCGCGTGCATCCAATTGCTCCATAATTTTTTCAATCGCGATCTGTTCGCTGTAGGACAACGAAGAGAGTGCGATTTTGGCAAATGTTTTGTCACGGACTTCATTTTCAATCTGTTCTGTGCGCTGACGAACGATTTTCATACCGATTACGGTAGCACCGATCTCGCCCAAAATCAGATCTTCTGTTTCAAACTGACCGTAAGCACGCAGCAAGACGAGTGTGCCAAGACGGCTTCCCCCTGCATTGATAGGAACAATCGTCGTCATCATTTGCGGGAAGATTGAATTCAACTCTTTTGGAACCAGGCTGTACGGGCTGGTAACCGGCTCGTTGGCCAAGGTTTGTGACACTTCCAGCAGCTTCTGATGTACACCTTCCTGCAGTTGCGTGGATGAACGACCCTCTTCTTGCAGGGAGATCTCCTGATTCATTCCACTTCCCAGGATCGAACCATCTGCGGTAATGATGTAAACATTTGCAGAAATCACTTCAGATAAAAGCCTTGCGAGATCTTGGAAACCTACTCCGCTGCCACCCATTGTTTTTTGAAGCATCACATTAATTTTTCTCGTTTTTTCTAACAAATTCATAATAATATCCTCCTCTGGATTCTTCATGCTCACAGTATTGTCAGAAAAATCCAGCCCTATACATGCAAATCAAAAAAGTAGAAAGAGGATTGTGTACAGGAATGGGGGTAGAAGCCTCGACTATCGTAGACGTTGGCGATGATTAAAACCTCCAAAAAGAAAAAAGGCTGACAGAGTGGTTATTTTCACTCCGTCAGGCCTTTTTTGAATCACACTCTAGCGAAGCTGCTGCTTAATGAGCGCTTCTATCGCTTCGGCAATGACATGCGTATGTTTGTTCACGTCTGCATTCGTTAAGCGGAAACGAATATAGCGTTCATCGAGATTAAACGCTTCTTCAAATGCTCCCATAAAGCCGCGCGCACGTTTGTCCAGTTCCAATAAAACTTCCAATTCGCCATCACGAAGGAAGAAGACTACTTCGAGCTCCTCCAATTGGCTGCGATATGGCCCTGTTGGACGGAATTCAAATTCCTGTACAAACGGATGGTTGCGACCAAGGTGGCGATTGTATTCGCAGTCTACCTTATACAGCTGGAATCCGATCTGTTGAACAGCATCCAACACTTTGGTCATTAACGGATGTGGGCGAACCTCGATGAAATCGGAATCCCCTGGGTCAATCGCATTTTTAATATCGAGACCTGTCCGCAAGTAAACGGGTTGACGCCCCATTGTCAATGGCGTCTCATAAGGCAATTGAAAAGCGAATGGCAGAACGGTTTCTTCTTTCGGTTTCAATTGTACCCGCTCAGACAAACGATATTTGACAAGTGTGCATTCTTCCTTCGTCTTGTTATCGTTGATTTCTCTTTCATAGTGTGTAACGACATACATGTAGATTTCGTCGATTTCCTGGGCCACATCTCCTCCCTTGATATGGACTTCACCTCTGACCATATCGCCGGGAATGAGTGAATCCTGCTCAAGACGTGCATCTACTTGGGCAGAGCCAATACCTACACTAGCCAACAATTTTTTGAACATGGACATGCGTTCGCCTCTCCTTTATACCGACCCAGACCTACATGATCCGGCTATCAGATATTCTATATAGAAATATACGGCGGAAGAAATAGAAAGTTTCGCGCAATCTTTTGCCAAACATCATCGGGTATAACGTCCGCTGTCACGAACACATGCAGCGTTCTACTAATCACAACCGTTTTGATTCGTACCTCCACGGTCGTTCGATCTGACAAAATATATTCGCGGCGTCGCAGCATTTCATGCAAGACCTGATGGACCTCTGCAACCTGTTCAACCTTCTTCCCTTTTAACGAAGCGAGATCCTTTTCCACGCGATCGACTACTTGAACCACAATGGTGGCATGAAGCGGCTGCTTCTGATCGGCAGTGAGAACAGAGGCGCGTACGTCTTCGATAACGGTCTCTTGCTTTTTGCGATAGACCCGCTGATTTTGCTTCAGCTCCAGATTTTCCTCGTACAGTTTTTTGTTTTGCAGTTCCAAGCTTTTTTTGATCAGCATCATCTGCTCCATCTCGCGTCCGTATGTAAATAAAATCACGGTTCCGCCCAACACGCACCCCATGAGCAAAAGAGCGAGGTAACGTTTCCAAAGAATCACCTTCATGAGCGCACCTGTACCAGCCAATGCACGCAAATCGTTCCGATATGGGCACCCAAGAATGCAACGACGATCATAACAAGCTGTTTAAAGACCGGAGTCAAATTTCCCATCAGTATTTTTTCGATCTGCAAAAACGAATCAAATGTTCCGCCCAATGCCCCAACCAATCCCCATATTTTGAGCTGGTCAGCCAATTGGGCCATCGATAACAGGGGAGGCTTTTCCGTAAGAAATGCGCCCACCCCACCTGAAAGAGCGCCGCCGACCACAATGCCATAAGCCACAAAAAACGTCAAAATGACTTGTGCCATGATGTGCTTCATCCTTTCTTCGAACAAGCAGCATATGCTTATCCCTACGCTCGTCATCCCGGTTTTATAACAGGACTTGACAGCGTTCCAAATAAAAAGCGGCATGCTATATTGGGCAGCATGCCGGATCAATCAGCGTTGGTTCCTTCTCCATTTCTTCAATTTCTTTTCAATGCTAGGCGAGTTCATGATCATGAGATCCGTAAACAGGTTAACCATTTTCGGATTGCGCAGCATCTGGTTAAAAACCTCTGGATTTTGCTTGAACCACTGCTCATTGGCACGAATCCATTTCTTGAAAGCGTCGTTTGTTTTGTAATAGTGATTCAATTGCCGAACCGGTCGACGATATCCACTCATCTTAATCTATCCCTTCGTCAAAAAATATAACGAGGAGAAAAACGATCACGATGATCCAGATGATTACTTCGAAACCTTCCTCGTTGAAGAAACCAAATCCTCTCACGTCAGATCCCCCCTTCATCCTGCCGCGCTCCTCGCACCATTCCATACGCCCATGGTACCTTTCCCTATAGGTATATGTCGTTCCACGCTTGTTGGATTGGACGCTTGCCTGCCTTCATATTAATTTTGTGTGCTGGCCTACTTTGTTGTGAAAAACGACGCATAGGGACAATCCTTTTCCACTCATACTAGAGAGGACTGAAGCAAAGAGGAGACGAACATGACAGCCTCTACTGGATCTCTGTTACGCAACAAGTCTTACTTGTTGTTACTGCTAGTCGTCTTTTTCATGCACATGGCCTCTTACCTGGTCATTCCCGTCTTCCCAGTCTTTTTGCAAAAGGTACGGGTTCTTTCACTCTCCCAAGTCGGCATCATTTTGGCAGCGGGAAGCATCACATACCAAATCGGAAGCTTGGCAGGCGGCTTGATGTCAGATCGCTGGGGCAAACGCTCTATCCTAGCCTTGGGGGCATTCCTTCAGGGATGTGCCATGGCAGGCTATCACTTCAGCCATTCCTATGGTTTCTTCTTGTTATTTTCCGCTGTCAACGGCTTGGGTCTTGGCCTGCTCGCTCCTACCATTAAAGCCATGATCGCAGATGAAGTGGATGAGAGCCAAAGAACTGCTGCCTTCTCGTGGAGAGGGATACTCGCTCACAGCGGGATTATTGTCGCAGGCTTGATCATTACATGGATGACTGCGGGCGGGAAACAGCCGTTTCTCGTGGCTGCCTCTGTATACGGAGCACTTGCTTTCTTTTCTCGCTTCATCCTTCCCGATGATCGCTGTGTCGGAACAGATTGCAAGCAAACGCCAATCAAGGAGTATCGTCACATCTTGACCCATCGCAGCTTTCTGCTTTTTTCCCTGATCTCGCTCTTGATCTGGTCGCTTTACGCTCAATTCGCCATGATCCTGCCGCTGCGGGGAGAACATGTCCTGCATTCGGCTACGATGATTGGTCTCATTTGGACGATCAACTCGCTCAGTGTCGTCGTCTTGCAAGGGTTGATTTCACGTTTTGTACTACAGCGCATCAATCCGTACTTGTCCGTCACAATGGGAACGATCTTGTTAGGTGCAGGGCTAACACTCATGGGATGGGCAAACCACTTCCTCACACTGTGCGGGGCTGCGATTCTTTTCATTTTGGGCGAGATGCTGTTTATGCCGATGCTGGACAGTCTCGTCACCCATTTCGCAAAAGAAGAATGGCTGGGGGCGTACTTTGGCTTTTCCAATTTCGTCTCTGGTCTTGGGACAGCTCTTGGGACGGGTTTGGGTGGAGCAATGGTTGAAAAGCTAGGGGGAGTCGGCAGCATCAATCCGTGGATTGGCTATGGAGTGATTACACTGTTTTTGGCGGCTATTCTTGGTCTGTTTGCCCTATACGCCATTCCTCGCCACAAAAATGCTGTACTTGACTCCCCCTCAAAAACTCCCAGAAAGGAAGGGGCCACATGAACGTAGAGGAAAACGCACAGCATCAACTCGAAAAGCAGATGGAAGTGCTTCGGCGAGTGCCGCTCACCTCCCTGTTCATCCAACTGGAGGACCATGTATCCTCCCGTATTCGCCAAAAAACAAATTCGCCTTGGCAGCCATGGCTCTAAGAAAGGGGTAGTTACATGACCAAGCAAAACAAGGATTCCTCTGTAGAGCAAAATCGACCAGACGAACGCAATCGTCAGCCCAAAAACGTTCAAAACGATGCGCCGGGCTATGGAGACAAAAAACTGGAGGGGCCAAATCGTCCTTCCACCTAACCCTTAGGTAATCAATGAAAAAAGTCATTTTGCGCCTTCATGCAAGGGCAAAATGACTTTTTTCGTTTCCTTTACGCAATCGGTACGAGCTTGTACGGCAAAGAAAATTCTTCTAATCTGTCCAAAAATGCTTGGCGGGACTTTTCATCAGGCGTAATGAGTTGGAGATAGCGTGTGAAGTAAAACACGATGCGATCTTCTTTGCCCTCCTTCAAGCGATAGTGTGACAGCTGTGCGATGTCCGTCAGGTTGTAGAAGTATTCATAGTGCTCCTGTGTAAAAGGCGCATGAAAGATCCGGCTGACAACTACACCATTGCTCTGATTTTCCCTCATGTTCTCTTTTGTTGCCCCAAGAAAACGAAGCAGTTCACCGGCACGCTTCGCCCCGACCTTTTCCACCAGTAGGCTGTCGTTGTATTCCACTTCCAGATCGGTCAATCTGTTGGAAACGGCTGCAAGCATTGCCATCAACACCTTGCGCACTGCCAGATTCTCCGTAGCAAATTGATTGTCAAACACATTAAACTCAAAGGACGTAGCTTCGCCCTGACGCCGTGTATACAGTATGATCGCGTTCAAAAGCATTCCTCCGCTTTCTACTCACTCAATGATATTCTCCGTACCAATTTATCTAGGCAAAATAGATTCCCACGTCGCACGATCCAGCTTGCGAATGACACTGAACAAGAGACGCTTGGCTGCCTCGTAATCCTCACGATCAATGATCGATGCATGGCTGTGAATGTAACGGGACGGAATTCCAATAACGGCAGACGGTACTCCCTTGCCATGGTACTGAACGACACCTGCATCCGTCCCGCCTTTTGCTACATAAATCTGGTATGGAATGTTCTCTTCTTCGCACGTGGAGATAAGAAGCTCACGCAATCCTACCGGCATGACGTACATCGGATCGTAGATGCGCATCAACAGTCCACCGCCGAGCTTGCCGCCATCATCTTTTACCCCTGGTATGTCTGTGGCTGGACTCGCATCCAATGCCAGGAACAAATCCGGATCAATGGACGCAGCGGCAGTTTTCGCGCCGCGCTGCCCGGTCAATTCTTCCTGTACAGTAGCCCCGACGTAGACGATATTCGGATGATTTGGGTTTTCATGCAGCTCTTTTGCGAGCTCCACTGCCAAACTGCAACCATAGCGATTATCCCATGCTTTAGCCATGATGCGGCGCGGATTGGCCATGACCTGCAACGGGCAAACTGGTACGATTTGCTGACCAGCCCGTACTCCTGCCTGTTCGGCTTCCTCTCGTGAATCCACGCCGATATCAATGTACATGTTGCGTACATCCATCGGGCGATTACGCTGATCGTCGCTCAAGACATGCGGCGGGATCGAGCTGATTACGCCTTCGACTGGTCCATTGTCCGTAATAATATGTACACGTTGCGCGAGCAGGACCTGCCCCCACCAGCCTCCCAGCGTCTGAAATGAAATAAATCCTTTATCTGAAATTCGGGTGACCATGAAGCCGACTTCGTCCATGTGACCCGCTACCATAATTTTGGGACCGTTCTCGTCACCACGCATAACGCCAAAAATACTGCCCAGATTGTCGTACATGAGTTCACTCGTATAGCTGTTTATGTATTCCCGCATAATCTCGCGTACCGGACCTTCGAAGCCAGGCGCTCCTGGTGCCTGCGTCAAACGGTTCCACAGTTCAGCTTGAAATTTATTTTCCATCGCCAAAAATCCTCCTCGACCCTAGTTTCATGCCAGTTAACCTTCTCTATTATCTGCGAGAGAGAATTCAGACGCAACTACCTCCAAGCAGGAATGCAAGATCTTGTCCCGAATGAAGAAAAAACACGAATCGTTTTGAGGGGGAAAAAGCAGATGGCAATCACATTGCGAAAGTTGACCGAATTCAGTGAAATTGAGCAATTAGAAGGAATGGAAGGAAAAATATGGGACCCTTCTAGTGCTATTCCTCACCATATGACACTCACGATGCAAAAGTTTGGCGGTCTGTTTTTAGGGGCATTCGATGGCGAGGAAATGATCGGCTTCTTGTACAGCTTCCCGGGCTTTACCAACGGAGAACCCCATCTTTGTTCGCACATGCTCGGCTTTTTGCCAGAGTATCGCAAGCAAGGGCTAGGTGTTCAAATGAAATGGCTGCAAAAGGAAGAAGCGGCAGCTGCAGGCTATTCCAAAATTACATGGACGTACGACCCGCTTGAGACGGTAAACGGCGTTCTGAACATCGCCAAGCTCGGCGGAATCGTTCGAACCTATTTGCCAAACTGCTACGGAGAGCTCGATGACGACTTTAATCGAGGACTGCCGACAGACCGTTTCCTCGTGGAATGGATGATCGGAAGCGATCGTGTGAAATCCCGTCAGGCAGGAAAGAACCTTACTCCCTCTTTAGAACAGGCGCCAGACCTGTTGCGTCTGGAAATCAAGAATGGTATTCCATATCCTGTCGAAATCGACTTGTCACGCGAAGAGCCTATCGTGCTGCTGCCTGTCCCTGCCTTCTTCCAGGATGTTAAACGAGCTGATATGACCGTCGCTTCCATGTGGCGAGAGATGACCCGCGAATTGTTTACGGCCTATTTTGCCAAAGGTTATGTCGTTACGAATATCATCCGAGATGAATCCACCGTTCGTTACGTCTTAGAAAAGCAGCCGTTGACTGATATTTTAGGTGTCTCATCCTCTCTATCCTAGCTAGAATTGCGCGCCGGGTGCGCAGGTTGTGGTAAAATGGTGGTTGCCCAACCCTACACAACAAAGGACGAGAATGAAATGAATCGATCACAATACAAGTATGACGTTATCATCATCGGCGGCGGCCCCTCTGGGCTGATGTCTGCTATTGCTGCTTCTGGCCAAGGAGCAAGAGTTTGTCTCGTGGAAAAAGGCTCAAAGCTCGGACGCAAGCTCATCATATCTGGCGGCGGACGTTGCAATGTAACCAATGCGAAGGAACAAGATGAATTGATCAAACAAATGCCGGGAAATGGCCGCTTCATGTACAGTGCTCTCACCCAATTCGGCAACCGAGAGATTATCCAGTTTTTTGAGGAGTTGGGGGTCTCGTTAAAAGAAGAGGATCGCGGTCGCATGTTTCCGGTCACAGATAAAGCCGTGACAGTCGCCCAAGCGTTGATTGATTTGTTGAAGCAAAGAGGTGCCAGTATTCATTTAAATGCCCCTGTAAAAGAAGTGCTCTATTCGGAAGGCAGAGTCGGTGGCATCATGCTCCAGTCTGGTGAAAAAATTACCGCGCCTTGTGTGATTATTGCCGTTGGGGGTTGTTCTGTACCACAGACGGGATCTACAGGCGATGGCTATGCTTGGGCGAAAGCAGCCGGGCATACAATCACAGAACTGTATCCTACTGAAGTACCGCTTACAGCCAATGACTCTTTTATTCGCGATAAATCGATCCAGGGTCTGTCGCTGCGTGACATCACGATGACGTTGTACGCGCCCAATGGGAAAAAGATCAATACACAGGAAGGCGACATGATCTTCACTCATTTCGGAATATCAGGCCCCGCCTCTCTGCGCATGGGACATTATGTCTCTGTGTCGCAACGAAAATACGGAGCGGTTCCTCTATCTCTGACGATCGATCTCATGCCTGACAAAACAGCCGAGGAAATCATGTCGGAAAGCTGGCAACTGATCGAGGAACAGCCAAAAAAGGCAGTAAAAAATGCAATCAAAGGCTTCCTGCCTGAACGGATTATCCCACTCTTGCTTGCCATGGCAGGAATTTCGGATGAAACGACCTACAGCCATATGAAGAAACAGGAGTGGAGCAAGTTCACGAGCTTGATCAAAGCTTTTCCACTTACCATTACGGGGACGCTCTCTCTCGAGGAAGCGTTCATTACAGGTGGCGGTGTGAGTGTAAAAGAGATCGATCCACGTACGATGAGATCCAAACTCATGGATGGGTTATATTTTGCTGGAGAGGTCATGGACGTCCACGCCCATACCGGCGGCTACAACATCACCATCGCCTTTTCGTCTGGCCATTCTGCAGGTACGCATAGTGCGCAGGAAGCATTTGAATTTTTTTACGAGAATGACGTTTAGGTTATGAAGGATTGGGGAAACTATGAATCAGGTTCTCTTTTCATGAAAAGAGAAATCAGCACATTACTCCCCCCTAGTTGTAATGTGCTGGTTTAACAGACCTTACTCCCTTTATCTTCCTAGATGGGGCATCGCCTGCGTGAGCGATGCTTCTTTTTTTTGCCCACCAAAAAGCACCGGCTACAAAAGACGGCAAGTCCATCTTTTCATAGCAGGTGCTTTATCATTGATTATCGGTTTATCCAACAAGGCGGAACAAATACGCAAATCCAGCGAGCAAAAAGCCTAGGCCCAACAGAAAGAACGTATTGGCACGCTGCTTGACGCGCCTTTCGTCTCCCTGAAAATAAGCGTTCATCCGCGATTGCCAACGTTTTGTCCGCGGCTGCACCATGACGAGAATGCCAACTGCCAGTAAGAAGAGAGGAAAGACCATCATCTGGCTCATCCCTTTTTCTTACGACGGAGAAGCCAACCGTTGTCATCTTCGGTTGGTGCGCCTTCGATTACCAGACGTGCCTCCTCCGCAAGCTGGTAGGCTTCTGCGAAAGCCAGTTGTCGAAATGATATCTCTGCCTTCGTCAACAAATCATTGACCTGGCGATTTTGGCGACGATAACGGTTTGTATACTGAATGGCACCCTCTGCCATCTGACAAGTTGTGATAATCCGTTCTGCCATCCGCTCTGTTTCGCCGACCAAATCACTCGCGTCCTGGATCAACATGGCCACCTCTTCCAGATCATAGCGGTACTGTTCCATGATCGTTTGCACGCGGCCCAACGTTTGCACGACTTCTTCAAACATGTATTTCAATTGATCCGGAATGCCCGGCAAGTAGCTGCGCTTGATTTGCTGACGGAGTCGGACTAATGTGTTAGAAATTCGCTCCAGTTCATCCAGCGCATCGTCTTCCGTTTCGATGACCAAATACGCTTGCTCTTCTTCTTCCGGAATCATCTCTTCCTGTTCAGGCTGACTCTTCGGCATGACCAGTTCATACTCTTCTTCTTCGTACACAGGCTCCTCCGCTTTGGCTGCTGGAGCTGGCTTTTGTGCTTTTTTATTGAAAAGCTGAGGAATTGCTTGCAACAACACGGAACGTTCAGCTTCACTCAGCTCAGAGGATTTTCCTCGAACCGCTTGCTCTTCTTCCACTTTCGTCTGCTGGAAAGGCGTCGGTTTTACAGGATCTTCTTGCGCGGTCTCGCTAGCCAGAGTCGGCTCAGGTGTACGAATCTCCGGCTCCACAGGCGCGGATGTCGCAACTACTTGCTGTAGGGAATCATCCTGTTCCGCCTCTCCTACCTCTGCTCTCTTTTCTTCCTGCACAAATTCTTTTTCATCCTTACCTTGATTCACTTCTGCTTGTGGTTCCGATTCAACTTCTGCATACACCGTCGCTGCCGCTTCATCACGAGCAAGAACACCATCTTCTATCGCTTGGTACGTCGCATCAATGAGCACTTCGAACGCTTTGACATGGGTCAACACCATTTCCAGGCTTCCCTCTTCCAAAGCGCTCTTCGCAGACATGACCAATTGCTTTGCCTGCAAAAGAGCATTGTCAAAGGAATCCTGCTTTAATTGAAAGCCGTCACGAACGGCCTGCTCAATTCCTTCCTCCAGATGCTTGAATTCTTCCGGCAATTCCTTTTTCACGCGTTGCACAAGCTTTGGAATGAGCTCCATCGCTTGTCCTACCTGCTCCAAGACTTGCTGAGCTTTTTGTGTGGTTTCGTAGGCGGCAATGTCATCCCCTGCCGCCCGCGCTGTTTTCACGAGTTTTCGCATCGTGTCTACTTCATCCAGCGATGCTTTCAATTCATGGAAAGACAATCCGTACTCCAGGCGCAAATCGGACAAGCGTCGTTCCATCTGTTCTACTTGTTTTCCGATCTCAGGAACAACAACCTTGTTTTCTTGCTTGGTAACGGCCACTTTGGAAGTGTCAGTTTTCAGCTCATCAAGCTCTTCTTCAATTTTTGAAATGGCCTCTCTCGCCTCATTCAGCATGCCAAGTGCCAATGTAAAACGGAAACGATCGCAAGCCTCTTCTGCATCGAGAATCATCATTTCCACATCTGGGATGCGAATGCGCAGCAGATTTTCTTTTTTGTCAGCCAAGTGGTGGTAACGTACTTCTGTCATGCCGCTGGAACGGCGAAGCGGTTTTTCTACCTCAATAACATTGATCTTCTCAACGAGCTCTTCCTTCCAATCCTCTACATCGTCTACTTGGGCAAAAATAGCACGACGTCTGATCATTGCGTAAATCAAACCGATCGATAGCCCAGCAAATACCGCACCAACCAGATAGATCCACCAGGGAATCCCTCCGAGTGTGCTACTGCTTTCGTTCTCTCCCGCTTTACTAGCGTCGGTCGCATCCGGTTTTGCTGTTGCTTGCTTGCTTTCAATACGGCTAAGCTCCCTGTTTACTTCCGCGATTACAGTTTGTATACCGGTCAAATACTGCTTTTGTGTGCGGAATGCGTCATAAAAAGACGCGATCTTTTCATGCAGCATTGCCATCGTGGCACCTTTTTCCTGCAAAGAAGGACCGGCATAAATCCCCAGCTGTTCGGTGTTCATGTCAAGTACGATCATCAGTGCATCATCGGCCAAATTGTAATTGTCAAACAGCTTTTGCGCGTAAATATCTGGAGATTCAGCTTCCGGTGCAGTGCTTTCCACTACCACGACTTTGTAGCTGCCGGGTATCCCGTTCAAAGAATTTGCAAAGGCCGTTCTGTCTTCTTTTTTCAAATAGTTGTCAGCGTCCTGAACAACTTCGTCTTTTTTATCTGGAAACGGCGTTGCATAAGCCGGATTCGTATATAACAACATGCCTGCCAAACAGAGCATGAATAGTTTTCGTTTCACTTGTCATACATCCCCTTACTAGAATCATTCATTGGGAGAGGCCACGCCTAAGCGGGCAGCAAAGAACCTCGCAGATAACACATAATCGAGGTTTGCAGCCATTGGACGAAATCCTCGGAAGATGGCTCCAGATCATAGACCTGGCGAACCATTTGTGGTTGCAAAAATGGATATATCATCTGGCTCGTCATAGCCAGTACTGTACGATCAATAGAGACGGGCAAAAACTCACCCGAGACGACACCGCCCTCGATCACACGCGAAAGCCCGTGCTTCCATCGGCTCATATACAGTGTCATCACTTCGCGTGCAAGCATGGATTCTACGCTCAGCTCACGGTGAATCAAACGTGTGATAGGCGCATGCTCACATTGAAATTGCAAATACAGCTGCACAACTTGTTCCAATCGTTGATAGGCAGGGATGTTTTCCTGCTCGTTTTCCAGTTCTTCCAAAAGGCGAAACAACGTCTCAAAGTAGGAAGCAATCAGCGTCTCCAGGACTCCTTGCTTCCCTTCAAAGTGATAGGAAATCAGCGCGGAATTTACTTGAGCAACAGAGGCAATTTGTCTTACGGAGGTTCCTTTGTAGCCATGAACATCAAAAAGCTTCGCTGCTGCGGATAAAATACGCATTTTCGTCTGATCCATCAGGCATCTTTCCCATTGTACAGATTATTCGACGAAAAAAGATAGTCTTGTTGTAAGTTCGACAATGTTTTCCATGATTCCTTCTCACAATGCTGATTCCATCGAAAAAAACCGCTACCGCATAGATTTTCTTCCACATAAGAAGTACGTAAAAAGTATCGAGTACGTTACCTTATCTTTTTAATTTTCCCTGACAGAAAAAAGACGCTCCTGTCTGTTTTGCAAGAGGAACGTCTCACTTGATTACTCTTACTTCCTATTTGCTTTTTTCCGTTGGAGCTATAATGGGGGCTACCGTTCCATATTGCTGCAAATACGTTTCTACTTGCGTATGCTCTTTTACACGCTGATCGTTCAAATCGTACGAAGATCGGATTGACATCGTCATGTTCGTGGGGAGCATCGTTTTTTTATTGTAATGAATCGTGTACTCTGCCTCCACTTCCATCTGGTTCACGAGCTCGTTTACGTCCACCTTCTTCTTGGACTGAATCGTGGGTCCGGAATGATGGGCAGGCGTTCCTCTCCAATTGCCTTCCGAGAGTGACATCGCTATCTTTAGCTTCGGTATGTAGGGTTTTTCTCGCCCTGCTATCGATTGGACTTTTGCTCCCGACTTTGTTTGTTCTTGCATTTGGGTAACAAGCCAGCTCTTTAGTTTGGCAGAATCCAATACCACTCCGATCGCCTCAAAATCGTCTTTTGGATTGTCATCAGGCAACATCCGGACGTTTCGTTTCATATCGTCGATTTGCTGAAACGAAGCGATGGGGTTCCAGTTGTTCATTTCTTGATGCAGGGCCGGACTATCTCCTGCAACATGGTTCCAGCCTTCGTTTTGTCCATCCTTGGTGTACAGCTTGTCCCCTTGGCTGAGCAAGGATAGGTTGTCCACTCTGTTTTCCTCTGGTACGGAGAGCTTCACGTTCATGTAAACAGCCTCTCCGTCTTTTCTTCCCGAAAAGTTAACCATGTTCGCATTGGCACTGTTCGCCGTCAACAGCTTGGTTTGGCCGTAGAACGCATACGATTTTTGTGCATCGAACTTGTCTCGTACCTGCTCAAACGTTGTATTCGCATCCTGCTTCACTCTCATTTGGTTACAGCCACCCACAGCAACTGTACACGCTAGAGCCATCACGCAAATGGGCCAATACTTCTGCATCGATGCTACCCTCCCTCGGTTACCCTTGGGTCAGCCTCATGTGAGGTCCCAGGGTAATAGTCCCTTTTAGCGTTTCCGGGGAGGAATAGGCTTATTCTACTTGCAAGCCTCTCTTGCGCGATCAGGTTTTACAGGTGGTAATACAAGACTCGATCCTGCTCTCTCACTTCAATCTGATGGAGAATCATCAACAAATCGATGTGCCCCAATGTCTCGGATAGCGTTAATGGCAATTCTTTTTGGTACAAGCCCGGAAATAAGAGAGCATTCAGTTCAAAAGCTGTCTTTTCTCCATTTGCAAGAAGCCTGCGGAGCATGTCTGTTCTCTCCCAGTTCTTTTGCAGACGAGTGAGTATGAGCTCTCGATGATTGTCAACCGGTTCACCGTGTCCACTCAGGACTTGTTCGATCTCCATGTCCGCACACATTTGCAGCGCTGTGCGGTATTGGATCAAAGTCAGTGGTCTTGTACTCGTACGATTCCGGGGTGGTTCAATAAACGCATTGGATGAAATGCGCTTGATGATATGGTCTCCACCAATCATGACTTGATCCTTTGCCCGATACAACGACAGATGGCTTTGGCTGTGTCCCGGCGTATACAGTACTTGCCAGTCCTCCAGGTACGGCACCTTTTGCTCATGCTTCAGATGAAAGTCAATCTGGCTTGGCGCAGAAAACGTCTTCATCAGCTTGTGAAATTTCGAGATAATGACCATCATTTTTTCTGGCACACCGCTCTGGATGTACAGCTCTTCGAAAAACTGATCATGAAAAGTCATAAACTGCTCATCCTGCTGTACATAAGGTGTTGCCTGCGGATGGGCAAATGTCTTCGCTCCCGATCGCTCCCGTACTTTTTCTAACTGCCCGCAATGATCCACATGATGATGCGTCAGTATGACTTGATCGATCTCTTGCACGCTTACCCCAACCGATTCTAAGCCTTCTGTTAAGGCCACCCACGCAGCGTCGGTCAATGGGCCCACATCAACTAAGGTCAAGCGCTCCCCTTTTAGCAAGTAAACGTTTACTGCCCCCACATCAAAAGGCGTAGGTATTTCCAGACAATAAATATCAGGTGCTACTTGCATCGCGATCCTTTGCTTGCCATCATTTGTTGTCATTTTTTATCTACCTCTCAAGTTTTTTGCCTTTTTTTCCGAAAAGAGAAAAGAGCCATTGTTTTGGCTCTAGGCGAGAACAACTTGATTTCTACCTGAATTTTTGGCTTCATACAAAGCTATATCTGCTTGATGGAACAGCGCTTCTACACTCAGGTTTACATCCATCTCCCTGCTCCATTTCGCTAGTCCGCAGGAGATCGTGACCTGTGGAGACGTCTCCTGCTCGACGCATTCCCGTATGCGCTCTGCCACGGAATGTGCGGTGTTTTTGTCCACACGCGGCAAATAAACAGCGAGTTCCTCTCCGCCCCATCTTGCCGCGATATCACTGTCTCGAATGCTATGTCGAATCAGATTGGAGACCTGAATCAGTACCTCGTCCCCTACCTGATGACCAAACGTATCATTCACGTTCTTAAAATAATCAATATCGATCAAGATCAACGAGCCATAGTTGTCTTTTTGTAATGATCCTCTTACTCGTTCATTCAAATGTCTTCTCGTGTACAGACCTGTCAAATTATCCGTAATGACCATTCGTTCCATTTCATTATGCAGGACCGCGTTGGTCATTGCCAAGCTCGCGTGCTGGCCAAAGATTTCGAGGAGTTTGTAGTCGTCAAAACTAAAAAAATGATAACGGGAATCTGCGACTAAAAGGACTCCACTAATCTCACCCTCGACAACGAGTGGAACCCCCATGAAGGAACAGCACGAAAAGAGCGAAAAAGGAAGCGGTCCTGCCCCTGGCTGAGCCAGCAACAATGCCTGCTTGTTTTGCAAGATTTGCTGAAATGGCTTTTCATTAGAATTGATAGCCTGGCCATTGAATGCTGGTATGGAGGAAGAGAGCACATCGAAGCAATCTTCTCCTGGCGTTTTTCGCAAAATAGCACAAAACTCCGCATCAAAAGTAGCCCGCATCATGGTCGTAACAAAATCGAGAATTTCCTTTAAATCAAGACTTCTGTTCAACTGGCGTGCCATCTCATTAATCAAACGCAATTCTCGAATTAAATTGCGCGATTGCTGATAGAGCTGTGCGTTTTCAAACGCAGTGCCAGCAGTATCCGCCAAGATCGAGATGTAATCCTTTTCATGCTGATTCAAGGTGATTCGCTGATCGGATGTCACTTGCAAAACTCCGTAGATGCCTTGCTTGCCCAAGAGCGGCGCTGCGATCACCGTCACCTGTTGCTCCCCTTCTCCCACTTCTTCGGCAATGAGACGTCCTTCCAAATAGGCCTTGGTACTGGTCGACGGCTCTACTTCTTGAAAAGATAGCTGTTTGACCGGGGTGGTTGCATTGGGTTCAACCGTCAGGAAAAGCTCTGCTGACAAGTACGGATAAAGGCTGGGAATGCTCGTCACGATTTCATGCAAAACATCATTCACATCAATCGATGCCTGAATCTTAGACATCAACTGATACAACAAGTCTTTTTTGCTCGCTTCACGACGCAGGTCGTCCGACATGATCGAACGCCAAAGCGCAACGCTTGCCTTCGCGCCTACTTCCTGCAAAAAAGCTACATCCCGTTCATCGTACACGCAATCTGTTTCTTCGGGTGGCAGATGCAAAAACAATGCGTAGAGCGGCGTTTGGTTCAAGGAGACAGGCACGACGACAAGCCTGTGGTCATCCAAAATAGATGGCATGATTGGCGCCGTACCGAATCTCGAAACCAGTTGGGCAATGTGGGTTTGTCCACCTTCGGCCACTTGCGTTGTTACGCTCTCCTGTGGAATCAATGTGGCATTGTCCGCGAGCTTAACGGCCGAACAATAGCCTTTTTGGATAATGTCACTAATCTGACCCGTCAAGCTTTGCAACAGCTCTTTGGCCGTATCATGCAGCGTCAAATCCATGACAATCTGGCTGGTCACGTGTTGAATATAAGCATCATATCCCATGCGAATCAACGGCTCTAGCCCGCGCATGTAGGATGACAAATCGAAGTGGATCTGGTCTGTGGGCGCTATTATGCCAATGACAGCTCGAACCCTTCCATCTTCTTCACACAAAGGAAAGGCTCCACACACCTTGTTCGTTTCACTTCTCGTTTTGACTACGATCTCTTTGGAAGAAAGTGCCTCTACAACAATATCAAAGACTTTACCAATCGATACATCGTGTTGCAGGGTAAGCCCTTGAGAATTCCGAGATGGACCAACCTGCATTTCCATGAAGTTGATTACGCGGCCCCCGGAATCTGTCAAGAAAAGGATGCCTGGGCGCTTTTCCGGCCAAGATTGTAAGATAAAATGGGCCGTGTAGGAAAAGACCGTCTCTAACTTCCCCAACATTTTACTTGACACGAGAAACTCCCTCTCTCAGCATTTTCTCAAGCTTTCAAATGGTCTGTATCATTAACGGATAGAACTTCCCACCTGCGATCTACATACCGAAATATCGTAATACCGGTATTATCGATACGTGTAATCCCTGTTCCTTGTTCTCCTACCGTCACATAATGCAAGAAACTATTAATGAGACCGCCATGCGAGACAACGACAATCGCCTCACCTGGATGACTTCCTGCTATTTCTGTCATGGCAGCTACCGCTCGACGCTGCATGTCTTCGAATGTCTCGATTCCACAGGAGGCCTCATCCTGATTCTCAAATCGCTCACGTATTTCTTCATAGGTGAGCCCCTCCCACTCCCCATAGCAGCGCTCTCGCAAGGTTGGCCGCGTTGAAACAGAGGATTGGAAGCTATCAGCAATCTTGGCAGCCGTATCGCGCGCGCGACTAAGATCACTCGAATAAAAAGCGTGAATCGTCTCGCCTTGGAACCTGTCTGCTACTTGCTCGGCCTGGCGTACCCCGAGCTCGTTCAATGCGATGTCACTGTGGCCTTGTATACGGCGAACCTGATTCCACTCCGTCTCTCCATGACGAATGAGATACATGATGGTTTCCAAAACGATTTATCTCCTTACCGTTCTGTATTCTTATGGATAGTATTTCTTATTATATAAGATGCATGTTCACAATTCTAGATTGATAAAAAAACATTTGGTACAAAATTCCTATATTTCATTCCTTTCTGCAAATACCGGGAGCTTTTTTTCATGGATTTGAACTGAAACGAACTTTTACTTCCCCTCGTCAGAGGTGATAAGAAGAATATGACATCGTTGGAGGGGTTCCTATGAAACCGTGGATCATTCGGTCTAGCTCATTTGTTCTATCTGCCAGTCTGTTGCTGCCTGTCGCACAAGCGCATGCACAATCACCTCATGTGAGTACCAATAATATGGCGACTACTGTGTCACAAGCAGACTCCGTGGCACAAGCCAAAGCAAAGCTCTCCAAGGAAGCTGCCTTGGCACTCGCTACAAAAATAGTGCCTACCGCCGGGATGACAGTGCAAGATGTATCATTTCGTTCAGCGGATAGCTGGCGCCCATTTCCTGAATGGTCGTTTAGTTGGGTGAAGAAAAATCCGGAAAACGGCAAAGTCCTTCTATCATATAGCGTCAGTATCCACGCCAATACAGGCGAGCTGACTTCCTATTCGCGTCATGAGCAGGGAGCATCCTCGCTTCCCTATGCAAAGCGAATTTCCTACACGGAGGCGCAAGAGCAGGCGAAGCGTTTTTTGGAGAAAAACAATGCAGGAAAAGCAGCGGAAACAAGACTATATACTCGCGACATGCCAGAGCCAAAAACTCCGCTGAACGCAGAAGTTTACTATAATTTCCGTTTTGTTCGTGACGTGGATGGCATTCTCTTTCCCGACAACGGCGCAGAAATCACCGTAGATGCTTCCGGTACTGTGACCAACTATTCTCTGTCGTGGAAC
This sequence comes from Brevibacillus sp. MER 51, assembly GCF_023714195.1. Taxonomy (NCBI): domain Bacteria; kingdom Bacillati; phylum Bacillota; class Bacilli; order Caryophanales; family Paenibacillaceae; genus Brevibacillus; species Brevibacillus sp. MER 51. The sequence goes on along the minus strand of NZ_JAMAUS010000004.1, from coordinate 431,994 downwards.
GACGTGACTTTCGAGGATACGGATACGAAAATCTCAGAGGACGAAGCCGAGAAACTGTTTAAAGAACAAGCGAATCCAAAACCAGTTTACCTGCTGCCATGGGAGCGAATGGAGACGCAAAACAACAAGCCATCCCTAGGTTATATGAATCCCTTCACCTTTTATATTGATGCGGAGACTGGCAAAGCAATGACACAATCGTTGACCTCGTATCAAGCACCGAAAGATCCTGAGCCTGTAAGCAGCAAAGTCCTTCCTGCACGCCGCAGCGGACAACCACTCTCCCAAGAGGAAGCTGTACAATGGGCATTGAAAACATTGAATTTGTCCAACTACGAGCTTCGTTCTGCCAATTACAATGAAAAAGACTTCCGTGGCAATCGCCCTGTCTGGGATCTCGAATTCGGCGAAAAAGGCAATAGCGAAGACGGATTTGCGTATGTCTCCGTGGATGCTGTAACCGGCGACATCTACCGATTGAACAAGGACTTCCGCGGCCATAAAGAAAAAACAACCGCTACTAAAAAACCAGATATGGAAAAATTCAAGGCAAAAGCGATGGAAGCGATTCGCGAACTGGCTCCAACCATGGCCCACCAGCTTTACTGGACAGAACGTATTGAGGAAGAAAATCAACCCGTTGTTGATTCCGAGCGGACGCAGATCCGATTTGAGCGTTTTATCAATGGAATTGCTGCAGCTAGCGGCTCTGCCCATTTCACGTTTGACATAGAAACAGGCGAGCTGCTGAATTACAGCGCTGATTTGGGCAACGAAACATACCCGACACAAGTTCCCAAGCACCTGCCTGCTGCCGAAGCGAGCGAGAAGTGGTGGACTGAGACAAAAGCAGAGGAAGTATACGCCCTCGTCCCTCTTACTCCTGAGGATGCCAAACGCGCAAAAGAGCAGCCTTCCTACACACCGAAGCGAACCGCCAAGATCGTTTATCGGGCGACCATTACGCCATTTGAGCAGCCGTATTACCTTGACGCTGTAACAGGCGAGTGGAGCTCCACCTCTACTGGCAAAACGATTGCACTGCATCGTCCGGCTCCTGCCGATTTGGAAGGACATCCAGCAGAGAAGGAACTTTTGCTGATGTATGAATACGACGCACTCACACTTGAAAACGGCAATATTATGCCGCAAAAACCGATCACACGTGGCGAAATGATTGAGATGCTCATGATCAGTCTCAACCAAGGCAGAAACTATCCACAGTACTCTCTGGAACGCAAGGCCACCTATAGCGATGTGGCAAATGGCTCGCGCTTCTTCTCAGCCGTGGAAGGTGCTGTTGATCGCGGACTTCTCGATAAAAATACTTCCAAGCTGAACCCAAATGAGACGATTACACGTGAAGAGCTCGCAGATATGATTGTTCGTGCACTCGGCTACAAAAAACTGACGGACTTCCCTGGCATGTTTCAGTCCGGGCTCTCAGACATTGCCAATTCGAAGTACCGCGGTTCGATCATTATCGCGACTACACTCGGTATTGTGCCGACCGATAAGCAGAAGTTCCAGCCGCAGAGCCTCGTCCCTCGTGCCGATGCAGCCATTACCTTTACCCGTTTCCTCGAAAAACGGGATAATCCAGACGGTCCGGTTACTTTGTTGCGAAAATAAAACCCAAAAAGCGCCATCCATCCCACTTCTTGCGGCGGATGGCGCGCTTCTTTTCCCTTGACTTTACTATAACGCGCCTAGTATTATTGAATGTATGTGTACAGGGTAGCATTGATTGTAGGTAAAAACGGAAGGATGTACCCTCTTAGTTCCCTCCCTTTACAGACTGCGGCTGATCATCTGTGAGGAGCACGATGCGGAAACGCTACCGTCCGAAGTTCGTGTAGATAAAGTAGGAACTAACCTGCCGGAAGTAAACACCTGCGAATCCATATTAAAGGAGAATGAAAACATGTCACGTTACACAGGACCTCGTCACAAACTGGCTCGTCGTCTGGGTATTTCCCTCGATGGTACAGGAAAAGACATCAAACGCAACTTCCCTCCAGGTCAACACGGTCACAACAACCGTCGTAAACTGAGCGAGTACGGAATCCAGTTGCAAGAAAAGCAAAAACTGCGCCACATGTTTGGCCTTAACGAAAAACAATTCCGCCGCACTTTCGACAATGCTAGCAAAATGGCTGGCGTAGTGGGCGAAAACTTCATGAAATTGCTGGAATCCCGCCTGGATAACCTGGTATACCGCATGGGCTTTGCTCCAACTCGCCCAGCTGCTCGTCAGTTGGTAAACCATGGTCACTTCCTGGTAAACGGCAAAAAAGTAAACATCCCATCCTACCGCGTACAACCGGGTGATGTAATCTCCATTCGTGAAAAGTCCCGTGGTCTGCAACTGATCAAGGACTCTCTGGAAAGCCGCACTTTCCTGCCGAACTACGTTACATTCAACGATGCTGCTGCTGAAGGTACCTTCACTCGTCTGCCAGACCGTGAAGAAATGCCAGCTGAAATCAACGAAGTTCTGATCGTTGAGTTCTACAGCCGTTAATCGTCTGAGGATAAAAAGAAAAAGAGTAGTGCCGCTTGTCGGCCTGCTCTTTTTTTATGTATTTGCTTTACGCCACGCTTTCTCCTGCTCCGACACCTCTCGGATGAATTCATCTTTCTGATTGCTGTGTTCAATTGTCTCCTCCTATGAAATCTATTTTCTCATCCCACTCTATAAGCTTAATAATGTCTGTAAAATGCAATCAATCACATGCCGTTGACAACTTCCAACGTTTTTTGACACATTTTGCTATCTCCTGCGCATTTTCTATCCTCTAGGTTCCTCGTATGGTATAATCAGGGGGTATGCTAGGGGGTCGTAGATTATGTCGAATAACCACACATCTTCCTCTGAACCGACGAAGAAAAAGCGACGCAGAAGCCGCGGTAGAACGTTCTGGATCATCTTCCAAATCGTCTTCGTACTAGGGCTTATGGGAGCTGCAGTCGCGGGAGGAATCGTGACAGGTTATGTTGCCGCACTCGTGAAGGACGAGCCTGTGCGCAGCAAGGAGGAACTGGAGAATAAAATCTTCACCAACTATCTGACTGGATTCGCCTACTACAACGACGGCTCTCTGATTGGCCAATTGCGGGCCGAAGAAGGCGATCGACGTTTAGTGAAGAAAGCAGACGTTTCTCCCTATTTGATTAATGCCATCATCGCAACTGAAGACAAAACCTACTACCACCACTCTGGAGTTTCGCTTCAATCTACCATGCGCGGAGCGATTCAGGAAATTACCAACCAGCCTGTCGTCACAGGTGGTAGTACGATTACACAGCAGCTTGTAAAAAATACAATCCTTTCTGCTGAAGTTAGCCACACCCGTAAGGCCCGTGAAATCTTTACCGCGATTCGAATCGAGCGCATGTTTTCCAAAGATCAGATTCTGGAAGCCTACATGAACGAAATTTACTTCGGAAAAAACGCCAACGGATCAAACGTATACGGCGTTCAGGCTGCCGCAAAAGGGATTTTTGGCAAAGATGTAAAAGAGCTGGGGCTCGCTGAGGGCTCATATCTTGCGGGCATGATTCAAAACCCAGGTGCCTACTCTCCGTTCCGTGCAGAAAGCTATCAGCGCGGGAAGGAACGCCAAGAAATGGTGTTGGATCGCATGCTGGAAAATGGCTACATCACACAAACCCAGTACGATGGAGCTCTCGCAAGTGATTTGAAGGCACAGCTAGCAAAACCCACGCAGCAAGCTTATCGGGAAGTACCATTCTTGATGATGGAAATTGAAGATCGTGCCGCACGTCAACTTGTGGATGCAGACCTCTTGGAAAAAGGACGAGACAAATCAACCATCGGCCGCAACGAATACCGACAGCTGGTTGAAGAGAAACGTCGCGACATACTGCGAAAAGGGTACAAAATACATACCACAATCGACAAGAGCGTATATGACATCATGCAGGCTGTTGCAGCCGATCCGAAAAACTTCGGTAAGAATCGCACCTATACGATTCGCCGCTCTAACGGCAAAACAGAGAAAATCGAAAATGCTCTGGAAGAAGTCGGCGCAATGCTGATTCACAACAAAACAGGAGCCATCCTCGGCATGATCGGGGGACGTGACTTCAAGGTGGAACAGACAAACCACGCCACTGTACCTCGTCAGCCTGGTTCGGCTATGAAGCCACTTGCCGCTTATGCTCCTGCTTTTGAACTGGGATTGCTCCAGCCAGCATCCCCAATCGATGATGCTCCGGTGCTACTCGCTGACGGCCAGAACGGTTCTCATTTACCTAAGAACTGGAACAACAAATGGCAAGGGATGATGAGTGCCCGCGAAGCGCTGCGGATGTCCTGGAACATTCCGGCGATCAAGACGTATTTGAAAGTTGGCATTCCAACGGCTCTCGAATACGTAAAGAAAATGGGAATCACTACATTGGTAGATGCTGACAACTATGCAGCAACTGGTGTAATTGGCGGTCTTACCTACGGAACAACTGTTGAGGAAATTACAAACGCCTATGGAACATTCGCAAATCACGGTTCTTTCGTGGATGCCTATCTGATTGACCGAATTGAAGATAACACCGGAAAAGTCATTTACCGACATGAGACTAAACCAGTGCAAGTGTACAGCGAGCAAACAGCATACTTGATCACGGATATGATGCGTACCGTTGTCAATAACGGTACAGGTACACACATCCGCAAATACGTGCCGCGCAAAGTCGATGTGGCAGGTAAAACCGGAACAACGAACAACAGCAACGACCTCTATTTCGTCGGTTACACGCCAGAGCTGTCCATGGGGGTATGGGTTGGCTTTGACGAGCCATATCCAATGCCAGACGCGGACAAATATGTTCCGATGGTCGTATGGGGTAAGGTCATGAAGGATGTCATTGCGAAGCATCCGAACCTTTCACCTCCTGATTCCACCTTTAAAAAGCCAGCAGGAATTGTCAGCGCGACTGTTGACTCGAAATCAGGTCTTTTGCCAAGTGAGCTTTCGAAAGAAGCTGGCCATTTGATCACTGATTTGTTCAACAGCAAATTCGTTCCGAGGAAGGTTGACGATACCCACCAAAAAGCACGCGTCATTACTTATAATGGCGAACGGTATTTGGCGAAGGAAGGGACACCTGAAGATTTTGTTACTGAAGGCGTCTTCTACCGCTCACCTGATCTACTTCCTACCAAGGAGCAAATTCAAGCGAAAAACAGCAGAGTCGCCACCCACCCACCAGATTGGGAGCAGCGTCTGCCTGACAGGGAAGATCCTCGCACAGAGACAGGTGGCGCGCCATCTTCGCCAAGCGGTGTAACAGCTACAGGCTCAGGCAAGCAAGTTACGCTTACGTGGCAGTCAGCCAAAGAAGCTGACTTGGTCGGTTATCGCATCTACCGTGCTGATGTTCAGAACGGCTTTGTCAAAGTAGCGACTGTGAAAGATCCATCGGAATTGACTTTTGCCGATACGACTGCAATCCATCGAGATTTAGGCTATTATGTCACTTCTGTGGATATCGCCGGCCATGAATCGCAGCCTTCCGCAATCGCTTCTGTCGGTTCATCACAGACATGGCAGTTGCCTGATCCAAATCAAGGTTCGGAAACAGGCATCCCGAATCCGATGGACAATAACGGGAATGGTCAAACAGATCCAGGCGGAACGGAGACGAACCCAGCAGATGGATCAGGAGGCACGAATACAAACACAGATTCCACTTCACTACCTGCTGCTCCAAGATCCTTGTCTATCAAAAATACGCCTAACGGTTGGCAGCTAAAGTGGAAAGGAAGCAGCTCGTCTGAGCAGATGTACAACGTATATTTCAGCCCTGACTCAGCAAGCGGCTATTTGCTACTCGGTACTGTCTCTAGCACAAGCTTTACACACGCAGCAGAAGTACCGAATGGCAGCAACTATTACATTACCGCAGTCAACAGTTACGGAGAATCGCCACATTCTAACATCGTAACTGCCAACACCACAGAATAAACTGGAATGACAACTGACAGAGATGGTTAGACGCCATCTCTGTTTTTCTACAAACGTAAGGGGGGGAACTGATGGAGCACGTCAAACGCTATCATTCATTGAGCCTAATGGTGAACAACAAGGAGCTGCTCGTCGAAGGACCGATTACAGGAAGTTATCTAGCCTCATTACGCTTTGATGAGGGACTGAAAGCTTTTCGTATCCCTGAACAGCAACACGAAGCTCTCATCGAAATCGCTGATTTGCCTGAAGGGCGCATTATTATTGCACGCGAAGGAGACCTCGTCCTCGGCTACGTGACCTTTCTGCACCCCGATCCACTGGAGCGATGGTCACAAGCCCAACTGCCTGATTTGCTGGAGCTGGGCGCGATTGAAATCAGTCATAAAGTGAGAGCAGGTGGCGTAGGCAAAAAGCTGCTGGAAGTCGCCTTCTTGGACGACGCCATGGAAGACTACGTCATTATTACAACGGAGTATTATTGGCATTGGGACCTGAAAGGAACAGGACTCGATGTATGGCAATACAGAAAGGTCATGGAAAAGGTCATGGGCAGCGCAGGTCTGAGCTGGATGGCGACAGACGACCCGGAAATATGCTCACATCCCGCCAACTGTCTAATGGCCAAAATCGGCAAGCGTGTACCGCCAGAAACAATCGTTGCCTTTGATGCTATGCGGTTTCAAAATCGTTTTCTTTACTAGTTTGGATGCCTTTTGATTCCAGGAGGTCACTCTTATGCGTATTGAAGAGATTATGCGAAAAAAAATTGTCACGATCCAGCCTTCCACTACAATCGGAGAAGCACTTCTTCTCCTCCGTGCAAACAGAATCAGGCATTTGCCTGTCATTGAAAACGACTCACTCGTAGGCATTGTCTCGGACCGTGACCTGCGAGACGCTCTCCCCTCTCGCCTGCTCACACATGACGATGATGACACCGTCCTGCACAAGCCTGTAGCCGATATCATGAATCAACAAGTCATCACAGCCCATCCACTGGATTTCATCGAAGACGCAGCCCTCCAACTATACGAGCACAAAATCGGCTCTCTACCCATCGTCGAAGGGAATCGGCTCGTAGGATTGATCACGGAATCGGATCTTTTCTCTAGCCTGATCGAACTTTTCGGCGTTAACAAACCTAGCTCCCATATCGAAGTAGAAGTAGACGACCGCGTCGGCATGCTGGCAGAAGTCAGTCAAGTGTTTCGCGATGCACAGGTAAATGTCACGAGCGTCGTGGTCTTTCCTGGGAAAAAGCCGGCGAAAAAGAACCTTGTTTTTCGGGTACAGACCATTGATCCGCGTATCGTGACGCAATTGCTCCTTGAAAAAGGCTTTTCCGTAATCGGCCCTACGGAAGGAGGGATACCCCAGTGAGCCGAAATGCTCGTCTGATCTACTCTCCAGACTACACGCAATATTATTTTCATGATGATCATCCGTTCAACCAGCGTCGTCTGCTCCTCACACACGATCTGATGAGCAGTTACGGAATACTCCAAGACTCAGACATCCTGACTCCCCGACCGGCGACAGATGAAGAACTCGCCCTGGTGCATGACCCACGCTATATCCAATTTGTTCGCGATCAGGGCCATAGTGAACACGAGCTTCCGCAGGCAGCCAGTTATGGCTTGGGAACAGAGGATGTTCCCTGTTTTTCAAACATGCATGAAGCGTCCTCGCTGATCGTCGGAGGTACGTTAAACGCAGTGGACGCGGTTATGAGTGGACAGGCAGAACACGCCTTCAATCCAGCCGGTGGACTGCACCATGCCTTTCGTGGGCGCGCCTCCGGATTTTGTATCTACAATGATTGCTCCGTCGCGATCGCTTATTTGCGAAAAAACTGGAATGCGCGCGTGTTGTATATCGACACTGATGCCCATCATGGGGATGGGGTACAGTGGGCGTTTTACGATGACCCTCATGTATTGACTGTATCCATTCACGAAACAGGAAAGTATCTCTTCCCGGGAACAGGCAATTTGTCTGAACGTGGTGATGGAAGCGGTTACGGTTATTCTGTCAACGTTCCGCTCGATGCCTTCACAGAAGACGATTCTTTTCTGGAAGTATATGAAGAGCTGGTGTCAAAGCTAGCAGCTGGCTTCAAGCCGGATGTCATCCTGACCCAAAATGGTTGTGACGCTCATGCATACGACCCCCTCACCCATTTGTCTTGCTCGATGAAAATTTATCAAGCGATTCCTCGCCTTGCTCACCGTCTCGCTCACGAATATTGTGACGGTCGTTGGATAGCAGTAGGAGGCGGGGGTTACGATATTTGGCGGGTGGTGCCACGGGCGTGGACACTGGTATGGAGTGAGATGAGTGATCAGCCTCTTGCGGACGGTGATCTTCCCGAAGCCTGGCTCAAGCGCTGGCAGCCTGAGACGGATTTGCCCTTGCCACCTCGGCTTTTTGACGAACCATTCCCAACAATCCCACGACGAGCAGAGATCACGGAAAAAAATCGGCTTACGTTAGAACGTGCGATGCTGTACGCACCTACTGGATCAGAGAAGTAAAAAAAAGCGTCCTGTCCTCGTACCTTTGGGTACTGGTCAGCACGCTTTTCTATTCCAAACTCTATTTCACCAGCTCTTCCAGCTCAGACGGTGCAAAGCCTTTTACCGCTTTATCACCTACGACTGTAACAGGCACACCCATGAAGCCAAAGCGCTCCACTTCTTCTTGATAGGCACGACTCGTCATGACATCGCGCACTTCAAAGGTAACACCTTTTGCTGTCAGCCAATTCTTAACCATGTCGCAATCCACACAGTTTTTCGTCGAGTAGACAATCACTCCGGCAGTTGTCGATGCTTGTGTTGCTGTCAGCATATTACGGACAATCGCGTAGGAGCGCTGGGAAGCCAGCTTGGTAAATTCCACGAAGTTTACATGCGCGGAGCCGTCTGCTTTATCCGACATCGAACGAACCACGACAAACGGCACGCCATTCATCGCACATACTTGTCCAACAGATGCCCCTTCCATTTCGGTGCAGTGTGCTGCAAATTGCTCATACAGCCATTGAACCTTTTCCCGACTGGCAACAAACTGGTCACCGGACAAGATACGCCCGCTCACTACTTGAACTCCCGCTTCCAGCTCCTTGCCCGCATCGATCGCTTGCTGCATCAGCCCAGCATCCGCTTGCCAAGTCCATTGCTCTGTAAACGGAATCTGTCCTGGCTCAAAGCCAAGTGGTGTCACATCGATATCATGTTGGATGCAATCCGTCGAAACTACAATATCACCAATATTTAATTCAGGGTGAACGGCTCCTGCTACACCTGTGAAAATGACACGTTCCACTTGGAATGAATCGATGAGGATTTGTGTCGTCACGGCAGCATTCACCTTGCCGACACCTGATTTGCACAGCACGACATCCTTGCCTTCCATTTTACCTGTGTAATAGGTAATGCCTGCTTTGGTGGCTGTAGTCGTCTCTTGCATCGCTTCCAAGTAAAGCGCGATTTCTTCATCCATCGCGCCGATAATTCCGTAACGCATTTCCCATCCCCCTCTTGCTGTCAATTACCAACGTTCCTTTACCGATCAGGCTTGATCGGGTTTTGTGCTCTCCCGATACTCAATTCGATGCGGCAGCAGCACGACATGCTCTTCGACATTTTCGTTATTCATGTACTTGGTCAACAGGCGCATCGCCACCGCACCAATATCGTACATGGGCTGTACGACAGAAGTCAGTCGTGGACGTACCATTTCAACCAGACGAATATTATCGTGACCAATGACTTCGATGTCACCTGGCACGTTCAGGCCAGAATCTTGAATGGCATGGATCGCGCCAATGGCCATCTCATCATTTGCTGCAAAAATCGCCGTCGGCGGATTTTTAAGGGCAAGAAAAGCTTTTGTAGTGGACAAGCCGGATTCATAAAAATAGTTGCCTGTCGCAATCAGCTCTTCATCCAGCTCGATACCCGCATCTTTCAACGCCTTTTTATAGCCTTCATAGCGCATCAACCCTGCCAATGGATCGTTTGCAGGACCTGCGATCATCGCAATGCGTTTGTGCCCGCGTGCAACCAATGCTTCCGTCGCATCATATGCGGCTTGGAAGTGGTCAATGCTAACCGACGGAAGTACGTTATCCGCATCGCGAGTCGCGGCGAGTACTGTCGGTACGGAGGTGCTTGTTAATGCCTGCAAATGATCTTCTTTGATTTCTGCGCCCAGGAACAGAAGCCCGTCCACCTGCTTTTCGAGCAAAGTATTAATGAGCTGTAATTCCTTTTCCATCCGTTGGTCAGAGTTACACAGAATGATGTTGTATTTGTACATGGTAGCGATATCTTCGATCCCTCGCGCCAATTCGGAGAAAAACAAACTGGAGATATCCGGGATGATGACACCAACTGTAGTCGTTTTTTTGCTGGCGAGTCCACGAGCAACCGCATTTGGTCGATATCCCAAGCGCTCAATCGCAGCCAATACCTTTTTTCGGGTCAAAGGCTTTACGTTGGGATTCCCGTTGACTACGCGGGAAACTGTCGCCATCGACACCCCCGCTTCTCTTGCTACGTCGTATATAGTAACCGGCATCATGCACCCTCACTTTCCCTATTTTTTGGTTTTCATAAGCGTTTTCATAAATATATGCACCTATGATACGACAAGCCGTATGCCGTTGCAATCGTTTTTGACGGCTTGCGCACCTGTTACTTCATGAGTTTGTTCATCGTTTTCAAAAGCTCATCAATCACTTCATGATCGCCTTGCTGAATGCGATCCATCACACAGCTTTTCATATGTCCTTCGAGGAGCATTTTCCCAACCGCATTCAGTGCGGACTGCACAGCCGCAATTTGATTGAGAATGTCGTCGCAGTAGACATCCTTTTCTACCATTCCGCGAATTCCACGAACCTGTCCCTCTACCCGATTCAGACGGGAGATGAGATTCGACTTGATTTTATCAGGTCTTTCAGTGGACCGATCAGTCGAGCAGCATTGATGGTTGTCTTCCATATGGCCTATCCTCCTTCACCAATATCAGCACGTAATTCTAGCTTACTTGGTCGCCAATGGTTCGTCAAATGAGAAAGGTCCTCCCGCGCGCAGGAAGGACCCTTAAAAGATACCCGAAAGGTATTCTTATGCTCTCGTTGCCACAATCTCGCCTTTGTACAGGCCAGAAGCGAGCAGTTCATCAACGAACTCATTGAACTGTGGAATGTTCAACTGTTGCTTCGCATCAGACAGTGCCACATCTGGATCTGGGTGAACCTCTACCATGATTCCGTCAGAGCCGACTGCGAAACCTGCTTTCGCGCAAGGCAAGAGCAGATCACGGCGGCCTGTAGAGTGCGTCACGTCTACAAACACCGGCAAGTGCGTCTCCTGCTTGAGGAGTGGTACAGCAGAAATATCGAGCGTATTGCGTGTCGCTTTTTCATACGTGCGGATTCCACGCTCGCACAGCATGACTTGTGTGTTCCCTTCGGACAGGATGTACTCTGCCGCGTAGATGAACTCTTCAATCGTAGCTGAGAGGCCACGCTTCAAGAGGATCGGCTTGTTCACACGACCTGCCGCCTTCAGCAGCTCGAAGTTTTGCATATTGCGAGCACCGATTTGGATGACATCGATGTATTTCGTCGCCATCTCAAGATCTGCTGGCGTCACGATTTCACTGATCGTTACGAGGTTGAATTCATCCCCGATGCGCTTGAGAATTTGCAAGCCCTCTTCACCGAGACCCTGGAAGTCGTATGGCGAAGTACGAGGCTTGTACGCGCCGCCGCGCAGTGTGCGCAGACCGCGTTTTGCGTGATTTTCTGCTACTGCTCTTACTTGCTCGTAGCTTTCCACGGAGCAAGGACCTGCGATGAGGATCGGATTTTTTCCTCCGAACTCTACGCCTTTTACCGTGATAACCGTATCCTCTGCCTGTTTCTTACGGCTGACGAGGAGTACTTTTTTCTTATCATCGTCTTGCAGATCTAAAGAAACTTGGAAAATTTGCTTGAACAAATGACGAATAGCATTGTCATTGAAAGGACCTTTATTGTTTTCAACGAGCAGATTGAGCATTTGGCGCTCACGCTCTGGGTCAAAACGGTTGCTGCCCTGTTTTTCTTTTTCTTTGCCGAGCTCTTGAACCAAGGTAGCTCGTTTGTTGATCAATTCAAGAATTTGCAGGTTGATCTCGTCTATCTGCTTACGCATAGTTTCGATTTGATCGTGTGCCATCTCTCTCCACTCTCCTCTTTTTATATAGGGATTTATCGATAAATTAGGGTAATTATAATCGATTCAAACACCCTTGTCAGCAGTTTAGCGCCAAAAAGCGCGAAAGTAAATTTTTTCTGTTTTTTTATCTTTTCCAATTATTCGTCAAAACGAAGAAGATTCCTTGATTCGACAGGATTCTTTCCTTTCAAATCGAATAGTTTTGGATATATGTTCTAGCTAAAAGTGATTGTTCCTTTCCGATACAGACCAAAATCACCGATAAGTATTGTAAAGACTTCATGAACAACCTCTTACAAGGAGTGACCTACATTTGTCTGACATCACAGCCCCTGAGCTTATTTTTTCATTAGATATTGGAACGCGCAGCGTCGTCGGCCTGATCGTGGAAACGACCGGCGAGCAGTACCGTGTATTGGACTGCGCAATTCGAGAGCACGATGAACGCTCCATGCTCGATGGGCAAATTCACGATATCGTCGCCGTAGCTAAGGTGATTCAACAAATAAAAGAAGAGCTGGAGGGGAAATATGGCAAGCTGCATCAAGTAGCGGTCGCTGCTGCCGGTCGGTCATTGCGCACCCGCCGTGTGCGTGTGGACATGCCGTTAGCCAGACATGCCTTCATTTCGCGTGAAGATGTTGTCGCTTTGGAGTTTTCCGCTGTACAGGAGGCTCAAGCCGCATTAGCCCAGGAGCTAAAGGATCAAGACGTCACTCGCTATTATTGCGTGGGTTACAGCGTCGTCCATTACCATCTGGATGGAGAGTTGATCGGGAGTCTGATCGACCAGCGGGGTGACATAGCAAGCACAGATGTGATTGCAACCTTCCTTCCACGCGTGGTTGTCGACTCGCTGATCGCAGCACTGAAACGATGCGATCTGGAAATGCAGGCATTGACGCTCGAGCCTATTGCGGCGATCAATGTCCTGATTCCTGTGACGATGCGCCGACTGAATATCGCCTTAGTGGACATTGGGGCAGGTACTTCTGACGTAGCGTTGACTGAAGAAGGGGCGATTACCGCCTACGGTATGGTGCCCGTTGCAGGCGATGAAATCACGGATGCGCTCATGAATGCTTTTCTCATGGATTTTCCGATGGCAGAAGAGGTGAAGCGTCTCTTATCCACCGAGGAGTCCGTCACCTTCACGGACATTCTCGGAATGGAGCATACGCTGAGCGCTTCTGAGGTAACGAGTGCGATTGAGGCAGACATCCAGCAACTCGCCGATAAAATTGCCTTCAAAATATTGGAGCTCAACGGAAAAGCTCCTCAAGCCGTCATGCTGATCGGCGGCGGCAGCCTCACCCCTGGGCTTACCGGAAAAGTCGCTCAGGTCTTGAATATTCCTGCCGCCCGTGTTGCCGTTAGAGGCGGCGATGCGATCAAACAGTACGTCGGAGACAACCCTTCGCTCAGTGGACCTGAGTTCGTAACGCCGGTCGGTATTGCTGTTGCTGCGCGCCGTCATCCGTTGCGCTATGTAACCGTTACGGTCAATGATGCTCCTGTGCGCATATTCGATCTGCGAAAAATGACGTTGGGAGATGCCCTCATTGCATCCGGACTGGATATCCGCCGTCTGTATGGTCGCCCCGGATTAGCGATGACTGTCACGGTAAACGGACGGATGAAAATGATTCCGGGTGGTCACGGTACGGGGCCGGTGATTGAGCGCAACGGGGAGGGCGTCAGTCTCGACACGCCAATCAATGACGGAGACCAAATCACTGTAGTGGCAGGTACAAATGGCGATGATGCACGTGTGTTTGCCAAAGATTTATTCGATGAGCTGGACACGCTTGAGGTGATCTGCAATGACCGTCCCTATTCGCTCGGTCCAGTCGTACATGTTAATGGAGCGGTTGCTACTCTCGATACCTTGATCACTGATCGTGCCGAGGTGGACATCCGTCTTCCGCGCACTGTCTATCAGGTACTGGAGCTCGCTGGCCTGAAAACGTCGGCGGAATCAGGCTTGCGTTTTTCCGTGAATGGACAAGATTATTCGATTCCGTCCCGTATCGAGGTGATCGAGCTGAACGGAAGACCAGCAGCTCTGACAGATATTGTCCGGCAAGGTGATGTCCTCGTATACCGGCTGGATGAAGTCCCCGCCCCTTCCATACAAGATGTCATCCCCTTGGAAGAATGGGTGCAGGAGACTATGATCGTACACTTCAATGGTGAACGGGTCGAATTGCCTGTTGCCCAGGTAACGATTACCGTAGACGGAAAAGCGGCGAATGCCTCTGATCCTGTGAGCGAAGGTGCCGACATCACGGTAAAATCCTCACCTGCGACTACACCTGTGTTTAGCGATGTCTTCCGTTTTGTCGATGTTTCCTTGGAAAAGCCCGACCGTGAGAGTATCTCCGGATTCGTCATGCTCGTCAACGGCGAACAAGCCAACTTCCAGACAGAATTGAAAAGTGGAGACAAGTTGGAGCTATTCTGGGAATAGTCTCTCCCGGGCTCTTTTTCTCCATGCAAAAAGCCGGATTCACCTCCTTATAGGGTGTTCCGGCTTTTTGATTACGCGTTGAGCGCCTGTCCAATCGCGTCCTTCGTAATTTTCCAGTGAGATGTGTGCCATTTTACTTCCCCGTCTTCCAGCAAAAAGATTTGCGGGGATTCGTGTTTGATGGAAAAACGATCCGCTACGGCATTGGAGACAGGGCGATCCTCCCTTACCAGAATGACCGCAGATTCCACTTGATTGTCCTGCAAATACGCTTGAAACTCTTCATAAGCGGACGTACTGATTGGGCAGATCGTGCTATGCTTAAACAAAAGCTTTTTCCCATTTTTCGCTACGAACTCATCCAGTTCTTCTATGGAGTGAAGCTGTTTTTGTGACATGATTCATCTCTCCTTATCTTATGTGCCTATCAGTATACCTAAGTCCAAGCAGCAAAGTCTACATTTGCGGTGCAGTGGAGAAATGAAAAAGAGATACCTTTTTCCTAGGCATCTCTTTTTCCTTACACCATGATTTTCGTTAGACGTTCGCGTAGCTCCAGCATCCATTTTTCATCGCCAAGGGACTGCGCCAACAAAAACAGATCCAATAGCTCGTTGACTTTTTCACCAAGTAATTCTCTTACGTTCGAATTCACCTTCTCATTAGCAATCAATACCAATAAGTTGGATAACTCTGACATTTCTTCGAATTCGATTGCCTGGCGCTGCGGATGTTGGCCCAGTTCCTCCATGAGTGACTTCAAATCATCCTTAATCACATCTACCACTTGGGAATGGTCACAGTCTTCGTCCACGCAGACGTGTACAGGTACATTCATGATTTTAACTCGTTTCCGGTACACGACATTGCGTAACTCGATCTCCATTTCGTTCCCGCAGCGGTTGCATCTCTTTTGCAAAATGTTCACCCCTACCTATCTATGTATGTCTCTCATAACTATTCGAGGAGCGTCCTTTCAATCCTGCTAGAGATCAGGTGGTACTTGGTGGATATAGAGTCAGATATAGACTAGAGTTCACATAGTGGAGGAGAAGAAAAAGCACAGTTCTCTTCGACTCTGACACGCACGCAAGGGGGATTGACTGTCCGTCTCCACTTCAAAAAGGGGACCGTCGATCCAAAGCCACCCTACGGGCGGATGTTTCTCAGAGAAGAAGTGTTCGACAACCGGGTCCCCTTTTTGAAGTTCCGACTGGGTAGGCGTTGTCAAGGTCTACGAGCCCTGTGCTTTTTCTTCTCACCAGCTAAGTGCGTTTATCGGTACCTTCTAAAACTTGAAAGAACGCAAAAAAGACGATGCTTGTAAGAAACATCGTCTTTCCTTTGTGATCAAAACTTCAATCTCACGCGTAGATTGCGTTTACTTTTTCACAATGCGGACAAACAGCGACTTTCCCCGCTTTTCCGTCTTCGTCTTCTACACGGTAGCCAGTAATTTGCTCGGAGAAACAAAAGAGACATTCTGTATTGAAGTCCATATCGTACTGCGCTTTCCACACAATGGATTTAAAGTCTTCTCCAACATTAATCGTAATTTGGACCAAATCATGCTGCAGGCTCGATAATGATCTTTGCATCACATAAACATCCTTTCATACTTGCAAAGTCTTTTGGTATCCTCTAGCTTTTCCTGCTTTTCAGAATAATAAACATCGAGAATTGCAAGAGTATGAAAAACGAGAGATTATCAAAACAATTTTCTCAAAAATGGGCGGATGCCCGGTTCGGTCCTATGTGATCACCCATATGTTGTAGATGTAAGCACAAGAGGCTTAACACACACATGAGGAGGATGTTTATTCGATGAGCGGCATCTTTAATGGAGAATTCGACGGCTTCACTCTGGTTTTGATTCTTTTCATCCTGCTGGTTATTATCGGGTGCAGCTGCGATTAATCTTTCTTCCCCGAAGATATAGCCATATTCAGCAGGCCGTTGCATATACATGAAGTACCGAATCCTTCAAGCGCGTTTCCTCCGCAAGCTACCCTCGCCAGTGGGTAGCTTTTTTCTGTTTGAGTTGTGTACAATGGATAAGAATGATATGGAAAGCGAGGGATCCCCTTCCTATGAAAGATCCACGAATTGAAAAACTGGCTGACGTACTCGTCAATTATTCGGTGACTGTCAAGCCTGGTGAAAACGTTTTAATTTACTCCATTGGCAACGTTACCGATCTGACAAAAGCCGTAATTGCCAAGGTATACGAAGCTGGGGGAAATCCGTTTGTCCAACTGATCGACCAATCCGTTCAGCGCGAACTCTTGATGGGTGCCAACGAAACACAATTGGGTATCATGCGTGAAGCAGATGTGGCTTTCATGAAACAAATGGATTGCTACATAGGCATCCGCGGCGGCGACAACATTAGTGAGCTCTCTGATGTACCTGGAGACAAAATGCAGCTGCATTCCAAGCTGCTAGCGCGTCCTGTACTGGATATTCGCGTACCGCATACCAAATGGGTCGTGCTACGCTATCCAAATGCATCCATGGCTCAGTTGGCTAATATGAGCACCGCCGCTTTCGAAGATTTTTATTTCAAAGTGTGCACGCTTGATTACGGCAAAATGGATAAAGCCATGGACAGCCTGGTCGAGCTGATGGAGAAAACCGACAAGGTACGTATCGTAGGACCAGGCACTGATCTGACCTTCTCTATCAAAGATATTCCGGCAATCAAATGTGCTGGTGAAGCCAACATCCCTGACGGAGAAGTATTTACTGCCCCTGTCCGTGATTCCGTCAACGGTACGATCGCGTACAACACGCCATCTCCTTATCAAGGCTTTACATACGACAACATCAAGCTCACCTTCAAGGATGGCAAAATCATCGAAGCAACTGCGAACGACACCGAGAAGATCAATGAAATCTTTGATACGGATGAAGGTGCGAGGTTCGTTGGGGAATTTGCGATTGGCGTGAATCCATACATCCAAAACCCGATGAAAGACATCCTCTTCGACGAAAAAATTGACGGAAGCTTCCACTTCACACCGGGACAGGCCTACGATGAAGCATTTAACGGAAACAAATCCTCCATTCACTGGGACTTGGTTATGATTCAACGTCCTGAGTGGGGCGGTGGAGAAATTTGGTTTGACGATCGCCTGATCCGCAAAGACGGACGTTTCGTTGTACCAGAGCTCGAATGCCTCAATCCAGAAAACCTGAAATAAATGAAAATAAGCGAAGGGCTCATTGTTCACAAGACATGAGCCCTTCGCTTTATTGGCTAAACGGAATAAGCTGGTTGTTTCAACAAGGAAGTCATTTTTTGTTCCATAAAGGAAATCGTTGACTCCAGATGATGAATGGTATACTCCCAGCAAAAACGTTGATATTCGTCAAAATTTACTTCCAGCTTTTTATAAGAAGCCTTACTTTGTTGGAGCAATTGACGCTGCGTATCCAAGCAGCCCTCTAGCAAATCCTTTTGTTCGTCGATCGTGCGGCTCTTGCCGAAGAAAATTTTAACCAGCATGTCTGAACGCAATACTGGCGGCAAGATAGGCGTCTGGATTTCTTGACGGAAAGATTGTTTTCCGGCTTCTGTAATACGGTACAAAATCTTGTTCGGCTTGCCAGACTGAATGATTTCTTGCTTCGTCACGAAGCCTTCTTCCTCCAGTTTGCGCAATGCTGGATAAATAGCACCAAAGCTAGCGTCATAAAAGAATCCAATACTGTTTGTAAACGCTTGCTTAATATCGTAGCCACTCATTTCCCCATAGCTCAAGAAACCCAGTATGATCGTTTTAACATCCATCTCTTCGCATCCTCCGTTACCGTTCTTTTTCTCTCTCTAGCGGCTAGGACTTAGCCTTTATGTTCAAAATATTCTTTAACTACATGTTATTATAAATGCATTTAAATAATTATACCAATGCTATTTCTTTATTATATCAATCAAAATTAATGATATAACCATACACTCGACTAGAAATTGGGCGTCCCTTCCCTCTCCACTCCCCATAAGATGATACATACCTATCTGCTGTAGGGGGAGAGATCGGTGAAAAGTAAAAAATGGTCCCAGTATACGCGGGTAAAGTACCCTGTGAGCAGCAGCAGTCTGCACCCATTCAATTTCTTCGTTCCCATTGTCGAGCGAGTTCAAGAGGGAGTAGTCTCCATCGTGACCGAAGATGCTCCCCATTCCAAAGACGTGGATTCGTTAATTCGCAGCCTCATTGATCATGAAGATAATTCTCCACCCATGGAACGAAGCTTTGGCTCCGGATTTCTTTTTCATCCGAAAGGGTATATCTTGACGAGCGAGCATGTCATCGGCAAATCCAAAAACATTTTCGTGAAGCTATATAACGGTAGAGTGTTTGAAGCCAAACGTATTATAGCCGATCGAGTCCGGGATTACGCCGTCATCAAAATTGATGCAGACTGCAAGCTATATCCGCTGCCACTAGGCAACTCCTCTCATACAAAAGTAGGAGAATGGGTCATCAGCGTCGGTTCTCCATCTGTATTCAAAGAGACAAAAAACGAGCCTGGTTCCGGGCCAAATACAGCGCAAATTGAACGGGACGGGCTATCGCCTTCTTGTATAATGCCATGTCACCCATCTGGCGAAAAACCTCTCTTCCCGGCTTGGGATTCACTTCGATTAACCACGCACGTCCGTCCACATCCACCCCAATGTCCAGCCCGAATTCCATCATGCGACCGAAATAGTCCTCGAGCGTGTTTGCTACATCAAAAGCAAGCCGATAACATTCCTGTTTGATCAGCTCTCCACGCTCCCCGCCAAATCGTCTGAACATAAACCATTCAAAGGGAATCGCTTTGCCCCCTCCATGCAAATTGGAAGTAGCACTGCCATTCTCCCCCATACGTACTGCGCACCCAGTCACCTCCCACTCCCCACGCTCGTCCTTTTGAATCAATAACCGTACATCAACGACATGCTTGCGTAGCAGGCCCAGGTCCAAACCTTGCTGCACCAGAAAATTGCCATCGCGAATGCGCTGTTCCTGTACCCACGTTTTGACCCATTTTTCCACGCCTTCCACCGTATCAATTCGAGCTACATGATACTTATGCTTCTTGTCACGTCCAGAGAGGTTATACTCCTTGCCACTGCTCTTCACTCTGAGAATGCTTCTTCCTCCTGTGCCATTCCCTGGCTTGACATAGACGAGCCCATGGCGTGCGAGCATGTTTCGGATCTTGCCTTTTTCGTAAACATGCGTCTCCGGAATCCAGCGTTTGACGCGTTCATCAGAAGCGAGCAGATTCGTCACTCTCCATTTTTTACTGAACGGACTATTGGCAAAGAAAAACAGATCACTATTTCGCAGCCGGATATACTCCTTTACCCTGCGTCGGTACCGATCGATTACGACTTCTGGCCAAGGGAATGTTTTACTCATCCAGCCCCCGTTTGGTTTGGGAATGAAGCCTTTGATCTTTCTGGCGGAAACATTGACGTCCTGATGCGAAAACAGGTAGATTTCTGCGCCTAGCTTTTGCCCTGTTTGAACCAGCCTTCGCAAATAAGCTGGTTCCTCAAAGCGTAACCCCTCCCGCCAGGTTAAAATGCCGATTACCCGTTTTGGAAGCATCGCAACACCCTCTTCGCTTCTTTTCTTTCGCGATTAGTGTATGTGTAGACACCTTATAGGGAAACATTTGTCCATGAAAACGGGCTTGACTTCTCAGCATTGTCAAAGTGTCATTCCAACTTTTCGTTACTTACTTTTTTCAAGCTAATCTGTTAGAATAAAGGGCAACAATAATGATGCTAGATAGAGGTGACGCCGATATGAGTCATGATTTTTCTGGCGAACACATGTGTCCAAAATATGAATGTGCAATGAACGTCCTTGGAAAACGTTGGACCGGCCTGATTATTCATGTGTTGCTACGCGGGACTGTACGATTCAAAGATATCCGGGAAATGGTTCCACATATGAGCGATAAAATGCTCTCGGAAAGACTGAAGGAGCTGGAAGAGCTCGAGATTTTGGAGCGCAAAGTGTACCCAGAGATCCCGGTTCGCATTGAATACGAATTGACCGAAAAAGGAAAAGATTTACGTCCTGTCATTGATTCCATTCACGAATGGGGCCAAAAATGGATGTAGCATAACCCCACTTGTCCAAAACGGATAAGCGGGGTTTTTTATTTGCGGTCAGGCATAAGCTCCTCCCTTTTGCTGTACACTCTAGCAACCCAAGATGAAGGGAGGACGGGCGATGCGAACGGCCGTCTACATTCGCGTCAGTACGGAGGATCAGGCACGCGAAGGGTTTTCGATCCCCGCTCAAAGGGAAAAGCTGCTCTCGTACGTTCACTCCCAAGGATGGGAAGTCCATGCAGTTTACGCAGATGAAGGCGTGAGTGCCAAAGATACGAATCGCCCCGCACTTGGTCAGCTCTTGCAGGATATCCGAACGGGTCAAATCGATGTCGTCCTCGTCTATCGACTCGATCGGCTCACTCGCTCTGTCCTTGATCTGTATCAGCTCCTGCAGGAGTTCGATCGACATTCGGTGCATTTTAAAAGCTGCACGGAGGTATACGATACGACTACGGCAATCGGGCGATTGTTTATAACCTTAGTGGCTGCCCTCGCACAATGGGAACGGGAAAACTTGGCAGAACGGGTCAAGCTGGGGATGAGCCAGATGGCAAGAGAACGAAAACGACCAGGAGGACCTGCACCGTATGGATACAATCTGGTACGAGGAACGCTGGTCGTGAATCAAAGGGAAGCAGCAGGCGTACGAAGCATGTTCGAGCGCTATGATCGAGGCGAATCTCCGCGTCAAATCGCTGAATGGGCAAATCATTCCGGATTGCGCGGCAAAAATGGCGCTTCATGGAGTGCAAGTGCCGTGCTTCGCCTGTTAAAAAATCCGGTCTATCACGGTGCGCTGCGTTGGAATTACACCGACGCCGATCAACAACGCAATGACCCTGAGGAATGGATTATCGAAGAGGCGACTCACCCGGCCATCATCGATCAATCCTGTTTCTCCCGGGTGCAGGAGCGGATGAGTTCTCGGGCAACAAGACACCCCCGCGTTCTCAGCTCCCGCTACCTTTTTTCCGGATTGCTGTACTGCTCGCGTTGTGGCTCCGCGATGCGCGGGAAAACAACTACGATCACAGGAAAAAGGGAAAAAAGCTACACGCACCGCTACTATTTATGTAAAAACAAGTTGGCTGGTACGTGTGATGCTCCTGCCATACGTGAGGATCGCTTGGAAAAAGCCATTGTGCAAGAGCTGATGCAGTATTCGCCAGAGTCAATCGCTGTAATGAAGGAAGTGTATCAGACTGTGTTGCAGACGAATTCCCGCGCTCCCGCAAAAGAAACCGAGCAGCAACTGCTAATTCGAAGGCAACGTTGGGAACAAGCTTATGAAGAGGGATTCCTTACACTCCCTGCCTTGCGAGAGAAAATAAGTGCGTTGGAGCTGGCTGCAAAAGAACAGGAACGGGCTTACTCTGCTTTTTCACACGTACACCATCTTGATTTAGATGCCCTTTCCAATTGGAATCTCATTTGGACGTATGCAAATGAAAAAGAACGGCGATTGCTCGTGTGCACACTCATCCAACGTATTGACGCAGAAGCAACAGACGCTGCCTCTAGTCAGAAAAATCGAGAGGTCTGTTTGCGTCTGTTGTCCTTTCATTAAAAATTGCTACTGATTTTGTTTGTATGGATACAGGCGGTTCCCCACTCGGGTTGGAAAATTCTGTGACAGCGGGAATCATCAGTGCTAAAAACCGCCGCCTACAGGTTGCGAAGCGGATGTACGAAGAAATTTTTCAGACGGATGCTGCTATTAACCCAGGAAATAGCGGAGGCCCACTCATTAATTTGAATGGAGAAGTCGTTGGTCTCAATGCATTCATCATTCAATCCAGCCAATGCTTGGGCTTCGCCATCGGAATTGACGCCCTCAAAATGCAACTGGAGCAATACGTATTCAAGTGAGAAGCATCGCTTCAATAAAAAAACCCCGTCTAGGAGGACGGGGATTGCTTCTCTAGTGCAATAAGATATACATTTGGACCTTCTGTGTTGATTTGTTCTTCTGCCTGTTTTAGTTGTTGCAGCTGAGCGGCCGTAAGCTGTGCGATAGGCAGTTCACTCAGACGATTCTGTTCCATGCGCATTCCTCCGTTGGTGTCAGACTCACGATCGTAGTCTGCCCGATCCGGAGAGTATGTATTTACGCAGTGAGGTCAAAAGCTTTGGCAATCGCAGAACACGAACGCTTGCAGAAAACGATGGGCAGCTCGCGATCTTTGGCTTGGTTTTTCACAGTTTTGGCCAAGTTGTGATTGACGAAATCAGTCAACACCAGAATCATGTGGATGCCAGCTGGAATTTTCACCCCGGTTTGCGAGCTTTTCCGTCCAGTTACGTGGTGAATATCCTTGAAGCCTTGACCCTGCAGAAATTCGATAATATTGCCCAGACGATCTCCGCCTATAACTAAAATGGATGACATAACTTGTTACCTCCTTAAATTTAGGTGATGTAGGATTTATGTTTTCTTCTCTGAATGCTAATTGATAATGAATATCACTCTTATTGATAAATATTATCATTCCCATTTGGCTTTGACAATACTCTCCATGATAACTTTTTTGTCAAAAAACAAAACTAGATACGATGCCGAAAAGAAAAGCCATGGCGCTCTAGTGTTCCCGCCCTCTTTTCCAAATTACACCGCACCATATTCTTCGTAATCATAGGAAAATGTACATAGGTGTTGCCCGGGTGTTTTTTCCAAAGGTATAATGAAAAAATAGATTGTGAATGAGGAGGTGGCGTAGGGTGCAAGAAATTACACAGCTGCACGCCATTTTTGATCGCACCAGAGGTTACATCAACAGTTTCATGGGCGTTATCCAGCCGATTATCGACGCGGCAACGGACGAGCATACTCGTCTTTACTACCATCATATTTTGGAAGAAGAAGAACAGCGCATGGGGCGCTTGCAGGAATTGGTTCCCTACCTGGAGAAGCTGTCAGCAGGAAAAAGCCTGGATCAGCTAAGTGATCGCGACCTCTCACAAATGCTGTCCGATGTGAATTTGGAACGTTTTGGACTGCACAATTTCCGCGAGCATCTGGAGCTCTCTCTGTATGAATTCAAGGATGACGAAACACGTCAGCTCCTGGATGGCATGCGTGAAAAGACGCATACAGACTATTTGACAGTCAAAGAGATCATGGCGAACATAAGCCAACGCTTCTCTGATGCGGCTCATCCTGATCTCACTGATCACGATGAGGGGCACGACATTCACCAGGTTGATCATTTGAAAGCCTCGGCTTCCGCTCCTCACGGTGTTGCTTCCGTGATCAAGCATTCCGCCCCAGCAGTTGCTGGCAAAAAAGGACTGACTGTTGGCAGCTTGAAAGGAATGTAAAGAATCGGAAATCCTGAAATAACATGGAGGTTACACTATGGACAAGCTTCGTAAATACCCAGACTCTCCCTTGACGACCGAAGAATGGAACCAGTTGGACGCAACTGTCGTTGACATGGCTCGCCGCCAGCTGGTAGGACGTCGTTTTATCGATATTTATGGACCATTGGGTGAAGGCATCCAAACCATTACCAACGATGTATATGAGGAATCCCGTTTTGGCGGTCTCTCCCTGCGAGGAGAATCACTGGAAATGACACAGCCTAGCCGCCGTGTCAGCATGACGATTCCGATTCTGTACAAAGATTTCATGCTCTACTGGCGCGATGTTGCCCAAGCACGCACACTGGGTATGCCTTTGGACATGAGCGCGGCTGCGAACGCGGCTGCGGGTGGTGCACTGATGGAAGACGATCTGATCTTCAACGGTGCTGCGGAATTCGACCTTCCTGGTCTGATGAACGTAAAAGGCCGCCTCACTCATCTGAAGAGCGATTGGATGGAATCTGGCAACGCATTTGCCGATATCGTGGAAGCACGCAACAAGCTGCTGAAAATGGGCCACAGCGGTCCGTATGCACTGGTTGTTTCTCCTGAGCTCTACTCTCTCTTGCATCGCGTGCACAAAGGCACCAACGTGCTTGAGATCGAGCACGTTCGCAATCTCGTTACAGATGGTGTCTTCCAATCCCCTACCATTAAAGGCCGTTCCGGCGTATTGGTAGCGACTGGCCGTCACAATCTCGACCTGGCGATTGCAGAAGACTTCGACTCTGCGTTCCTCGGCGACGAGCAAATGAACAGTCTGTTCCGTGTGTATGAGTGCGTTGTATTGCGGATCAAGCGTCCAAGCGCCATTTGCACCTTGGAAGAAACAGAAGAATAGAAAGCCCTTTGGCACACCCATTGACGATTCTCGTTGTGGGTGTGTTTTTTCATCCTTGAAATATGCAGCAGATTGCTTATAATAAGAACATACGTTCCGAACTTTCCAAACAATCTGACACAAATTCGTTGGGGGGCTTTTTATGAGATGCGAGGTCAATGGCGTCAACCTTTATTATGAGGAGATCGGAAGCGGTTTTCCTGTCTTGATGATTCACGGCTTTTCACTTGATCACCGCTGCATGACAGGCTGTCTGGAACCCATTTTTGAGAAACGTCCGGGATACCGACGACTTTACATAGATCTGCCGGGAATGGGACAAACGGAAAACTATGAACATATCCACACCACGGACGATATTCTAGAGGTTGTGCTCGCGTTCATCGATCAGCTCATTCCAGGTGAGCCCTTTTTCATTGCAGGTGAATCATACGGCGGATATCTTACACGAGCAGTTATCGAGAAGCGCCAGAAGCAAGTAAAGGGTGCCCTTTTCATCTGTCCAAATGTCATTCCAGACAAAGATAAACGCACACTGCCGGATAAACCTCTTCTCGTACAGGAGCCTTCCCTCCGGGAGGAGTTGAGTGAGACGGAACGGGCGGAGTTTGAGTCGATGGCGGTAGTCGCTACTGATTATACGTGGAATCGCTATCGAAAAGAGATTATCGATGGCTACATGCTGTCTGACCCTTCTTTCCTCACGAAAATCAGACAAGCGTATGGCGTGTCCTTCCCATTAGATACGGCCCCCTTCCCCCATCCGAGCCTTTTTCTTGTCGGCAAACAAGATCATTCTGTCGGTTATCGAGATATTTGGGATATCATCGAAGGCTACCCGCGCTCTACCTTTGCCGCTCTCGATTGTGCCGGCCACAATTTGCAGATCGAGCAGCCGCTTCTGTTTACAGAGCTCGTGAATGAATGGCTGGATCGTGCAGAAAGAGAGATCTCCCTGTAAACATGCATAAAAAAGACAACCAGCTCAAGGAGAATGGTTGTCTTTTTGCTTCCATTAAACATTTGTCACCAGTGATTCGCTGTAGGCGTGAAATGCTTTGCCAAGTCGTGAAATCGCAAGCTCCGTGTCTTCCCGGTTCAAGAGCGTATAGTTCAAGCGCATCGTATTGAGATGCGGCTCGGCTGCATAAAACGGCTTCCCTGGCACGAATGCCACGCCTTCCTGTACGGATTGGGTCAGCAGCTTCTCTGCATCGAAGTGCTCAGGCAGATTCACCCAGAGGAACATCCCTCCTCTTGGTTTTTCCCACTGTACTCCCTCCCAGTTTTGCGCAATCAAAAGCTCATGCATCCATTCCATCCGTGCCTTGTAGGACTCGCGGATTTTCTCAATATGACGCTCCAGATCAAAGCGGGACAACAGCTCATACAGCGCGTACTGGTCAATTGTGCTCGACTGCAAATCAACTGCTTGCTTCGCCTTCACCATCATTTGAATCACGCGTGTATCACCGATG
Source organism: Brevibacillus sp. MER 51 (assembly GCF_023714195.1). Classification (NCBI taxonomy): domain Bacteria; kingdom Bacillati; phylum Bacillota; class Bacilli; order Caryophanales; family Paenibacillaceae; genus Brevibacillus; species Brevibacillus sp. MER 51. The sequence continues at coordinate 405,492 of NZ_JAMAUS010000004.1, read as the reverse complement.
GCCCATCCGGTACGCAAGCCTGGTGCGACAATCTTGGAGAAGGTACTGGTGTACACCACACAGGAATCGGTCGGATGCTCATCCAGTGAGAAAATGGAACGGTACGGAGCCTCCCCATCAAATTGGATCTCTCCATATGGATCGTCTTCCAGGATGAGAATGTTTTGCGCCTTGCATTGACGAAGCAAGCCTAGACGACGTTCAAGGCTCCATACCTTTCCTGTTGGATTGGCAAAGGTAGGAATGACATACACCATTTTCGGGCGATACTGGGCAATTTTTTTCGCCAGATCGTCCAAATCCATCCCATTGGCATCACCGTCTACGGGAATCGCTTTGATTCCCCGGAATTGGAACAGCTGAACGGCTGCCAAATAGGTAGGGTTTTCGACGAGAACGACATCGCCTTCGTCTAAATATACACGGCACAACAAGTCAACTGCTTGCTGAGAGCCAGTAGTGATGATCATATTATCTGCACCGACGTTCATATGCTTTTGCTTCATGCGGGATGCAATCCACTCACGAAGCGGCAGGTATCCATCAGTCAATCCGTACTGAAGAGCTTTTGCTCCTTTTTCAAATGCGCGGTTAAACGCTTCGCGCATCTCTGCGATTGGAAAAGAATCCTCTGCTGGCAGTCCACCTGCGAGCGAGAGCACTTGATTGCCTTGGGTCAGCTTCAAGATTTCCCGGACAGCCGAGGAGGATAGTGCTTCGACAGATTTTGAAAATGAGTACTCCATGTTCCGTTCCCCCTTGATTTTGCTTATCCTTGTTTTATCACTGTCAACAGCGTAAGTCCAATCTTTGCTAGCTATGAGCAGATAGGTTTTGACTATGTCGAGCGGTTGTTCAACCATTAGTCTTCACTCCACTGCATGCAAAAAACCCCTCTTCGTATCAAACGAAAAGGGGTTCATATGTATCGCTATATCTAGGCGATGCGGAACACACGCGGTTTTTCTGTATGTGGGAGGAAAGAGAGGTCGACATGATTGGACGCTTCTTCCATACCGATATCGCTTGCCAACAGCAATGCCTCTTCCTGAAAGGTCGGCGTACAGCTACCTTCATTCAGCTCACAGAGTCGCTTCAATCGCTTCAGTCTCTCTGCTGACTTTTCTATTCTCATGCATTCGTTCGTCAGCTCACATACGTTGACGTGACGAGCATCAGCGATCATGCTGATATCATTCACATGGACAATCAGTCTTTTGCCTTCTTCTGTAACAAATCCGATCGAGCAAAAATGCGCACCTGACATTTCCAAACGAGTGAGAACAGCATTGGCGTAAACTTCTCCCGTCCGCAAGCGAATCTGGCCTGCTTCAATGGCTCCGCCGATTTTTCTCTCGTTGGCGATCACCGTATACATATCCGTGTAACCGTTAATCTGATAGCGCATGGTACCCTCCCGCTCTCGCTGAGACTAATTATCATTAACAACAATGACATCGTATAATGAAAATCATTATCTGTCAATAATGAGAATGATTTTTATTCTAAAAGGAAAAAGCCACACTCCATTTATACGGTAGTGTGGCCAAATTGCCTCGCTTTTATTTTGTTTTCGTAAATAACCCCAGCCGCTCAATCCGCTTGACTGCTTCCGCAAGACGCTCTTCGTTGGATAACAAAGCCGCTCGCACATAGCCCTCACCTGTGGGGCCAAAGCCATTTCCCGGCGCTACGACGACATGCGCTTTTTCCAAAAGCAGGTCAGAGAACTCCACGGATGTGAAGCCGCTTGGAACAGGAAGCCAAGCAAAAAACGAACCTTGAGATGGTGGCGCCTGCCAGCCAATCCGATGCAGATTGGAGTACAAGGCATTACGGCGGCTTTCGTAGACAGCGACGAGATCGCGGACGCACTGCTGCGAATCCGTCATCGCTTTGGCTGCTGCCATCTGTACCGCTCCGAATAGGCTGACGAAGTAATGGTCCTGAATGAGGTTAATCAGACGAACCAGCTCGCGATTTCCTACCATGGCACCCACACGCCAGCCTGCCATGTTGTACGTTTTGGACAAGGTATAAAATTCTACGCCCACTTCTTTTGCACCCGGAACCTGCATGAAGCTGACCGGCTTTTTCCCGTCATAGCTAATCGCCCCGTAAGCGAAGTCGTGGCAGACGACGATTTCATGTTTTCGGGCAAAACGAATAGTTTCTTCATAAAACTCAAGTGGTGCGTTGACTGCTGTCGGATTGTTCGGATAGTTGAGAAACATCAGTTTCGCTCGATCCAAATCAGCTTGGGAGAGCTGGCTGTAGTCTGGCAAGAAATCGTTTTCCGCCTTCAACGGCATCATGGCCATCCGTCCGCCTACGACCGCAACCCCCGACCAATAATCCGGATAGCCTGGGTCTGGAACTAGTGCAACATCGCCTGCGTTCATGAGGACTTGGCAAATCTCTACGAGTCCGGTTTTGCTACCGAACAAAATCGCTACTTCTTCCTCTGGATCGAGGTCCACATCAAATTCTTGCTTATACCAATGAGCCACTGCCTGCTTCAGTTCCACGCGTCCCTGAAAAGGCGGATATTTGTGATGGAGTGGTTGTGCCGCTTGCACCTGTAATTCTTCAATAATGTGCGGCGGTGTCGGCAAATCCGGATTGCCCTGCCCCAGGTTAATGACGTCGTGGCCTTGCGCAATGACCTTGTTTACTTTTGCCACCAGGGTCGCAAAAAACTGGGTAGGGAGTCGATCAATCATATCGGAGGGTTGAATGCGCATCTTTGTTCCATTCCTTTCTTGGGCCCAATACAGTAAAACCCCCTTTTTCCATACAGAAAAAGGGGGAGATCAGCTTGGTCACGTCCTTATCTGTCAGGAAAAAATCCTGCTGGAATTGGCACAGCATCTGTCCATCACATGGAACAGATCCGCTGCCGGGCTTCATAGGGCCAGTCCCTCCACCTCTCTGAATAAGTCAAACACACGGAATATACTGTTTTTTCGTCTATATCATACTACTTGAGCACGTAAACCGTGTCAAGATGCTTGGTTCTGTACCGGCATTTGATGCCTTCTTTTCTGAAAAGAGCTGTGGAAGGCAAAGAAGGCGACAGACAACAAACACAAGCCTGCCATCACGAACAATAGTCCCTGCGCGTGAATGGATTGGAAAATGAATGCGCCAAGCAGTGGACCGAGCATCCGCCCAGCCGATCCAGTCCCTGCAATCAGCCCTTGGATAAAGCCTTCTCGTCCCTCAGGCGTAAATTGTGCAGCTACTGCCGGCACCGCTGGCCACACGAGCATTTCGCCCAGCGTCATGATGAACATGCCTGCCACAAAGCCTGCATAAACCGTTGACTGAGACAAAATCAACATCGACAAGGCAAAAATATAAGCGCCCAAGAGCATTTGTGCTTTTAGCGTACGAGCAAAGCGTCGAATGACCCACGCAATCAATGGCTGACCAAACAGGATCAAACCGCCGTTCAGCGTCCACAACAGACTGTATTGACGGAGGGAAATGCCCAGGGTTTGCATATAGGTCGACAGCACCGTCGTCCATTGGACATAGACAATCCAGCTAATTAATAGTCCCCCGCATAATAGCAGCAATGCGCCCCATACCACCTTTGTCTCTTGTTGTGGTTGTCGCGGCACATCACCAGCTACTTGCTCAGGCATGCTTTGTCCAGTCGTCGCGTTTCCGCGTTGTTGTTCCACCATTTTTAGCTGACGCGGCAAAATGAGCATGAACATCGCGAGGACGATCACTTGAGAGATGGCATTACCGAAAAACGTCCAGGCAAACGATACACTTGCCAAGAAGCCGCCCAACGCAGACCCGGCAGCTACCCCCACATTGAGGGAGACATAAATCAGATTGATTCCTTTACGTCCTCCGTCCGGCCATAAAACGACGGCCAATGCATTCATCACAGGAGAAAGTGTCCCGTAAAACAGTCCATTCAACAGAAGCAAGACAACATAAATCGTAAAATCTTGCGTTACACCTAATCCGATCGAAATCAGGATAACACCGATGGAACCTACAATAATAGTGCGCATTTTGCCCCAGCGGTCAAACATCATCCCGCCAACAATACTTCCGATCAAAAATGCGCCTTGATTTAAAAGCAACAAGAAGCCGGCTACAGTCAGCGGCTTTCCGAGATGATTGTGAATATAGATCGTTACTAGCGGCCAAATACACGCCATTCCGGTAGAAAAAATGACGGCAGCAATCGCCAATAAACGAATGCTGCTCGGATAGGATTCCCACTTTTGCCTCATGGCTTACTTCTCTCCCCGATGGAAATCGCCGCTTTTTCCGCCTGTTTTGGATTGCAGACTGGTCGGACCGATTATCATTGCTTTATCCATGGCTTTGCACATGTCATACACCGTCAAAGCCGCTACGCTGACAGCGGTCAACGCCTCCATCTCGACGCCAGTTTTCCCTGTCGTCTTCACGGTTCCTGTAATCGCAAGCGTCGTTTCATCTACAAATGCAAATTGTATGTCGATGCCAGTCAATGGCAGCGGATGACACATCGGGATAATTTCCCACGTCTTTTTGGCAGCCATGACACCTGCTACCTGCGCAACTGCGAGTACATCGCCCTTTTCGATTCGACCTTCGCGGATTCGGGCGAGTGTTTCGGGTTTCATGCTGATTTGGCTCTCGGCTACAGCCACCCGTTTTGTGACGTCCTTCTCGGATACGTCTACCATCCGCGCTCGATTTTGTTCATTAAAATGTGTTAATTGATCTGTCATACTAGCATCGTTCCTCCTCTATCTCCTCCTACCTTACTCCCGCCGCTGGATAAAAGCAATGGGAATGTAGAAGACATTGTTTCGTTATCTTGCTCATCCACTCCTAAAAACGTACGAAGAACAGGTGCTGGAGGTATACTGTTCGTACACAGCTCAAAGGAGGCGTATCGAATTGGAAACGAGGAAGAATCAGACGGTACATTGGTCCATGCTTGTGCATGGTGATTGGACCATTTATTTAGCTGCAACGACTGCCGGGCTTTGTTATGTCGGCTCGGTCAACCAGCCTTTTGCTGAATTGGAGGCTTGGGTTAAAAAACATCACCCACAAAGTTCGCTGGTGCAAGACGATCTATGGCTAAAGCCTTTTGCAACAGAACTGATGGAGTATTTGCAGGGAACGCGCGAGCATTTTTCCATGGATTGCGACCTGTCTGGAACGCCTTTTCAGCTCGCTGTCTGGGAGGCACTGCGCCAAATCCCATACGGTCAAACGGTATCGTACACCGACATTGCAACCGTTATTGAAAAGCCTGCTGCTGTTCGTGCTGTCGGTGCAGCAATCGGTGCCAATCCGGTTCTCATTACAGTGCCCTGCCACCGCGTCGTCGGTAAAAACGGTTCACTAACTGGCTATCGTGGAGGACTGCCCATGAAGACAACTCTGCTTGATCTGGAGAAAAAGACAAATCGGGGTGTGAAGCATGGCTAAATCAGTGGCAGAGACGATCGCTGCACTTGACTGGCATTCGTTGCAACAGGAGCTAGACAAACAAGGGTATGCAACTTTTCCTTCCTTAATAAGCGCCGATGCGTGCGAAGAATTAATCGCTACGTATGGACAGGATGACCTTTTTCGCAATACGATCCAAATGGCGCGGTACCGTTTCGGTGAAGGGGAGTATCGCTATTATCAAGCTCCCCTTCCCTCGCTTTTGCAGGAGCTTCGCGAAGGCTTTTATCCAATGCTTGCGCAGACTGCGAATCGGTGGCTGGAACTGCTGGGACGCGAAGCTATTTATCCTGCTACCCTCCCTGAATTTTTGGCGCAATGTCACGAGCAGGGTCAGTTGCGCTCTACTCCACTGATTTTGAAATACGAAACAGGTGGCTATAATTGCTTGCATCAGGATATGTACGGCGAAGTGTTCTTCCCGTTTCAAGTGGTTTTTGCCTTGAATCAGAAGGAGAAGGACTACAGAGGCGGAGAATTTCTACTGATGGAGCAACGACTGCGCGCACAGAGCAGGGGACATGTGATAACCTTGGACCAAGGCGCTGGCCTGATTTTCCCGACATCCTACCGTCCTGTGCAGGGAACGCGAGGCTACTATAAAAACACGCTGCGCCACGGTGTCAGTACGATTACCTCAGGAAAGCGCTACAGCCTCGGAATTATTTTTCACGATGCAAAGTGAGGAACGCCCCATATGAAAAGCATCCTTTCCTATAAAATGCCGAAAACCCTCCTTAATAAAGGAAGCGGATTTCTTGCGGATTACACTCACTCGCTCAATCCCTATACGGGCTGTTCTTTCGCCTGCTCTTATTGCTATGTTCGGCAAATGCCTGTCTCTTTGTTTCGCAACGAGCAATGGGGCACGTGGGTTGACATTAAGCAGCAAGCTGCCGATTTATTGCGCAAGGAGCTTTTGCGGGCAAAGAAAAAAGGAAAGGTAACCATCTTCATGTCTTCGAGTACAGACCCGTACCAGCCCATCGAACAAACGGAAAAAGTAACGAGGTCTTTCCTCGAAGTCATGGTAGAGAATCCACCCGATTTTTTGCTGGTGCAGACGAGAAGTCCCTTGGTTTGGCGGGATGCAGATTTGTTGCTCCTGCTGGGTGATCGCGTCCGCATCAGCATGACCGTCGAGACCGATTTGGAGGAGATTCGCCGGCACTTTAGCCCGCAAGCTCCCCCCATTCAAGCGCGGCTCAAAACACTCCAGCGCTTGGCGGAAGCAGGCATCCCTACACAAGCAACGATTGCCCCTGTTTTGCCGAGCAGTGAGTCATTCCCGGAGATTTTGCGACCCTTGGTCACCCGTGTCTGTGTCGATGACTTTTATATGGGAGATGGCAGCGGCGGCAAACGAACGAAAAGAAACGGCACTCCCGCTCTCTATGAACAGTTGGGACTGGAACAATGGTATGATCCTACCGCCTATCGGATCGTCTATGATCGGCTATTACGTGTTTTTCCGCCGGATCAGATTTATTTGAGTCAGGAAGGCTTCGCCCCTTAGAATCTACTGTTGATTGTAACACCCCATTCATTGGCAACTTTGATCGGTTTATGATATCGTCTAGCCTAGAGAGTAGTATCATCCAGGGAAATGAGGAATTGTCTTGACCATTACAATCTTGTTATTTGCCGGACTCGCCGAACGTGCGAATGCCCGGGAAGTACAGTTGACCTTATCTGAAGGCGCGACCGTTAGCGACCTTCTGCAAGCAGTGGAAAAAGAATATCCTGCGCTCTCTGCGCTTTTGGGCAGTTGCTTTGTCTCTATCAACCACGAATATGCAACGAAAAATCAAATCCTTTCAGCCGATGACGAGATTGCCCTCTTACCTCCAGTAAGCGGCGGAGAAGAAGACCCGCGCTTTGCCATTACCGAGGAGCCTATTTCTGCGGACAAGCTCGTTCGATTGGTGAGCAACCCGCATGCGGGTGCAATTCTTACTTTTGTCGGAACTGTTCGGGAATTCACCCATGGGCAGCGCACCGTGTATTTGTCCTATGAAGCGTATGCCCCTATGGCTGTTGAAAAAATGAAGCAGGTGGCAGCTGAGATCGAGGAACGCTGGCCGGGAGCGCAAGTCGCGATGCACCATCGCATCGGTCATTTGACTGTGGAAGAGATAGCGGTTGTTTGTGCCGTGGCAACAGCGCATCGCAATGAATCATTTGAAGCAGGCCGTTATGCCATCGAGCGACTCAAGCAGATCGTTCCTATTTGGAAAAAAGAAATGTGGGAAGATGGAAGCGAATGGAAGGGCCATCAGCAAGGACCATGGAATCCGCTTGCGATGCCAGAAGGAAAGGTGGAGTAACGCCTTGGATACTCGCTATTCCCGTCAAATTTTGTTTCATCCAATCGGGCGCAGTGGACAGGAGAAGCTCGGGCGAAGTCGTGTTGCGATCGTCGGCATGGGAGCGCTCGGAACGGTTATCTCCAATCATATGGTCCGTGCTGGAGTAGGTTTTGTTCGCATCATTGACCGCGACTTCGTCGAGCCGAGCAACCTGCAGCGTCAAATGCTCTACGACGAATCCGATGCAGCCGAGCATTTGCCAAAAGCAATTGCAGCCCACGCCAAGCTGACAAAGATCAATTCAGCTGTTACGATCGAACCGATTGTCGCAGACCTCACCGCTTACAATGCGGAGGAATTGCTGGCAGACGTCGATCTCGTTCTGGATGCGACAGATAACTTTCAGGTGAGATATCTCGTGAACGATGTTTGCGTTAAGCATAGTATCCCGTGGGTGTACGGTGGCGCCGTGAGTGCGACCGGAACCTTTACCGCGATTCGTCCAGGAATCACGCCTTGCTTGCGCTGTCTTTTCCCTGAAGCGCCAAACCCGGGCGAGATGCCTACCTGTGACACGGCTGGCGTCATCGGACCGATCATTCACATCGTCGCCTCCTATCAGGCAACAGAAGCATTCAAGCTGTTAGTGGGCGCAATCGATGAACTCAATCCGAATTTGGAGCACTTTGAGATTTGGCATAACCGCCATCAGCAAATCAAGGTGGTCAATGCCCGCCGAGACGATTGTCCGACATGCGGGCAGAAGCAATTTTCGTTTTTACAGCCGGATACCCAAGATGGACAAGCCGTTTCGCTTTGTGGTCGAGACACCGTACAAATCTCGCCCGCCGCTGCAATGACACTTGATCTGAACGCATTGGCTGAAAGACTTTCCCCTTTGGGACAAATTGAGCAGAACAAGTTTTTGCTGCGTTTCCGTGTCGATACGTACACGCTCGTCATTTTCCCAGATGGTCGCGTCCTCGTGCAAGGCACAGATGACGTCAGCCTGGCACGTTCGCTCCATGCCAAGTATATCGGCGCGTAACTGGTTTACCCGTAATGAAAATAAAAATAAGCTGTCCCAGACCGTCACTCGGACGAAGGGGCAGCTTTTTTACGCCGTTTGAACAAATGTAATCGTAAACGTGGTACCTTTCCCTACTTCACTATCCACGACGATCGTGGCATGATGCAAATCAATTATTTTTTTCACAATCGCCAGCCCCAGACCACTACCCGAATTGGCTCGATTCCGCGATGGGTCCGCCTTGAAAAATCTTTCGAAAATGCGCTCTTGATTTTCCTTGGAAATCCCGATTCCTGTGTCGATTATTTTCACGAGTACTTCTCCGTTTACCTTCTCCAGCTTTACGCTGATTTTCCCGCCTGCCCCTGTGAATTTGATGCTGTTCCCAAGCAAGTTGGTCCAGACTTGACTCAGCATATCCTCGTCTGCCACGATTTCGACTTTTTCCAAGTCTATGTCCATTTCAATCTCTTTCGCCACCCATTGGGGCTCGCATGCAAGGATAAGTGCGCGTAGTTGCGTGTCCAACCGATATGACTTCCGCTCCAAATCATGCTGGATGCCCTCTAGCGCAGTGAGCTTAAGCAGGTTGTCGCTGATCTTGGACAGTCGCTTGCTTTCCGACTCGATAATCTCCAAGTAGCGTTTACGCTCTTCTTGGCTAAGTCCTTCATTATGCAGGGCGCGAGCAAACCCGCTGATGGACGTCAAAGGCGATTGGATTTCGTGGGAAACATTGGAGATGAACTCCTGCCGCAGCTTCTCCATTTCATTTAATTGTTCCGCCACATGGTTGATGCCGTCCACCAGCTCCCCCCATTCATGCGCCAGCTTGATATCCAGATTGACCCGAAAATCCCCCATGGCAATCCGTCTAAGCGCATCAATCAATGGTTGAAACCTGCCCCGATGCCTTGACATGGTGAAGAAAGAAATAATTATTCCTACCCCAATAAACAGGATGCAGTTCAAAACGGATTGGACCAACGTTTTTACAAGATTATTGGGATGATAGCCCGTATAGCTATAAAAGAGAGTCGTAATCCCGTATGCACCTAGGCCGCACAAGGCAAAAACAACACATAAGCCCACCACACCGACGATTTTTTTCAGCAAAACATAGGAATGTTCTGGACTTCTCTTTTTCATACGACGATCTCCAAACGATAACCAAGTCCTCGGACCGTCCGGATCAAAAAGCCGTACATCGCTTCCGGAAAACGTTCCCGCAACCGGTTGATGTGCACGTCTACCGTACGCTCATTCCCCTCAAAATCATAGCCCCATATTTGTTCGATCAGCTGCTCGCGGGAAATGGTCTGCCCGGGATAGCTGGCCAGTTTGAACAACAACTCGAACTCCTTTAGTGGGATCGTCCAGGTTTTCGTGCCACTCGTGACTGCAAATGTTTTACGATCAAGTAACAGTTGACCTGCTTGAACCTGATGCGAAGCGGCAATCCGGTAGCGCTTGAGCAGCGCTTTTACCCGGACGACCAGCTCCTGCGGATCAAACGGCTTCACCAAATAATCATCTGTCCCTAGCTCAAAGCCTTTGATTTTTTGTGATGTCTCTCCCTTGGCAGTCAGCATGAGCAAGGGAAAATCATAATACTCACGAAGCTTTCGACACAGCTCCCAGCCGTCCATGTTCGGCATCATGATGTCAAGAATCACCAGTTGTGCGGCAACTGATTCCAATTTGTCCAATGCCTCCTGTCCGTCAACGGCTTCCACTATCGTAAAGCCTTCATTGCGCAAGAAGACGCTGACAAGCTCGCGAATATGCGGATCGTCGTCAACTACCATAATCGTGGTCACGTTCTACACCCTCTCTTTTACGAGCAATTGCTGACTAGCCAATTCCCGGTACATCTCATGGGTTTGAAAAAGCTCTTCATGTGTACCCATACCTGTGATTTTTCCCTTTTCCAAAAAGATGATTTGGTCTGCCTCCACCACGGTAGACAAGCGATGGGCAATCACGAGGGTGGTGCGTCCCTTCATCAAATTTTGCAACGCCTTCTGGACGATCATCTCGGAATTACTGTCCAAGCTAGAGGTCGCTTCATCCAGCATCAAGATTTGGGGGTCCCGAAGCAGTGCACGGGCAATGCCGATTCGTTGGCGTTGTCCACCCGATAGCTTCATGCCTCGCTCCCCTACTTCTGTCTCATAGCCATTCGGCAATTCCTCAATAAATTGATCCGCATAGGCCATCTTTGCCGCTTCCTTCAACTCCTCGTCGGTAATCGTCCGTGAAATCCCGTAGCAAATATTCTCTCGGATGGTTCCGGCGATCAATGGACTTTCCTGGGAAACGTAGCCGATTTGACTTCTCCATGACTTCAAGGAAAAATCCGTGATGGGATCATTGCCTAGCCTGATTTCTCCAGTCAGCGGCTGGTAATATCTTTCAACTAGGGAAAACAACGTCGTCTTGCCGCTGCCGCTCGGTCCGACAATCGCATTTACTTTTCCCGCCCCAATCGTAAAGCTGACATCATCGAGAATGGTTTCCCCGTTCTCATACGCGAAGCTCACATGGCTCAAATGGATGGGCAGTCCTGCGTTTTCAAGCGTCCGTCCTGTCAGAAGATCTTCCTCTTCAGCGTTCAGTGTCGATATGATTCTTTCGGTTGCCCCCATGGCTTTTTGTAACGAGGTGAAAAACTGTGTGAATTGCCCTAGTGGGATGACAATTTGCACCAGATACAAAATAAATGCGACCAGCTCACCAGCTGTCAATGCTCCCATGGACACGCGCATGCCACCATAGCCGATCACAACCACGAGCAGCACCATCAGGATAAAGGACATTAGCGGTCCAATGACGGCTTGGACCTTTCCTTCTCTCAGCCCGAATCGGAACAAATTCCCGATTGCCTTTGTTCCCATTCCCAACTCGTGGGTTTCGGCATTGGAAGATTTGACGAGCCGCATTTCTTGGAGCACTTGATTCATAATGGTTGTAAAGCTGGCCGTTTCATCTTGCAATCCTTTTGAAATTTTGTACATCTGACTGCCAAGCGGCATGAGAATCCCGATGCACAGCGGCACAGCAACGAGCATGGTTAACGTCATTTGCCAATCGAGGTAGAGCAAGGTCACCACAGAACCAACAATCGTGATCAATCCTGTGAAAAAGCTGGACAGGTGCTCCGTAATCAGGCTTTTCACAACGCCGGTATCGTTTGTCATTCGACTGATCGTATCACCTGTCCGGTTGTTATCATAATAAGAGATCGGCAGGACGAGCAGTTTTTTCCATAGTCGTTCACGGAGTGAGGCCACCACACTCTCGCCGACATGATTTAATAAGTAGATGGACAGTCCTCCTGCAATGGCTTGTGCGACAAAGGCAACGATCATTAGAATGATTTGCGGTGTTGTGATCGTAGACAGGGAAAAGCTGTCCACCAAATCCTTCGTAAACAACGGTATCACTAAGCTAACTAGTGTAGTTGCGATGCTCATGAACAACGCGACACCGATTTTCAGCTTGGATGGCTTTGTGTCCCTAATTAATCGAAAGAAAGGTCGCCAGTTTCCCCATTTCGCTACGCTGTTGGTTTGTTCCATTCGTTCATTTCTCCCCTTTTTCCTCCACTCATTTTCACTTGCAAGTGATAAGATACTGCATGAATGTAAACGAAATATAAACGGGATAATAATTCAAGTGCGTGCAATTTTCTTCTTTACTAAGTAAGAAGACGTTTCTGATCCAATTTTCTTTACCTATGATTTTTGTATATAAATGATGAATTTGGGGTAGAAGCCGGGAAACAAATCGTATATAATAGGTTCGTAATGAAGAAACGAAACAACGTTTCACCAGATGAAACTCCAAGTTATTATAGGGAGGTTGTATACATTGGCTAACAAAGATGCTTACAAAGTAAAGTCTTCCCTGCAAGTAGGCGACAAGTCTTTTGCTTACTATCGCCTGCAAGGGTTGGAAGAACAAGGATTGGGCGATGTTTCCAAACTGCCGTTCTCCATTAAAGTTCTGCTCGAGGCTGCTGTTCGTCAGTTCGACGGCCGCGCGATCACCAAAGAACACGTACAACAATTGGCGACCTGGACAAAAGGCCGCGACGAAAACCAAGAAGTACCTCTCATGCCAGCTCGTATCGTTCTGCAAGACTTCACCGGTGTACCGGCTGTAGTTGACTTGGCAGCGATGCGCATCGCGATGAAGCGCGCTGGTGGAGATCCAAAACGAATCAACCCGTTGGTTCCAGTTGACCTCGTTATCGACCACTCCGTCATGGTTGACGATTTCGGTAACGCGTCCGCTCTGGACAACAACATGAAATTGGAATTCGAACGCAACCAAGAGCGCTACCGCTTCCTGCGTTGGGCACAAACTGCGTTTGACAACTTCCGTGCGGTTCCTCCAGCTACTGGTATCGTTCACCAAGTAAACTTGGAGTACCTCGCAACGGTAATCGCTACTCGCGAAGTAGATGGCGAATTGGTTGCTTTCCCTGACTCTCTCGTAGGTACTGACTCCCACACCACTATGATCAACGGTCTTGGTGTTCTTGGATGGGGTGTTGGTGGTATCGAGGCAGAAGCAGGAATGCTCGGACAACCTCTGTATTTCGTAACGCCAGAAGTAGTTGGTTTCAAACTGACTGGTACCCTGAGTGCTGGTGCGACTGCAACCGACCTCGCTCTAACTGTTACGCAAATGCTGCGTAAAAAAGGCGTTGTAGGTAAATTCGTGGAGTTCTACGGACCAGGCCTGTCCAACATCTCTCTGGCTGACCGCGCTACCGTAGCAAACATGGCACCTGAGTACGGCGCTACTATGGGCTTCTTCCCAGTAGATGCTGAGACACTCAACTACATGCGTCAAACCGGTCGTGAAGAAGACCTCATCTCCTTGGTTGAAGCTTACACCAAAGCACAAGGCCTCTTCCGTACTGACGAGACTGTTGACCCAGTATTCTCCGAAACATTGGAACTGGATCTGTCCACTGTCGTACCTAGCTTGGCTGGTCCAAAACGTCCTCAAGACCGCGTAGAACTGACTGCTATGAAGGAATCCTTCAATAACAGCCTCGTGACGCCGATCGACAAAGGCGGATTTGGTCTCTCCGAAGAGAAAATCGCAGCTAGCGCACCTGTTGCTTATCCAAACGGTGAAACAGCTACGCTGAAAACTGGTTCGGTTGTTATCGCAGCGATCACTTCCTGTACCAATACATCAAATCCTAGCGTAATGCTGGGTGCAGGTATCCTGGCGAAAAAAGCTGTGGAAAAAGGCCTGAAAAAGCCTCCTTTCGTAAAAAGCTCCCTGGCTCCAGGTTCCCGCGTAGTTACCCAATACCTGAAAGACGCTGGTCTGATCGATTCACTGGATGCTATCGGATTCAACGTCGTAGGTTATGGTTGCACCACTTGCATCGGTAACTCCGGTCCATTGCCAGAGGAAACCAGCAAAGCTATCGCTGACGAAGATCTGACAGTTGCAGCGGTACTCTCCGGTAACCGTAACTTCGAAGGCCGTATCCATGCACAGGTAAAAGCGAACTACCTCGCTTCTCCTCCATTGGTTATCGCCTATGCACTCGCAGGTACTGTAAATATCGACCTGACTACAGAGCCAATCGGCACTGGCAAAGACGGTCAACCTGTATTCTTGAAAGACATCTGGCCAACTCCACAAGAGATCGCAGCTGCTATGGACAAAGCTATGAATCCGGCTCTGTTCCGCGCTGAGTACGGCCAAGTGTTCACACAAAACGAAGCTTGGAACAAAATCGACGTTCCAACTGGCGACCTGTATGAGTGGGATGAAAAATCCACGTACATCCAAGAACCGCCATTCTTCCAAAACCTGGCTGGAGAAATCGCTAAAATTGCAGACATCAAAGCAGCGAACACCATCGCACTCTTCGGTGATTCTGTGACAACTGACCATATCTCCCCAGCTGGTAACATCTCGCCAACTAGCCCAGCAGGTCTGTATCTGCAAGCAAACGGCGTAGAGCGCAAAGACTTCAACTCCTACGGTGCTCGTCGTGGTAGCCACGATGTCATGATGCGCGGTACATTTGCGAACATCCGTATCCGCAACCAAGTAGCTCCTGGAACTGAGGGCGGCGTAACGAAATACTTGCCAACTGACGAAGTAATGTCCATCTACGATGCTTCCATGAAGTATCAAGCAGACGGTACTCCACTCGTTGTACTGGCTGGTAAAGAGTACGGTACTGGTTCTTCCCGTGACTGGGCAGCAAAAGGTACATTCCTCTTGGGTATCAAAGCGGTTATCGCTGAGAGCTTCGAGCGTATCCACCGTGCTAACCTGGTTGGTATGGGCGTTCTGCCTCTGCAATTCGCTGATGGCCAAAGCTGGAAGTCCCTCGGCATCGACGGTACTGAGTCCTTCAGCATTGTGGGTCTCTCCGATGATGTTCAACCTGGCCAACGCGTAAAAGTAGAAGCAACGAAGAAAGACGGCAGCACTTTCGAATTCGAAGTAATCGTGCGCCTCGATTCCATGGTAGACGTAGACTACTACCGCAATGGTGGTATCCTGCAAACGGTTCTGCGTCAGTTGCTGGATGAAGGCAAACCAGTAAACGCGTAAGCAAACGAATAAAAAATAAGTTCGTATCAGCACCCACCCAATGAAAAGGGCAGGCTCCGAGTATCTCGGCAGTCTGCCCTTTTTACGTTCCCAGTCAGAACATGGTTGTCGTTAAACAGGCCTCCCTACACTTGGTCTGTTTTTTGTTTTCACTTCCTGATAGTGATAGGCCACGCCTAAGAAGAAGAAACGGTGAATACGCATGGAAGAGGGAATTGTTTCCCACAAAAAGGGAGGGATTTTCGTGATGAAACAGTTGTTTCGCGAAACCTGGATCGAGGTCAATCTCGATGCCATTAAGAAAAACATTCGGGCCATACGCCGGCATATTCCTGAACAGACGAAAATCATGGCAGTTGTAAAAGCGAATGCCTATGGCCATGGTTCTGTTGGAGTAGCCCGCCATGCCCTCGAGTACGGGGCTACTTCTCTCGCTGTCGCCATCCTGGAAGAAGGCATCGTCTTGCGAAAGGCGGGCATTGTAGCACCTATTCTCGTGCTGGGATTCACTCCTCTTTCACGTGTCAAAGAGGCGGTCGCCTGGAATATTGAGCTGTCTGCGTTTCAGGCCGATTGGATCAAAAAAGCCGATAAAATTGTCAAAGCAACCACTTTCTCCAATCGTTTGAACATCCATATCAATGTAGACACCGGCATGGGACGTCTCGGCGTACGGACAAAATCTGCGTTGCTTTCAGTCGTGAAGGCGTTAACTTCAAGCTCTTCCCTTGCATGGACCGGAATCTTCACTCATTTTTCCACTGCGGATGAACCTGACCACACATTGACCAAAGCGCAACACGAGTTATTTGTTGATTATCTTCGTTACCTGAAGGAAAAAGGCTTCGAGCTTCCGACCGTACACATGTGCAACACCGCCGCCACTATTGCTTTTCCCGAATACAACGCCGATATGATCCGCCTCGGAATCGGCATGTACGGGCTGTATCCATCTGCTTATATCCGCCAACTCCATCGTGTGAAGCTCGTTCCGGCACTCAGCTTGAAATCGCGCTTCTCCTATGTGAAGACAATGCTGACGCCACCGTATACCATCAGTTATGGGGCTACATACATAGCAAAGCACGGAGAGGTCATCGGGACGGTTCCAATCGGTTATGCCGACGGATATTCGCGCGCACTCTCTAACCGGGGATTTGTTCTGTATCGAGGCAGAAGGTTGCCAATCGCAGGGCGAGTGACGATGGATCAGATGATGGTCAGCTTGGGAGAAGGCAGTGGAAAGCAAGGCGATGAAGTCGTGATTTATGGCAAGCAAGGAAACGTCGAGATTACTGTCGATGAGATTGCTGAAATGCTCGGAACGATCAATTATGAAGTCGTTGCCACCCTCAGTAATCGCATCCCTCGTTTATTTTTGGAAAAAGGGGTGGTTGTAGAGATCTCTCATCTGTTACCGGAAGGGTAAATGAGGCAGGCTTGGAGAATAATTTTTCCCCGAAAACGAAAAATAGGGAAAACCAAATTCGCATAAAAGGAATGGAAACATGAAGCCGCGATTCACATACGCCACCCTTCTCCTGTTGGTGCTGAGTCTGACTGTGATCAGCTGCAAGCCAGACTCAGCTTCCCAAATCCGTCAGCATAGCCTTAAGGCTCAACCCACGGCTGAGAAAAACGAATCACAAAAGCCTGTCCTGCTCATTCTCATTGATTCGTTAATGGACAAACCACTGCAAGAAGCAATCCGGCAAGGCCGCGCTCCAGCTTTGGGTTATTTGCTTGCAAACGGGCGCTATTACCCGCAAGTTGTGAGCTCATTCCCCACCATGTCGGTGGCGATCGACAGCACCCTTCTTACAGGGACGTATGCCAATCAGCATCATGTACCGGGATTATCCTGGTTCAGCAACAAGGAAAAGCGGATGATTTATTACGGGTATGGCCCCAAAGAAGGGCTAAAGATCGATCAGCCACAAGTGCTATTAGATATCCTTCATCAATTAAACCTGGTCCAGCTCAATCCGCATACGAAAACCATCCATGAAGAATTGGCGGAAAAAGGCAAGGATACCGCTTCCATCAATGCGATTCTATGGCGAGGCAAAACGCCCCACACCTTACAAATCCCCCGTCTCATTGATTTCGGCACACGTTTGCCAAGTGAACTGAATGTGACCGGACCAAAATTGATGTCGTATGCAGCATTTGCCCAGCTTGATCCGAATCAAAAGCGTGAAAAGCGCATTTGGCGAAAATACGGGATGAACGATGAGTTTTCCGCGCAGGAGGCTGCCTATCTCATCGCCAACAAGAAGCTTCCCCCTCTTACCATCACCTACTTGCCGGAAAATGATATGGAAGTACATAAGAAGGGACCCGCTACGATCGAAGGGATTGAAAAAGCGGATAAAGCGCTTCAGACCGTACTCGATGCATTTGGCTCGTGGGACAAGGCAATCAAAGAAGCGCGGTGGATCGTCATGGGAGACAGTGGACAGACCCCTGTTCTGGATGATCGCAAGACCGCTACCATTGACTTGCGCAGCTTATTGACCGACTATCGCATAGCCAAAATCAGTCAGCCTGTCACCCCTACTGATCAAGTCGTGATTTCGACCAACGAACGGATGGCTTATATTTACGCCTTGGACTCACGTATTCCGTTATCGGATATCGTAAAACGCTTGCAGCGTGAAGCTAAGCTGGACATCATTGCGCGTAAGGAAGATCAAAAGATTGTCGTAACAGCAGGCCAGATCAATCAACAGTTTTCTTACCAGCCAAACGGTCCCTATATTGATCCATATGGTCAAACATGGAGCTTCGATGGCGATCCGCGTTTGCTGGATATGACCATCAAGAACAACCGGATGACATACGGGAAATACCCGGACGTTCTAGCGAGGCTCTATGGCGCAATGAATTCGCATGAAGGCAGCTATGTGGTCGTTACTGTTCAGCCTGGGCATGAGCTCATTACCGAAAGCTCTCCCACCCATATCGGCGGAGCGGCACACGGTTCCTTGCACGAGATCGATTCACTCGTTCCCCTGCTGGTAACCGGGACAACCACGAAACCCAAAACTTTGCGTATCGTAGACTTGAAAGATTGGCTGCTGCGCCTGACAACCGAGTGAGTAAGGCAGTTTTTTAGAGAAAGGGCGGGTTTCGGAAAATCTGCCCTCTACTCTTTTTATTCCGTCGTTTTATTGCTTCCCCTTATCTTGATCCTGCATCGGAATCATCCTTTTCTCTTACATCCGGCAAGAAACAGACCTGCGAGGCTATGGGGAAGAAAAACGCTGGGCGCATGCTGCCACTCATGCTGCAGACGCTCTCGATGACCTGACTCAATGCAGTGAACTGGATCAGACTGACCTGTCTGGAATCGTGATGAACTCTCAATGGATGATTTGGATGGATGGGTTCGGAGTTTTGCGAATCGTTTGGATAGTAGCTATTCAATCGAATCGTATAAGTGGATTGCAGCGACCTTGCTTCCTCTAAGTTCACAGCGAGCATAGTCACCGAAAATCAAAACGAATACATGTTCTCCCCTATTTTAGGCACCCTACTGATGAGGAGGGATGATGCATGGATCAACGAAACTTTGAACAAATTTATGAAACGTACAAAAATGCCGGAGAACAACAGGCGATCCAGGAAAATGAAGACAACAGCCCACTGACGAATACGGGAAAAGAGCAAATCGTCGCCGTCAGGAAAAATGACGATGGAGACTTGATCGCCTTTAAAACAGACACAGGCCGCGAGCTCGACTATATCACCGCACTCAACGACGCAAAGGCTGGCAAGCTGGCTCATGTAGACGTATTTCACAAGTATGGGAGAGACATTCTGCGGAGTGAGCCAGACGGAATCAAGGAAAACAATTTGGATAATCTGCCTGACTTTTGACGGCAAAAAGGTCGCC
Organism: Brevibacillus sp. MER 51; assembly: GCF_023714195.1. Lineage (NCBI taxonomy): Bacteria > Bacillati > Bacillota > Bacilli > Caryophanales > Paenibacillaceae > Brevibacillus > Brevibacillus sp. MER 51. Next base: position 386,174 of record NZ_JAMAUS010000004.1, on the reverse strand, counting down.
CACAGCAGAATCGGGGCGACCTTTTTTTGTATCGACGCGCATTGGATTAGTGGATAAACTTACCGCTACTCAATTCTTTTGTGGCTGCCGGTCTCTTCTGTTATTGTGCAGGAGTAGGAACTGCTGGCTCGTTCTCACCGCCCAAACGCCGGCGTGCCGTCTCCCTTTTTCCCACTGCCGGTAGATGCTCTCCTGCCTTGGCCAATCCCCAGACAGGCATATTTCCGTAAAGACATTCGTATTTTCCCGCATCGACCAAATACGTCTCGTGAAAAATCCCAACCGTTCCATCCATTCCTACCGCTTGGTTGAACTTCTTCCACGCGCTCAGATGATTGTGGCTTTTTCTCGCGTAATTTTCCAGGTGCTCATAGGATCGCCAGTACTGGATTTGGGTGATTTCACGGAGATTAAAATGCGAAGTGTGCCCCAAAAGTCCGAGCTCAGGATGCTGATACAACTCTCGCATCATGCCACCCATGGCGTTGGCTACTGGCATCCACTTATGAACCGCAAGCATACGGTTGATTCGCATCCCGATGATAAATACGACGAAAGATCCTTCCATTTGTGCTGTAAAACGCCCCGGAACTACTTTTGCCATCCGACTCCCCTACCTTATCAATGATTTGAGGTGCAGCTCATAACACGCCATATAATCAGACACATGAAACAAATGTGCCGTCAGATAGGCTCCGTAAAATATCGAGAATAGCAGAATAACGGCTTCCCTCTCCGGCAGGTGAAGGGCGAGTTGACCATCCTCGGCTGCTTCTTGCACGCACTTTTGCAACATTTGATGAAGATCAGTTGCTCTAATGGCTTCTCTCTCCTCTTCCTCGGGGAAGCGCAAGTACAATTCTGCATCAGATAAAAGCGGGACACACGGGTGCATTTTTTGCTCGGCTAAAAAGCTGATAAGGCTAAGCATGACCCCAGGCTGCTTCTCGCTATCGCGCGTAACCTTGGCAAAAATATGCCGAACAGCTTCCCAGCCTCTCTTGTCAGTACTCCGCAACTCAACAAAGCACTCTGCCTGCCATATGCTCATGTAATAAATCAAGAGCTCTTCTTTTTGCGGGAAAAATTTAAAGAATGTAACCTTCGACACCTCTGCTCGTTCGCAAATGTCATCCACCAGTACATTGCGGAAGCTCCCGTCTCCTATCAGCTCCAAGGCAGCGTCCAGAAGGGCGAATTTGGTTTTTGCTTTCTTTTTCTCACGTAGTGATAATGCTTCTGCCATCTTGTACTCCTTTTTCCATATTTCCATTTTCGTTTATAATAGTATATAAATTAACTTAAGTAAAGTTTTTTATTCGAGTAACAAAAAACCAGCACCTCCATGGCGGTGTGCTGGCTTCTTCGTTATTTCATCATTTTCCCCATCCGATAGGCTGCTTCCATGATGTAAGGAGCATATTGGCTCATTTTTTCAGGAGTCAGGCGGTTGGAAGGACCCGACGCCGCTATTGACGCTACCAATTGTCCGTTGCGGTTGAATATCGGGACGGCTACGGCTGCTGTCCCCAGCTCCCGTTCCTCTACGCTAGTCGCGAAGCCTTGCTTCCTGATTTGATCCAATTGCTCAATGAAAGACTCCTTGTTCACATAGTCAGGCCAATTCGGATCGCTGATGACTTCCTGCAAAATGAAAGGCTCCGCGTAAGCAACGAGTACCTTGCTGGATGCCCCCACCGCAAGTGGCATACGCGCTCCGATTGGCGCCACCCTGCGAATCGGCTGCTTGCTTTGGACTGCCTGTACGCGTATCCGCTCGTTTCCATCCCGCACGTACAAACTGATCGTTTCCTCCACCAAATCCCGCAATCGCTCCATTTCCGGCAGCAGCAATGTCGCTGGATCATCGTTTTGCGACAAGTTGGCGGATAACTCCCAAACGCGAAACCCAAGTCGATACTTCTCCGTCTGGACATCTCGTATCAGAAACCCTTTGTTCTCCAGCGTTGCCAGCAAACGATGCACGGTACTTTTATGCAAGGAGAGTCGACTCGCTATCTCGCTCAGGCCCAGATCCGTTGCGTCCGTAAAACAGAGCAGGATATCCAAAGCCCGATCGACTGCTCGAACGTTTGCTTTTTGTTCTTCTTCCATAAGTGTTTGACACCTGCTTCCTACTTTGTTCCGATCGTTTCATCTGATGAAACGAATATGCTACTTTTCAGTATACGAAAAAATAAAGCATAGTAAAGAGCGAATCCAAAGGCTCCCCTACCTATTTTCTATTTACGAGGTCATTCCCACAGACGCGGAAACCAGATAGGACATACACTGACAGCAAAATAGCTACGTTTCCATTCTCGATTGGGGGAATGACCTTCTTGGGCAAAAAGAGCAAATCAAAACTGACCAAGCATAACCTGCTCCGAGCAAGTTCTGCGCTTGGCTCGGCCTTACCCCGGACAGCTCGTTTTTCTAAACAGTCTTTGTATGCATTTCTGGATCAATACAAAAAGGTGATCGTCAAACCAGCAACAGGAAGTGGTGGTGCTGGCGTCATGCTCATCACCCGGAAAGCCAAGGGCCGTTACCGCGTGCAACGTGGACCTGCACACCACACGTTGCGTGGCAAATTGGAGACTTACAGGTATTTGCGCAGAAAAATAACGACCTCTTATCTGATTCAGCGCGGTATCTCACTGGCACGCGTCAATGGTGCCTTGTTCGATGTAAGAGTGATGGTCCAAAAAAGATCAGGCTCTCCCTGGGCCGTTACCGGAATCCTTGCAAAAGTAGCAGGCAGAGGCTATATTATCACCAATGTCAAAAGAAGCAAGGGACGGGTGCTGCCGATCCGTTCAGCTATTCAACGCTCATCGATTCGCGGTGCTTCTACCTCCACGATCATTGCTCGCCTGCGAAGAATCGCCATACTCGCTGCCAAACGTTTGGCACGCTATTACACGAGCCAGAAGGTCTTCGGACTGGATATGGGGATTGACGCAAGTGGCCGCGTGTGGATTATTGAAGCCAATCTCCACCCCGACATTACCCTGTTCCTGAAGCTTGCCGACAAATCAATGTACAACAGCATATGTGCTTATCGAAGGCATGTATAAGAAAAAGGGGAGCCGTTCTGACGCGGGCCCCCCTTTTTCTGTGTGTGATTGTCCTTTTAAAAATCAAAATGATCCGGGTCTGGCCCAAAACGCTTGTTTTCGTTTAGGGCAGTGATTTTTTCTACATCCTCTGCACTGAGGGAGAAGTCAAAAACATCTGCGTTCTGGCGAATCCGCTCAGGTGTGATCGACTTCGGAATCGTTACCACTTGGTTTTCCAAATCCCAGCGAAGCACAATTTGTGCAGGAGACTTGCCATATTTTTGTCCCAATTCCACCAAGAGAGGATGATCGAGATTTCCTTGCATCAACGGGCTCCATGCCTCTAGTTGAATGTGATGCTCTTTGCAATACGCATGCAATTCTTTTTGGGTAAGCAATGGATGATACTCGACTTGGTTGACAACCGGAATGATCTCGCTATGTTGGCGCAAATCCTCGAGGTGGTGGCTATGAAAATTACTGACGCCAATCGCACGTACATATCCATCGCGGTACAGCTTTTCCAAGGCCCTCCATGTATCGACATACTTGTCTTTTACGGGCCAGTGAATCAGGTACAAATCCAGCGTATCGGTACCCAATTTTTTCATACTTTCATCAAAAGCCTTCAGCGTTGACTCGTAGCCTTGATCCGCATTCCATACCTTGGTCGTGATGAACAATTGATCGCGATCAATCCCGGCTTGACGGATTCCTTCGCCTACGCCTGCTTCGTTGCCGTAGATAGCTGCCGTGTCTATACTGCGATAACCCGCTTCAATCGCGGATCGGACGGCCAACGTTTCGTTTCCGTCTTTTGCCTTCCAGACACCCAGACCCAGCCAGGGCATCTTCACCCCGTTGTTCAAAACGGAATGATCTGTGATATGTGTTGCCATTGGATCTCCTCCCGTCTTACGCTGATATGTACTTACATTAAGAAAGTGTAGCATAAATACAAAATGAAGCAAACCTTGCTACTCTTGCGAATCTTGATACACCTCATCCTCTGTCCCAGCTATCAGCGGTTTGATCGCCCACCATCTGATCCTTGCCCGATCTGTCTGAACAGGTCCCTTCACCTGGACGCCGATCCGAAACGTTCCTTTCTGCGGATAAACGATAACCCCCACGGCAAAATGCGCTGCATCTGTCGCATACTCCGAATCATCAAAAACACTGCTATGCCCGTACATCACTTGCTCATGCTGGGAAAGCAACTCATCGATCACATCTGCATGAAAATCCTCGATTCCTGCACCGACATACACGTTACCTTTTCCGAGAGAATGCTTGAGCTCCTCAGAAAAATAACGATTGCCAATCTTGACTCCAAACGGCCAGTTGGAGGAGTATGGCTCAATCGGTATTTCTACCACGCCAGTTGCTACTTGTTCATTAGTCTTTCCTGGTCGGGGCAGTCCAAGCTCAAACTGGTAGACAGACGCCAGATGATCGTAGCTCACATCGAACTGCGGCTTATCGCCTGCCGCGATTTCTTTCACACGCGTGGTCACCTGGAAGGAATCCCCAGGGGACCCTTGCTCGACTGGCTTTCCCTTCTGTACACGCAACGCAAGCTTTTGCAAAAGCGTTGGCGTATACACGTACTCCCCAAACGGAACAGGAACGATCTTCTCAATGACATAGGTCGCATTCATTTGCAGCAAGCATACTTTTGCCAAATAAAGAAAAGGCTGTTCGTTTGCCTGTGTCACCTGATCTAGCTTGCGATTGTAGTAATCGGACACAAGCCGCTCTACCAGATCGTCTGTCGTGATTTCAATTTTCCCTACAGAGACGAGATCGGTATGCACCAAGCGATCGCCGAGTCGAACCTCTGCCTTGCCACCCAGCACTGTCAGCTCCACCGTACCGCGATCCCTGCCAGCCTTGATCGGAATGGAGATGACGTAATCCGTCTCTTTCGCGTCAACAGGCTCTAAGAAGGATACGCTACCGTCGCTGCTTTCCAAGACTGTCAGCCCTGCCGCATCCAGCTTGTAGTGGAATTGCACGCGTGAGGTTTGTACCGTCTTCTCGATGTGCAACTGCAAGGTAAATACTTCACCCGGATTGACGTATCGCGGAGTTGCCTGCCAAATGCGCACCTGTTGATCTGCATAGAGGAGCATTCTTTGCTCTACCAGTTGCACCCCTTCGATGGAAGCGGGATGTGGTGCCTCCTCTTTGATAAAAAGCCGGTATCCTTCTGCCACCCGGTTGTATTCAGCCATTTCCTGCTCGACGGTTTCGGAGACGGAGAAGACCTGTTCTTTGCCTTTTTCATCATAGGCCAAGCAGACGTACACATTTTTCGCGTAATCGTTGTTGCTAAAGCCTTCCATCATGGACAGCTTCAGCTTCACAGGCTCAGGGAGCACGATTTCCCTCCCGAGATAATCGAGAGCGACTCCAGCTTCGACCGAAATCTGCTTTTCGTCCACAGCGATCACCTGCAAACCGCATACCACTCCACCCCCGTGAAGCAACCGATTGGTGAGTCGACGTTTGTCATTAAAATAGCGCTGTTCTGATTCGAAATCTCTGACGGTCAACAGCTTCCCTTTGAAATACACATTCCGTTCATGTGGAAAATAACGCAGATTCTTCATCTCGAACACCCCACTTTGCGTAAAAATCTCGGCTTCTTACTCCAGCTCTGCATCCAGGCCAATCCTCGTGTCATAATCGATTCGTCTGCTGCGGTCCTTTCCGCTTAGCACCGTGTTGTACGGCATGGATAAATTTTGATCAAGCGTAAGGAACGACGGCTCCGTCAAATAAGAATTAATTCCTACGTAGCTATGGAGGTCGGCGTAGATGCCCGGTCGCAGAACGATGAGCTTCGCCTCTGTAAAAGCAGGCTTTTGATCTTCCAAAATCTTTTGCAGAACCGACTGCTCTCGCTCTGTTTTCGCGCATTCCTGCGAAACGATCAGGCAAAATTGATACGGATGATCCATGTACAAGGAAGAGATTAGCTCGTGCAGCTCCGGAATCGCCTTCATGTCCCTGATTTGAAAATACTCAACGATCATCGGGCGCTCCCCGGTATACAGCTGTACCATCTTTTCCAATCCCGCACGAGTACCCCGCTCTGCGTACAGCTCCGGTGCGCGACGAATCAGCTCTCGGCGCTGTGCCTCTGTCCAATGCTCTTCCCTGCCCATCCCTAACCAGGAAGCGAGCCAAGGGACGAACTCTCCAGGTGTCGTATCAGGATCGAACAAACGTGAGATGGTATCAATCTGTTCCTCCAGCTCCAAGTAAAACGTCCCGAAAAGGGAGAGGAAGCGCTCCAAAAAATCAGCACTGGCAGGTTCACTTTGATAAGTCGCTGGCAGATAACGCAAAAATGTGTCGCGCGGCGAGTAAATCCGCATTTGCCTGAGGAGCGGCGAGTGGCGGTCAGTACCGAGCCATTCGATTTTGAGCCATAAATAGCGGCCTTGTGCGGAATGAAACAGCGCATCTGAAGCGTTGATTACCGGCTCTGACCATAGATTAGCCGTCCGTTGCAGCTTGGTTTTCCAGTCCATGCCGGGTTCCAGCAAAAAATCATCCAGATTGCGTACGGCTCCATCAATCACCTGCTCTTTTCGATCAGAAGAAAACGTCGAGATGAGTAACTGCGTTTCTTCCGGTATGTCTGCTTCCAGCGTGAATTTATGCCACACCGTTTCAAATTCCGTGCTATCCAATGCACGAGAGAAGTAGATGCCCATCGGTATTCCCGTCGCATCCAGGTTGGACGTCCGCGAGACGAGCCTCATCATAGTCAGAACATTTTTCTGCGCATCCCAAACGTACAATCGTTGCTGGTGATCAAAAACAAGCTTGTCTGCTCGACCGTGGTAATTGGTCAATGGCGCAAGTGCTTCTCCCGTAGGTTGAAAACGCAAAATGAATCGGGTATGATCATGGGCCGAATCGATGGAACGACTATCACCCACATAGAGGATGGGACCTGGACCCACTGCAAATCCCGCGGGCTTGGTGCCTGACGGAATCGCCAGAGTGCACACATCGGCGCCTTCCGAAGAGAACCGAAACACTTGATTCGTCTGTGCCAAAAATAGATAGGCCATGCCCGTTCCGGCAACAGACAGACGAAACAACCTTCTTCGCCTGATCTCACGGAGTGCAGATGTCTCTGTTACTTTCAATTCCTCATGCACGTATGTAGCGTCCACTTTGCCTGCCCGATTCAGCCGAAGGACGATGACTTGTGTTCCCGCTGCGATTTCCTTCCGTGCATTGTCCCCATCTACCACCACAGGTGTCGCGATGTAAAGACGTCCTTCTCCATCCAGCCCTGCATCCAAAGGAAAAAGCCGCGGTTCCTCCCCCTCTTCCCAGTTCCAAACGCACTGGCCATTGGCTATGGAATACGCTCCGACTTTTCGCCTCGCCTCGGGGTCGATGATGTACACGTATTCATCGTCAGCGACGAGAAACGAATCTCTGGAAAACAACCCGCGTCCAGCCCGAAACACCGTCTCCTTGAAGTTGTTGCTGTCATCGTAATGCGTGATCTGCCCGCTTTCATCCAGCCAAAGCAACGAACCAACGCGTGCCATGGCAAAATCCAAGAGTCGAGAGTGATGTGTCGTCCCAGCCTGATGCACATGATCGATCACATATTCGGGCGATTTATTCAGCGCGATCCCCTCGTTGGAGACGTGAAGGTTATACCAGGCCCCCCGCTGCCAATCGGACGGATTGTTCAGGGAAAAGAAACGATTCATTGTATCCACGCCCACTCCTCCGTTTGTTCACGTCTATCTTTCTCTATCCAAAACGAGCTCCAGAACATGCTCTCCTGAGTACACCAGCGCATGGCGCGGAATCTCAATATCGCCCCCTTCGTCCCTGACGATGCCTGTGCCCTCTGCGGAAACCCACAAATCCGTCACGTACAGCACACCCTCGATCTGGTTTAACACCTCGTAGAGATCACTTTTATAAACAGGTCGGCCAAACTCCCATCCTTTTCCTTGGTGAGTCGAAGGATTGTGCAGATCCAAAGGTGTCAAATATCGCTGTAATGCTTGTAGCACCATCTGCTTTTTGTCCGCAAATGCAGGCTCCACCATGATTGTCGCAAAAACGGTCACTTTGATATAGGCAGGAGCAGCCACATGGACTTCTGTTGTCAGGAGCCTTCGCTGTTCCAATTGGTGGCGAACGGTCCTAAGGAAGCCTTCACTTGGCAATGGTGTCGGCTGATCGCTGAATGGGACGATGACGACGGTCATTTGAGCGGCTGCATTTTGCTCGGAAGCTCCCATTTCCCCTACTTTGTACAGGGGGATTGCCTTCGCCCGGGCCACTCGCAATCCGGGAGTCGATAGCGCGATGGCCTCATAATCTTCTGCTGTAACGGCCCGCTGCGGTTTTTTCCATTCCGTCCTCATCCTGCGCTTGGCTTCATCAATCGTTTCCCGTTCGCTTCCCCCACAGGCTGGACGGGGATTCGTCACCTGCGCAGTGGTTCGCTGCCGGGCGAGTGGCAGGAATCGGGTAATTTGCCCTCCTTGCACATTCCCCTTCGCACCTTGGCCTGTCTGACACGATATGATCCGAATACCCGCCATGCCTTCCAGTCTTTCGGGAATGGCTCCGTGCTCATTGTTGCCAAACGCAATTTCTGCCCCGTCTGCATCAATCAGCATAAAATGGCGGTCCTGTGGTCCTGATCGGTCAAAATCAGTGACCAGCGACCAGTCTTCCCAGACGGGAAACGGACTGCCTTCATCCTGACGCGCCACCTGAATGACAAACGTTTCCGGCAAGATCGATTGGACATTCAGCCGAAACACTTGATGTGGCAATCCACTGCTTTCTCCAATGAACCGCTGCCCTGCAAAGTCACTCCGATAAGCGATGACCCGAATATTTTTGCGACCTTCTGGCGTTGCACTTCCAAATCGAATCATCGTTGTGCCCTGTTCTGGGTCACGCGAAACACGAAACGAAAATACGCCTGTATCGGCTTGGTCTGGTTCATCTTGATTCCATCCACTTTGCCAATGTTGCCCCTTTTTGTATTGAACCTCCACAGTGCCGTCGTACGATAGCGAACTGGAAAGGACGATCGTCTGATCCGATTCCCCCGTTCCATCGAACTCCCACGCTTGACTGAAGGTTTCTCGTTGGATGACACTCACGGTGTTCAGCTCGATTTTCTCCATGCGAGGAGCCAATTCGAATCGACCTGCACGCAATGTCGCACAGAGCCAAAAACGCGGCCGATCATTGGCAGGGTAAAGCATGAGCGGCTTCATTGTTCCTTCCAGCTCGATCAGGACTCGTCCCGAGAAGGAGAGATTCATCGTTTCATCCGAGATTGGTGGCAACGGACTCCACCCCATTTCCTGCGTTCGTTCGTTCTGTCCGTAGTACTCCCACTCGAGGCTGGCCGATGGAACGAAAAGCGATGTGGGCGTAAGCGGGGCAATTGGGACAGGATAGTCCTCAAACAGGCGCAATCCGATGGAGACTGCTTTCCCCACTGGCAGCGGTCGATCAAAGCCCAAGTAAATCTTGTTTCCTGTCTTCGGTTCCTGGCCAAATGCGTAGTAGGAAACACCGTTATGCGCATTGGATGAACTCACATCCGCCGTCCCGCTTTCTGTATGAACCAGCACTCGCTCCAGGCTGGCCGGTACCAGAACAAGCGAATGTTCCGTCTCGAAAGGAAGATTCCCCGCGAACAATCTCGTCTTCTCCGGAAGGATCGCTTCTTCTGACACGTCGAAAAACGTTACATCTGTCATTGCACATGACTGGTTCTTTGGGTGTACACCCATAAGCTGCAAAAATTTGCGTTCGTTCTTTTCGGTTATCCGGTTGAGATAATATTGCTGCATTTCCATCAACCACGCGAACATCTCCAAAAGCGTAATGCCGGGATCGTGATGACGGTGATCCCCCCACTCTGGCTGCAGCTTGGGGATCGCGTTTTTTGCTTGTTCGACGATCTCTTCAAAGTGGCGATCATCCAGATTCTTGGATGGAAGCATAGTGCACACTTCCTTTTTCAATGTTTAGGTGGGAAGAAAGCCTAGCCTTCGTGAACGCGGACGCTGATTCGATGTGCTCCCTCTGTGACGATCCCATGTACAATCGTTTCGTATTCAGAAGCGAGTATTTCTTTTCGGTGCCCATTTTCTGTTCGAAATACAGCCAAGGTCAAATGATCCACAAAGCGGACGCCCTTTACGGATTTCAACAAGGCAAACAAGAGCGAAGGGTGTACACGTTGGCCTATTTCCCAGCCCCCACCATGCAGATTTCCCGAAATCGGGTCAAGGAATCTCGCGAGCTTGCCGAGTGTCTCCAGCTCCACCTCAACGATTTCCTCCAAAGCCCCCACTGCCAGCTCTGCCGTCACCGCAATTTCCAAGTAGACAGGCTCCCTGACATGAATCCGTTCGGGAGAGGCTATTGTCGCTGCCGCATGTGTAAGCAAGTAGTTCGTGACAGAACGCCGGAGCTCCAAAAATGGTGTCCCGAAGCTTCCCACTGCGGGCAATACGATCACAGTGACATGTCCTGCTTCTTTTTGCAGTCGGCTGTTCCGATTCGGCAAACACTTCACTTTGACTATCCCCGGATGCGCTTCGCGGACGAGCCATTCGAAATCTTCACTCGTCACCGCTCGATAACGATGCTTGATTGTCTGAGGACCGCGCTGCAAGGCTTCCGTCAGCAATTCCCGATTACTTCCCCCAATCGCAGGCACCGGATTGCTGACAGCTTGGACAAACGGAATTGATTGTTCCAGTTGATTCAACTGCCCAGCAGGCAGATTCCCTGCTGTTCCCCCTCCGACCTTATACGTCACCCTTACGGAACCGAGTCCGGTTTGTGGAAGCTCCCTACCGTGTCGGCCATCGCCAAACAAAATTTTTCCGCTAGCACTCTCCAAGCAGTAATGGCGATCATCCGGGCCAGAATCGTGCAGATGCTCTACTCGCTTCCACAGAACCCAGCATTTTTGCTCGTTCCCTTCAGAATCATAGAGAAGCTCCACCCGATTTTCTGGATACTCCAGCCAGCTCTTTCGTTCACTCGGCAAAAAGAAGCCTGTCTCATCTACCCATACCTCTTCGCCCATGACGGGATGTCGGATCAGTCTGTACTCGGCTTGTGGTCCCTCTGCTATCCGCTCTGCCATTTCATTGCGAATCGTCTCCTGTTGAATGGCTCGTATCGTATTCGGATAAAAGCCGCTTAGCACGGGATGTCTTGCATTCGAAGTGCCTCCTCCAAGACGATTGTCTACGTTGACGGCGCGAATCCAATAACGCTCCCGTTCAAACATTTTGCTTTTTTCCATATCAAAAGGACCAGCGAAACGTACGGTACCACTTTCCGTAAAACCAGCGGTCTGATCAATCGTTTGCAGCTTGGCCCAAGTCGTCGCTCCTGTATCTCCGCGCTTGTATTCCCATTGCACAACCGGAGCATCCCCTGGGGATTTTTCCATTGGTAGAAAAGAAAAGTAGAAAGAGAGCGGTCCTTGTAATGGCGGCTGCTCAAATCCAAAGTAGACGGCGGGATGCAGGCATTCGGGCGGCAAAAACGGCTGGAAGCTGGCCTGATGATTGCCTCTACCGACAGGTTGCTGCCAATCCAAGTCGTTCTGTATGAGAATCGCTTCCGGCTCATGCAGCGACTCTCGGTACGAGTAGCTCAGACGCATATCTTCCAGCCACGGGGCCATGTATACAGGATTTGGGCCGTATAAGCCTTCCACCTGAAGAATTCTCACACGAATCCAACAACCATACTGGGATTGCACGGTTGTCGGCTGTAAATCATCCGGACATGTAAAAGCAACCACAATCTCCTCATCCGAATCGGTGCCGGCAAATAGCTTTTCAAGGTCGTTTCCTGACAGAAGCACCATCCATCCGCTGCCATTCCAGTATTCCCATACCACCTTGCTGACCGTGACGGGTGTCGTCGCAGGAGGGTCAAAGGAAGACTCTTTCATGATCCATTTCCATTTCGGTTCCGGCTGTGACAAGTGCGTAGCGGGATAGGGCACTGTCTTCATTCGAAAACGAAGGGCAACTGTACTTCCAGGCTTCGTCAACGCCTCTTCACAGGACAAAAAAAACATGCCATAAGGTGCGAGGTGCTCGCCAAACGCAAGGCAACCACTCCCAGAAACCTGTACATCATTGGAGAAAAGCATGTCGGGTGCAAGGCCCTCCGGATCATCTGTCGGCAAATAATCCGTCTTCAGCTGGATGTGGGTCAGAGAAAGGCTCCCGCCATTTTTCATCCACTCGCGAATCATGCCTGGCTTCACTCTACAGCGAAGCCAACGGTTTTCGATTCCTTGCACTTCACTGGGCTCCCATTTTTTCCGCTGCTTTTTTTCCAAGCGCAGCCGATTTAGATCAGCTTCGATCTTGTCGAACAAAACCCATTCGCCCTCTGACTGATACGTCCACTCGACCAGCTCCGGATTCGCCAGCTTCTCTGCCAGCAAGGATTCCAGATAGCGTTCCTGATTGGACACCATCGTGAGCTGGATCGAAGCACTCTCCCCTAAACAAAACAAGTCCTCGTGCCCCAAATACCAGCAATGCTCCTGGTGATTAGGCAAAGCCTGGCAGTCCAATAGCGGGAGCGGTGCATTTGTTCCAAGCCAACACGTTACATCTGTTAAAAAGTCTCGGCTGCCATTGGAAAACAACAAATCTGTCGGGAGAGAGGGGGTAGCCAGCATAGGATGATCGGTTTCAAAAACCACTTCATCGCCAAGGGCAGACTTCCCCGAAACCTTTGTACCCGCCGGAATCCACACTGGCTTTTGCACGCCCGTACTCAATTCAAATGCCAAAAAGGTTTCTGCCGGTCTTGCCTGAGCCATCCCGACACCAAGCATGTTAAGAAAAGCGATAAAATTTCGCTCCGGCACTTGATTCAAGCGATCACGATTATTCATCAGCATGTCTGCGAAAAGGAGAAACAAAGCCGTACCCGCATCAGGATCTTCTGGAGTGAAGCGCCACTCCGGGGTGTAAAATGGCACCACTTCGCGCATTTTTCGGATGACTGCCTGCATGTCCCGCGGATCGACCAACGGTGGTTTCACATTACCCACCTCCCTTCCTTTTTTTCTTCACGCGACTGTGACTCTTGCGCTACCCATGTGGATCGAGACGATGGACAGGATACAACAGCTGATAACCTTTGTTTGTCGCACGTACGGTATAGCTGATCGTAACATTCACCGTTTCGGAATGAGTCTTGTCGACCTTGGCCTCCACTTGGACATCCCGCACACGCGGTTCCCAGATTATGATCGCTTCTGCGATGCCTGATTGGAGCAAAGCCAGGCTCGTTCCATCCGTGCCATCAAACATAAAGCCTTGCAATCCGCTCCCGAATTTCGGTCGCATCACACGCTCACCCTTTGCTGTGGAAAGAATGATGCGTATCGCTTCAGCGATGTCATCCTCGTAGTCGGACAAGCGAATACGGCCTGTAGCCTGATCCACCTGAATAGGGAACTTCCATCCTTTTTCACCGAATGGCTGCTGCATGGAATCCCCCCATGAATTAATTCAATTTGATCACGGAACCGTTGATGGCAACGATGCCGTCAGATTTGATGTTCAGGGACGCTCCTGCTTTAATCGACATGGCTCCCTGCGCCTCCAGATTCAACTGGGTGGACTTGATTGTCAGCGATGTGTCTGACTGAATGGTAACTTGCCCTTTTGCATTCAACGTAATCGTACTTGAGCCGCTCTTCACCGTAACTTCATTGGCGCTACCGCCTTTAATAGCGATTTGGTTGTTTCCACTGCTCTCCGTGAGCACAATACTCTCATCCTTGTCCGACAGTTCCACCTGTTGTCCTTTTTTCGTGGCAATTGTGATCTTCCCGTCATTCGGATCATCGCCGAAAATCACTTCATGGCCTGCACGGGTCGTGATTTTTCGGATGCTGTTTTTCTCCGCCATTTCCGGACCTTTGTTTTCCTTATTCCATAACATCCCGATCACAAATGGTTCGCGTACATCTCCCCAGTGAAAAGCGACCAACACCTCGTCGCCTACCTCCGGAATAAACAGGCTGCCGCGATCTTTTCCTGCAAAAAGCGTGGCAATTCGCACCCAATCTGTCTCCCGCTCGTTATCAACCAAAGGCAGCTTCAGCTTCACACGCGAGAGCTTTTCCGGGTCTTCGTTGTTCGTCACAATCCCAACAATGACACCGTGGATTTTTGCCCGTTCTTCTTCTGTTATTTCATCCTGGTAGAACCAATGATCAAAGCTCATATCGTATTTCCCTTCACTTGAAACATCGTGACATAGCCAGATGCCACATCGATGGTGTGTGTAACAGATGTGATGTAATATGGCTGACTCAGCTTTTTCCCCATGCCCTCTAGTGTGATATAGCGGCCAGCACGAATTTCTGGCAGACCGATGGCCTCGCAGTTGCCGTCGAGAAGGTTCATGGCGAGCTGATTCAGGCGTGCCTTTGCGACCGCCTTTATCTCCTCGGGTGAGTCCAGCTTTTTCGTAGACTCGTATTTATCAAAATAATCACCGATTGCTCGTAGCAGATCAGCGCTTGTCTTCGAATTGGTCCCGAGCTTCCCGATATCTGCGCTCGTTGCTTTCGCTTCCTGGAGCACCGTTGTTTTGTCCTTTTCTACCCATCGCACCGTATAGGAGGAGGCTTGAGAAGCAATGTTCACATCGACGGAAAAGCTGCGCAAGGAAACTCCCCAGATCAAGGTAAGGACCGGCGTCGTGTTGCTCAGTGGCTTACGGAAATACAAGTTCTTCCCGACGATAAAAAAGTCGTAGTTACAAATTTTCGCAAGACGATTGATAAACTGAAAGTCAGTCTCGGCCACTGTCTTGGTAATGGTCTCGATTGTCTGAACCGTATCATCCACATGCGTTGACAAGCCGTATTTTTGTCCCAGCTCTTTCACGACATCACTGTATTTCTTTTTATTCCAGGAGGTAGACTTGTTATCGACCATAAGCAGGAACGATTTGTCCATCCCTTTTACCGTTATGGTAGGCGTCTCCTCGCATGCAAACGAAACGGCTGTAATGTGTCCGTAAAAGAGACTGGATAGCTCGGTTCCATAGCCCATCTGAATTTCAATTTCGTTGCCAGGAACCAAATAGTCATCTACCCAGCGGAACTCCCACGCTGCCGTATCAAAAGCATTGGTTACTGAAAACGAAAACGTATCTGCTTTGCCTTCCAAGCTAGAGTTGATCGTTGCTTTGGTAATGGCGACACCTACCTGGCTGATTAGCTTTTTCCCTCCAACGAGTATTTCCAGGGCTGGGGAATGAAAGTTGTTGTACGTTTGGCGCAGGTCATCGAAGGAATGGCGGTCTGTCGTCAATTTCAATTCGCTCATGCCCTCGTCACCTCACAAGTGGCACATGCAGGGTAGTAGCCGATTTTAGAAGTCTGGGATTGTCGATCCGATTGGCGTTCGCAATGTTTCGCCATTTCGACGCATCATTGTACGAGCGATACGCCATCAAGTACAGCTGATCTCCTTGGCTGACTGTCTGTTGTGCGACCTTTTCTCTTGCGGCCCCGATATCGTCCGCGGACTTTTTCACGCTCGTGCCTTTAAATGTGACGCCTAGCGTGGCTCGTACCGGTGTGCCTTGATCGAGAAACATCGTGAATCGCTGCGAAACCTTCTCGACAACACCAGTGAATTGAAAGCTGTCCCAGACGAATTTGCATAGGGGTGGTGTACTGATTTTCTTTTCTACGGCCATCAGTCCCAGCACCTGATTGGTGAATGCACGCACATCCACTCCTGCCTCGTATGTATCAAAAAACAAGTCGACCGATAATGTCTCGATATCACCGCTCGTAAACATTCCGACTGGTACAGATTGCCCCAATATCTTTTGCCAAGAGTAGTTATTGGAAGCATCTACCTTGTATTCCGAAGGGTTAAAGAGAACAGAAATACTCTCCTTGAAGTCACCTTGCCCATTGCGGTCCACTAAAATTTTGGCCTTTTTCTCCTGACCCATCATTGGCTTTTGCCTCTCTTTACCGAAGAAATAGTCGTCTGAGCATACGGCAAATCCTGCTTATAAACCTCGTCGCTGCCGCTCCTGCGTGAGGCGCTTGTCCAGCTCCTTCATCATTTTATCCATCAATCGATCCACCTCTTGTGGGGACAACGCCCTCTGATTGCCAGCCCCCTCTTGCACGTGTAAGTCGACCTGTCGCTGGGGTGGAAGTGTTGTCGTCTGCTGCACAGCGGTTTCTTGAGGCTGAATGCTTTTTCGCAAGTACTCCATGGACGGCGGCGACTGAACGGTAGCCACAGGGCTTGTGTGGCTGTCCGCTGTTCGTAATCCTCGTCGATGAATATGGGTTGCGTTTTCGGACAGGGAAAGCAGCTCGAATTCTTCTGGCGCTCTTTGAGCTTGTTGGATTCGTTGCAGGAGTGGAGGCAGCATCGTCATTGCAACCATTGGCTTTGGAACAAGTGTTAGGGATGTGTTTTTTTCCGCCTGTTCTACTTTTTCCGTGAATAGCCCTGGTTTTTGCAGAGGAGTGAGACGAGCGTCTCGAATCTCGACCTCCTGTGCCCAATCACTAGTTAGCTGTTTGATCGTCTGCATCTTTTGGTTAACCATCAGAATCTGCTCTTGGTTGCTTTGTTGAAAACGGCTGCGGCGACTGAACTGTCCAGAATGCAATCTGTCCATGGTTAAATCAATGGATTTTTCTCTCGCGAATGGAACGGAGCTGATTGGATGGTGGCGAGAAAATGGCTTCAATCTGTTGACTCGATCTTGTCGTTGGAGTGGCTCGATTGCACGTCTGTTTCCACTCTCATGCACGATACTGTGGGGTATCCCCACGATTTGACCATGCACAAGGCTATGGAATGGTCCCCATTGTTTCTGGACAACCATTTGTGCATCGTGACGATTCAGAACAGTCGAGAGTGGGTGATGGCTTTGGACATATGTTTCCGTCCGGAAATCAGTTTGGATAGCTTTTCTGATTTGCTCCATGACTTGAAGAAAGGAGCGAGCACGTAGGGCAACGGAGTTGGTCCGCAAGTTGGCTGTCTGCTGCAAGAAGTGGGAGCCACGGCTTTCTCGTAATGGATTGCTTTCGCCCTTGCGAGACCTTGACTGATCATTCGATTGCTTTTCACTGCTCGGGGAAGCTTTCCTACTTGTGCTTGTTGAGCCTACCTTTGCAAACCCACTTGTTGATGATAGCTTTGCAAACTCGCTCATCGCTGCCAGCTTCGCGCTTTTTTGCAAGAGGATCGTGAGTCCTAGTTCCACACTCCATCCAGCAGCTAGCTGTCGCAATGAGTTTCTGTCAGTGACGTCCTCGCTGGTAGAAAACGGCTTCGCAGACGTACTTTGCAATTGCTGATGATCTGCTCCTCCAAGTCCAATCCAATCTGTGGCACGAAGCGTTGCAAAACCAAAGCGGTTCAACCTGAGGAAAATGGCTTCCCGATCATGACGATGTGAATGCACGAATGCTTGACTTGTACTCTGTTCATTTTTTAGGAAGACGGTGTGCCGTAATGGTCTATGCACATGCTCGTGTACCATCAAAATCGTCGCTTTTCGTCCCAATAGGCTGAACTTTTCTTGATTCTTGGAGAAAGGGAAAGCAACATTTGTCTGCTTGCCCCTCTCACTCTGAAACGACAGTAGCTGACGTACCATCTCGTTTGACATCTGAGAAACGTGCTGATTTTGCAGAAAATAAATAGCTGGCTGGACATGATTACTGACCGATGTACTCTCTTTCGTTAGAACATTCAGCAGGTGTATCAACCATCTACTAGGCGTACCTGCCACAGGATGCAGAGATCGATTCTCCGGTTCATTCAAAAGGTTCCTTGGCGCTTGAGTTCTAGTAGCAAGGAGCTCCCTTGCTCTCAGCTGTTTTACCGCCATCTGTTGAAGATGCACCCACTCCATCACAGACTTCCCGTTCGTCTCGTGATGGGTATAACTTACGATACGATTCTGTAGCGTCTGCCAGAGTTGGCGATTCACACGGAAGACAGGCACGAAGCGATTCCCTACAAATCGTGCAGCACTTGCTGTACCTGCTGGCTCACGCTCGATTTCGTTATGAGTTTCAAAATATTGCTTGACCCACGGTTGGTTCAACCATCCTCGTTTTTCAAAGAAAACAGGATCATTGGCGGACTGGTAGCTCTGAATCGAATAAGCAGCAATCGATTTCCTGACAACTGACTGTGAGAGAAGCGGAACTGTTCGGGAGCTATCTGTGGTACGCGTTATACGCAATGGGAACGGTAGCCCTTGCATATAGTGTAAAACGTGTAACGGCGAACCCGTCCTCCACTCTCGCTGTAGCATGTCAAGCTGCTGATACGAAGCACGAGACACAGCTGGAATCACATTCTTGTTACCAAAATGAGTTTGCCCATGGTTCGATCTCAAGCGAACGGACTGCTCCCTAGCAATCTGATTCAACCCAGCTTCCTGTGAGATTCGCTGTTGCAGCCACTCGTATGTCCGCTGATTCCTTTGATTCTTTGTAGCCATTGTTTCAAATGGAAGCAGTTGCAACGTATGTAATGGAATGCTAGGGGGGTTCTGCTCAACCCGAGACACCAACATGGTTGCCAGTTGCTCTTGGCTTAGGACAAGCTGACGCAACCAATGTAAAAAAGTACTCGACTGTTGTTCCCGCAAGCTGTCTATCTGCTTCGAGCTCTGTCCAGAACCATGTACGGCAAAATGTACAGGATCACTTTCTGCCTTTGAAAACTGTTGAGCCAAATGGAACAGCTGTTTAAAGCGTTCCCTTACAGCCTGCTGTTTGGTCCGACCAGTATCCGCTCGATGAAGCATGCGAGGCATTAAGGACGAGAACATCTTCGAAAGCTCATTGCTATGAAGTATCTTCCGTTCCAATGGGATCAAAGAAACATCAGACTGCGTTTCTATCATCCACTCGCTTTTTACTTGTAAATGTTGACGGCTTCTCGCGAAAACAATCGGCTGTAATACACGTAGACGTGGATGCGCGTTCATCGTCCTTGGACTTGTGATATCTCTGCCGTCATTTCCGGCTTTCTCCGTCCACACCGAGCGGTCCAAGAAAGAGCTCGCAGCCCGTCCTTCTACTCTTTTTAAGAAAACTGGAAAAGACCACGTCCCAATCGTTGGATCCATCCCTCTGTGAATCAATTGCCAAAAATGGCGAACTCCAATCTGTTCGAATCTGCCAGTTTTAGAAAGTGTCGATCTGACACGTGAAATCGAAATTGCATCTACTCTTGCCCCGAACCGTATCCGTTCAAGTTCATGTTGCAAGCTCCTGCGTCCACCAGGATCACCCATTCGCACCGTGTGTACCAAAAACTCCGGTGAAATATAGGGAGTCCCAGGCGTCCAAAAACTTCCGCGTACCGTTTCCTTGCTGTCTGAAACCATTGCTTTCAAAAGAGGCGCGGCAAAATCGGCTGGGTGTATCTGCTCTTTTAACCGCCACTGCGGGAGCCATTTTTCAAGTGAGCTTCCTCGCTGAACCGAAGATTGAACATAGCTGGACCTGCGATATCTATCTCTTCCATTTGAGATAACCGTGATCTGCGGCAGGTATACCTTCTCGATTATTTTGGATGACGCCCACTTCTGAAAAAGCTCATGTATCAAAGTAGCTGGTCGTACTTTTCGTCCTGATCCCGATGCTTGCGTCATCACCACGCGCTCTTTTGCCCCTTGTGAGCCAGCCTGTCCGTTCGGCAACCTCTCGCGATTCAATCCGAGGTAGGAGTCAACTTGTGCACGCATGCGCACATGAATGAAGGTCTGATGAAAATGGTTTTCCTGCCCTCCGATACTCGGCGAAAAATCACGATGGATCAAAGCGAGGTAGCCGGGATCGCGACCTTCCCCGTGCCGATACTTTTGCATGATGCCCTGTGCAAAGCCTTGGTTGGACGCTCTTGGCAGCAGTGATGGACGGCGCGAAGGTGGGAGCTGCTTGATCGTTATCATCGTTTCTTTTGCTCCTTGCAGACGGGATACGGCTTAAAAATACGATTTTAAGCCGTGATGCACGATTTCCAATGTCTCGACGGCCACTTCTCCATGCGTGGCCCGGAACTCCGGTCCAACCCACTTGACCGGATACGCCCCTTCAAATGCCCAAGCCCCCACGTCGTTTCCGTTTGGGTCCATAAGAATGATTGCCCCTTGCTTGCGCTTGCGCTTTTCTGGCGGGCCAAAGTGGAAGTCCTCATACCATCTCCACAGCTCGTTTGATCTCACAAACCCCCGTTTGAAGACCAGATTGGGAAACTTGCTGCGTTTCGGCAGCTTGTGAACGAAATGATTCACGCCGCCCTCCTGGTATTCCTCCAGCTCTGTTTCGACCGCCAATCCGGACACTTCACTAAATCCAGCAACCCAGATACCATCCAGCTCCAATCCAAACGGAAGAAAGTCCACACGAAATCGGAGGTTGGTGTAATACGGATTCTCATTGCCGAACACCAGACTCACCTCCGCTTGAACACATCAAAAACATTTTCGGGTTCGTCATTTTGCTTGCGATTGATGGCGGATATTTCTTCACACCAGCGCCGTCGTTCCTTGTGTTCCATCGACATGATCTCGTCGTGAGGCCAGTGAAAATAGTAGGCGATGAAGGCGGCTTCTTCATAGATCTTGTCGACGGGATACCCACTCATACTTCCTCCAGCGCCCCTGAAAAAGCCATATCTACCTGAAATTCATGCTCGCATTTCGGGCAAGATGTCTTGAACATCGAGCTGTCCAATTCATTGATCTGTCTGTACAGGTTTTGCAGGTACGCGAGATCCGCTGTAAACAGTCGTTCCACCACTCTTGTATCTATTCCCCGTACATCTCCCAGTTTGGTAACCACTCTCGTCAGCAAAATAATCGTCAGGTAGCCGGGATTTTGCTGGACACGCGGATCACGCATCGGCAAAATCTCGTCAGCAGCCGTCGCCAAGCGCATGACGCCCCGCTTGTGCAGGTTTCCTTCTTCATCCACATAGCCGCGCGGGAGCTCAAATTCGTATTCCGTTTTAAATGCCATGGTGTCATCCTCCTCATCACCCGAGGCCAGCAAGAGTGACAAAGAAAAGCCTTTTCCTTGCCACTCTTAGGCGTCGGGATTTTCTATTATTTCGTGCGTGTCATTCCTTCGTGGGCAATTTCCAACTGCTCAATCGCCACCTCTGAGGACGTACCGTTAAAATCAGGGGCCGTGTATTTGGTCGGCCATGCTTCGATGACCTTCCATGTAGCGACATCATCTCCGGCTTCGTTAATGGCAATGATCGTTACCGTTTTGCGTGCGACCTTGCCCTGGATGGTGTCCTGCATCCAGTTGTACAAATCCATCGAATCCGTCACGCCCCATTTCAGCGTGATGTTCCCGTATTTCGCCAAGCCCGGGAGCTTGCGTGGAGTAATCACCTCATTGCCTTCGCGATACTCGACTACGTCCACAGACGCATCAAAGCCCGATACCTCACTGAAGCCTGCCTGCTGAATGCCGTCCATCTCTACCCGATACCGAAACTTGCGGTATGGATCCTTGCGATCTGCCATACTGTACCCCTTTCCTCACACCGTTTTTCTCCGTGAATTATTGCTGATCAGATGTTTTTTGTGTAATACGGAAGATGACGAACTCTGCTGGTTTGACAGGAGCTACACCAATCACGCAGATCAGTCTGCCATTGTCGATATCATCTTGCGTCATCGTGCTTCTGCCGATTTGGATGTAAAAAGCTTCCTGAGGGCTTGAGCCCATCAACGCGCCATCTCGCCAGACACGCGTCAGGAAAGAATCAATCGTGCGTTGGACGCGGGCCCACAGCCTCTCGTCATTTGGCTCAAATACCACCCAGTTTGTCCCGTTTTTGATCGATTGTTCTATGAAAATAAACAGGCGGCGCACGTTTATGTACTTCCATAGCCCATTGGATGACATTGTCCGCGCGCCCCAGACGCGAATTCCTTGACCTGTAAACGCACGAATCAGGTTGACTCCCTTCGGATTCAAAATATCCTGCTCGCCCGTATTGTACTGGCAATCCAGTCCTGTGCAGCCACGTACGACCTCGTTAGCCGGGGCTTTATGGACGCCACGAGTGTTGTCCGAGCGCGCGTATATACCAGCCATGGAGCCTGATGGCGGAATGTAGATGTTGCGCTTGTCCAACGGATCGAACACTTGCAGCCAAGGATTGTAGATGGCAGCGTATTGTGTATCGAAAATATTGCGATGCGTCAACACATCGCTTACTTTTTTCTTGTCGCGTGGGATATCGAGGATGGCGAAGCGGCTTTTCAGGTTTTCACAATGCGCCACAAGCGCAAGCTGCACATTCGGATCTGTCACGCCTGGAATGGCCATAATGCTCACTTCGTCATTATCGATGAAGGCTTGGATTCCCGTACGTTTTCCCGGTCCGTGGTCCTCTCCCATGTATTCGCCTGCTGACAGATTGGCGACAGAACCGTCGCTCCCCCCTGCCAATGAGATTTGATACAGACCGAATTCCGTCTTTCCGCCCTCGGATTGCGTTTCTTCCGCCATCCCTGAAATGACGGTAAAAGGAGGGATGACTTCTGCGCTCGCTGGGGCAGCACCTGCTTCGACCTCGACGATATTGCTCTTGGACAGCAGCTTGCTGACATGATTGGCAGCAGAGACATTGAGCGAGCATTTGTCGAACTCTTCGGCCTCATCGTTGTAGAAGACTTGCACCGTAAATTCGCATGTGGACAAAATCTTGACTGGCAGCAGATTGTTATCGATGACGTCTCCTGTAAGCACGGCAGACAACTCGATCACATTGTCCTGCGAAGAAACCACTTCGCTGTACTGCTTCGTTTCACCGTCGTAGAAAGAAACAACATCACCTGCTTGAAAGCCTGCACTGTTTTTCACGCGGTATTTAGGAGCTTCGCCTAGCTGCTCGTAAATCTGCGTTTTTGCCTTGCTCGACGGAATCAAATTTACGCGGATCTGATTTCCCCATGCCCCCGGGTTTTTTGCCGTAATCCGAAGGACAGCCCCTTCGCTGTTGCCCTCATTGGAAGCCGGCTTCGCATCTGCTGGCGCTACCCGCATCACATAACAACGAGAGCCACCATTCAGAAAGAAGTGATCCACCGCATAGGCGAGATAGCGGTATTCGCCAAATGCATTTTCAGACAAATAGGAACCGAACAACTTGCGGAAATCATTGACACCTGTAATCAGCTCGGGCAATCCCGCAACGGGTCCTTTTTGGGCCAGCCCGATAAAGCCGGCCGTGCTCGTACTCGCTCCCTCCATGGGAACGGGGCCACTATCAAACTCCTCGACATACACCCCTGGTGATAGGTACTCTGGCATCGTAACCTGATTGGAGAGTTCCGCATGTATCAGCAGCAGAAACCTGCAATCAGTCCCTCCCTCCGATTAATTTCATCACTTGCTTGACCACTTACAAAAATGCCGTTTTGATACGTGAGCCTTGCTCTATAATCAGGCAGCAGGATGTCATGGACCGACGCCAAACAACTGCCGGATCACCCTATTTAGGTCTGTTCATTTGGATGATACCTATGGATTGGTTCGTACCTGCTTGAATGGAAAGCTCGGCAAAACCAGCGGTTTCTTCCCGCCGCACTTCAATTTTCATACGTGCATGAGTTTTTTCCAGAAACAACGGAAGGGCAACTACGAATTCTCCTCTGTCGTCGCAGTGCGTTTCGAGCAGTGGGAGTAAGACAGTGCCTCTTGGGTAGGCAAAAGAAAGAGGTTCGGTCAAGGGATAAACCCGACCTTTTGGGGGACTTGCAAAACGAATGATCGTCCCTTTACATGTGGATGTTTCGAGAAGAAAAGCGTCAGCCAAATCGACTTGGCCCTTTTTACTGGCTACGATTAGCTCCGTGGCCTCTTTGTCAGCATCCTCGGCCAATCTCACCGGGGCATCTCGCTCATACGAGATGACAGCCTGCACACAGGCACCGCCAGCTGGGGAACCATCCGCCACGCAGGCTCTCCCTCTAACAAGGGAGTCTCCTGGCCGGAATGGATAGGCTGGACTCGGATGCAAGTAAACGATTCGTTCGGAGCAAGATGTGCTCCCGGTGATCACGGAGAAGGTCACAGAGCGATCCATATACTCCCTGCTGCTTATGTTAAGTGTGTAAATCCCATCGGGCAAATCAGTAAAGATATACCATCCGTCCCCTTTTTCTATGGGCACTTGTGGATGATTCGCCAAGCGAACAGACAAGCTCGAGCGAAAAGGAGCTCCTCTTGTATACATGTCCACCAGACGGACGGCATACGAGAAGACGGAACGAATGCGCACCTGGAAATGCTGCTCCATTAACCATGACCTTCCCCTCGTATGCGAATATCCCGTTCCAGCACGCGCTTCGTTGAACGAACTCGGGTGGAATCGATATGAACCGGCCCGACCGAGTAGCCGATGGATAGCTTGTACGGAACATGCGGAAAGAGTTGGATGAGTTTATCAACGGGAGGCTGCTCCACGACGACACGAAGCTCTGTATCCATGTTTGCAAGGGAGCCTTGAAGCTGATCGCCACGCAAAATGGCGTTGTCGTAGAGAACCTGCATGGCACGCCCGAGGATGCGGTGCTCGTCCAGCATGCGGGTATGCTGTTCCGCTGGGGAATGGGCGGTCAATATGTAGGAGAGATTGACCGTCATTGGGGGATATCGCAACTGATCAGTACCTTCACTGATCATCATGTGCTGCCTCTCCTGACTTTCCCGGATTTCGTATAAAAACAAGGCTAAGGCCAAATCTCCTGGCTGAGCAGGCGAGCTTAGACCAATCAGTTCGGGTTGGCTAATCGGCTCCGGCGTCATTTCTTTTCGCAAAAGAGCGAGCAGCGTCTCTCCTACTTCAGCAATGGCGGTGTACTGGCTGATACCCGCTCACCTCGACATTATTTGACAGAATATACTTATCATAACATTCAAATTAATGGTTTTACATGAATTTTTATCTAATTTTGTAAAATTACACACTTTCTTCGACACGCTACCTGCTGGCGTACTCCCCCAAATCCTCTTTCAATAGCAGCTTACCCGTCTTTTTTAACTCCTGCTTCGCAGCCGCAATCAAATGACTCATGGAAACGGGCGTGCCTTCCGATGCAGCCAAGAAGGATGCAGCGAGAACCACATTTTTGATCCCTCCCCCAGCAATGTGCAGCTTGGACGCGAGAAACTCAAAATCGATATCAGCAGTTCGCGGCGTATCGGTCGGGAACATGCTGCGCCATATTTCTTCGCGATAGTCCGGTTCGGGAAAAGGAAACTTCACCACGTAGTTGATTCTGCGCATGAAAGCCTCGTCAAAATTTTGCAAGAGATTCGTCGCCAAAATGGAGACCCCCTCGTACTCCTCCATCTTTTGCAGCAAGTAGGCCGTTTCCACATTCGCGTATTTGTCATGCGAATCTTTCACTTCTGAGCGCTTGCCAAAAAGGGCATCGGCTTCATCAAAGAAGAGGATGGCATTGCCGATCTTCGCTTCTGAGAAGATGTGGTGGAGGTTTTTTTCCGTCTCCCCAATGTATTTGCTGATCACCTGCGACAAGTCAATTTTAAAAAGTTCCAAACCTAGTTCATTTGCCACGACTTCCGCCGACATCGTCTTGCCCGTACCCGGAGGACCTGCAAACAACATGCTGACGCCCTTGCCATAAGAGAGCTTTCGCCCAAAGCCCCACTCTCCCAAAACGACATTTCGGTAGGTCACCTGATTGCAGGCGTTCCGCAACAAAGTCAGTTGCTCCTCAGGCAAAATCAAATCTTCCCAGCTGTATTTGGGTCTCAAACGCGTGGCGTGCTTTTCTAGTGCATGCCTCATTTGCAGGAAGCAAGCTTCATGGAGATGTGTTTTCGTAATGATCCCGTCTTTCGTCTGCATCGCCATCTCGTTTGCTCTGTGCAGCGCCTGGTTGATTTGCCCGGCATTCAGCTTGAATTTTCCAGCCAAAACGCCTACATCAATCTCTTGAGAAAAGCTCATGCCAGCACGGCCCTTCTCCCATAATCGCCTCCTTTCCGTTTCATCTGGACCAGGCACCTCCATTTCCAGCCAAATCCGCTTCCCCAGAGCGTTTTCCGGCTTCCATTGA
Source organism: Brevibacillus sp. MER 51 (assembly GCF_023714195.1). Classification (NCBI taxonomy): domain Bacteria; kingdom Bacillati; phylum Bacillota; class Bacilli; order Caryophanales; family Paenibacillaceae; genus Brevibacillus; species Brevibacillus sp. MER 51. Next base: position 359,892 of record NZ_JAMAUS010000004.1, on the reverse strand, counting down.
CTTTTCGCCAAAATGGCAATGGGGCCCAGAAAGCTTTCGAGTTCATCCATCACCAGTTGCTTTCGCCCAACAGTTTGGACCTCTTCTGTCTTAAAAACCTCGAACTGATGCAAGCACAGCACCCCCCGACGCAGCTGCACCTCCCGCAATACCTGCTGGAATCTGCGTGAAAAAGCTTCCTCGCGGATCAAGCGCTCTGCATCGACGAACAGCACTGGTCTCCTGACGCGATGAAACAGATGCTTGACTCGATGCCTTTTGCCAACGCCAGTCGGACCATGCAAATGCAGGAGAATCCGCTCTGAATCTGCTCCCGCCGTTTCCCACAATGTGTCAAAGAGCTCCTGCAAATGAATCGCACTTTCTCCTACCAACGGTTCCAGCTCTTGATCTGGCAAGCTCCAGGATAGCCAAGGCGGCAGACCGGCATCACCTCCATCCCTTGTCGTCAAAAAGTGCAGCAAACGTTCATCCAGCTTTAAAGGCCGAGAGAGCCAAGAGCCGCTGCCCCCCATGTCCTCCTCGGTAAAAAGCAGCAATCGGCCCAGCTTGCTTTTTTGCGCAAATGCTGTCCAGGCCTCTATTCTCTCGGTCGCTGTCCGGCAAAATAGCTGCATCGCCAATTCGGGAGTAGGTGACTTGCATGTAATATCATCGAGGAGGTAGCCAAACAGCTTTTCGTACTTCCGATCCAGCTCGACTGCCAGGCAAAGAAATAAACATCCCAGCTCGATGCGGTTGAGTGAAAAAGCGTCTGCCACTGCCAGAATTGGTACGCTACCCGCTTCTTGCATGTGCAGGGCATGAAGTCGTTCCTCGCATGCTGCCACCCGCTCTGCGAAAGCTTCCCATAGCAGCGTTGCCGGCGGAGCTGCCTCGAGCAATTGCACGACTTCTTCCTCTGTGACAATCACCCCCCTCATTTGATCCAGCGGATAATCATCCCCCTGCTGTGCTCGCACGGCCATCAAGCGCATCAAATGAATATCCAGCCATCGAAGCATCTCTTCGTAATAGTTCCACTGGTTGTGATTTGGTTCGGGACTCGTCATTTCGCTTTTTCACCACTCCTACGATATTTTCAACTCGCCAGACCAATCTCGCTCGGCCCCTTTTTGCGCGTATTCGTCACATAAGTAGAAATACTGTCGCGCCGCCTGATCCCAACGGTTTTGCTTGATGACGGACAGAAAAGCGGAGCGTGCATCGTGAAACCTCCCATTCTGATACATCGCAATCGCTTGCTCAAACAAATCCTTCGTCTCATCCTTGTGCGCACGAATCTGTTCAGCGTCCCCCTCGTAGACATCGTACAAATGCATCGGCTGAGCCTCCCCCTCGATATGCACCCAGCCTAAATCACGATATCGATACGGGGTGCTCTCTCCCATCTTGGCAAACAGCGAATCGGACATCAGGATGCAGGCCCCGAGCGTTTCCGCCATTTTTTCCATTTTCTCCACCACACGGACGTGATCCGATATAATCGCAGCCTCCAGACGCGTCGCCTCACCAATAATCCCCAGCATCAGCGGACCATGATGCAGAGCAACTCGCAACTCAATCGGATCGTATCCTTTTTCCGCCCGTTGCTCGTTATAGTCTGCTAACGTACGGCGCATCTGTACCGCCGCATCCAACGCGTCTTTTGCCTCTTTTGGATAAACAGCAAGCACCCCGGGATCGAGATATTCGGTAATCATCCCTTGATTCTCGTTCACAATCGGAGCAAAACGTTTGAGAAACGCATTGATGACACGGAAGGTCGTCTCTGGTTGCAGGCGATGAGAGATGGCATGAAACGATTGCAGACTCATCCGCATAACGGCCATTTCCCGCTCCACTTGATCGCCCAGCTCCACGTCGAGTATGCTTTCCTTCCCGAGAAAATGGATAAACTGCTTCGGCACAAAGCGATTGTTCGCCTCGCTCATCCTCGTGATATTCGAAATGTACTGACGAATGCGCTTTGCCATTTGGTTGAAGCTTTCTGCCAGCTTTTGAATTTCATCCATGGAACGAACCCTGGCCACCACACTGTAGTCGCCTTTTCCCATATCGGAGACGTTCGTTTGCAGATTGCGGATGTTTCGGTAAGTCAGCCACGAGAAAAGAAAAAATAGACTCGCACAGATCGACCACACCAGCGCAGCGCCACGACCGAGCTCACGGGACATTTCGTTGTGTTGTATGCGGACCCCGTTCATTTCTCTGCCTAACTCCAACACACCGGATAGCTTGCCTGCGGAGTTGTAGATCGGGGCCATCGCGTACATCCAGTAGCCTGTCCGATCCTGGGCTTTACCCGAGACGATCTCCCGTTTCATGACCACACTGCGGAACTCATCATCAATGGACACATTCTCAAACACTTCTGCGCTGTCATTGTCATCCATCATGAGAAACAATTCGCCATCTTTGTATTTGTAAATCGTTTTATATAACCCCCTGTTCACATTCACATCGTCTGGGACCCCCAGTTTTTTCAGGTTGGCCTGTATGGCTTGATAGTCCGCATTCATGTAGTCAATCGCTCCATTGATTCCATCCAGCCTGTCCCCTTCGATCAGCGTAGAAACAACATAGGCTTGGAGACGAAGATCGGTTTGATTTTCCTTCTCCATAAACGAGAAGGTCAGCTTCGTTCCCTCCAGTTGAAGAAATACAGGGACAACAATGAGTGGGGCGATCACAATCGTTTGCTTGATAATCAACGGAATCCGGAAGAGGCGAAACAACAGAAACTGAATGACACAAAACAGGAGAACTGCCACACCCAATCCTGTCCACCAGGTCCATTCCTTCAAGCGATCTTCTCCGGATACAGACGGGGCCGTGAGCTTGGTCATCACATTTCCTTGTTGATCCAGGAAGGCGAGTTGACTGTCTGTGGCGACTACGATCTCATACTGGGGAGTTACAGCAAACGCCGTTAAGGCACTGCTATCGCTCGACTTGATCTGCTCGAATGTTTTGGAAGGCACCATCAAGGCGATTTCATCTGGATGTGCGGGATCGAAGCGTTCAATGACATTTTGATCAGAATTGTAGAAAAGAAGACGACCTGCTGGCCCCACTTTGACATGATCGGGGACGGTACGATTCGTTTCCGAGCGTTCAGAGTGAATGTAGAGCGGACCTTTCACTTGAGCTTCCCCGCTTCCCTGGGGAACGTCGACCTGAAAAAACTCTCCGCGCTTAGTAGTGACATAGGTATTCCGTGGGTCTACTCCTGTGATTTCATTGACGTATACTTCATTAGGCAATTGGATTTGATAGAGTTGTGTGGGGGGTGAATCAGAGGGTACAAATTGATAGGCAATTACTTCAGGATGTTGATACACATAAAAATAAAGGCGATCTTTCGCAACTTGCAGGGAGCGTACCTTGCCAATTCGCTTGTACGAGCTGTTCGCTCCGTATGAATCTTCATACACGACTTGTACGATTTCTCCCTCTGGCGACATTCGCACGATTCTCTCGGATACAGTCCGCAAGCCAAAGCTGTCGAGCTTTGTAATCAGCACGTACGCATATCCTTCTTCGTCGATGGCTACCTCTGTGAAATTTTCCAAGCCTTCCTCTGGATTTTGCTCCAGGACTTGCTGGTACCGTAGCGTCCGATCGGGGTACAGGCTAGTCAGCTTTTGGTGTCCATCCGTTATGAGGACGACATCCTTTTGACTATTGACCGCGATGCTGTTGATCCTTTGAAACGGTTCGTCCTGCTTTCCGCTTCTATCCATGTTCCAAACGAGCAGCAAGCCGATCCCAACAAATACAATCAGCAGTCCGGTCAACCAGGAATACTTCTTGTTATTTCCCATCGTTTGCGGTTCTCCCATCTCTCGAAAACGTATTTTCGAAAATGATACCAAGCAACATTATACTAAAAATTACAAATTTCGCTATACATCTTCTCTATTTGACATTTATACTACTATACAGATTGATTTTCAATATCTTACCAGATGACTTATGAAAAGGAGTTGGCTTCATGGGACAACTTGTCTGCGGAGGAGCCATGCTACAGTGCAGCTTCGGTGCTGCTCCCAGTTCACTTATGGTGCTCCCGGTGAATCGCGTCACAACCAGTATGCCGATTGCAAACATCATGGACAATAAACCGATGGTAAACGTCCTTCCATTCGGGATGTGCAATACGATGTCCAACCCTCAGGTCGCAGCAGCCACAGCGGCAAAGCTGGGCGTTTTCACTCCGGTCCCCTGCGTTCCTGTCACAGCAGCCCCTTGGGTTCCTGGCTCCCCTACTGTTCTCGTCGCCAACATGCCTGCCCTCAATCAAACCTCCAAGCTCATGTGCAGCTGGGGTGGCGTCATTTCAATCACGAACCCCGGACAAGCGACGATTCAGGTTCCCTGACAAGTAGGGAGGTTACGATATGGACAAACAACTCCAAAAGCTAACGGAACAAACGATTGTCGACCCGCTCACCCATCCGCTCAAAAAATGGGGGCAGGATTGGATAAAAAAAGGAGCCGCCCTCCCCAAGCAAGCCCTCGATTGGATCAAGAACGGCATTGCCGGACTGTTCACCAAAAAAGAAACTTCACTCAACGATTACGTGCATATCGGCCGTTTTTACATCGCCAAACGCTTTCTCATTTTGACAGGACTATTCCTCCTTGTCCTGGCCTACTTCCTATTCATCAATCCTCCCGATGCGCTTAACCGCTTTTTGCAACGTCCCATCGTCATTCACTTAAAAACTCCCAATCAACAGATTTCCGACACGGGTTTTGCGATCATCTACAACCCGGAAGGCACGATGATCTATTCTGGTCAGCTCGTGGATGGTCTGTATGACGGAAAAGGCGAGCTCTATGACGACAATGGCAAGCTTTTCTACAGCGGCGAGTTTAAAAGCGGCACTCCGCAAGGCTTGGGCAAAGGATACCGGAAAGGCGTTCTCGTCTATCAAGGCAGGTTTGACAATGGGGTATACGCTGGTCAAGGAGCGTTGTACAACGACAACCAGCAAGTTGTTTTTCGGGGAGATTTCAAAAATGGGAAGCTGGATGGAGCCGGTCAGGAATTGTACACAAATGGCGCAATTAAGTACGAGGGTGCTTTTCAAAACGGCGTGTACAACGGAGCTGGCCGACTTTTTACGAAGGATGGGAAGCTGTTCTACGACGGACTTTTTGACAATGGCTTCTACGGCGGCGAAGGTACCGATTACTACGAAAACGGGCTCGTGCAGTATAAAGGGCAATTTGTGGACGGCAGATACAACGGGGCCGGGAGTCTTTTTGATCGGGATGGCAAGCTCGTGTATGAAGGGCATTTTCGCAATGGGCACTTCAATGGAACCGGAACCAAATTCTCCACCAGTGGCAGCATCGTTTATCAAGGTGATTTTTTGCTGGGCGTGTATCACGGGCAGGGCGAGCTGAAAGATGCAAGTGGCGTTACGCTGTATAAAGGCGGCTTTGCCGAAGGGCATTATCACGGAACGGGAGAGCTTCGTTCTGCCGAAGACGCTCTGTTGTATCAAGGGCAATTTCGGGCAGGTGCCTACGACGGCATCGGGGTACTCTACGACCAGGAAGGCTTGCCTCTATATACAGGTTTTTTTCGCGAAGGGCGCATTCATTTGCCAGGATTCATTGGCATCTCCCGGAGCAAGCTGGAGGAAATCATGGGCAAGCCCGACGATGACACACCGAAGGAAGCCGAGGGTGCTGTTCCTCCTCCTGCCGATCAAAAAGCACCCGAAGTTCCACCAGTAAAGGATACCGCTTTATCGCCGCAAAAACTTTCATATCGTGAAATGAACATGGCTTTTACACTTGAACCAGCACCAGGACTCCCTGGCAAGCAGATTGTCACTGCCGTGCACGTATATCACCCACAGGTCATCTCGATTGTCAAAGAAGATCGGAACGAGCTCGACAGCAAATCTGCCATTTTGCCCAAGACATCCTCCACATACTCTACCCGTACTGGCGCTATCACGAGCTATTTGGTCGACCCGTATCTGTATCTCTATTTCTATCAGGCACAGCAAAAGGAACCCGTTCAATTGGACGTGTCAAAAGCAGAGGGGGTGTAATCATGCGACGCTATGAATCTAGCAAGTCGTCTATGGATGCGATTCAGGAAAAACCGAAAGCACCTGTCTCCAAGCCCATGCTCCAACCGAGCCAGATCCAAAGAAAGGCGAGTCACTCTTCCCACATCCTTTCGCTGCAAAAGACTCTTGGCAACCAGGCCGTCCAGCGCATGTTATCGAATACTCCCCTGCAAAAATCGGAGAATCTCTCTTTCGGCAGCGGCCGCTCGCTCCCCGGTTCCGTCCAAGCAAAAATGGAAAAGGCTTTTCACACTGATTTTTCAGATGTACAAATTCATCCAGAATCGTCTGTCGCCTCCCAAATCGGTGCTGTTGCCTTCGCCCAAGGGAATGACATTCACTTTGCTCCGGGGACGTATCAGCCAGAGACGCATAGCGGCCAACAGCTACTCGGTCATGAGCTGACACATGTGGTCCAGCAACGACAAGGACGGGTACAGGCGAACGTTCCTGATTCCAGCTTGCCCATCAATGATGATCCGGCTCTGGAAGCGGAAGCTGATCACTATGGGTCACTGGCAGCAGCAGGAACCATGACGGATGGTACAGGTACGGATGCTTCTGGTTCTGTATCATCCCCCATTATCCAAGGCACTTGGGATGAAGCATTAAAAGATGCACGAAGAATGTGGGGTAAGCATGTGGATAAAACCAATGACTTGCATGACGGCACAGTCAGTGAACTTTTTGACAATGTTGACTACTTAACCTTCAATGACAAAGTGCGCTTCAGCTATAGTCTGCATTCCAAAATTTCCGATATTTTTTCAGTTACAGGCGGGAACTATACAGAACTTGAAGAGGCACAGCGCCTTTTGGGAGAGGAAATCACGCCTTTTTTCGGTCAGGATAAGGACAATGATCCTGACATCGATTACAGCTATTGGGAGGAGCAAGAAAACGACAACGATGAGAGAGTCGACATGATGGACGAAGACGAGGAGAATTCAAATGTTTTACACGTGGAAAAACGCGTTGCAATGGAGATCAAGACGATCAGTTCCCATGATGATTTACAAATTAACGCACGTATTCACGAGGCGATTGGTCAATTGGATAAACGACGAGATACCGATCAATATGATGAATACGTCATCGTCATTCAAAAATATCATCCAGAAAATCCTTGGCCGTACACCAAAATGGAAAACCGGGCGGCTGCCGAACTAGGCGATCTCAAGCAAAGGGTTATTCAAAGATTGGGGAGCATGACCAATCTGCCCAACTATAATATCAAGGTTATATTCCGCGGCATTACCAGAGGTACACCCACAGGCGGAACCGGTGGTGTAAATCCTGCATTCATTATCCCGGAACACATCCGTTATTCGAATATGCCATCGTATTCGTTGGAGTGTTACTACTGGGGTGAAATCGGGGCAGGGTGGCTGGTAGATGATCCAGTTCGCGAATAACATGATAAAACGACAGCCACGCTAAATAAATGGCTGTCGTTTCAATTTTGACATTAGTACAATCGATTCGTATAGCTGTCTTGCAAGCCCTCTGCCACTTCTTTTGCCGTCACACCTGGAAGCTTCACATGATCCGCCAGCATTTGCGCGACATTAGGAGTGGTCCCCTCTGCCGGCCAGGTCTCTGGCTTCCATAGACCGGAGCGCATAAATGCCTTCGCACAGTGGACGAAGCACTCCTCGACCTTTACGCCGATCCCGAGCGTTGGCGCCTTCCCGTTTACCGCCATTTTCGCGAGTATTTCTTCATCGCGAATAATGCAAGCCTTGCCGTTCACGCGAAATGTCTCTTCTAGCGTAGGAATCAAAAAGATAAGCCCAATATGCGGGTTGACCAAAATATTCGTGATAGAGTCCATCCGCTTGTTTCCTGGGCGCTCAGGGATGACGAGATGGTGATCGTCGATGACATGCACAAAGCCAGGCGCATCTCCGCGTGGCGAAGCATCGCAATGGCCATCTTTGTCTGCTGTGGCAATGATGAGAAATGGCGCTTGGGCAATGTAATTGCGGCTATGGTTATCCAACTGGGTTATCGCCTTGTTCTGTACGAGACGACTTGGCTCTCCTACCATTTCGCGCAGTTGCTGCTCTGACGTGATTACATTCCGGAATATTCCGAATCCTGACATGACTTCCCCCTCTTTCCTCTGCTTGTTCGAATCTGCCACCATCATACCATATTTGCCCATTCTCTTTTCATGATTATGGCAGGAGCAGGAAAGCTAACGGGGTAACAAACAGCAGCGTTAAGATCGTACGCTCTACCCAAATCACCAGAAGCTTTGGAATACTAATCGGAATCTCGGTAGACAAAATGCAAGGAATCGTCGCGGAAAAGAACAGGATGGAAGAAACTGAGACAACTGCAATGACAAACTTGGTGACCAGAGGCGCTTTTACCACTAATAGTGCGGGCAAAAACATTTCGGCAATTTCGATTGCTGACGCTTTTGCAGCCAGCATCGGCTCTGGAATTTGCAAGAGCCATGTAATCGGATAAAACAAGTAACCCAGCCAGTCAAACAAAGGGGTAAATTCAGCCAGCACCAACCCGAGCAAACCGACCGACATAATGGACGGAAGAATACTCATGGTCATAATAAAGCCATCCCGCAAGTTCTCCCAAATGTTTCGTTTAAGCGGCAGTGCTTTTCCCGCCGCATCCATTGCTTCCGTCCACGCCTGGCGCAGCCGTTTTTCCTTGATTACTTTTTCAGGATCGCCGTTGTCCTGATAATACGCATCGCTCATGCTGGACAGCGGCCAAATACGCACCGTCACTGCGGTTACGAGAAACGTCACGACGAGCGACACCCAGAAGTAAAGATTCCAGTAATTCATCAAATCCAATGTTTTCGCGATGACGATCATAAATGTCGCAGAAACGGTGGAAAAGCCCGTTGCAATAATGGCTGCTTCTTTAATCGTATATTTGCCTTCTTTGAATACCCGGTTCGTGATCAAAAGACCAATCGAATAGCTTCCCACAAAGGAAGCCACCGCATCTACCGCAGAGCGGCCTGGTGTTTTCCAAATCGGGCGCATGATCGGTTGCACCAGTACCCCGATAAATTCCAAAAGGCCGTAGCCAACCAGCAACGCCAAGAACACGGAGCCGATCGGGACCACCATGCCTACGGGAATCACCAGCTTTTCAAAAAGAAATGGCCCCATATTCTTGTCCAGCAGCCATGCTGGACCCGCCTGAAAATAGATCAACAGAGCGATAGGCACACCCAGTACTTTTAGTGCAGAAAAGACGAGATTTACTTTGCTCTGCTTCCAACTGCCCGTTACAAACGGATAAATGGCCCCAAGCACAATCACAAGCAAGGCATATATCGGTATTACACCCGGCATGATTTGCCGAACCCATGTCACGATGTGATCGAGCATAATCGAGCTTGTGTCATTAACGGTAACTGGAATAAAAAAGACAAAAATACCAATGAGGCTAAAAACAAAAAACTTCCAAGCATGTGTGGTGGATACGGCTTGCTGATCAGGATGAGGTGCAAGATTGCTGTTCGAAATATTTCCCATACATGTCCCCCCATTTCATAGACAAGCCGGTCTCCCCCACTTCTATCCGTTTTTCTTTTGCTCTCTTTCGTATTACGCCAGTCTGCTCCCAGCAACGACAATTGTTCCGTTTTTGATGACCGTGTTTACGTGATTGATCCCATACCGATATTGCAAGGTCATGAAATCAGGAACGTCAAAAATCGTGACATCTGCTTTTTTCCCAACCTCAAGGCTGCCGACTTCATGCGCGCAGCGGATTGCGTGAGCGGCATTGATGGTAGCTGCTGTCAGCACCTCGGCTGGCGTCATCCCCATTTTCAGGCAACCAAGATTCATGATGAGTGGGAGCGAAACCGTTGGAGACGAGCCCGGATTGCAATCCGTTGAAATCGCGACAGCCACGCCACGATCAATCATTTTCCTGCCATTTGCTGACTCTGCCATCAGGAAAAACGCCGTACCGGGCAGTAACACAGCGATGACACCCGCTTCTGCCATCTGTTCAATCCCCTTGTCGGAGGCACGCAACAAATGATCCGCAGATACCGCCCCAACCGAAGCTGCCAGCTCTGCCCCTTCATACGGTTCGATTTCGTCCGCATGAATCTTCGGCAGCAACCCATGACGGACCCCTGCTTCGAGAATGCGTCGGGACTGCTCAGGGGTGAACACACCTCTTTCGCAAAACACATCGTTAAAAACAGCCAGCTTCCGACGAGCAACCTCCGGGATCATTTCCTCGATGACCACGTCTACAAACGCATCCGGATTTTCCTTATATTCACGCGGCACCGCATGTGCACCCATAAAGGTACTAACGATGTCGATGGGATGTGCTTCGTGCAACTGCTTGGCGACCTCGAGCTGCTTCAGCTCATCTTCCAATGTCAGGCCGTATCCGCTTTTCGCCTCGACGGTTGTGACCCCATGCAACAGAAACTGGTCAAGACGCTGCTTACTCTGGGCAAACAGCTCTTCGTGGGTGGCTGCGCGGGTCGCTGCAGTGGTCGAGTGAATACCACCGCCATTGTTCATAATCTCCATATAGGTCGCACCGTTTAGTCGCATATTAAACTCGTTTTGCCGACTGCCCGCGTGCACCAAATGTGTATGAGGATCGATCAGCCCTGGCGTGACCAGTTGGCCCGAAGCATCGATGATTTGCGCCTCATGCGCACGGTCTCGATAGTGAAGCGACAGTTCTTCATCTGTTCCCACACGCTGGATCACGCCGTCTTCCAGCCAAATGCTTCCGTCCTCGATGATCGACAACTCGTTCATTTGCGCTCCTACTACAGGGGAAGAGGAGCCGCCAGCCAGCGTGGCAAGCTGACTGGCATGGCGAATCCATACAGGTTTTGTCATGGCTCTTACTCCTTCATCATCGGAATGTGGACGCCTTTTTCCTTGGCTGTTTGAATCGCGAGGTCGTACCCTGCATCGACATGTCGGACGATGCCCATGCCTGGATCGGTCGTGAGGACACGCTCCAGACGACGTGCTGCTTCTGGTGTTCCGTCTGCCACGATGACCATTCCGGCGTGGAGGGAGTAGCCCATGCCAACGCCTCCTCCGTGGTGCACAGACACCCAGCTCGCTCCGCCTACTGCATTGATCATGGCATTGAGAATTGGCCAGTCTGCAACCGCATCGCTGCCATCCTTCATCGCTTCCGTCTCACGGTTTGGCGAAGCAACAGAACCGGAGTCCAGATGGTCACGCCCAATGACGATAGGAGCCGATAGCTCGCCGCGCGCCACCATCTCATTGATGATTTGACCAAAACGCGCACGCTCGCCATAGCCTAACCAGCATATGCGGGAAGGCAGTCCCTGGAACTGAATGCGCTCCTGTGCCATGCGAATCCAGTTGCACAGATGCGTGTTATAGGAAAACTCGCGCAGGATGACTTCGTCTGTCTTGTAAATATCCTCCGGATCGCCGGATAGCGCTACCCAACGGAACGGCCCCTTGCCCTCACAAAACTGCGGACGGATGTAGGCTGGCACAAAGCCAGGGAAACGGAACGCGTCCTCCACACCCTCGTTTTTTGCCACCTGCCTGATGTTATTGCCATAGTCGAAAGTGACTGCTCCTTTTTCCTGCATGGCGAGCATCGCGCGAACATGTTCAGCAATGCTTGCTTTTGCGCGAGTTTCGTACGCTTTCGGATCGCGCGCCCGCAGTTCAGCTGCTTCCTCCAGTGACATGCCGATGGGAATGTAGCCATTGAGTGGATCATGCGAGGAGGTCTGGTCCGTCAGCACATCCGGGATAAAGTCGCGAGCCAGCATGGCATTCAGCACTTCGGGTGCATTGCCCAACAGACCGATGGAAATGCCTTTTTTGTCGCGTTTCGCGTCTTCCGCCAAACGGATCGCTTCATCCAGACTCTCTGTCATCACATCCAGGTATTTTGTGTCCAGTCTGCGTTGGATACGAGTCGGGTCCACCTCGATATTGATGCTCACACCGCCATTGAGCGATACGGCTAACGGTTGCGCCCCACCCATGCCGCCCAAGCCTGCTGTGACGGTAATGGTTCCGGTCAGCGTTCCTTCAAAATGCTGGCGTGCCAGTTCTGCAAAAGTCTCATACGTTCCTTGTACGATGCCCTGGCTGCCAATGTAAATCCAGCTTCCCGCTGTCATTTGTCCGTACATCATCAAACCCTTTTTGTCCAGCTCGTGGAAATGCTCCCAATTCGCCCAGGCAGGCACCAGGTTCGAGTTTGCCAGCAGCACACGCGGCGCATCGGTATGCGATTTGAATACAGCAACTGGCTTGCCAGACTGGATGAGAAGTGTTTCATCGCTCTCCAACGTTTGCAATGTTTTGACAATTGCATCGAAGCATTCCCAGTTCCGCGCCGCCTTGCCAATTCCGCCGTATACGACCAGATCCTCTGTACGCTCCGCTACATCGGGATTGAGGTTGTTCAAAAGCATGCGCAGCGCGGCTTCCTGCACCCATCCCTTTGTATGTAATTGGGTACCTGAAAAGGCTTGGATCAATTGCTCAACGGATTGTGTCGTCGTCATCATTTCCACCTGCTTTTCTAAAAGGATGTACTTCTTAGCTCCATTGTAAAAAAGCAAGGAAAGACAAAAAAGGCACCGCGCTTTCGATTTGGTGCCTCTATTTTCGATTCAGTTGCAACCGCATTCATGGTTTGACGAAAAAATCTGTCTTTTCTTTCGATTTCTATCTTTTCTTCTGATTTCGTAACAAACGTGGAGTTGTCCCTGTCTTTTCCTTAAAAATTTTACTGAAATAATTGGCGTTAATGAATCCGCATCGCTCTGCTACCTCTTGAACAGACATCGATGTTTCAAGAAGCAATCGACGTGCCTCTTTTACCCGCAACGAAGTGAGTATTTGGCGAAAAGAGCTTCCTTGCTTTTGCGCGAGCAGCGTACTGAAATAGGAAGGGCTACGGTCGATATAGCGTGCAACCTCCTCCAAACGCAGTGCCGGATCGGTATAGCGGCCCTCTATATAACGAATTGCCTGTTCCACGACATCGACACGGGACTCGTCGATGGGATGGTGAGCAGCATCCAGAAGCTGATTGATGAACAGCAGCAGTTCCACTACGATCCGATACAAGATCGGCGAGTACAGAATCGTTTCGAAAACCCGGTGATACTCCTCTTCCAAAGGTCCAGAGTCAAGACCACGTGATATCATGTAGCGTCTGACTTGGGCCAAAATACTCGTCAGCCGAATACGCAACAGCCCGGGCTCTGGATAGGGCTCTTCCTTGTAAAAAAAGTGTGTATACAGCCACTGCTTCAACTCTTCCCGATTGCCTTCATCCAGCATTTCTACCCACGTGCGCTGTTCGGCGGGGGTCAAAAATGGGTCAATCATCGTCCAATTCACGCGATTGTCCACGACCGTCACTTGCCGATATCCTTTGAAAAAGCGGACTTGCAGGGCTTGGCTCGCATCCGCATAATTTTCGTTCAAGCTCCGCTCATGGTTGCTTGGGTCATACATGACCAAAAAGAGCGGCGCGTCATTGTTTGCTTCCCAGTCCATCAGCAGACGCTTGCCCATTTGGTGGAGCGTAGAAGGCGAGACCACAGCATCCATTGGAAAAACCCCCACAATGGTCTCCCCTAACGGCAAAAGAGCGGGTTTGTCGCGAAACGGATATTCTTCAAAAAAGCGCAGCAGCTCAGGATGGCGCTTCGGATCCTCCAATTGAGCCAGCATGAGCGAATAAGACTTGGCTTGAACATGCCCGGGGAAAAACAGGTCAAGATACGAGACATCCCTGTCATTGTCCGATCCTGTTCTCTTCTCTTCGTTCACTCGCTTCCGATCCAAGCGCTCCTGGCAGCATCTCGTCAGGATTCTCCTGATGTATTCCGGTGTCTGTGGCTTCAGCCATAGATCGCGGGCAAAAAGTCCAATTCCCTGCATCGCGCGCTCGAACGTGGCTTCTGATGTGGTCACCACAACGGTCGGATGATACTGCTCCACCAGGAGCTTCAGCCGATCCCACTCCCCGCGCCCGATCATGTCCAGTTCAATACAGAGCACTTCCGGTGTATGCGCTTCCATCATTTCGAAAACGTCTTCCATGGTCCCGGCACTATGCACCTTGTCATACGGAATGGCATAGCTGTTGACGAGCCATCCGATCCCAATTCGTTCGTTCTGGTCCCGATCCGCTATCAAAATGCTGGGCATAAGCCGTCCTCCTTTTTAGAGCGATCAGAAAAGTGGGACATCATTCACTATGAAACAAAGGTTGCCCATAAATGGACAACCTTTTCTCCTTCACGTCCCTTACTTCTTGAGAGGGTTTTCGATCATGGTTCCCATCACATGATCCAGCGGAATAAAGCCAATATCGCGGGAATCTGTACTGTGATTACGGTTATCTCCCATAACAAAAATATGATCGGCTGGAACCGTGATCTTTCCGTCTGCTACATATTCCATCGTTTCTTTGATATATGGTTCGTTCAATGCCTCACCGTTTCGATACACCTTGTTGTCTTTGAACTCGAGTACGTCGCCTGGTCTTCCAATGACACGTTTGACATACATCGTGTGATCATCGCCTTGGCCTGTGACCAGCGACACCAAGGGATGCCCCATGATATCGTCCATCAATGTACGGTCTCGCTCTACCCTACTGTCGATCACGACAATGTCGCCGTAATCTGGCAAATAAGAAAACGTGTGTGATAGTTTAGACACATATATGCGCTGTTCGTCTTGTAAGGTTGGGTCCATGGAATGCCCATCAACCTTGAACGGTTGAAATACAAAGATTCCGAGGACAAGAGCGAAAACGACAGCAAAAGTTATCGACCGAATCCATCCCATTACTTCTTTCATTTTCTTTTGGCACTCCTTCCTTATACCATTCTCTCTTCCTGTATCGAAACCATCATACCACATTATCCGCCCAATCCCAAAAAATCGACCGGAAGCAAAGATCAGGTGAGACCGTACTCGCGCAGTTTCCGAAACAGCGTTGCCCGGCTTATGCCTAATAGCGCAGCTGCTTCTTCTTTTCGTCCGTTCCTATCCCGTATTTGTTGCATCACGGTATCAATTGCTGCTCGTTCCAGCTCTTTCAGCGTAAGCCCTTGCTTTTGCCAGTCGAATGACCCCTGATTTTCTTTTACGAAATGTGGGGAAGATTCACGCAGCATTCCCGTTCGAATGGGCAAGCTCGCAGGCTGGACCCAAGGGCTTGCTTCCATATTGACCGCGTACTCGATTACATTTTCCAGCTCTCGGACATTTCCTCTCCAGCCGTGATGAAACAGGACGTTTTGCGTTTCCTGGGAAAAGCCGAGCAGCTTCTTCCCCGCTCGATTCGCATGCGCCAAAAGGATATCGTTCGCCAAAGGCAGTATATCCTCTCTGCGTTCTCGCAGCGAGGGCAAGTGGATGGGAATTACATGCAAACGATAGTACAGGTCCAACCGAAACAACCCCGCGTCTACTCGCTCCTGCAAATTTAGATGGGTCGCTGCAATGATCCTCGCCTTTAAGCGTATAGGCTTGCCGTTTCCTCCGATTCGGTACAGTTCCTTTTCTTGCAACACGCGCAACAGCTTGCTCTGCAGAGGCATGGGCATATCCCCGATTTCATCGAGGAACAGTGTGCCTTTTCCCGCGACCTCAAACAAGCCCGGTTTTCCACCCTTTCGCGCTCCTGTGAACGAGCCTTCCTCGTAACCGAACAATTCGCTTTCCATCAAATGCTCAGGGATTGCTGCGCAATTAATCGAAAGGAACGGCTCGTCACGACGCGGGCTTGCCTGATGAATGGCTTTGGCAAAGAGCTCCTTTCCGGTTCCACTTTCACCTTGGAGCAGGACAGTCGAATCACTTGCTGCCACACGTCTTGCCACTTCCTTTGCCTGCATAATGGCAGGACTGTTTCCACCGATCATCCGAAAAGGGTCGGGCTCCGAATATCCACTCACCTGCCTTGCGATTTGCACGACTTCCTGTACATCATCAAGCGTAATCACCCATTCTTTGACCGTTCCTGCCAGTAGAATGGGCTTGATGGCAAACAAAAAGGTCTTGTCTTCCTGCCCGATGGACAAAACGACCTGCTTTGGCGCAGATTGCTCAGCATCTGCACGGCGAATGGCATCTATCCATTCTGCCGTCTGACTGTCGTCGTGATCGAGCTGCAAATATTGACGGGCACGCTGGTTCGCTTGCATGATCCGATTGTCTTGATCGACGAGAAACATAGCCTTGTCCATTTCATCCATAACGACACGCAGCTTTTCTACCGTATGCAGCTGCTCGACGTACAAGTAATGCTCTTTTAACTTAATGGCGATCAGCTCAGCCATTTTTTGCAAATAGGTCAATATCGCATCCACATCTGCAAACAACCGCTCGCGCTGCTCCTCATCGAAAGCGAGCAAGCCGATCACACCTATATTTTCATTATCTAATTGAATCGGGCAACAAATCTCTCCCGTCTCCCTGCAATTTCCATAATGCATACAAGGACGGCACCGCTCATCCTGCCCGGGATGCATGATCACAACAGGATGCCCGGCGAGCAACGACTCCCGGTAGATATGATCCTCTCCTGCCATCGTTCGCAAAACGCCAGCCTCATTCTTCCCCGTCCCTGCGATCCGCAAAAACTGACTGTCCGCAATCTCTACTTCTACGCGCAGAACCGATGCAACAGCCGAAGCAATCTGTTGCACACTTTCTTGAATATCTCGCAAGGGCATCTGGCTTCCCCTCCCGTCAATCTCTTGCATCCATTATAACGCATCACAGGAGAAGCCAGCCCTCTATGCAATTTTTACCGGCAAAAATCGCAAATTGTCTCCACCAAGATGGCACTCATGTCTACCAAGCTATCCACCTCTACATATTCGACTGCCGCATGCAGCCCAGCTCCCACTGGTCCAAACAAAACTGTAGGGATTCCCGCTTCCTGCAACAATGCTGCGTCCGTCCAACCCGAGAATCCGCACACTTCGGGTGTTTTTCCCGTCACACTCTTACACGCTCCCTGAAGGGCTATATAAACAGGCTCATCTAACCCGACTTCAAACGGCTCCCGCAAAAATGACAGCTCGGCGCTTGCTCGGAACGTCTCATCTTCTGCGCGCAGCTTCTGGAGTAATGCTTCTATTTCATTGGCAATGTCTGCCTCTGTCTCGCCCGGCAACGTCCTTCTCTCCCAGTCGATCCGGCAATAGTTTGGATAGGTGGACAGCTCCGTTCCTCCTTGAATGAGTGATGCATGGACAGATGCCGCACCGAGAATCGGATGAGCGGGACCTTGAGCCAACCTGTCCGAGAGGCGCTCCAGCTCTTGCAGGACTCTGCCCGCCCGAACGATTGCATCAATCCCTTCTGATGGACGGCTTCCGTGAGCTGCCTTGCCCAGCACCTCGCATTTGACCCAGGCAAAACCTCTGTGTACGACACCAATCGCCAGATCGGAAGGCTCGCAGCATATCGCTGCATCTGCTTTGTACGCCTTTACCAACTCCTCCGTGCCGATGCTTTTATACTCCTCGTCAGCGACAAAAGTCAAAATGACATCTCCTGCCAATGGAACCTTTGCTCGTGCGATCGCCTCTACTGCGGCAATCATGGCCCCTAGACTGCCCTTCATGTCCTGACTGCCTCTGCCGAAAATTTTGTTGTCCACAAGGGTAGGCTCAAACGGCGGAATTTCCATGCGCTTGGCGCTTACCGTATCCATATGTCCATTTAGCATCAAGGATTTGCCGCCGCCCGTTCCCCGTAGGATCCCGACGACATTGACCGCTGTGTCGCTAATAGGCGTGACGTGAACCTCCAGTCCAGCTGCCTCCAAACGCTCTCGAATAAAAGCGGCGATCGCTTTTTCGCCTGGGCCATCCTCGTCCAGGTATGGATTCACCGAATCAATGCGTATCAAATCCTGTACGAATGAAATCAGTTCCTCTCGATTGATCGTCACGTTCATTTTGTCAGACCCTCCTCTTCCCGGCATGCGCCCTCCCAGATGATGCGTTTGTAGATATCCCGATCCGTGTCACCCTCCGTACTAAAGCACAAAACAACGGAATTTTCATCTAAGCCGAGCTGCTCACGCTGCTGATGATACATTGGCTTGCTCATCAAGGCAGCGAGTAGCCCTACCCCGACTGCTCCACTTTCCCCGCTTACGATAGAAGGGTCGGTTCCAATCGGTGCCGCAAGTATACGCATGCCGTTTGCAGCCACATAATCGGCACAGCTAACGAAGAAGTCCGCATGCTCCTGCAAGATCTCCCATGCCATCGGATTCGGCTCGCCACATGCCAGACCTGCCATGATGGTTCCTAGCTCTCCCGTAGCAGTATGTGGTTGTCCGTCGTTCTCTTCTGCTGAGAGGACCATGCAATTGGCGCTATGTGGCTCTACAATCACGGTTGTCAGGTCTTTGTTTACTTGCGCCGCTACGAAATGTCCCAAGACTGCGGCAGCCATGGAACCGACACCTGCCTGCAAGAAGAGATGCGTCGGCTGTTTGGCGTCAGTAAGGGCTGAGAGTTGTTCCATAGCCTCTGCTGCCATCGTCGTATAGCCCTGCATAATCCACATGGGAATAGTCGTGTAGCCTTCCCATGCTGTATCTTGAATCACTTGCCAACCACGTTCTTTGGCCATTTGTTCTGAGAGTCGCACGGCTTCATCATAGTTTCCATGGATCACGTGAGCTTCTGCGCCGGCCTCGCGTATCGCATCTACCCGTTGCTGGGTGGAGCCTTTGGGCAAATAAACAACGGCATGTTGTCCGAGCGCCTTCGCAGCCCATGCAACGGCCCGTCCGTGATTGCCATCTGTTGCAGTGACGAAGGTGACTTCTCCAATTCGCTCTTTCACTTCTTGGGAGCACAGTGCTTCAAAAGTCATGTCTTCTGTCGATTTCCCCAGCTTCTCGCACAAAAAACGCGCCATCGCGTAAGAAGCTCCCAGGACCTTAAAAGCATTGAGACCAAATCGCTTGGACTCATCTTTTACAAGTACCTGTCCTACCCCCAGCTCACGTGCCAGTGCAGGCAATGTAACAAGGGGAGTTGGCTCGTAGTTTGCGAGAGATTGGTGAAAAGCTTTGGCAAAACGGGATTCTATTGTGGTCAAATAGGTAGGAACGCGAGAACTCTCCCTATTTTTTCTCTTATTCTTTACGACGTAGATTGGTGGCAGATTACGTTTATCCATTTGATGTGTACCTCCTCCGTTGGTTTCATCCAGAATGATAGAGCAAGGATCGTGCCAACGGTGGGAGGCGTGGGTGGCTTATTGTTTTGGTGGGAATCGTATCATAATGAGATTAAATTGTATCATTTTGATACTTTCAGTCTTTTTTTGAGACTTTTTATCCCGACTGCTGTGTTTGGAGGAAACAGAAGAAAACGCTCCAGCTTCTTGGGTCACCAGGCTCTTCGCTTATTTCTCCTGTTTCCTTGCGAGCGGATGTAGTTTCAAGTGGCTTTTAAAGATTAAGAATCATTGGACAGCTTCGCAGTGATTTGCGGGCAACAGAAATGCAACGTGCCCACGCTACGAAGCGGCTACCACTTTTGCATTTCCCCGCAAATCGCTGCGGAGCGGACAGTCCCCACTTCCCAGCAGGACGTAGCCCGGAGCGTAGACTGGAAATATTCTTCTCTCCACTACAGCAACTACAAAATCAACTTGGCTTTCTATGCTATATTTTTATTAAGCTCCAAGGTATTGAGATGTATTGATACATAGCGCAGAAGTCAGGAGTTAAGAAGGAAGGATGAAGGAAATGACAAATCATAAGCAAGTTCGTTCTCCTGCTGGTTCTATAAGAGAAGATGGTCGATATCCCATCGACCTGACTGGCCCTCACAGCCATACACTTGTTATCAAGCCTGGCGTAGGCAGTCTCTCCATTGGACCCTCACAATTGGGCAATAAGGCAGATTTGCACGTAGATCCCTATGCCCCCATCAATTGGAACATATTCGATTCCTTTGCCACACCAGCTGGCTCTCCCTGGCCGCGGTTTCTGTACTACACAGGTAGCGACGCGGGCTTCTTCAACTGGGCCAAAGAACGCCCCATTGAAGAAATGACATGGGTTCCGATCCTGTCAAAAGACATGGTCGTTGACGCCAGCCAATCCAAATTGCACAGCTTGCATATCGAACTGGACCAGTTTGAAAGCTGTTTGCATTTGAAACTCCCGAAACGCCAAGTCTCTGAATATTTCCGTCTGAGTGTGGCTGGAGATCTATCACGCTTCTCTGTCAATGGCGACATGCCATACTCCCTGACACTCAAGCCGCGAACCAGCCGCCGCAAGAATCATGCCCCCGTCTTGCTACCCGATCTGGGCGAGCTGCACCAGGTCACGAGCCTGACACTTCGAAACGAACCGCTGGCGCAGCCTGTCTCGCTGACGTGTTTAGAGAGATTTCAAAATCTTACATCATTGAGCTTGTGGGGCAATTTCTGCGACTTGGAGCTGTTAGCTCGTCAGACGCAGTTAACAAATTTGGAGCTCCGCTTCATGCCTGATCTAGGTGACCTGCCGCCATTAAATGTGTGGCCGTTGCTTGACAGATTTATCGCCTTTAACGTGGAAGAGATTACAGGCAAGCGACTGAGGCAGCAAATGAAAGCCCGAGCCAACACCCGCCCATGGACTGGCCACGCTTCCGTGAGCCAATTACGGAAGCCCGAGTGGTGGACGACCGAGTTTGGCCGCCCATTTTCGTCCTGGCCGAAACGTCTGGCCAAGCTGGCTAATGAAGCCTATGACGTTGCACAAGCGACCTTGGCGCAAGCCCGCAGCCTTGCTGATGCGGAGGCAGCCATTACGGCCTTTACAGTGCGTTTCAACACCCTCAAAGGTATCGAAACCATCGAACGAGATGACCTGGGTGAAGCTGTCTGGCAACTAAGCCAGTCTGACCACCAAATCGGCCAGCCTATTACGGAGGAAATGGCTCAACGCTGGTTCGACGCCGCACGCGATTACTGATAAAAGTGAAGCAATGTTACTAACAAGGTTTAAGGCCATCCTTTGCGGGAACCTATTTTTGAAAAAAAGCCTCCGGTTTGGAGGCTTTGCTTAGGCACAATTATTCGCTTCTCAAGATATGCTCGATTCGCTTTTCCGGCACGACCCAGATCACAGCAACGAGTACATAAAAGAAACCGGAAACCCATGGACCCACATACGCGGTCAATATTGCGAGCAAGTAGAGAAAAGGAGATACTTTCACCTTCCAGTCTCGGCCCATTGACTTTACGAATACGGAATCGCCAGAATGCTGGCTAATAATTGCGAGCTGGAGAAACCTGTAAGAAGTAGCTGCAAGCAGAAGAACGATCCCGTACAATGCCATCGGGGCGGGAGCAAAATGACTTTCCCCCATCCAGGCGGTCGTGAAGGGAATAAGGGATAGCCAGAAAAGCAATATCAAGTTGAGCCACATTAGCCGCCCGTTCATTGTTCGAATCATGTGCAGCAGATGGTGATGGTTGTTCCAGTAGATGCCGACATAAACAAAACTGAAGATGTAGCTAAGCACTTTTGGTCCTAATTCAATTAACGAATACCAGTCTTGGCCTTCCGGTACTTTGAATTCTAGCACCATGATCGTAATGATAATCGCCAGTACGCCATCGCTGAACGCTTCCATCCGGTTTGCTCTCATTTGGTGATCACCTGTTTCCTCTTTACGTAATTTGTTGATTGATAGATATTTGTAGTTATTCTATATGTTCTGCATAATGTCAAGCACAATTGTTGCGAACATTCCCTTGCGTTTCTGGCCGAATTGAACCGCAGCTGAGCCATGCGTATGTAAATAACAACCTGTGGTTATGAATGGAAAATATTTCTTGACACGCTTTATTTACGTTTGTAATATTAACCCGACAGATTATATTTACATCTGTAAATCAAAAGATGGATTAGGAGGTGAGTACATGCACAATCTCCCGAAAATTTCTGAAGCAGAGTGGGAAATCATGAAGATTATTTGGAAGAACAACCCTATAAACGCCGAGAATATCGCACTCCTCTTGCCTGATGAAATCGAGTGGACCGATCAAACCGTTCGTACCTTTATCAACAGACTTTTGAAGAAAAAGGTGATCGGTTTTGAAAAAGCAGGAAGAAGTTATAAGTACTTTCCATTGATTTCCGAAAAAGAATGCATCAAGGCAGAGAGCCAGTCGTTTTTGAAAAGAGTCTTTAGCGGGGCGGCAGACATGATGATGACCAATTTTTTAGAAGACGTCAAGTTGTCCCAGAAGGATATCGAGCATCTCCAAAAGATTCTGAATGAAAAGCAGAAAGACAAGGACAGAAGAGGCGATGACAGATGTGAAGAATGACAAAGCAGCAGAACTCACTGTAAAGAGGTAGAAAGCATGGATATGCTATGCGATATTTTTTTATGGGTTTTTGATGCCACCATTGGAGCTAGCCTCGTCGCTTTGATGGTGATAGCCATCAAGAAAATCTTTCATCACCGAATAAGTGCTCGACTTCACCACGCACTTTGGCTGATTGTGTTAATACGGCTTCTGTTCCCTTTTCTCCCTAACAGTCCGGTAAGCATCTTCAATATCTGGCAAGTAGGCGTAGACAGCATAAAAAATGCTGTTTCCCCTCACTCCCCTGTTGCGAATGACGCGTCACAAAAAGAGATAGAGCAAAACAGCAAACAAACAAACTCACCTCAAAATAATAAGACAAACCAGCCAGAAAATCAAAAACTTCTGGATCCCTCCCTATCCCACCAAATCAAAATCGATCCAGACCCTGTCGAGAACAATCACATCCTTGGCGTAAAAATAGCAGCCATCGTTTGGCTTGTGGGATGTTTTTCACTGCTTGGATTTATGTGTGCCTACATGTTGCGAACCAGAAGCAGAATGAGCAGCCTCAAGATCGAAACCGACCCGCAAGTCATTTCCATCCTAGATGATTGCCGAAAAAGATTTGGCATCACCAAACCAATCCCTATCTATTCAGGAAGCTATAGAAAAAGTCCGCATATCTCCGGGGTGATCCATCCATGGATTTACTGTCCCGAAGAGATATGCAAGGAATCGAACGCCTCTGCGCTTACCCACGTCTTCTCCCACGAGCTTGCCCACTACAAAAGAAAAGACATCGCGTGGAATCTGCTGAGTCTACTTGCTCTGGCCATTCACTGGATGAACCCTTTTGTTTGGTTGTGTGTAAAACAGATGAAAGCCGACCGGGAGCTTGCGTGTGACGCCTATGTGTTGAACGTTCTGGGTGAAGATGAGTCTGTGCCCTACGGGATGACGATTATTCAATTTTTGCAGCGTTTTTCTGCCAACCGCCAGCAGCTTCACTTGCTTCACTTTAACGAAGCAAATAACAAGAATCAAATGATAAGGAGAATTCAGATGATAAAAAGCTTTAAAGCAGGATCTTACAAGCTTTCGGTTGCTACCGTTTTGTGTGTAGCTTTGATGAGTTCGGTGACCCTTACGAATGCCGCGGTGAAGGTGGAGAGCACGGCCAAGCCAGTCGCCTCCGATAAAGCTAATGCAGGGCAAGAGGCTAGATTTTTATTTGACTCGGATGAGCGAACATACGACCGATTGTCAAAAGGAATACAGACAACTGGTTTTGATTTTAAAGTTCCTGATGTGCTTGCTATGGACTATGAGTTTAGCGGGATGTATATCGATCAGAAAAAGTTGCGTACCAATAAAGAAACGCACGTTCAGATTGAATTTAGAAAAAGAGGTCCATCATCCAAATATGTGCGTTTTTCTGCAAGGAGCGGACTAAAAGAATTGGAGGCGGCTTACAAAATAATCGTAGATGAACAAAAAAAGGGATATGGGGAACAAAAAATAGAGAAGCAAAATTTAAATGTCCAAGGGATAGATGTAATGAAAGTGACTTTTAATAGCGAACCCTCCGGTGAAGAAAACAACATTAACTACGTTTACTATCTATGGCAAGATAACGGAATACAGTATAACATTAGTAGTTTCGCTAGCGATCCTCAAGAAGACATTGCGAAAATGATCTCGAATGTGAAATATCCGGATCAAGCGATGAAAGAACGTTATGTAGGCAATTCCAGTTACGTCATGGGCTTATATGATACGGAAGATGTACAGCACGGCTCAAAAGCTATAGGGTTTACTCCTAAATTTCCTTTGGAGCTGCCGGGACAGTTCAAAGGTACAGCAGCAGATATAAGCTCAAAAGTAAATTTCAGCATGCCGGCAAATGAGGAAGATTATAAGACTACGTACCTTGGGATTTACTACGATGTTGCTGAGAAAAACGAAAGATTGAGCGGAGAAAATAGAATCTCATTTGATCAAATCAAAGACACAAAAATATACGAAGATATGAAAAAGGATGGAAATGTAGCATTTCACCTCGGTATGGATGATAAGCACATAGTTAAGGTAAACATGCTGAAAATCGCTGGAAATGAAGTGTTCAAAACGGCGAAATACAAGCGTTTTGGAGAGGCGAGCAAACCAGAGGATCCAACTCTCATCTCCTATTTCTGGAGAGAAAATGACGTTTGTTTCAAAGTCACGTTTACGGACGAAGTACCCAATGAGGAGGAGATTGTTTCCTACCTGATGAGCCAAAAAACGGTGGACTTTCAGAACTTGAAGTAGTAAGGACGTACTAGTACTGTGCGGTAGAAGGGAAGATGGTTTAGATGCCACCCCAGAAGCAAGCCTAGTTGTTCTGGGAGTGGCATCCTTCAAAAAGTACGGTTGTTAACGGGGGAATCAAAACGCTTAAGAGCTACCATTTTCTATGCGTTTCTCTCTTCATCCTCAGCAGAAGGCCAGCCACCCCATAGGTGGTTCAAATGCCCATCTGGATCACGAAATCGAAAGCTGTAGCCTCCGCCTCGCTTATACGTCATTTCACTTACTTCGATTCCTTTGCTTTTCAACTCCTCATAAACCTCATGGATTTGGTCTACCTGCAAGGAGATGATCGGCTGGGCTTGTCCGGCCATATCGGTAAAGTCCAATCGCGGAACCTCCGGGCAACGAATGAGTCCGAGACCTACTCCGCCTACGTTCAACCAAGCCTCATTGTCTCCAGGTGAATATTCAAACGTGAACGGAATACCGAGCACATCGCGATACCACTTTATGGATACCTCCAAGTTTTTGACTGGCAGCTGTACAACCGCAAAATTACGCACATGAGTACTCATTTGTGTTCGCTCCTTTTTTTCAAATATGTATTTTCACCCTCATGAACGAAAGAAAAGAACAAAAAGAAACGGGTACTTCTACCATTTCTGAAAAAAATGCAGCAAATGTCCATCCGGGTCACGAACCGCAAAGAAAAGGCGATCGCCTGCTACCGAAACCTTTTCCACGCTCACGCCCAGTTTTGCGAGGCGCAGGTACGTTTGACAAATTGCGTAGGCATCCCCTGCACGAAAGGCAGACAAAAATTGCTCGAACCCTTCTTTTGATACAAAACCGGACGAATCATGACGTCCAGCTTTGGCGAATTTCTTTTTGTGGGATGGGCTTTCTCCCTGTCTGGATTGCTCTGCCAACACGAACAAGCGCTGGCGTGCCCTCTTCACTCCTTCCTTCACTGCCCCTACGGTCGTATGGAGCAATGTGGCTGTTTCCTGCGCCGTAAACGAAAAAATGTCCATCATGAGAATCAGCACCATCTGCCTGGCATTTAGTCGATCCGCCAGTTGCTCGAACATCTCTCTCTGCACAAACGCATCAGATACACTGGACTGATGCAGATAGATCGCTTCATCAAACAAGGCGGGATGCTCATTCGCCTTTACTTTCCTGCAATGATCGATCCAAGCATTCGTAGCAATTTGCTTCAAAAATGCCTTGGTTAGTTCTCTGTCTGGAGTCTTCTGCAAGGAACGATACACCTTCGTCAATGTTTCCTGGAAAAGATCCTGCGCATCCCACTCGTTTTTCGTGAGGGACAAGCAATGCTTTTGGATATCCGCAAGGAAAGGTTTTACGCGCAAAAAGGAAGCCTTATCCTGATCAGCCCCCATACTATCCCTCCGAAACTTTTCTGAGTATTCATGCTTATTTTCAAAAAAATAAAGAACGCTGTCAACAACGACCATCTACAAATAGGAAAGCGACTGTCCCAACGGATTTTTCCCGCTCAGGACAGTCGCTGCTTTATTTCCTGCCAATCAATACAAGTAAGTCTATCGTCATATCCACTCCTGCCAAGTCAGACACTCGCTCCAATTGCTCAGGTGTCGCTCCCCACGCCAACGGAGTCATCTGAAGCAGGGACACAAGACGCTCTTCCTCCAGTCGGAACTGATACTGAACCCGTTCCTTACCAATTAGCTGGAAGCTGGTTTTGAAGTGCTCGATCGTACGAGTATTCTTATATTGTGTTTTGGGAGTCTCTTGATACAAGGCTTCTCGTAGCTCTCGCAAATAGTTGGCCTCCGGAATGACTTTGATCATCCGTCCATCATCAGCGAGGAGTCTATGAAACTCATCCGAATTGGATGGAGATAATAGATTCAAAATGCATGAAAACTGTCTGTCGACAAACGGCGCCTTCGTCAAATCGCCAACGCACCAAACTACTTCTGGATCGCTCTTCGCCGCGAGCATAACCCCCTCTTTGGCGAGATCGACACCCACTCCGACAAATGGGACTTTGCTTGTTTGCATCACTTTCTGCCGAACCTGCGTCAGATGATAGCCTTCGCCGCATCCTGCATCCAGCACGTACATCTGGCTTTCCTCAGCGTCTGTCCTCTGCAGGATGACTTCGCTCAATACGTCATACAATGGATCAAAGAAGCCTTGCTCCATGATCGCCCTTCTCGCTGCAAACAATTGCTTGTCATACTTTGTTTTGTAGGTTCGCGTAGCCAAGTGAACATAGCCGTGCTTGGATAAATCAAAGCAATGATGATTGTTGCATACCAAGCTGGTGGCAGGTACATTGCGCATAGCTGCCTGGCAAATTGGACAACGAAAAATCCCCACATGCTGGGAGATAGCTGTAGACATCAAAAAAAGCACCCCATTCATTCGTATTTCGGTGAATGAAAAAAGGCACAGTCAAATAAACCCCAAGCATTTTCAAAAAATGCGGGATTCTGTTGAGCTGTACCTCACATTACCGATAACGAATGAACTGGATGATCATGGTCTGTAACACTCCTGCACTTTGATTAAGTAGGCATCACGTGGACGCTCAGCTACAATTGTAGCACATTTCAGCAATACAGCCACTGTACAATATGGGGCAGGTACGCAATATTGGTCTTGTTTTTCGCTTCCCTGCCCTTTCCCGCTTCTGAGGGATTTTTTCCCTTCACTCCAGAAGCATGACCTCATCGTATTTCATCATGATGCTTCCTTCCTTGTACTCCCCTACTTTTGGTACATTGACCAGACCCTTTATGTTTTGGAGAAGCGCACGGACGCTGTTCACTCCGCTTTCGTGAGCATGGGGATACCCTCCTCCAAAGCGGGGATTGATCTCCGACACAACGTACTGATCTCCGACCAAAAAACAATCGATGTCAATGGGCCCTCGCGGCTCCAGGACACGAATCAGTTCCTTCGCTAGTGATAGCAGACGCGGATCTTTTACCGCGAGTGAGCGATCCGTCTCCCCTGCCCGCATGCGCAGCTTTTTGCGGGTGAAAAGTGTCACCAGCTCCCCCGAGATCAGATCCACATAGCCGTCCACTCCGTACTCCTCTGCCTGCAAGAACGGTTGAATGACGACATCCTCCGTGTTTTCCGTGAGCATGGACCATTCTTGATCATTCTCCACACGTGTGATGCCTAAACTGGCACTTCCATACCGCGGCTTGACAATCAATGGATACATAATCTGCCCTGCTGTAAGAGCTGCTTGTACCTCATCCACTTTTGTAAAGGTGGGAATGGCGGGAATCTGATGCGTGGACAAAAAATCATACGTAGCCATCTTATCCAAGCACATCTGGATTACATCCCGATCGGACACGATCACCTCGATGCCCTGCATGTAGAAACGTTCAGCATGCGCAGCCAACAGTGTCAGCTCCGGGTCTATTAAAGAGAGGATTGCCTTGATCTCGTAGCGTTGGCAAATGTTCAGCAGGACATCGAGATAACCAGGATCGTCGATACGCGGCACCTGCTCATGATAATGGGCAGCGTACAGAGCCGGGGCTGTCGTATCGCAGTCTGCCGCTATGATTTTGCCAGTGTCACCCCATTCGCGTACAAAATAGTGGAGCAGCTTGACTCGTCTGCCTACACTGGTCACAAGTACGTTCATTCAGTTCACGACCCCCTGCTTGTCAACGTGAAAACGATAAACCGATTCGGGTATGAATTGTTGGAGAGTCTCTTTTCCCCTGACAATGACTGCATCTTTTCCATCGATAGCGAGAACCGGTGGCCTCTCCCGAATAAAAGGTGGATTAAAGACGAGCGTATACGCCCCTACGTGTCCGAAGACAAAATAATCCCCGCTGTCAGGCAAAGGTCCCGTATAGCTTTGAAGCAAATAATCTTTTTCCATGCACGTATACCCGACGACATGATAGCTCGCTTCGGGAAGTGGCTTGCGGTTACACACATGTCGGGCTGGCAAAGGGTGCGCGTGCATCGTCGGCTTGACATTGTGAATGCTGCCATCCACGAGAACAAATCGCTCTCCTCTGTTTTCTTTTACATCGATGACCTGGCAAACGAAATGAACGGCATCTGCCACAAGTGAAATACCCGGCTCCAGAATCAGCAGCGGAGCGTGATCCAGCTCTGCCAGTTCCTCCTTCATGGCCGACGTAATCGCTTCGGCGTACTCCTCAAAGGTTGGTGCAGCCGTCATCCCGAATGAAGTCGGGAGCTCGCCAAAAAATCCGCCTCCCATATCGATAAAAGCAAGCCGCTCGCCCAAATGCTGTTTTCCCAAACGGCATAAATGGCGCGCAATTTGGCGATACACACCGACACTGCGATTGGTGGAAAAGTGTCCATGCAACCCGACTACATGCACATTCGGGGCGACAGCCAATTGACTCAGGGCTTTTTCCAAATTGCCGTTTTCGACGCAAAAACCAAATCGGCTGACCTCGTACCCATTTTGCAGAGGACTCACGCCACCCCTGGCCAAATCCACATTGATCCGCAGCCCGATCCGAAACGTCTGCTCGGGATACTGCTTGGCGTAGGCCACCACCCACGGGATTTCCGAAAAAGAATCCAGATTGATCAGGCTCCCCTGCTCCAAGGCAAAATGAATGTCCTCTTCCGTTTTGAGCGGGCCGTTGAAAATGATGGACGCAGGGTCGACGCCGAGTTTCCGTGCCAATTCGTATTCCAGTCGAGAGACGACTTCAGCATGCGCCCCTAGCTGATGCAGCTTTTGGCATAAAAACGGCAAGTAATTGGTCTTATACGAATACGCGACGACTACATGCTCATACCGCCGGGTAAAAGCCCGTTGGAAACGACGATAGTTCTCGGAGAGCTTCACGGTGTCCAGCACGTAATAAGAAGACGAGCAGAGGCTACGCCATTTTTCCAACTGCTCATAACTATACATGGCGCACCCCCCGTTCCTGGTTCAGGAGGCAGCTCATGATCAGACCGATGACCCGCTCCTGTTGTTCAGCAGTCAAGCTGGAACCCGACGGCAAGCAAACACCTTCGGCAAATAGCCGATCTGATATACTCTCATCAGGTTGGTGCGGATAGTATTGGCATTGTGCGAACAACGGTTGTAGATGCATCGGCTTCCACACGGGACGGGCTTCGATATTTTCTCTACCCAGTGCATCGATCAATTGTGCAGCAGAGAGTGTCGTGTCAGCTGGATTCAGTCTCATCACCGTTAGCCAGCGGGTGGATCGCCCTGTCGCCGGCTCGGGCATGAACGAAATGCCAGGCAATTGTCCGAGGGCTTGTTCATAACGCTTATAAATCCCTCGCCTTGCCTCGATTCGCTCCTCCAAGACGCGCAGCTGCCCCCGACCAATTGCCGCCAGTACGTTGCTCAACCGATAGTTGTAGCCCATCTCTTCATGCTGGTAATGCCTCACTGGCTCCTTCGCCTGCGTCGACCAGAAGCGCGCCTTTTCAATCGCCTCAACGTCATCGGAGACGAGCATTCCACCACCTGAAGTCGTCATGATTTTATTGCCATTAAATGAAAAAGTCCCAACATGACCAAAGGCCCCGCTCATTTTCCCTTTGTATACAGCTCCTAACGATTCTGCTGCATCTTCCACCACGCGCACCCCATACTGCTCACAAAGCGCCATCAACGGCCCCATATCTGCGCTCTGCCCATATAAATTGACGATGACGACCGCCTTGGGCAACTTGTCCGCTGCTCCCGCCTCCTGCAAGGCTCGCTCTAATGCCTGCGGAGACATATTCCAGGACCCTTCCTCGGAATCAATAAATACAGGAGTCGCTCCCTGATACAGAATCGGATTGGCACTGGCGACGAAGGTGAGACTGGAGCAAAACACCGTATCACCCGGAACCACACCGGCTAGCCTAAGCCCGAGATGGATAGCAGCCGTTCCAGAGGATACAGCCAGCGCAGCTTTTACGCCGACATACTGGGCAATCTCCCGCTCAAAAGCATCGACGTGTTCCCCCAATGGTGCGATCCAATTGGAGGCAAAGACGTCTGCCACCAAGTCCCGCTCATCCTCTCCCATATGTGGCGGTGATAAAAAGATTCGCTGCTGCGCACTCATTTGGATGTCCCTCCATTGCGATAGGCAGGAAAGAAATCTTGCTCGCCAGCCTGATCGACCTGTAGTTTTTGGCACAAAGCCAGATACACTTCCTCATCGTGAACTTTTTTGCCCATCCAGTACGGAAAATGATTGCCGTTTGCAAACGAGGACTTGAAACGGAACAAGCCATCCCCATCCAGATTTCCTCCTCCAAGGAGAAGCAGCTGTGCTCCATCTTGCTTTGCCTGCTGGATCATGGCGTCGAAGAGGAGGTGGTTGACGCCAAGCGCCATGTCTTCCGTATGGGATGCCCCTAGCTGATAATGGGCGAATTGATTTCCACTGAGCAAAAGTACTCCCGCCACCGGCCGATCCTCATGCATGGCAAGCAGAAGCCGCGGCTTGCACAGCTCTGTTTTTTTCATGAGTCCCCCAAAAAATTCAGGTGCATAGTAATAGATCGCCGCGGCTTGATTACGGTCCATCGTCTCCCGATGCAGCTGGATAAAAGAAGGAAGCCAATCGGTTCCGCCCAATGTAACCCGGACGTCGTTTGCCGCGGCCTTCCTGATATTTCGTCCGACGTTTTGCGTATAGTGAGCACGAATGTAGGAAAGTGTGGGGCGCAAATCGACAGCCGTTACCATCCTCACCAAATCCAGTCGCATTTGATCTGCAAACAGCTCCGCATTTCCCAGCAACGGATGAAAGCGGACCGTTTCTGTCAGATAGTTTTTGTAGCGACAGTAGACGTGGAATTGCTCCTGGAACAATCGGGCAGCCGTCTGTCCTCCCACGACAAATGGCCCTCCGTATCCAATCGAAACCAAATCCGCATAGCCGGGAATCCACCCATCCAGACGTCTGACCAAATACGGGTAGAAAACCTCGTTCTCCCCACTCTTGAAAAAAACAGCTTCTGGCGTGCCCTGCTCCATTTTGGCGTATAGCTGCACAAATTCTTTCGTGTAGGACACGTCTAATTTGAAAAACCGTCGCAAATATTCGGTCCAATCATCCTGTTCCGACAGTACGATCAGGCTCACATGCTTCCCTCCCAGCGCGCTCTGTGTTTTCACTCCCTCTGAAGTCTTCTACCGTGACGCTGCCCAGTTGATTTATGCCTGTCGATTGAAAAACACGCTTGATCGTCAGACCGATAATCCGCATATCCAGTAAAAAGCTGCCATTTTCTACATACCAGACGTCCAGCTCGAACTTTTGCTCCCAGTCAATCGCATTTCTTCCATTGACCTGCGCCCAGCCTGTAATCCCCGGCTTTACGTCGTGTCGTTTTAACTGCCGCGGCGTGTACAACGGCAAGTACTCCATCAGTAGCGGTCTCGGCCCTACGAGGCTCATTTCACCGCGAAGCACATTCCATAGTTGTGGCAATTCATCCAAGCTATACTTGCGCAAAAGCGTTCCGAATGAACCCAGCCGCTGCTCGTCAGAGAGAAGCACTCCACTCTCATCACGCTCATTGGTCATCGTGCGAAATTTGTAGATAAAAAAAGGTTTTCCATGCAAACCTGGTCTCTCTTGTACAAACAAAACCGGAGACCCCAGCTTCCAACGGATGAGCAGACTCACCAGCAAAATCAGCGGGGACAGCATGACGAGCATCAGGAAGGATATCCCACGATCAAACAAGGACTTCATGCCGCACCTCCTGTTGATTCCACTTCGCTGCCGCTTCCTCCATACTGAGGCTCTGCATGCCGTACCTCTCGCGTAACATGGAGTAATGCTGGAGGATTTCCTCCAAAAAGGACAGATTCTCTTCCATGTGGTTCCCGAAGTTTTCCGGATGCCACCATAGATGGTACAAGCGATTGTGCTCTGCCGTATGAGTCAGGTCGCGTTTGATTCTTTTCATGCGCCATTTTTCCAACCTCTGTAGTCGAGGATGATAAGGACGCAAAAACCGGCTGGATGGAACATCGACCATTCCCTCTGGACTACGCTGCAATGAAACATAATTGTTATGACCGGAGAGATTCACATACGCATCCATCAGTCGCATGGCTCTTTTGAACAAGGTCTCTTCGGCAGCCCCTTTTGTGTGATACATCCAAGACTGCTCGTTGCCGCGATAGGAACGAAACCCCTTTTTCTTGCACAAAGATAAATAGGCAGGCTGTACTTGATTTCGCGGAAAAACGATGCTGGTAGGGGAGTATCCTTTTTTGCGAGTCACTCGATGAAAAGAATCAAGGTCAGCAGCAAAAGCTTCGGGAGTCTGTCCCGGCTCCAGACAATAGTAGTGGGAAAGGGTGTGACTTCCGATGAATTGATGCGGGTAAGAGGATATCAGCTTGATTAAGGAAGGAGCAAAATGATACGGGTCGACCTGCTCATGCTCTCCGATCGCATCTGTGTCCATATAGGGATAGGGTGACAGCTTTTCATCGGCATACGCCGGGAGATGCCATGGGACGACACTTGCCAACTCCTTGCGCGACTCGCAAAACAAAAAACCGACAGTCGCCCAGGTGACGTGCATTTCATACTTGGCAAACAGCTCCAAAAGTGCGGGGATCACTTGACGAACGCCTAGCAAATTTTGCTCATAGGACTGAATGGTTCTCTTGTCTCGGACGCCCCAGTAGAGTTCAAAGTCTAGGGAAATGACGAATGCTCCCGTCTTGTCCAATCTTCTCCGCTGCCTCCTTTCTCCTGCTCTCTTTCTTCTCTCAGCTGACCAGTGAGTTGGGCAAATAACGCCGCCTGCTTCGCGAGGACCGTTCGCTCATCAAAGTGCTCAAGCGCGATACTGCGGCTGTTCTGCCCGAATGCTTCTCTGAGTCTCGAATCCACTACGAGCTTTTTTAAAGCTGTATACAAGGGACATATCTGTTTTGGTTCTACTAAAAATCCGTTGACCCCGTCCCTGACTTCTTCCCGACATCCACGGATATTCGTGGCGACGATCGGTTTTGCCATCGCCATTGCCTCAATGATGGATCGAGGCAGCCCTTCGCGATGAGAAGGAAGGACAAAAATATCACTGGTGGCCATCAACTCCGGGATGTCTGTGCGGAATCCAGCCAAAATGATTTGCGGATGCTGTCGACAAAGCTCCACGAAGTTTTGCCCCCGCTGATCGCGTTCACTGGAAGACACGTCCCCCACCAACAAGAGGCGCAGACGTGGAAATTCGCCCGCCAGCTTGCGAAAGGCCTCCAACAGCTCAAAAATTCCTTTCTCCGAGACCATACGTCCTACATAGGTGATCACCACATGATCATCCCGAAGCCCCAGTGAGGACTTGATGGACTGGACCTTTTCTCTCGTAACGTGTCGCGGGTGAAAGCGTTCTGTGAGATCAACACCGTTGCCAATATGCAGAATCCGCTCCGCCTGAGAGGAGAAGCCATCCTTCACGCTCAACTCGTAATCCTCCCGACTTTGAAGCAAAAGATAGTCAGTCATATGCCGGGCAAACCATTTTTCCAGCGTGTAATACATCCGATACGTTCTTTTGCTCATGCCCTCATGAAAGAAGTAGCCATGTGCTGTGTAAATGACATGCGGCACTCCTGCCAGCCTTGCTGCCACACGCCCGAGAACAGCAGCGATCGGTGTATGAACATGCACGACATCATACTTCTCCCTTTTCATTAACCGATACAATGCCCCAATCGTGACCAGATTGGAAATCGGGTCGATCTTTCGCTTAATGGGGATACTTCTGAGCGTCAATCCCTTTGCTGTTAGCACATCAAAGCGCCCTGTATCCGAACACGCGGTATGCACCTCGAAGCCTTCACCCATCAGCTTTTCAATCAGGGGAAACAGCAAGCTTTCTACAGAGCGGTCAATTGCGCATACTTGTAAGATTTTTTTCAAGCAGATCACCGCCATTTTTGATCTGACGCGTATTGATTTCGGCTGTCACAAAATACAGCGCGAGTATGATCCAGAAAAACGTTTCGCGAATTCCATTATGAGTGAGTCCGTACAAAATTTGGAAAACAAGCGGATACCAAGCAACCAATCGATGCCCACGAACCGCCCCATAAATCACGAGAATGAACAACACCGTGCCCATTACGCCGTAGGAAAAGAACAGGTTGGCTAAGGTAGAATGGAGTTCCAACGAAATGCTGCTGTTAAATCGCTCGTACATCCCTTCCCCTGCTCCGAACAAAATGTACTCCGGATGGTTGGCAATCCGGTCATAGCCCCGCGCTGCCCAATTGTCATCCGAATCTTCGCCGAGTGTGACCATTCGTTCTTCGATTTGTGTGTAAATAGAAGCATCGCTCAGCACGTTTTCGTTGGTGTACAAATAGATGAAGAAGACAGTGAAGGACGAGACGAGCACACAAAGCAGATTCATCCAAAACAAGCCCGTGCGTTCTTTGATCGAGAGGAGCAAAAAAACGAGGTACATCCCTACGGCACTAATGATCGCTGCTTTTGACAGGGACGCTGCAATGATGCTAAACGCCGTGCCGATCGCAACAAAGAGAGGAATGGTCTTCACAGATACGAAGCGGGCACACAGCAGGCATATCCCCATGCACAGAAGCCCAAAATAGCCGAGCTGGTTCGGATTGTTGAAGAACAAGGACTGCCTGAACTCGTCACTATCCGGTGACAGTCCTGACACGAGAATGAATGTCTGAACGAGCAAGGAAGTGGACGTAGCCAGGAAGACCCATTTGACGTACTCTTGCGGGTTGCGCCTGAACAAAATAACCAGGGCAAGCATCACGGCTCCGTTGTACAAATACCACTTGGTCGAGCTGAATACATCCATTTCCCCGCCGAGTGCAATCGCCCATATGCCGTTCACCATCATAATGTCGTACAAAAACAGAAGGGTAAGGAAGAGAAAAAATCCGAGTCTGCGGTTGACCCGCCCCAAGCGAAACAAGAAGCTGTAGGCGATCAAGATCAGCATAATAAAATCGGCGATTTGCGGATTGCCACTTGGGAAGAAGTAGAAGGGCTTAAGTACCACATATAGAAAAAGAAGGATCTTGTCCGGTGAGAGCTTTTCCTTGATCATCATTTACCTGTGCGCCAGATGGTTGGTGAATTGCAGGATTCGCCGATAATCCTCCCACGTATCAACCTCTGCCCAAAACAATCCCGATGGTATTTGTGCGACATACACATTCCTTTCCCCCAAAAAAGAATAGAGGACATTTTCCCACCACAAATCATACTGCTTCTCCTGAATCAACCTTTGTAATCGCCGCAAAAATATTGGCAGAAAGCTCTCTTGAAGCTTGGCAATTCCAACGTATTCGCCAGTTGTCTCTTCCAGTGAGAGCTCCTTTCCATGGCGGAGCAAGCGTCCGTTTTCATAGCCAAATTTATAATCCCCCTCATAGCGACGCACTGGATCAGCAAACATGACAGGACATGCGGTCTCTTGCAACACTACCTCCAGTACCTTCGACTCAAAGAAAACGTCGGCGTTCAACAGCAAGCAGTCACTTCCTTGCAAAAACTCGCGGGCGAACCAGAGGGACACCATACTATTCGTCCGATCATAAAAAGGGTTGTGATAAAAACGAATCGGTTCATCTCCGAGCAACTGGGTAATCACGTTGGCTCGATAGCCCACCACCATCGCGATCTCTTCAATTCCGTGGCGCCTTAGCTTTGTTATCGTATTTTCAATGAGCGCCTGGTTTCCGATGTCCACTGTACACTTGGGAATACCGTCAATTTGCTCGTTGATTCGTGACCCGAGACCTGCTGCCATGAGCAATGCCTTCATCCGACTCCCCTCCTTCTTTCAGAGATGGCATGACGTATTTGATGTTCAGCTTCAGCTTGTACATCGATCTGGCCAGTCCGACGAACAGGTGGTAGAAGGTCCATAGGAGCAAAAATAGCATCTGACCGCTGATTGCCCACAGGAACGCGGTAACGAGCACGCCCAACTGATAGCCCGTTTGGGTAAGAAAAAGGAAGACAAAAGCATCGATCCATTTGCTGCGCTTTCTCATAGAGACTGTTTCGTGAGAGATTTTCCCTTGACTAAAGACGAGATCGGAGCCATTCGTCGCCAAAATCTCTGCAAAAATCGTCAGCAAAATCAAATAGAGCAGCCACGGCCCCAACATCGCGTGATGATTGATGATGCCGTATATCACACCGAATGACACCAGGTAGAGTGCATAGTTGAGCCCGATGTCCAGCCATTCTCCTCCCTTGCTCTTCTGGTTGCGCATGCGGGCCACTTCCCCGTCGACGCAATCCGCCAAGTAGCACACCTGACAGAAGAAGCAGCCGAGCAGAAAGGATGCCGCCGTTCCATACATAAATGCTGCAGCGCTTAGGAGCCCGGCAACAATCCCCCCCATTGTAATCGCGTTGGGGGAAATGCGTGTTTTTCGGGTCAGCAATAAGCTCACGTAGATGGAGATGCGACGAGTGAAGTAGTACGACCAAAATTCCTCCCTGCTCCACGGCTTCTGCACCTGCAGACGGCAATGGCGTGTCTCTTCACTATCCCAAAACATAGACGGATACAGCTCATCCTTCACGGTAAGCCACCTTCTTCATGACCTCGTCTCCTGGAGCGAGACGGAATATTTTTCGGACAAAAACGGGATATACCACGTGCGAAATCCAAAATATTTGGATGCCCAATACGAAGCACAAAGATCTCGACAGATCAGGCTGATTGATGTAGCAATGGCGGCCCCGATAATTCCATACAGCGGAATGAGGCAAGCGTTTCCGATTATGTTTAGTGCAGCTGAACAGACAAGAATATTGCGGGCCGTTTTCTGATGCCCGGTCATCGTCAATAAGGGGATAACACTCCCTGTGCAAAAATTGACAAACTGCCCCATGCACAAAATCACTAGGACGAGGCTCTCACTGGCAAACTCTTCGCCAAAAAAAGTGAGCAACGGAACGGCGAATAGCGCCACTAGCAGATTGAGAGGAGCAGAGGTGAAGAAAATGAGCCGATTGGCAAACGCAATCATCTTTTTCAAGCCGTCCATATCATTACGTGCGTACAGCTCAGAAAACTTCGGAGAGAGGATCGTATTGATGGAAATCAACGCAAAGCCCGTCACCATTGCCAGACGAATGACCACACTGTATACTCCGACGGTTTTGGCGTCCGTAAAAATCCCCAGCATGATCATATCTGTCCACGTCATAATCAATTCCATCGACGCACTGAGATACATCGGGAGTGCGACTGCAATAATTTCCCTCAACCTAACACCGGGCTCTCCCGCAGTCGGCTGTACACCGCTACGAAATCCTCGGCTCGTCGCATACCACTGCCCCATCCCATACACCGCATTCAAGATAACAGCACCTGCGAGCAGTTGAATCAAGAGCATCGTACTGGGTTCGAAAAAAGGAATGGCGATGAAGAGAAACGCCAAGTGCAGAAAACGCATACCGACGATATCGACAGTGATCGAGATGACAACCCGATGCAGTGCCCGAAATGCAGATGCATACAGCCTGGCGAGCGACACAAACGGAAGCATCCACGCGACGACTCTTAGTGCCTCTGCTGGCAGCTCCCCTGCAAACACGTAGGCGGACACCTGCTCTGAGAACAGATGCAAAAGTACCCCAAGCACAATCGAAATCAGCGTAGCCCACAGCACTACTTTGTTGAAGACTTCGGAAATCTGATAAAGTGAGCCTTTCGCGCGAAACTCCGAGAGAAAGCGGATGATGGCTGTATCCGTCCCCAAAACGGCCAGCACCATTCCGATGTTCATCAGGGTGATCGTCAGCGAATAGATGCCCAGGCTCTCGGCTCCATACTCTCTGGCAATGTAGAACTGCAAGAGATAGAGTAGTACGAAGCCAAGGAGCCGAAACAAAAACGTGAAGGCCGAGCCGCGAATCACTTCGTGAACGTCGCGATCTTTATTGAGACGGCTCCATTGTCGTTGCCAAGCTATTTTGAGGGCATGCATGCCTACAAACGCCCCGCTTTCTGCTATGCGTTGTACCCGTTTCCGTAGTAGCCTTCTCTCTTTCCTACCTTTTTGTTGTTGAGAACAACACCGAGCAGGTTGGCGCCTGCTGCTTTTAACTGCTCTACCGCCTTGACAGCAGAATCCCGCTTCGTCTTGCTTGCATCCACAACCATGACACAGCCGTCCATTTCCCTCGCCAGCACCATTGCGTCGCTTACGATTAGTGGCGGACTGTCGACAATCACGAAATCGTAGTTGTGGCGCAGGTACGCCATCAATTCCAAGAGCCGTGGCGTCCCGAGCATTTCCGCTGGATTATGCGGGATCGGCCCTGCTGTAATGATCGACAACTCTGATACCCCAGACGGTTGGATGATATCGGGAATCTGGCACATATCCGAAAAGTAAGAACTGATCCCGTACAGATTCGGCATATCAAAGGTGAAATGCACCCGGGGATTGCGCAAGTCAAAATCAAGCAGCACCGTTTTCTTGTGATCCTTTGCCATCATCAAGGACAGGTTGGCAGCGGTGATCGTTTTTCCCTCAGAAGCCCCCGGACTGGTGACTAAAATCGTTTGCATCAGCTTGTCGCCCATCGAAAACTGAATGTTCAAGCGAAGAGTACGGTAGCCCTCTACCAGCGGAGACAGCGGCTCCCAATGGGCGATCAGCTTTTGATAACGATCATCAGGCTTCTGCCTTCTCATACTCATTCCTCACTTCCTCCACCTTGGGCTGGCGAAATGCCTTCCGTGTTTTTTTGTCAATCACCGCAATCGTTGCCAGTACAGGTAAACCTAAAAACTCCTCCACTTCTTTTTCCGATTGAAGTCGAGTATCCATCTGCACAAGCAAGAAGACGACGACCATAGATGTTGCCAACCCGAGGACAAAAGCGATCACCGAATTGAGGATCGGTTTTGGGCTCACGGGAATGGCCGCCGGATTGTTTCGGGCTTCCGCCAAAATATGCACGTTGTTCATGCTAAGCATTTTGACGACTTCTTCCTGAAAGGTCTTCGCGATGGTATTGGCGATGAGCACAGCTCTGCCCTGATCCGGGTCTTCTACCGTAATGGAAATGACCTGCGAGTCCTTGACTGGCTCCACTTTCGTTTGAAGAAGCAGATCCTCCATCGTAGCGCCGGCCCCGATCACTTCGAGCACGCGTTCCATCACCCGTGGACTTTCAATAATGACGCGGTAGGTCTCAATCAATTTCAGATTGGAATCAATTTCTGCGACGGATAGCACGCTCTCTACGGTTGAATCCAGCGAGCGATTGACTAATATTTCCGTCTTAGCCTGATAAATCGGTGTCAGCAAATAGAAGCTCACGAGCGCTGTTCCGATGGTGCACAAAGAAGTAATCAAAAGGATCAGCTTCCATCGCTTCAACAACATCAGGAGTATTTCACGAAAATTAAGCTCCTCATTCATCCTGCTTCCCCCTTTGCCCCGCCATGCTGTCACTTCCTTCTTCCGGCAGTTGTACGGGAGGTTCGATTTGTTTTTGAAAAGTTGAAAGACTCTCGGTCAATCTCTCACGCTCTTGCGGGCTGACGATATAGTAGTAGATTCCATTGATCATTTGACCCTTTCCTTCCAAACGAATCGTCTCAACGGAGGTAACTGCCGTGCTGTAGCTTAGGGCAAGCTGTTTCATCACATCAAAGGTCATGTTCGTTTTCACGTATTTCCCCATCGTCGTAAGGACATCATTCAATCGGGTAGGCGATGCAAGGGTTACCCCTTTATCCAGCAATGCCTTGATGATTTCCTGCTGTCTTTCGTTGCGCCCGAGGTCGCCTCTCGGATCTTCGTAGCGCATGCGAGCGTAGACCAAGGCTTGCTTCCCGTCTAACTGGATGGGACCTACCGGAAAGGTGTAATCGGCATAAGTAAAGGCAAGCTTGTTGTTGACTTCCACTCCGCCCAGCGCATCGATCACACCTGCGAATCCTTCCATATTCGCGGTCACCACGTAATCAATGGGAAATTGGAGAAACTGCTCGACGGTGTCTACTGCCTGCTGTACACCGCCGAATGCATAGGCATGATTGATCTTATCCTGAGTACCTTTGTGAGCGATAGCGGTTCGCGTATCACGCGGTATGCTGATGAGCAGCGCAGATTTCGTTTTCGGGTTGACGGAGAGTACGAGGATGACATCTGAGCGTCCCTTGTCGTTCTCTCTCTCATCAACGCCTAGAAGCAGCAAGGTGATCGGTTCTTTGGGCAAGATAGCGGAGTTCTCCACTTCAGCCGCAGATGGTGTTGTTGCTCCTTGGGAATTTAAAGCCGGTGTTTGTCTCACAGATGCTGGTTCAGTCGCTACAGGTATCTCCACAGATTTCTGCGTGCGGATAGGGAGGTACATTTTGCTGGCCGTTTCTTTTAACGACAGATAGACGTACACACCATACCCACTCAAGCTGATGAGACAAATCAATCCTCCCCATGCCAGCAGCCGCTTCCACTTGATCGTGGCGATCTTTTCCTTCCATTTGCAGACGCTCATCCGATTGCCACTGGATAAGGGACTGGCGTAGACTCTTCCTTCACGTAAGAAGTGGATTGATAGCCTGGAACGATCCCTTGCAAAATCTCGATAATGGATTGTTTGTCCTCCATCGTCGCTCCCTTGTCTGCAATTTGCTCCAACCGGGCGATCCCTGCCAAGAGCTCATTCCAGGAAAAATCGAGCGGCTTGCCTATGAAGATGCGATTATGGCAAGTAGACGACAAGCCTTCTTCCGCGGTCAAAATTTCTTCGTACAGCTTCTCACCCGAACGAATTCCTGTGAATACAACCGGAATATCCTTCCCCGGCTCCAAGCCTGCCAAGCGAATCAGGTCGAGGGCCATATCGACAATTTTGACCGGTTTCCCCATATCCAGAATGAAGATCTCCCCTCCCTGAGCGAGTGCTCCCGCCTGGATGACGAGCTGGGCAGCCTCAGGAATGGTCATGAAAAATCTCTCCATATCTGGATGTGTAATGGTAATCGGTCCGCCTGCCCGGATTTGATTGAGAAAAACGGGAACGACACTCCCCCTGCTCCCCAGGACATTTCCAAAACGAACAGCCGCGAACCGGGTAAGTCCGAAATGGTTATACCCCTGGATCAAAAGCTCGGCGATCCTTTTCGTGGCACCCATCACACTCGTTGGATTCACTGCCTTGTCCGTCGAGATCAGGATGAAATGAGAGACGCTGGTTTCCAGTGCGCATTCCGCTACGTTTTTCGTACCCAGAATGTTGTTCTTTAATGCCTCACACGGATTGTTCTCCATTAACGGCACATGCTTGTGGGCTGCCGCATGAAAAACAACGGCGGGACGATATTCATGCATAATCGAAGCAATTCTTTGTCTGTCACGAATATCTGCAATCAAGCTGACTGTCTCCTGCTCAGGAAACAAACGCGAGAGCTCCAGGCTCATTTCAAAAATCCCGTTCTCTTCATTCCCCAAGAGAAGAAGTTTCCTTGGTCCAAATCTAGCTATCTGTCTGCAAAGTTCCGACCCAATAGAGCCGCCTGCTCCTGTCACAAGTACGACTTGCTGTCGCAAGTATCCCGTAATCTCCTCCAGATTGACTTGAACAGGCTCCCTTCCCAATAAATCCTCCAACGCTACATCCCGAATCATGTTCATCGTGATTTTTCCACTAATGATGTCTGCTACGTGCGGCAAAATTTTGACGCTCGCTTTCGTCGTTTTGCAAATGTCGAAAATCTCCTTAATCGTCTGCCGGGAAGCGGATGGCATGGCAATCACGATGTCTGAAATGGAAAGTCGTTGCACGACACGGGCGATATCAGCCCGCTTCCCTACAACGGGCAGGCCATACACGCGCAGATTTTGTTTGCTGGGCTCATCATCGATAAAGGCCACTGGACGCAGCTCCGACAAAGGCGAGGTTTTCATCTCTCTGGCTACGAGCACACCTGCGTTGCCTGCCCCAATAATTAATGTGCGC
The DNA here is from genome assembly GCF_023714195.1 of Brevibacillus sp. MER 51. Classification (NCBI taxonomy): domain Bacteria; kingdom Bacillati; phylum Bacillota; class Bacilli; order Caryophanales; family Paenibacillaceae; genus Brevibacillus; species Brevibacillus sp. MER 51. Next base: position 317,139 of record NZ_JAMAUS010000004.1, on the reverse strand, counting down.
CTGCGATCCTGCGTCCTTTTCTCCCGCTCTTCATTCCACCACTTCCAGACAAACCGGGAGCCTGTGATGCCGAGCAAAACAAAGGCTAGCGTCATCAGAAAGAGTGAGGTGGGAAATCGGATAGACCAACCAAGCAGGTACGTCATTTTGAGTACCAGGTAGAGCGCCAAAACGGAAAAGCTCGTGGCAAAAATGATCGAGACCAGCTCGCGAACACTGACATAGCGGAAAACAGGTCGATAGAGTTGAGCAAAGTGCATGCCTGTCACGACGAACAGTACGTGGCCAATCATCAAATACATAGGTTGATATTCGCTTATCTCCGTGAAAGAAAAATCAAATCGAACCAGGCAGGCCATCCAAACAGCCAAGCTGATAATTCCTGCGTCCGATAAGCTTAACCAGAATCTTCTCTTCCGGTAGCTCATATTCATCCGCTCCAGGTGATCGTTATTCAAATAATGGTCATCATAAACGCCATAGGCTAATTTCTGCCGGGCATGTTTCGCGATTGAGCACGCTTTTCACGTCTGCGATGACACCTTGCCCCTGATTCAAGAGTCCGGCAAGCTCCTCCCATCCCAGGTGCAGATATCGCTCATGAGGTACGGCCAATACGATTCCGTGGGCAGGCTGCAGGTCTTCCCACTCTCGCAATTGAATGCCGTATTCCTCTCTCGTCCGCTCTGGACAAGCCAATTCATCTGTCACTTGGACCTCTACTCCGAACTCCTTCAGTTCCTGGACAATGTCGATGACCCGACTATTGCGAATGTCCGACACGTTTTCTTTAAAGGTGATGCCCATAATCGTGATCCGCGAGCCTTGAATCGCAATATTTTGCCAGATCATTTGTTTCACGAGTGAGGTCGCGACGAACTTGCCCATCCCGTCATTGATCCGTCGTCCAGCGAGTATGACCTGCGGATGATAACCAACACTCTCCGCCTTGTATGTCAAATAGTACGGATCGACGCCAATACAATGACCACCGACGAGTCCCGGAGAGAACGGGAGGAAATTCCATTTTGTTCGAGCGGCTTCGAGCACATCTGCCGTTGAGATGCCCAAGCGGTCAAAAATAATCGAGAGCTCATTGATCAAGGCGATATTGATGTCGCGTTGCGTGTTCTCAATCACCTTGGCTGCCTCAGCCACCTGAATCGAGGGCGCTTTGTGAATACCTGCCTCTACAATCAGCCCATACATCTCGGCAATCGTTTCACACGTCTGGCGATCTTGCCCAGAAACGACCTTGACGATCTGGGACAATCTCCGCTCCCGATCCCCCGGATTGATTCGTTCAGGTGAGTAGCCGACATAAAAATCAATCCCCGCCAGCTTTCCAGACGCTTGTTCCAATACAGGAATACAAATCTCTTCTGTTGCCCCTGGGTATACTGTCGATTCATAGACGACGATAGTCCCTGAACTCAGGTGTTGCCCAACGCTTTCAGACGCGAGAATGAGTGCCCGCATATCGGGCCGTTTCGCAGAATCGACAGGAGTGGGCACCGTTATGATGATAAAATCGCACGCAGCGAGACTTGCAGGGTCATCTGTATACATGATGTTGGCTCGCTTCAGCTCATCTGTCGACATCTCTCCCGTTTCGTCCATTCCACTCTCCAGACTGCGTATGCGTCTTTCGTCTATGTCAAAACCAACCACTGGAAGCACTTGGCCAAAAGCAATCGCGACAGGCAGTCCTACATATCCAAGACCTACGACTCCCACTTTTTTACGCATGAGCGACACCATAATAGCTGACGTACCAGTCTACAAATCGAGATATCCCCACGTCGACTGGTGTTTTTGGGCGAAAGCCTGTCGCCTCATACAGAGCTTCTACTGACGCATAGGTAGCAGGAACATCCCCCGGCTGGATGGGCAAATAGTCGCGAACAGCCTTTTTCCCCAGCTTCTCTTCCAATATTGAGAGAAACGAAAGTAAATCGATCGGCTGGTGATTCCCGATGTTGAACACCTCATGCGGCGCCTTATCCCCCTCCCTCTGCGGGATTCGATTCATCAGTCGCAGCATCCCTTCGACGATATCGTCCACATACGTAAAGTCCCTCGTCATGTTGCCGTAATTGAAAATGCGGACAGGCTCTCCCGACAAAATCGCCTTGGTAAACGTATAAAGCGCCATATCGGGTCGGCCCCAAGGCCCATATACCGTAAAGAAGCGAAGTCCCGTCGCAGGCAAGCCGTATAAATGACTATAGGTATAGGCCATCAGTTCATTGGCTTTTTTCGTTGCTGCGTACAAGCTGACCGGCTCATCTACGGGATCGTACTCCGCAAATGGTAGCTTTGTGTTCCCTCCGTAGACGGAGCTTGAAGATGCGTAGAGCAACTGCTTGACCCTCGACTGACGGCATCCTTCCAAAATGTGCAGAAACCCGGTGATATTGGAAGTCGTATAGGCGTGAGGATTTTCCAGACTGTACCTGACGCCCGCTTGAGCGGCCAAGTGAATGACAATTTCCGGCTCCATCTCTCGGAACAACTCGTCCATTTTGCTCTGATCTGCAATATCCGCTTTGACAAAACGAAAGGATGGATACGCTTGGAGGATTTCCAGTCGGTTGCTCTTCAAGACCGGGTCGTAATACTCATTGCAATTATCTACCCCCCAGACCGTCTGTCCTTGTTCCAAAAGCCGTCGTGCTACATGAAAACCGATAAATCCAGCTGCACCAGTCACCAAAATCGACATACTATCCACCTCTTTGCTTATTCATACGGAGGTTCTAGGACAAATATGCCAGTGGCTGCCCAAAGTTTATGGAACACATTTTTGTGTAGTCCATGCCCTTTTTATTAAATGGTTGTCAACATTTGAGAAATAGTTGAATGAAATGAAATGAAGACAATCTTGTCTACCAATTACTGGAGGAGAATGCTTTTATGTGGATTGATGTAAAAACACACGGAGCGAAGGGGGATGGAGTGACCGACGATACCCAAGCAATCCAGGCTGCATTGACTGCTGCTCTGAACCTGCAAATCCCATTATTTTTTCCTGCTGGCACCTATATCATTGAGCCAAACAGACTGGAGGTCATCCTAGGAGCAGGAAAAAGCCTAGTGATGCAGGGAATCGGTCCGTTTTCCGTGTTAAAAAGGAAAGCCAATTCATCTGGCGCAGATTGGCGCTGGCTTTTCTCGATCACGTCCTCGGGTGGTGATGCTGATTCTTTTGTGGTCTCCAACCTGAAGATTGATTCCAATGCAAGAGCAAATCCGCTGCCACCCGATCCTTACGATTACGAACATAGCGCTGATTTCTACATTCGTGGTGGAGGTCCTAGTAGCTATATCAATTACGTAGCGCTACAACAAGTATGGTGTACGGATGGAGTCGCCGACCATTTTTACTTTGCCGGGGAAACGAACTGCTATGTCCGCACTGTGCAAATTACCGATTTTTATAGCGACAACCGCAAGCGTACACGCTCAGACATTACGGTGACGGGTGGCCTGGAGCGGCTAAATGCAACGAATGTAGCTTGTGATCGTTTTGAAGTCGAGCTCAATCAAGGGTACGACGGAGCCACACCCATGTTCGTAAACCTGAGCAATATCTCTTGCCGTCAACAGCTCGACTTGGAAGGAGATTTGTCCTCCCCGATGGTCGTGCAAGGTAGTAATCTGGTTTCGCTCGCCAGCTTCAGTCTTACTGGCATGACAGGCTGTATCAGCTCCTCGGTTTTTTATACGGCACCTGATCAGAAAAATCGGGTGAACTTTATGAAAAACATGACCTTCAGCAACTGTCGCTGGGTATTGCATACGACCTCGCAAGGAAGTACAAAGACGGTAGGTACTGGTCTAACCGTGGACTATTCGGATGTAGGACTTGTATTTGATGGCTGTAGCTTCGAGGCCAATGATACAGCGACTTCCATCGGCGGCTACGCCTTGAGCTTGGAGCCATGGGATGTGCTCGCCGAGCGGCATGTTACCGTGAGAAGTTGTTCGTTTGACCCTCGACTGACCCAAAACATTTCATTGAACCGCTGCGGAAACGTCTATCTCATAAACAACCGTTATTCCGGATCTGACCACGCGATCATGCTCTACGGCACTGGAACGTACCCATTGGTAGTCACCGTGGATGGTGGCGACTTCAGCCAGGTTACCGGAAAAATGTTTTATCACAAGACTTCGGATAAAATAACCCTCTCCATGAAAAACCTCCCTGTTCCTGTCTCCCTCACTAGCGGCTACAAATCCGAAAACTCTTCCTATATCCCAACTGTTTCCATCAACGAACGTGTGGTGTATGTCGCAACAGCCCCCAGCGCCTCCGTCAAATACGGTGGTCTCAAAGGCGATACTCTGCGCTTGATCACTCCTGTAAACAATCAACCATGCGAATGGATTGCAACTACGACAAATAAAACTGCCTGCACCTGGCTTGTGACCAAAACAGCCAAAAGCTAAGGGGAATGAAAAACATCCATCTGCCCCTCGTTGTGGGATAGATGGATGTTTATTATTAGGCAATACGCTCTAAATCCGGATTGTACCGTTTCACGTAGGTATAAATTTCTTCTCCAAGCAATTGCGTTCTCACTAGCTCATCTGCCCGTTCACTCAAGTGCCGGGTGAGTTGATTGGTTCCATTTTCGATGCGTCTTTTGGCAGCCTCAGGCAGTGTCAATACATGCGGTACGAGCAATTGCAGGTACCATACGCCCTTTTCTTCCTCGGAGACATCGATCTCCAGTTCCATGTCCGGACTGTCGAAATCGTACAGCTGGTTAAAGAGCCATTCTCTTTTTTCCAGCGTCATTGCGGCAATGTCGATTTTTTCCACGCTCAAATAATACTCTTCATTAAACAAGACAAGTTTGTCGTCAATTTCCTGATACTTTTTCGCCAGCGGATTCATCGTCATCGATCCTTTCCATCTCACATCTATTTTATAGCATACTACCTTACTGAATATTTAGGCAACTCGTCCGTTTAGAAAGGGCCTTGCTCCATGCAAGACCCTCGTTTTCTACAGGAGTGTCGATCCCTCCACTACGGCTTGTGCGTCCTCCTTGGAAATAAGGACAGCGCGAGCCTTACCGCCGCTTTGTCCTGCGACGTATCCATCTGCCTCCATCATTTCGATGAGACGGGCAGCACGGTTATATCCGACGCGGAAACGACGTTGCAATCCTGATGCAGAAGCTTGACCCTGCTCGGCCACGAACACGAGCGCTTCCTGATACAACGGATCGTCTCCACTGTCAAACGATGCAACCTGCTGCTCCAAATCCTCTTTGCTGAAAATGTACGCAGGCTTTCTTTGCTTTTTGATCATGTGCGTGATTCGCTCGATCTCGTCATCCGAGACGAAGTTCCCTTGCAGACGAACCGGAGTCGTGCCGCTCTCAAGGAACAGCATGTCCCCTCTACCCAACAGTCGTTCTGCCCCAGATTGATCGAGAATCGTACGCGAGTCAACTTGGGAGAATACGGCAAAAGCAAGACGCGTCGGTACATTTGCCTTGATGTTTCCGGTAATGACATCCACAGATGGGCGCTGTGTCGCCAAAAGCAAATGAATACCGCAAGCACGTGCCTTCTGAGCGATCCGGATAATACAATCCTCGACATCCTGCGGCGAGACCATCATCAGGTCAGCCAGCTCATCGATGATGATCACGATATAAGGCAGCTGATCATCTGTCGTCTGATTGTAGCGATCAATATCGCGAACACCCGCATCTACGAAAAGAGCATAGCGCTTCTCCATTTCTTCCACGGCCCACTTGAGAGATGCCGTTGCCTGCTTGGCCTCTGTCACGACAGGCGTAACCAGATGAGGCAAGTGATTGTAAGGCGCGAGCTCCACCATTTTCGGATCGATCAAGAGCAATCGCACCTGCTCAGGAGTCGCTTTGTACAGCAGACTGACGATGATCGAGTTGATGCACACACTTTTACCCGAGCCTGTCGAGCCGGCAATCAAACCGTGCGGCATCTTTTTAATATCCGCAATAATCGGCTCTCCACCGATGTCCATACCGAGTGCGACCGCCAGCGGAGATGAATGCTCCTGAAACTTGTCTGAACTGATGATCTTCTCGATTAATACAGGTTGGCTGGACATATTCGGGACTTCGATCCCAATGGCATTGCGTCCTGGAATCGGTGCCTCGATGCGAATATCTTTGGCAGCCAAATTCAGCTTAATATCGTCAATCAATCCCGTAATCTTGTTCACCTTTACCCCGGGAGCCGGTTGCAACTCAAAGCGTGTCACGGATGGACCTTTGACAATCCCTACGACCTGAGCGCTGACATTGAAATTCGCGAGCGTCTCTTCCAATAACAGCTTTTGAATTTGGGTATGCTCATCGTCATCATCGCTGACCGGCGGGCTCGGATTCAGCAGTCCCAAATCCGGCAAGGCGTATGGCGGCTGTGTGGACTCTGCTCCTTGGTCAGCTTCATTGGACGAGTCTTTTACCGGAGCTGACGCAGGCTGCACCGCCCTGGATGCCTGGGACATGTTCACGGGCTGTGCTGTGGATGAAGCAGGGACTGGGGCTGGAACGGTTTCTGCAACAGAGGTTGCAACTGGTACTACAACCGGTTCCACAACGGACTCCACAATTGGTTGAACAATGGATTCAGGCTCAGTTGGTTCTGTTTGCTCTGACGTATCTTCGGAGACCGAACCCACTCCTGCTGAACTGAGCTCCAGAGTATCTACTTCTGCTCTCTCTAGCAAACGACTGATAGCAGGTGCATAGGCAGGCTTTTCGACGCCATCGCTCTCTAGGGCCGTATCGACTGCTTGATTCTCCTCACCAACAGAAGGAGCCTGCACGTTAACGCCATCATGCTCGCTTTCCACCTGCACAACCGCACTGAGTGTAGTAACCAGTCTATGCTCGGTTTCTTCATGTGCTTGCCGCTCTTCCATCGTTTGAGAGTAGACTGTAGGTTCTGGTTGCCCAATAGACTCCGATACCTCTTCTTCCTCATGCACATCAGCCACCGTCTCTTCGACTTTTGGCTCGAATTCGTCAGAATCAGAATCTTGCAGCGCCGTCGCTTTTATTTCTTCTACTACCGTCTCTTCCAATTGTACGGAAGCAGCAACTTCTTGTTCTGAATCAAGAGCATCTGCCACAGCAGTCTTTGCAACAGCATTTTCTCCTTCATTATGTACAGAATCATTCGCAACAAAAGCATGCTGCGGTTCATTTTGCTCAGTAAATGCAGACTCTTGCTCCTCTGGAAAATATCGCTCGCTTATCTCTTGTTCCCACTGCTTCATCTGCTGCAAATGCTCTTCTTGTTCCAAACGTGGGTAAATGATTCCCGCAGTCGTATGGATGCGATGTTCCGCCTCGCGCGTCGCCGGAGTAATCTTCCCGTAAACAGGCGAAACGATTTCAGAAGGCTGATAGGCACGCTTTTCTTCTGTAGAAAAAACGGTCCTCGTCACTTTTTCCACTTCTTTTTGCGGCGTACGGACGGGACGCTGCTGTATCTCGCTGTTGTTTTTGACAAGCTCAGGTTTCTTTTTCTCGAAAACGGGCTCTGTCTTTGTTTCTGGCACGCGATCATTGGCTGGCCGCATCGTTTCACGCTTCGGCTCGAATCGCTCACGAGGTGCCTGTTGGCGACTGCGTTCATTCGATTCGGCAGAATTTACGCTTTGATTGCGCTTCCTCTCCAAATAGTCATCCGGGACAACCGGAAAACGAAATTGACGCTCTCTTCTTTGACGCACATTGTCTTCTATATCTCGATTGTCTACCCGCTCTTTTGGGTATATGCTTTTTGTTCTCGCCTGAGGCTGAGGCTGACGGGGAACGGGATTACCTGTTGGGTTACCGGTACCTGCTGGACGGCCTTCTTCCTCTATTTCTTCTTCTCTTTCTCCCTGAAAAAAGTTCATCAGCTTTTGAAGCCACGACCACATGTTGCAACGCCCTTTCTTCACTAACCATCTTCTCCCCTTCATTTTACCATGAATAATGAGGCAGAATTAGCCGGATTGTGATTTTTTTCCGTTTTTGCGAAACCTTTTCTCTATTTGTGCGTAGAACAAAGGGGGAATAAAAAATAATATACATAGGGGAGGAACACATCATGTGGAAAAAAGGTAGCGCCCTTCTGGTAGCAGGTACAGTACTGCTGACCGGTTGTGCAGGCGAGGCATCCCTGGTGCGTGATTCTATCGTAGCGACCATTGACAAGCCTAACTATGATTTTGAAGGCACTTTGAAGCTGACAGGAGACGTTGAGAAATTGCCTGAAGCATTCGGAGAACCGGTTGACAAAGAAGAGCAAGCATTGTTGTCCGCTTTGAAAGCAGGCGTAACAGTAAAAGGATCCCAGCTGGATCTGGACACTGTGAAGTTTGAAGTGGAAGTAAAAGACGACAAGCTCCTGCGCGACAACAAGCTCTGGACAGGTGACAAAAAAGCATCCGTTGAAACCATCGTTGACGAGGATAAAGTCTACGTGAAGTCTCCACTGGACAGCAAGTACTTGGTAATCGATTCGAACGCTTCCAATCCTTTCATGGCTGAGCTTGGCGGCTCCGATGCTGCTAACGCTGCGAAGCTGAAAGAATACCAAGACAAAATGAACGACCTTACTTTCAACTTTGTGAAAAAGTATGTAAGTAAATATGGCTATACATTGGCTGACGCGAAAAACCATGGCAAACAATCCGTAACATTGCCGAACGGTGAAAAAGTAGAAGCAACTCATGTAACTGTAAAAATCGACGCAAAAGAATTGGTAAAAATGTTCTTCTTCACAGCTAACGATGCAGTAGCTAGCAAAGAAGTAAAAGATTTCGCGATCGATATGATGGTACTGACCACTTCCATGACAGAAGATCTGTATCCGGAACTGGGCAAGAAAACCACAGAAGCTGAGAAGCGCGCAAATGCGGAAGCGATGGTAAACGAAGGCATGGCTGAAGCGAAAAAATGGTTGGATGAAACAGGTAAAGCATACACACCTGAAAAAATCGTAGAAGAAATGAAAAAAGAAGGCTTCCACAAGCTCGCTTGGAACCTCGACTTCTACATCGACAGCAACAAAATGCCTGTGAAACAAACAAGCGATTTGAGCGTAACTTTCCAAGCTCCTGAAATGAAGCAAGCTGTAACAATCGGTCTGGCTGCTGATCAATATGCATACAACTTCGGAAAAGCAACCAAGTTCAGTGCGCCAGCAAAAGATGCTGGTCTGACTGTAGAACAGCTGGTGAAAGATGAAAAAGCAATCAACAGCTTTAGCGACAAAGGCTTTGTTCGTCCAATCGCTGAAAACATGGTTGATCAACAAAAATGGATGGAAGAATTGTCTGAGGATCTGGAAGTTGAAGAAGCAGCGACCACTACGAAGTAATATTTTTCCTCACGAAGAAAGCACGGCGCCTCTCGCGTCGTGCTTTTTTACCTATCCATAAAACTAGAGAATCTTGTGCTTTTCCAGGTATGTAAGGACAATCTGGACAGCTTCTTCAATGGTCTGCTTGTCGCTCTCAATGACTAACTCCGCTTGAACAGGCTCTTCATACGGCGCTGATATCCCCGTAAACTGACCAATCTCCCCACTTCTCGCTTTTTGATACAATCCCTTCACATCCCGGCGCTCACACTCATCCAACGAACATTTTACATATACCTCGATGAATTCCCCAGCTTCTACCAGATTACGCGCAAGCTCCCGGTCTTCCCGATAAGGAGAGATAAATGCCGTCAAGGTAATCACGCCTGCCTCTACGAACAGCTTCGCAACCTCGCCAATTCGGCGAATATTTTCCCGTCTATCCTCTGCCCCAAACCCCAATCCCCGGTTTAAGCCGTGACGTATATTGTCACCATCCAGTACGTAACTGGCTACCCCTCTTTGATGGAGCTCATGCTCGACTGCATTCGCCAACGTTGATTTGCCAGCACCAGACAGCCCCGTAAACCATAAGACACAGCTTTTGTGGCCCGCACGCTTCTGTCGGTCTTGTTTCGTTACCGTCGTCGGATGCCATACGATATTCGCGGTACCCTCTCTACTCATCGTCTCTCCCCTCTCGCACAACCGATTTTTTCAGCGGATTAGACGGACACCGGGCGCAGCCCCTCGATCAATACCCGCGCAACCTCAGGACGGCTAAATTCAGGTGGCGGAGCCTCGCCACGCGACAGCATTTCCCTCACCTTGGTTCCAGACAGCGCGACATGATCCTCGCTATCATGCGGGCACGTTTTGGTAGACGCCATGTTTCCGCAGGTCTTGCAATAAAAGCTGTTCTCGAAAAATAATGGTGTAATTCCTAGCTCCTCTGGCTGGAACTGGCGGAAAATATGCTGGGCATCGTAAGTCCCGTAATAGTTGCCAACGCCAGCGTGGTCCCGGCCTACAATAAAATGAGTGCAGCCATAATTCTTCCTCACCAATGCATGAAAAATCGCTTCCCGCGGTCCTGCATAGCGCATGGCAGCCGGGAACACAGCCAACTCTACCCGTGTAGCCGGATAGTATTTTTCCAGCAATACCTGGTAGCTGTTCATCCGCACATCAGCAGGAATGTCATCTGCCTTCGTTTCGCCCACAAGAGGATTTAAAAACAGACCGTCGACGATTTCGAGAGCTGACTTTTGGATGTATTCATGCGCGCGGTGGACTGGGTTGCGTGTCTGAAAGCCGACAATCGTTTTCCAGCCCTTCTCGGCAAATCTTTCTCTCGTTTGTGCCGGATCGAAGTGATAGCTGGCAAAATGCCCTTTTTCGGTGCGCTTTACCAACGTAATTGGGCCAGCCAAATAAACAGCGGGACGCTCCAGCAGCTTTTTCACCCCGGGATGATTCGTATCGTCGGTGCCATAGACGAGCCGAGCTTCTCGCTCCTTGTCAGGTGAATAAATATCGGTAATTGCAAGAATGCCGTAGACCCCCCCCTGATGACTCAACCGCACCATGTCTCCGATCTGCAACGCTCCTGCGACAGTGGTCGAGACCGGAAGTGTTATTGGAATGCTCCAAACGGTACCATTTGCCAGCCGCAGCTGCTCAACGACAGAAATATAATCCGCCCGATTCAAAAACCCTTCAAGCGGACTGTAGCCTCCAATCCCGATTAACTCCAGATCTGCGAGTGCAAATGCATCTATCTCCACCTCATGCGTAGTCACTGACAGGTCTGCCTGTGGATCAAAACGGTTTACCAACTCTCCCCCGTGAGGTTTCCCACTCATACAAAAGCCCCTCCTATCCTTGATTTGTTCTTCTCTTTCTCCTTACCTTGCGAGATGAAGACCACATTCCGTTTTCCCTGCTTGCGCCCAGCGCCCTGCTCTTGAATCCTCGCCCTCTTTTACAGGACGCGTACAAGGAGCACAGCCGATGCTCGGATAGCTCTGGTCGTGAAGGGGGTTGTACGGCAATTCAAATGCTCGGATGTACTGCCACACTTCTTCCGACTTCCAATGAATGAGCGGGCAAATTTTCAACGACTGGAATTTTTCATCGCGATTGATAAACGCGACATTCGCTCTCGTTGCAGACTGCTCTCTGCGCAGCCCTGACATCCATGCAACCGCTCCAGTCAGCACACTTTCCATCGGCAGTACCTTGCGGATATGGCAGCACATATCCGGCTGCCTGCTCCACAATTCTTCGCCATGGAGGTCTGCCTGCTGTGCCAGCGTGATGTCCGGCTGCTTGACTGTTATACGCAGCGCCGGATACCTTGCTCTCACCTGGTCAATCAAGCTGTATGTCTCGGAAAAGTGGAGATTGGTATCCAAAAAGGTGACCTTGGCATCCTTTTTCACATCGCTGATCATATCGAGCAGCACCATGGCCTCCGCTCCAAAGCTACACGAATAAATCAAATCATCCGAAAACGTGGTGTAGGCCCATTTGATTACTTCTATGGTGTCGCCCTTTTCGAGACGATTATTGATAGAAGCGAGTTGTTCCTCTGTCGCTGACGCATAATTTAGCTGGCTCATGTGCCCCCTCCTTGATCATTTAGCGTACGACTCCTTCAGCTCGTTTATATTGATCGCGTTATCTTCTTGGCTGCTCACGAATTGCCAGCCCATTTCTCTGGCTGCATCCGCTGTTTCCTTTCCGACACATACGATTGGTGTCTTTGACCAGGCATCGCCAGCGAATTGGGCCAGCGCTGACAGCGTATGGACATCATCCGTGGCTAGCCAGTCAAATGAGCATCCTGCCATCTTTTCATTGGGGTTCTTCCCATCCCATTCGAACGTGCCCGCTTGGATCACTTGAATCGCCTTGCCATCGTCCAACCTGATTTTTTGCGGCTTCCCTTCCCCTGCGTAAAGCACCTGCTCTTCTTTTTCCAAGGCAAGCAGGTCAGGGAATGCCAGCAGTGACGTGTTTTCATCGAGCACCAAGTCCGGATATATCCCCTGTTTCTCGAAAGCCGCATATGCCCGTTGTCCACAAACAGCCAGCTTGCTCGTTAAGCGCCGTACATCGTAGCGCTGTTGTCGCAGGGCAGAAGTAAAAAAGGATACCTGCTGCGCATTCTGGAAGACGAGCCAACGATAAGTGGCAAGCTCTGTCAATGGGATGTCAAACGTGCAGCGTTCGATCAAAGAAATCGGCATGACTTCGGCTCCCAACTGTTCCAAGGCAATCAAGAGCTCGCTATTTCCTTCATCGCTTGCTCTTCTTGCAACAGCTACTCGTTTACCGAACAAGGGGCGGGATTCGTACCAGTTCAGCGATTCCCGCAGACGGACGACCTCCCCTACGATAATGATAGCGGGTGCGGCAAAACGAGCCTGCTCGACTTCCTTATCTATCGTCCCAAGCTGGCCGATCAGCGTCTCCTGCTCACGCACCGTCCCCCAGCGCACGAGAGCAACGGGTGTATCGGCGTCTTTTCCATGCGCAAGAAGGCGCTCCCTGATCCGAGGCAGATTTTTCACACCCATGTAGATGACCAACGTTTCCATCGAGGCGAGGGCTGCCCAGTCCGGCTCCTTTCCCGCATTTTTTTCACACAAGTGACCGGTGACAAAAGCGACGGAAGAGTTGTAGTCACGATGCGTCAGCGGAATACCCGCATAGAGCGGAGCCGCCATCCCGGAAGTAATCCCCGGGACGATCTCAAACGGAATAGAATGGTCACGGCACATCTGCGCTTCTTCTCCTACCCGCCCGAACATGCTCGGGTCCCCGCCTTTCAGTCGAACGACATACTTCCCTTTTTGGGCTTCCCGAATGAGAAGGAGGTTGATCTCTTCCTGCGGCAATGTATGATGATCGGCCTCTTTCCCGCAATAGATGAGGCTGGCGCCCTTTTTTGCGTACGAGAGAAGCTGCGGGCTTGCCAGGCGATCGTACACAATCACATCCGCAAGACGAAGCGACTCCATGCCGCGAATTGTCAGCAGCTTGGGGTCACCCGGCCCTGCTCCGACAAAAACGACTCTACCTGTGTTCATTGCGAATCCGTCCTCCTTGCTGCTTTGTTCCTTCACAGGAAGAGCCTTGGCTGTATCAGGCAAACGTAGAGGTTTCCACTACGTACCCGACTCCTTGGCGTCCGAGCGGCTTCTTCTCTACCAAGCTCAGCTCTTTGATGCGAGGTGGCGCTATGGTATGTCGCAAGAGATTGTTCTCGGCTGAAGAGAAAGCTCGCTCATCCGTTTGGGCGATCACAACAATCGTCAGTAACCGCCCTTCCTCTAGCACGGCTTCCAGCTTGTAAAGGTAGCTCTCTGCTTGTTCCTCTCCCATGACATTCCCCCCTAATCTAACGCTACCCGCCCTAGCATTACGCTGGTTGCAGAATGGAGTCAACCTGTGCTTGGATATGGGAAAGTCCTACCCGCTCTACGTAGCGCCAGTACGGTTCGTCTTCCTGACGATCCACCTTGTACAGCGTGATCAATTGGGCAAGGAACGGCCCGAGTCTGTCCACAGCAATCCGTGCATTGAGCTTGCGGTTGAATTGCGGTTCCTCCAGTGTCCCGCCTACGAAGATGTCAAACGCCTCTACCATTCCGTCCGCTGTCTTGACCAATGCACCTTGCAGGCCGATATCCGCAATTTGGCGCTGTCCGCAAGAATTCGGGCAACCGATCATGTGAATGCGCAGCGGCGTTTCGAGAACGACCGTATCATCCAAATATTGAGCCAGCGAACGCATCCGCTCCTTGGTCTCCACGATAGCCAGATTGCAATATTCCGTACCTGTACACGATACGGCATACCCGACAAACGTATTGGGCTGCAATTTGAAACGATTCACAATCAACGACTCATTGCGGAAAGCTGCTACTTTTGCTTCAGGAATGTTGCGAATCAGGACATTTTGCGTGTTACAGGTGCCAATCGTCCCATCGCCATATTCGTCCGCCAAACGGGCAAGTTCATTTAGTTCCCTTGCATTCATCCGCCCAACGGGAACAGACAAGCCCGCGTAGTACAGTCCTGCTTGACGTTGCTCGTGAATGCCATAAAAATATCCACCATTCCACCCCGCGGTTAAATCGATACCACCTGGCTCTAATTCGCCAACCAGCTCCAGTAATTGCTCCTTGAACTTTTCCGGTCCCCAGTCAGCGACCAAGAACTTTAGACGTGCATGTGTACGTTTTTGACGGTAACCGAAATCACGGTATAAAGTCGTAACTCCTGCGGCTACTTTGACGACATTCTCTGGTCGCACGAAAACATCCAGTTGCTTCGCCAAGAATGGCTTCGCTGACAAGCCGCCACCCACCCATACATGAAAGCCGATCACTTCCTCGCCAGCTATGACTTTTTTGGCCGGAGTGAATGCCAGGTCGTTGATTTGCGCATGCGCGGCGTTATGGATGTTGGCAGAAACCGATATTTTGTACTTGCGTGGCAGATTGGAGAAGTCCCGATTGAGCAAGAAAAATTTTTCTAACTCCGCTACGATGGGGCGCGTATCCAGCACTTCATACGGATCAATTCCTGCCAGTGGGTTCCCCATGATTTGCCGCGGGCAGTCTCCACATGACTCAAAAGAGGAAAGTCCGGCTGATGCGAACCGCTCAAAAATGTCAGCGAGCGATTCTACCGTGAGCCAGTGAAATTGCACAGCCTGACGCGTGGTCACATCCACCAGATCACGGCCATAATCTGCTGCGATATTGGCGAGCACCCGAGCTTGTTCACTGCTCAAAATGCCTCCAGGTATTCGTACACGCATCATGAAGTGTCCGTCCTTTGGCCGCTGCTGATAGACGCCTGCCCATTTAAATCGATCCATGTCAGAAGATTCAATCGATGCAAATCCTTCTTTGGAATAGGTGTTTACGATCGTCTCGATGACATCCAGTCCGTCTTTTTCCAGCTTCGTAAACTCCATTTTGTTGAGGGATGGATCAGCAGCCCATTTCCACTGCTTTCTCTCGGCCATGCTCGTACATGCTCCTTTGTGTGAAGATGTCAGTTACCAATGCCATTCGAATCGATTGGCTCATCCAGTCCGCAATCAGTGGATGGGGCAAGTACGCACTGCCCTCATAACGATAAGCCAAGCCCACAAGCCTTTTCGGGATTGCTTGTCGCGTGAAGTAACCTTGGCTGACAAACAGAGGAAGCACGAGAACCTCCCCTTTTTCTGCAAGTAAACAGGCTTGATCGTACAGTGTATCAGGCCTCAGTGTCGCATATCCGGCAGCGGCAAATGCAAAGCGGTTTTGCAAGCGGAATGTCAGACGCAAGAGCAGCTTTTCCCAGCGCTCATGACATCCCGGCAAGTCACTGCCGTGCCCGACGAGCAACAAAGCCTCCTGATTAGGCAAGCGTGATAGACTTGCGATTCGCTCTGCCACAATCTGCTCGACGTTTCCGTGATCCTCCAATGGTGGACACCAAAGAATTCTTGCCTGAACGGGAACGCGAATCAGGTCTGTCTCTCCTGTCGGCCATGGGTCTAGTCCAAGCATCGCGCGGATTTCCCCTACGTGATTGCTTCCAGCCGTAGCGAATAGCGGAACGACGACAATCGTTGTCGCTCCTGATGCTTCCAGACGATTCACTTCCTCGCTGATGCTTCGTCCTTCCACTCCTCCCAAGTAAGCTACCCGAATTGGCAAATCAGTGCGGCACTGCCAAACGGCTGATTCCACCAACGCCAACCAGTCAGGATCCGGTGAACCGTGAGCAATTACCAAAACCGCTGTTTTCGCCATCGGATAATCCCCTTATCCAAACTTATTTTGTAATTCATATGTGTTTACTCGGAATTATAATTTGGATGGATTGCCTCGTCAATAACAAAATCATATTTCACTTGAACATAGTGGTTTGGAAAGTTGCTGTTGTGGAGGGAAGAAGCTTTTAAAACACTATGAAAGTGATTCAAATGGAGAAGAAAAAAGCTGCCAGGCCTAATGCCTGACAGCTCTCCCCTTATTCCTCACTCTTTTTCCTCGTTCGGCGATACAGCAAATCCATGCTTTCTTTGAGCGTTTCATACTCGCGCTCGGTCAAGTTTTCGATCTGTTGGATATTTGTGATCGCCTGCTTTTTGATCTCTTCCGTCAAGCGATCTTTCTCATCCAGGCTTTTGCTTTCATGTGTCTCTGTCCAATGCGTAGCAAAATTTGCCGTCAATGCTCCCAGCATTCCGATCCCCGTTATCATCAAAATCGTCGCCATGATCCTTCCACCTGCCGTCACAGGCGAAATATCACCGTAGCCGACTGTCGTAGTTGTCACAATCGACCACCACAACGCATCCGGGAAGCTTTTGATATTCTCGTTTACACCGTATTCGAGCAAATAAATCGCAGTCGAGCTCCACAGCATGATGATCGTGACGACACCAAATACTTGACGCATCGGGCCAGATCGAATGATTCCCAGCAAAAATGGCGAAGCACGCACGATGCGCACCAGACGAAGCACGCGCATGATTCTGGCTAAATACAAATAAGAGTCCAATGGAATCATTGCGATCAGATCGAACCAGTTGGCATAAACGAATTTTCGTTTGTCCTTCGCCCTCCATAGCCGGACCAAATACTCGACAATCAGCAAAATGATCAGCCCATTGTCTACCTTGTCCATCAGTTCATCCGTCAACAGCGGATGATTGGAGAAGTCTGCGAACAACAGAATCGCATACGTAATCACAAGCATAATGATAAAAATCTCATACATGACGCGCCAGAACAAAAAGACTCCTCCCTGTGCCCGTAAGTACCTGTTCAAAATATGAGCGGTTCCACATCGAAAAAGAGGCGAGAACCTGAAGCGGGAGGAGCCAAATGCAGAGAACCTACATGAGCACCAGACTTCGAAGGTGAACGCCTCTTTCCATGCTTAGTAGCTGATCAGCGCAGCCATCAACAAGCCCGCTGCAATACTCAACCGCGATGCGAAAATACCGACGGATACGTTCCCGTTCGGAATTTCAGACACGACTTTAAATGGTGTGATCCATTCGAACAAATAAAAAATGATGACTTGAAATACCATTCCTACAATACCCCAGATGACCAAATCCCACAAGTTAACGGAGTGGTAAACAGCCGAAGCAAGGACGATTGCCAAACCGATGATTTTTCCTCCCAAATCGTGCGAGGCTGCTTTTGCCGCTGCCATTTTCTTCGGATCGTCAGTCTGTGCTCCCTGCTTGATCAGATCAAACTCCTTGTAAGGAGTCGTAATCGTAAACACAATAATCCCTACAGCCAATATCGGAATGGTCACTGCCAAATACGCCAAAAAGTTTACTACGTAATCCAATTGTCCCAACATGTAAGTTGTCCTCTCCTTTCGCTACTTGTCTATGCCGACCGGCAAATAATATGATAGGTTGTTTGTAATCGGTCCACCGACACGAGCTACAATTGCCGATGCCTCTGTGCCGATCCAAAAGGACCCCCAGAGCAGTCGTCCAGCATAAGCCCCCTTCATCGTCTGAACCGTAATCTCCGGAAGCTCCACCCGTTTCTGATAAATCATCGGCTGCTCCCAGTAAAACTCTTCCTGATCTTTCTCTTGCAGCGTACCATCTGATGCAAACAGCATGACACCGCCACCTTCTCGCCCAAAAATCGGCTTCGTGACGTAGTCCTCCTTGCCTGCAAACCGATTTTCAAAATAAGTAGGCAGCATGTAAGCTTCGATGATCGCGTGCTCCTCTTCGGTGAAAAACTCATTCGCCTCATGCAAGTTCCAGATGAGCGCCTGCAAAGCCTTCGTCTGAATGAGAAACGCAGAAGGAGGATTAATAATGGCGAGCTTTTTGCGGGCAATCAGCGAAAGCACATGCTCACCAGTCGGGTAGCCGTCTTCATCTTGTTCTACCGCCAGCTTTTCCAAAGCATGCAGACGGTACAGCACATCGACTGGGAGTAGCTCCTCATTCTCCTTTACATAGAGCCGATCTTGCCAAACACGCAAATGTTCCAAAGCGGCAAACCGGGCAGAAAGACCCGATTGGTTCAGTAAGTACAATGTCGTTCCCTTGTCTTCCTCATGCCAGTCGAGCGAGCTAAACCAGATAGAATCCGTATCATAGCCTTTCGCCCAATACGCGTCGACCACCTTGCTGAAAGCCGAACGCAACTGCCGCTCCATCCCTTCATTCGGGTCCTCACGCAGGAAATGGCGACAGGCACGACCGTTCACATAAAAAGCCTCGACGATTCCTGTAGGGGTGTCGCTGTTGCACTCAAGCATCTTCAAACCTTCTGTCGTCTGGGCAAAATCAAAGCGTCCAATCACAGTCGGCACCGTTTGGGAAACTACGATCCTGACTGCCTGCAATGCCTGCTTTGGCACTCCCAGTTCCAACAACAGGGAATCCTCTGCACGCTGCAATACCGGAACGACCTTGGTAAAGATTTGCCCCAGTCGCTCGGTTGCCATCGCGATTTCCTCTCGAAAGGTGGGGGAGATCAGGTGAATATCATGGAGCGCATATTCCTCGCCATACATCCAATCCCAGGTAAATACGCCCTCTTCCCGCATCGGACCGTACAGCGCCTCTCGTTCTCGTCGGTTATGGTCTGCCACTTTCCTCACCTCACCCGGAGCTGGAATAGCCCGAGCTGCCGATACCGCCCTTGGAGCTGCTCGTGCTTATCCCACTCGATACTCCGGATTTGCTCTTGTAAGACCTGTAGGTAGAGCTCGAACCCCCACTGCTGCTGCTATCGTCACAATAGCCGTCATTGTCATTATCGTAGCAATCATCATAGTCGTCCCCGGAAGAACAACCGCTGATCGCAAGTGCAGCTACGACGAACAGACCGACTACTTTCTTTGATTTCGTTTGTGCCATTTTTCTTCCTCCTACACTGGCTTCGCGTAGTAAACATAAACCTGCCGATCTTCATCCACCTCGGCCGATGTCTTCTCCCATTCGCGTCCATTCACGTACAAGTAGTCGCTTTGCAAATGCAAGAGAGCATCGTCATCGTCCTTGAAATAAAACGTGTGGACGAGCGGATAAACGCTTGCATTTTCTTGAAATTCACGCATTTCGATCTGGATGCTGCCCCAGCGTGCAGACACAGCCTCCGCGTAATCGACAGCTTGTTCTTCTGTTGAGCGCTTGACGTAAATGACATACGTACCGTTTTCGATTGCACAGGACGTTTTTTCATAAACGACATGCCCCTTCACCAAATAATCGCAAGCGAAACGCAGGGAGACCTCATCTTTGTTCACGTGGTCGTAGTAAAACTGAACTGGGTATCCCCTCGCCTCATCCAGCAGCCGATATTCCATTCGTGCCATTTTTCTCACCTCTTTACCTATCACAGAATAGCAAATCTTTCGCACAATTTTATACGTGCGCCGAAACATTTGGTTGCCAATAAATGAAAAGAAATCCAGCAGAGCCATAAACCGCTACATAAGTCCTGCTTCTTTTGTACCCGTTACTGTCGAATCATACCGCGAATGGTTTCATGCAAATGTCCGTTGCTCGCCATTAAGGAAGGGGTGTGATCTTGTTGGAACGGCTCATGCTGATACGGTTTTCCAGACCAGTCCGTAATCGTTGCACCCGCCTCCTGGGCGATCACAATTCCGGCGGCAACATCCATAATATTGGAGCGTTGCATGACAATATAATCGAGCCATCCGTTTGCCAGCAGGCACCAGTCCAGTGCAGGCGCAATATTTCGCATGAGACGCTTGGTCTGGAATACAAACGGTTCCGTAAAAGCCATCTCTTCCTCCTTCGTTACTGTGTTGCGTCCACGGATGTACGTTCCGACTGCACGTGTGAGGTCTTGTCGGTTATTGACGTTCAATCGTTTTCCGTTCAAATAGGCTCCCTTTCCTTTTTCCGCCCAAAACATTTGACCTGCTACCGGATTGTAGACGACGCCCAGTACCAGCTCGCCCTTGTGCTGCAACGCAATCGAGATTGAGAAATACGGATAGCCGATAAAGTAGTTATTCGTTCCATCTAACGGATCGATAATCCACAGATACTCTTCCTCGCGGGAAACCATTCCGACCTCTTCCGAAAAAATGGTATGTGTCGGGAAGTGGCGATGCAGGACCTCAATGATGCGCTGTTCACTGCCTTTATCCTCTGGCAGCTTCACGTCGTTATGCAATTCCTCATCGGGCACGAGCTGTTCAAGAAAACGTTCCTTCAAAAAGGCACCCGCGACACTTGCTGCTTCTTTTGCAATTTCGATCATGATATTTCGCTCCTTTATACGTTTGGAACACTTTTTTGAACAACCTTCCACTTGCACTTGCATAGGAAAGATTACTATCATAGAGAGATACCCGAAGGAGGGGGATAAATATGAACACCGACTTCATTCGGCTGAAAAATATGGAAGGTGAACTCAAATTCACCCAAATGAACAATAGCTACGGCTTCTCCGTCACCACAAAGGAGCTCGTTTTTTTCAAGCCACATATGACCTACCATTTGTTTTTACAGGATATCATCAGTATGATCCCGATGAAGCTGGACACAAGCCCTGTCACATTTCGGCATCAGAGTCAGACGGTACACGCCTCGTTTGGTTCCGATTACTACAAGCTGACCGCCAAGTGGGCGCGGATTGTTTCACGTTCTGGTATCGTCGAAAAAGAAAATATGGAGTTTATCGTGCCGCTTTCCACCAAAATGCTCACTTACATCTCGGAATACAGTGGTCTCGTTGTCATCAAATAACACCGTCACCCCTCGTTCTCACCTTTTTGATGTGGAGCGAGGCTTTTTTATTTCCGACCATTTCTGGAAAGCACAATGAACGTTCCTGTACCGTGGGCGATCCGCCTATCCCGATCATCGTAAACACTGCCCTCCATGACGACCAGCGTGTGTCCGCGATGCAAAAAGCTCGCTTCGGCGCGCAGCCGCTCTCCTGTTCCCGGAAGCAAGTAATTGAGCTTCAGCTCTGTCGTCACTGCATACTGATTGGGTGGCAAGGATCGATTGATCAAGGAGCCCATCGCTGAATCGATCAAGGTCGCAAGAATTCCTCCATGAACAACTCCCCCTGAATTGTGCATAAAAGGGGTCAGAGGCAATTCGAAGCGATATGACTGTCTTTCTTCGTCTATGAACTCTCCCTTTAATCCAAGAAACCCGGAGATAAATGCACTATTCCGTTCCCGCTTTTGATGAATGGCAGCAACAGCCAGCTCGATAATGCGGCGCTCCTCTTCACTCCCGTCCGACCAGATGTTTTTTAACTCGTCTAACATTTCGTTCACTCCAACCGAAATAGAATCGATTCTTCTATTTTATCCCAAACAAGCTGATTTCGCTATGATTCCTAAACTTATGTCATTCGAGACTGAGCAAATGTTCAGACTTTTACGGTTGTTTCTGTAATTAAAAATTGATAAGATAGTTCAAAACATAAGACAGGCATGATCCGTATTGGAAGGGAGTTTTTCAAATTGGCCAGACAACGAAGTGATATGATCAAAAAAGGATTCGACCGCGCACCACACCGCAGCTTGCTTCGTGCAGCAGGTGTAAAGGATGAGGATTTCGATAAACCGTTTATCGCCATTTGCAACTCGTACATCGACATTATTCCGGGTCACGTGCACTTGCAGGAGTTTGGAAAACTGGTCAAGGAAGCCGTTCGTGCTGCTGGCATGGTACCATTTGAATTCAATACGATTGGTGTTGACGACGGAATCGCTATGGGACATATCGGGATGCGCTATTCCCTCCCGAGCCGTGAGATTATTGCAGACAGCTTGGAAACCGTTGTCGCTGCTCACTGGTTTGATGGCATGATCTGTATTCCAAATTGTGACAAGATCACTCCTGGGATGATCATGGGTGCGCTTCGTGTCAACATTCCAACCGTCTTTGTAACCGGTGGTCCTATGAAAGCCGGAAAAACGAGTGATGGCCGCTCCATCTCGCTTTCCTCCGTATTCGAGGGTGTCGGAGCTCACCAAGCAGGCTTGATCAACGACCAGCAACTCGAAGAGCTGGAGCAATATGGATGCCCGACTTGCGGTTCCTGTTCCGGTATGTTTACAGCAAACTCGATGAACTGTTTGCTCGAAGCCATTGGTTTGGCTCTCCCTGGCAACGGTACCGTACTCGCTGTCTCGCCTGAACGTCGCGAGTTGGTACAAGCATCTGCTGAAAAACTGAAAAATCTGATTGAACGCGACATTAAGCCACGCGACATCGTGACACTTGAGGCAATCGATGATGCATTCGCACTCGACATGGCGATGGGTGGTTCAACCAATACGGTTCTCCATACTCTGGCTATCGCACAAGAAGCAGGCATCGAATACCCAATCGAGCGCATCAACGAAGTAGCGAAGCGCATTCCACATATTTGCAAGCTGGCTCCTTCCTCCGACTATCATATCGAGGATTGCCACGAGGCAGGCGGCGTATCAGCGGTTCTGAAAGAAATCGCGAAAAAAGCAGGCGCGATCCATCCAGACCGTATCACCGTCACGGGCAAAACCCTTGGCGAAAACATCGCTGACGCCGAAATCAAAAACGATCAAGTCATTCGTCGCCTAGACAATCCGTACAGCGCTTCCGGCGGTCTCGCTGTTCTGTTCGGCAACCTGGCAGAGCAAGGCTCGATCATCAAAACAGGTGGTGTCGATCCTTCTATTAAAAAGCACGAAGGTCCAGCCATCTGCTTTGACTCCCAAGAGGAGGCTCTGGCAGGAATCGCTGCTGGCAAAATCAAATCCGGTCATGTTGTCGTCATCCGCTATGAAGGTCCTAAGGGCGGCCCAGGTATGCCGGAAATGCTGGCTCCTACCTCGCAAATCGTGGGTATGGGTCTCGGTAAAGAAGTCGCGCTCGTTACAGACGGACGCTTCTCCGGAGCTTCTCGCGGGATCAGTATCGGTCACGTGTCTCCTGAAGCCGCAGAAGGCGGTCCAATTGCCTTCGTACAGGACGGAGATATCATCTCGATTGATCTCGAGGAGCGCACGATGCAACTGCTCGTGGATGAAGCCGAGCTGGCTCGCCGCAAAGAAGGCTGGAAAGAATTCGAGCCGAAGGTAAAAACAGGCTATCTGGCTCGTTACTCCAAGCTGGTAACGAATGCGAGCATGGGTGGTATTTTGAAAATCTAGCACACTGCTAG
Organism: Brevibacillus sp. MER 51; assembly: GCF_023714195.1. Classification (NCBI taxonomy): domain Bacteria; kingdom Bacillati; phylum Bacillota; class Bacilli; order Caryophanales; family Paenibacillaceae; genus Brevibacillus; species Brevibacillus sp. MER 51. Next base: position 293,551 of record NZ_JAMAUS010000004.1, on the reverse strand, counting down.
CATACAGACCAAAGCCCTTGTCTTTGTGGGAGACTCCACAAGGCAAGGGCTTTTTTTTACAAGATTTGCATTCCTCGATTCTCGCAACAAATTGGGTTGCCAGACGTATTAGTAAGTAGAGAGCCAGACGAGTAGATTACAAGACTCGCCGTGCCGAAACGAAGCGCTTCTCCCAGGACGTGCCCTTAAAGGTCGAATACGTCACTCCTGGTTTTCCATACGTATGTAAGAGTTTGTTGTTGCCTGCATAAATCGCTACGTGTGTAATCCGTTTGGATGTCGTCGTTGTACTCGCCTTGAAGAACACCAAGTCTCCCTTTTTCAGGTTGGCCTTGGACACACTTGTTCCTTTCTTGGCTTGATCGCGAGAAGTGCGTGGCAAGCTCTTGCCGACTGCGACTTTAAATACGCGCTGTGTAAAGGAAGAACAATCAAATACGGCTGTGGTATTGCTGCTCGCACCGAATTTATAAGGAGTACCCATATATTTTCTTCCCGTGGCAATGACCTTGTCCGCCTTGGATTGCGTCCACGCTGCCTCGGCTACATTTTGCTTTCCTGGCAGTGGAGCGACAATCGATGTGACTCCCAATGTTACTCCCATTACGATTCCTATGAGGGTTTTATGTAATTTCATGCTGTTCATCCTCCCTTTTCTTTTGAAAAAGATCCCTGCTCAACTAGGGACCATTTTATGCAAAGTTTGGCTGACCTCTCACTTGTTCTCTACTTTACCAAAGCTCACACTCTATGAAATTACCAAAAACTTACCAAAAACTATTTTTCCAACTGGATACGATTACCGCTTGACGCCTTCGCGCTTGATTTGACGGGCATTCCTCAAATTTTCAGTCTATTTTCCTGCCATAATGTCCCTCCTAAATTGGGAAATTTTATCCAGCTACCATTTGTCCAAATCCACACTCCATGCGACTTTCGTCCTAGTTCTATTTACAAAAAACCCCTTTTCCCTCCTTTTTCACGTAATCTGCCTCTGGAATCTCGCTTCCCTTTCTTCTCTCTCTACTTGCAACTAGCAGGGAGTCATCGTAAAGTAGATAGGAGTTCGTTTTGAAGGAGGCACATATGCGACTGCGTAACATTCCAGGTGCCGAAGCGGCCCTGAGAGAATATCCGACGTTTGTAGACAATCCCCTTTCCTATAAAGGAAACTGGAAGGAACGCTTCGGGAATAACAATCCGATTCATGTGGAGATCGGCTGTGGAAAAGGACGTTTCATTAATACATTGGCCGAGCGTCACCCTGACATCAATTTCATTGCGGTTGAACTGAAAGCGGAGGTCGTTCTGCGCGCTGTTCAGCGTACAGAGTACAAAGCTGTTCCGAATCTGGCCTTTGTCCAATACGACGCTTCCAAGTTGACCGACTTGTTTGCCGATCACGAAATTTCTCGCATCTATTTGAACTTTAGTGATCCGTGGCCAAAAACTCGTCATGCGAAACGCCGTCTTACTTACAAAAGCTTCTTGAACACCTATCGCCAGGTGCTTGTGGCAGACGGTGAGATTCATATGAAGACAGACAACGAGAACCTCTTTGAGTTTTCACTCAACCAATTCGCTGGGGAACGCTTCCAGATGCGCAATATCACTTTTGACCTTCACCAGTCCAAGCTGGCGGCGGATAATGTGATGACGGAGTACGAGGAGCGCTTTTCTTCTCGTGGGCAGCGTATTTATCGGGTGGAAGCGAGCTGTGTGATTAAGTAGGCTCTGGTTTGAGTCAACATAGGGGAGGAGAAGAAAAAGCACAGCTCTCTTCGACTCTGACACACCAGCAGGGGGGATTCACTGGACGTCTCCACTTCCAAAAGGGGACCGTCGAGCCAAAGCCACCCTACGGGCGGAAGTTTCTCAAGGAAGAAGTGTTCGACAAGCGTGGTCCCCTTTTGGAAGTTCCGACTGGGTGGGCGTTGTCAAGGTCTGCGAGCCCTGCGCTTTTTCTTCTCACCAGCTTTCGTTGGTTCATCGGAACCTTCTAAATGCTTATTAGAAATCAGAAGTACCAAAAAACCCTCCACGCTCTCTAGTAGGCTTGTACCTTACTTGCGAACGCGAAGGGTTTTTTTATTCTTTTTGCCGTCCGACGCTTTTGTACACGCGCTCTGGACGTCCGACGACTCCGTACGAAAGGTCTGCGATGGCGTCTCCTTTGGCTACCAGATATTCGAGATATCGCCTTGCTGTTGAACGGCTAATGCCTGTTTCTTTACTGACCAAATCGGTCGTGGCCTCCTGGGTCTGCATGAGAAAGCCTGAAATTTTGTCCAGCGTGATTTGATCAATTCCTTTGACTGCCCTTGTCTCGGTTGTCTTCTTTTGCCCAGTCCGGGAAATAAGCTCATCGATTTGGGCTTGGCTGATTTGATCGGTGTCTTTTTTCCAATCACTCACCTTTTGCCTGAACTCCTGATAATTCCGCAACGTTTGTTGCAAGCGTGCAAAGATAAGTGGCTTGGTAATAAAATCGAATACGCCATAGCGGATCGCCTCTACAACCGCATCTACTTCTTTGGCGGCTGTCAGCATGATGACATCCGTTGTAGGGAACTGCTCCTTTATGATCGACAAAAAATCGAGGCCGTCCATATCCGGAAAATAAATGTCGAGCAAAACGAGGTCGGGATGTAAAATTTCCATTTGGTCCTTGGCCTCTTGCCCATTCGTGGCAATGCCAATCACCTCGTACTCCTCTACTTTTTCCACGAAGCGTCGGTTTACCTCTGCGATTCTCAGGTCGTCTTCAATAATGAGTACCCGTATCATCTAGTACGGCCTCCTTCCGTTCTGCCGTGCGTGCATCCTTTGGTATCGTCACAGTAAAAATCGTTCCGCCTACCGGATTACCCGTATGCGTAATATTGCCGTGTACATGTAAAACAGCTTGTTTGACCAAGTGCAGACCGTAGCCATGATTCGGATGTTGTTTGGTAGAGAAGCCCAGCTCAAAGATTCGTTCGGCATTTTCTTCGGAGATGCCTGGCCCCCGGTCCTCTACCTCTATAAGCAAGACCTCTTCCATGTTAAGCAAAAAGATCGTGATTTCAGGAGCAAATGCACCTGGAGCTTTTACAGCGTCCATCGCATTATCTATCAAATTGCCGAGAATGACAATCAGCTGTGAGCGATCAATCGAGGCAGGAATGTCACGGAAGTTGCTTTCTGGATCTATTTTCAATTCCACTTTGCGTTCGTTGGCTTGATTCAGCTTCCCAAGCAACAAGCCACCTATCAGCGGGTCGGGGACTTCTTGCATAATAAACTTCGTATTGTGGACATGCACATTCAACTCGGAAGAGATCGTTTCAATGGCTTCCTGATACGATTCAAGCTGGATGAGTCCTGATATGAGATGCAGTTTGTTGGAATACTCGTGCGTCTGGGAACGAAGGACTTCCGCATACTCCTTCACTCGTGACAGCTCCTGTGTGACCTCGAACAGCTCGGACCGATTGCGAAAACTCGCTACAGCACCCATTACATGGCGCTCCTTATCCATAATCGGGACCCGGTTCACGACTAATACATGCTCGTCCACATTCGTTTCGCGGTCAAATTCGGCTTTCCCTGTCGCAATCACCTCATGAAGACCAAGCGAACGAACCAGCTCGTCCTGTTTGTCCATGATTCTGTCTTTATCCTTCGCTTGCCCGAGCATGTGGAGAGCGGTCTGATTCGCGAGCGTGATCGCCCCATCCTTATTGACTGCCACAATACCTTCGCGAATCGATTCCAGCACCGCTTGATTTTCCTGATACAATCGCCCGATTTGTTCTGGCTCCAAACCAAATATCGCTTTCTTTACATTTTGTGAAAGAATGAGCGTAGCCACCACACCCAGAAGCATGATGATGATGCCGATGACAACGATTCGATTGCGATACGATTCGATTGTTTCATTTATATCCTCAAACAAGAAGCCGACAGAAACGACCCCCATCACTTTTCCTTCCTCATCATAGATCGGTGTTTTTCCTCTCAGCCCAGGACCAAGCGAACCGACTGTCTCAGAGATGATGGATTGTCCCTCAAATACTGCCTCATTGTCGCCTCCCACCATCTTTTTGCCAATCTGCTCTGGATCGGGATGTGAGTAGCGGATGCTTTGCAAATTTCCTACGGTGATAAAAGCCGCATTCGTGTCCACGCGTATTTTTTCCACGATTGGATTAATAATCTTGGCGGGATCTTCTGTGTCAAACGCCTGTTTGATCTCGGACATCTGCGCGACGGTCTTGGCGGTGTGCAGTGCTCGCGTCCCGATCTCATGCTCTAATACGCCCGCCAGCATCTGTTCAAACATCGTACCGAGTATGACAATCACACCAAAAAGGAGCGAGCAAATAATCAACATCAGCTTGCTGTGAAAACGCACATCGTTCCCTCCTCTTCTTCTCATTGTATCTCATTTCGCCCGATGACGAAAAAAGAGGCCATGAGCAGGCCTCTTTTTTTCTTCCTTCTTTTCGTTGATCAGAATGAGATGACTCCGGTAAGAAGAGCAAGCGCAATCATCACCATCGATGTTCCAAACGCCCATTTCAGGACGAACTTTTGGGTTTCCGCATAATCGACTCCAACCATTCCGATCAACAGGTACTGTGCTGCAAACAACGGGCTGAGTACATGCAGCGGTTGACCCAGGATGGAAGCGCGACCAATTTCCGCCGGATCGATTCCGTAAGCGGCTGCTGCATTTGCCAGGATTGGAACGATCCCGAAGTAATATGCATCATTCGACATGAAATACGTGAATGGCATGCTTGTCAGCGCTACGAGTAGAGGCATATGGGAACCAAGTGAATCTGGAATCCAGGAAACGAGTGTGCTCGCCATCGCATCGATCATTTTCGTTTCAGTCAGGATGCCTGTAAAGATTCCCGCAGCGAAAACCATGGACACGGTAGCCAGTGCGTTAGCAGCATGGGCTGCAATTCGCTCTTTCTGATCTTGCATTTTCGGATAGTTCACAAACAGGGCAATGGCAAAAGCGAGCATGAACATCGTCGGCAGTGGCAAGAAGCTCGTAATCAGACCGACCATCAGGGCTGCGGTCAACAACAGATTGAACCAGATCAGGCGCGGACGTTTCAGTGCAGCAGTCTCATCTGTCGCCGCCACTTCTTGTCCTGCAAGCGATTGCAAATCTTCATCTGGTATCTCCATAATCCCCAGACGCTTACGCTCTTGTTTGCCCAGAATACAGGCTACGATCATCACCCACGCAATTCCGCCAATCATTACAGGAATAACAGGGACGAAAATCTCGGAAACATCCATATGAAGTACACTCATGACACGTGCTGTCGGTCCACCCCAAGGCGTCATGTTCATGACACCGAGTGCGAGCATCGGCATGACTGCCAGAATCATCGGTCTAATTCCCAGCTTGCGGTACAAAGGCAGCATCGCTGTAACCGCAATCATATAAGTAGTAGTTCCATCACCATCCAGCGCCACCAAGGTAGCGAGGATCGCTGTACCTACAATCACCTTCAGTGGGTCACCCTTCACCATTTTCACGATTTTCTTGATTAATGGATCAAACAGACCTGCATCCATCATGACTCCAAAGTACAAGATGGCGAACAACAGCATAATTCCCGTCGGCGCAATTTTCTTGATGCCTGCAAGCATCATGTCGCCAATTTCTGTACCAAATCCGCTAATCAACGCAAAAACAACAGGAACGACAATCAAAGCAACCAATGCCGAAAGCCGTCTCGACATAATCAGGTACATGAAAACGGCTACCATGAGAAATCCAAATAATGCCAACATACGCTAGTTCCCCCTTGCAAGAATGCGCTTACAATGATGTTGTAGCAACCATGACGAATGCGCTTTCATATTGTGCTGTCATTATAACAATGTTCGTAAAAATCCGAATAGAATATGCGCATAAACTGTTTTAACTGCATTTCCTCTATTAACATCATAAAAATCACGAAATGCGCATATGGTGATCGGCCATGCAAGGGCGAAAAGAAAAAGAACGGCCGAATTAGCCGTTCTTTTGTCTTTCTTATACATCTCGCTTCTGAAATACCCGAATGGACAGCCCTAACGCTACGACGCCATAGAGAATGGTGTAGATGAGCATGGCAGTACTCGGAGGTGAAGTCGTACCGAAAATGCCTTGCGAAGCGAAGGACAACGGATCGTCAGCTGTATCAAATAGCGAGAGCGTCGTTTGCCTGAATAACGAATCGGTTGGAAAAACCAGACTGGAAATAATCCCGATGTTCGTGAGTGAGCTGTTGCTAAATGCAACACCAAGCTGCTCGATAAAGCCACCAATAAAGCTGATCCCGTACAGAATGATCAAGATAATACCGCCCGTTACTGTTGTAGTCATACTGCTCAAGAGCATGGCTACACAAACAAGAATGATCGGCATACTTACGAAGAAAGCGGCTGCTTTCAGGATTTGGTCTCCTCCTACCTGAACAGCCAAGGCACCACCGCCCACCCATTGGTTGATCGCCAAAAGTCCGAGGAACATCAGGAGTGCGTATAGCCCCAACATACTTGCCAACCCGAAAAATTTCCCCAATACATATTTGTAGCGAGGAAGGGCGCGAGCCAGCCACGTGTCGATTTGGTGGCTCTCGATTTCAGATGCAATACTCCCGACACTGCTCAAAATCGCCAAGAGTGCCGTAATGACGGAACCAAAGTACAAGCCCATCCCCAAGAGCTGAGTGGAAAAGAAGTTTTTTTGCAGCAAAGCTTCCGGACCTGCGCCCTCGAACGATTCCTTCATTTCCTTGACCGCATAGCCTGTGGCAAGCCCAAACAGCAGCAGGAAGGCCAGCGACATGATCAGCGTAATCGTGAAAATACGCTTGGAGATCATTTCTCTATACGTGATTTTGATGATCGGCCACATGTCGTTCTCCCTCCTTTCTCTGCACCCAATACAGGAATACGTCTTCCAATGATTGTTGCTTGCGCACGACTTCATGTACTCCAGCCCCGGATGCAACCAATTGTTGCAACAGAGCGGGTACCCGATTGTCCTGATCCATCGTCATTAACCATGTATCACGGTCTTTCTCTTGTCTTACGAGACGACTCTCTGTGACAAAGGAAGGAAGCTCGTTCTGAAAGCCTGCGCTATCCTTGTCCACTGTCAATTCAATTTGTGGTTGGACGCTGCTCAGCTTGCGCCAGTCGCCATGTACGACCAACTCACTGCGGTGAATGATCCCGACGTAGTTGCACACGCTCTCCATTTCACTCAGTAGATGACTGTTGAGAAAAACCGTCTTTCCTTGGTCACGCAGCCGCGCGATCAGCTCACGCACTTCTTTCCGCCCGATTGGGTCCAGTGCGGAGGTCGGCTCATCGAGGAAGATCAGCTCTGGATCGGATAAGAGGGCGCAGGCAATCCCGATACGCTGCTGCATGCCTTTGGAATAGCCCCGGATGCGTTCACTCTCCCGTCCAGCCATTCCGACCAGCTCAACGACATTTTTTATCACGGATTTGCTCTCACGATATGTTAATCCACACAACTCAGCATGATGCTCTAGGAGCTGCTGGCCCGTCAACCAATCAGGATAGCGAAACAGCTCTGGCAAGTACCCTACCTTTTTTCGCGATTCGACACTGCCAATCGGCTGCCCAAGCATGACCGCTTTGCCATTCGTTGGGTGCAATAGCCCGAGCATCGTCCTGACAAAGGTACTTTTACCCGCTCCATTTTGACCGAGGAAACCAAATACGGAGCCGCGCGGTACTTGTAGCGTAATATTTTTGCAGCCGGCTTTACCGTTATATTGCTTAGTCAATTCCCAGGTCTCTATCACATAATCTGACATCGTTTACCTCACTTTCTCCATCGCAAAACGGGACAAAGCAGAGTCCTCCTTCTTCAGGAAAACTCTGCCAACACTCCACTATTTGTATACTTATTTCAGTTCTTTTGCAAAATCCAACAGCCCGTCAGCGTTCTTTTCGCTGCCTTCCAGCATGTGAATTTGTCCATCCTGCTGCCACATCAGATGCGAATTGTATTTACCTGTGATCAGCATTCCGTTTTGACCGTTCACTTTCACTTCCTTCATCTTGCTCTCGCCGTCTGCCATGTATGGCACAGGGAGGGTATGCTGCCAGTCTTCGATGCTAATCATCTGCTTTTTCACTTGATCCGGAATGAACGGCAGGGCCAAGATTGTCTCGCGAAGCTGTGCCAGATCGACTCCCTCTGGTGCGCTTAGCTCAGGAGCATCTACGACAGAGTAGCCAATATTTTCTTTTCCGACAAGCATCCTGACCTGCTGCATCTGTGGAATCTTCAAGGAGAAGCGTTTGCCACTCAGCTTTTCATCAAAGCGCGCCTCTACCTGCAATTGCGCCAGTAGCTTGTTTGCACGATCGGCATCGATCTCCATGTGCATGGTAAAAGGAGATTGGATCTCTACACTATCCACCGTGACGTCCTGCGGCAGCTGTGGCAGCTTCACCCCAGCCTTTTCAGCGGATTCCTTGTTGTTATAATAGTAGCTTCTTTGCTCAAGTTTCTCTTGATCGTTTTTATCCATCCAGATTTTTCCGATCCCAGGCAGTTCCGTCTCGCCCCAATTGCCGTTAGCGATCCATTGTTCCAGCTCTTGCATATCTTCTTTCGTCACTTTGACGAACTCTACTTTATCCATACGGAAAATGGACAGAAAATCGTTCGCTGCTGCTTGTACTTGGGGGAAAGACAGGGATACAGCCAATACTGCTGCTGCCGAAGCACCTGTCACCCATCTTTTTGTTTGCTTATTCATCTGATTCCAGCTCCTTCTGATTGTTGCTCGATTGGTTGTCGCTTGTCGATCTTGTGCATTTGTGTTCGTCGGTTTCTCGATTGTTTGCGAAAAACGCTGCCACGCTGCTTCCGTATTGACCTTCACATTGCTTGTCTCGGAAAAAGCATGCTCCATCTTCTCACCAGTCCAGCTATCCAACGCGGACAGTTCGTCCAGCCGTGTGCGGCAGGTTTCACAGTACTCCAGATGAAGCAGGAATTGCTTACTTTCTTTTGAGCTGCATTCCCCATCCAAGAACGCCTGGATAAAGCCTGTATCGGCACATTTCATTCCTCTTCCCCCCTCATCCGGCCATATATGGTACGAAATTTACTTTTCGCTCTCGCGAGGAGTGTTCCCACCGAGCTGATCTGCGTGCCAGTCGCTTTCGCCAACTCCGCATAAGGAAATCCGGAATATTTCATGACCAGCAAGGTTCGTTCCCGCTCGTCTAGCTCCTCTAGCACATCGCGGACGATACTCTGGGACTCTTTTGCAAGCCACATCTCTTCTGACGAAGGGCTGACGTGTTCTTGCTCGGATGCACTTCGCTCTTGTCTGGCGTACCTGCGTTTTTCTGAACGAAGATAATTGTACGCTGCGTAGAGCGCGGACTTGGACAGCCATGCCGGAATATGTTCGATCCCTGTGCGATCGGTATGGTAAAAGGAGAGAAATACATCCTGCGCAATGTCTTCTGCCGTTTGTTGATCTTTCACAATTCGCATGATCTGTCGGACTACAAACGGATAATACGTCGTAAACAATTCTTGAAAGGAATCTGTATGATCCTCTACTCGAGCATGGTTCATCACCAGGTTTGCTTGCACCTCCACTGGATTCCTCCTTCCCGCGTGCGCTATTGACGAATGCCCTACTGCTTCGTTCATCTAATAGAAACCGCCAAGCCGTTTTTTGTGACAGGAAGAATGAAAATTATTTTTCATCTAAAAATAGATCGGGCTTCTCCAGGAAACGGCGCGTCAATTGATAGTGCTCCGTATCGCGATAATTCACCTCTTGTACCGGCGATTCATCAAAATTGAGGATAGTTGCTCCGGGATAGCCCAATAGAATCGGCGAGTGCGACGCAATGATAAATTGTGCTCCTTCTTCCACCAAATCGCGCATCAAGTACAAAAAAGCGATTTGACGCTTCGGTGAGAGAGCAGCCTCGGGCTCATCCAGCAGGTAGATTCCCCTGCCGTTGAAGCGATTGGCAAACAACGAGAAAAAAGATTCTCCGTGCGACTGCTCATGCAGCGAGCGTCCGCCGTAATGTTGATAGCTTTTCGGGCCCATCTCATCGATATGGCTGGCAAACTGATAGAAGCTCTCCGCTCGCAGGAAAAAACCATTCGTTATTTTAGGCAGCCAGGAAAGACGTATGTAGTCACCCAGAATCGCCTCCGAGCGATGCACCTCATAATAGTTGTGACGCGATCCTCCAGCTGTGTTAAAACCGCATTGATAGGCAATTGATTCCAATAACGTCGATTTACCCGAGCCATTCTCTCCTACAAAAAAAGTGACGCTGCTAGCAAGCTCAATCTCTTCCAGCTTGCGCAAGGACGGCAAGTGAAACGGATATTCTTTCATGTTGGGAAATTTCTCCCGCAGCAGCTTGATCGTTCGTAAATAAACCATTTTTGACCTCCACTCTCATTATTTTCCCGACTCCATCCGATACATCCTTATAAGGGCGCCTTTTTAAACGCTCATTTATTTGGGGGAGAAGTATCCGTGGACAAGGTTTCCTTTCTTCAGGAAAAAAGTACATTTCATATGAAATATCCGGATCAGAGCGACCTCGCCTTTTACCGGTGGTATACGACGCAGTATCCAAACGAAGCCATCGGCTGGTTTCACCTTGGCCAAGAACGAGAAGCACAAGGAAACCGGGAACAGGCTCTCGAAGCGTACAGGCGTGGACTGGTATCCAAGCAAGGCTCGTATTACAACGAGACGCGTGACGCTTATCAACGACTGCTGCGGGAGCGACAACGCAATTCCTTGGGCAATCGAACGCGTTTACTCTTGGCTTCACTCTTGTTTCTCTATTTTCAATTCGCTTTTTCGCCCGGACCGTTGAGAGATGCGTCTTCCAAGACAACGCCGCAGGCTGCCAAACAGCCCGTACCGACACCTGGGCAAACGCAGCCGCATGTAGAGGTCATTGCAGTCCCTCCTACACTCAGTGCCCGTGAGCTATCTGAACAGGTCCGGCGGTATGTAGAGTCTCGGCGCCCTGCTCTGACTCAGCCTTTTTCAGTGATGGTTGTCCCGGAAGTGCCTGGTTCGCCGTTGTTCCGTCCCTTGCTGTTTTATCAGCCACGTGAAGTCCGAGGCATCTTGCGTTATAATCCGACGAGTCGAACTGTTCTCAGTGAAAAATGGTGGGATAAACCTGTGCAGTTGGAACGAGAACCGACACTTGCCACAGTAAAGGCAGAACTCACAGATGAGCAGCTAACCCTCCAGCATGTACTGATTTTGCGAAACGCCTTGTATCGCTACTATCAGCAAACCGGTACATTGCCTGCCCAGCTGTCTGATCTGGCTGGCGCATATCCAGGCAATTATTTGCCGCAAGTTCCAGTACCGCCGAAGAGACTTTTGTTAAAAAGCTATCCGTATCATCCCAAAGCCTTCTTGCCAGAGTCCGCATGGGACAGCTTGCGCAATGTGCTGCCGCTTCCCGGCTATCCGGAGCCAGTGGCGCCTTTCGAACCGTTACAGCTTCACTTGTCTACCTCGACACATACGATGAAGCTCATCAGCGGTTCCCATCTGGTACGCAGCTATCCCGTTGCCATAGGCAAAAACGGTTCTACACCCGAAGGCTACTATACCATTCAACAAAAAATCAATCAGCCGCGCGGACATGACAATATTTATGGAACGAGGGGCATGGTCTTTCAGGAGAACGGGTACGCCCTCCACGGGACAAACCATCCCGAGAGCATTGGCTCATCCGTTTCGCTCGGATGTGTTCGCTTGTACAATGCCGCTGTCGAGGAGTTGTACAGCTTTGTTTCCTTGGGGACAGAATTCATGATCTCCAATGCACCGTCCCCTGCCCAGCCTTGGAACAATCCTGTACCATTCGTTCTCCCGGCTGGCCCTGAGGAAGAGACGCCACAAGTCATTTACAATTGGCTCCATTGATTCCTTAGGCTTCGTAAAGAAAAGACGTGTGGAACGCCATCTCGTTACGCGCAGATTTTTACCAGGCGCTTACCAAACGAAAAAAGCCCTTCTATCCCTTTGAAAAAAAGGTGTAGAAAGGGCTTTTCTTCCTATAAACGGGAGGATTAGTCTGCGTTCACGATAGCTTTATACGGAATCGTCGTTTTATTTGTGTTGTAGACTAACAAGTAATATTTCCCTGGTTTTGCCTCAAATTCTCCCGTCAGTTTCTTACCTGCATTTTTGGGGTAGGCGAAATACGTTTCGAGATCATCTTCATGGAACACTACCCAGTTCAAGCCTTCGTCCTTCTCGCTACTTACCGTAACTTGAACAACCCCTTCCTCTTCAACCTGAAAGATGTACGTATCCTTGTCATCTGTACGATCGGTTTGACCACTTATCTCTTCGCCCAAATGTAGTGCATTTGCGTCATCGAATGAATTGTTCGGCTCCGTTTCGATTGGTTCTGATTCTTCTTCCGGCAATTCCGCGGTTACTTTGTATGGAATGGTTTCACCGTTAAAGTTGTACACGGATAAATAGTAGGTACCCGGAGTTGCTTCAAACTCACCGGAGAGCGTTTTTCCTGAAGTTTTGGGGTAAGCGAAATAATGATTCAGATCATCCTCGTGGTGAACGACCCAGTTCAAACCAGTATCATGCTCGCTCGTTACGTTGATTTTCACCGTTCCATTACCCAATACCTTCAAGGCAAAAATGTCCTTGTCATCTTGTTTGCTTGTTTGACCACTCAACTTCACATTGCTTTTCAACGGATTTGCCTCTGAAAAGCTGTTGTTTGGCTCTTGTTCCTTTTCCCCGATTTCTCCACCCTGCTCCTCGATTGTGATTGTCATCGATTTCGCAGTAACAGCTCCTTTGTCATCCGTTACTCGCAGTTTCACGGTATATTCTCCCTGATTTTCGTAGACATGCGTAGGATTGGCATCACTGCTGCTTGTGCCGTCTCCAAATTCCCACAAATAGGATACGATGCTTCCATCCGGATCGGAGCTTCCGTTACTGCTGAATGCAACCTCCTCGTTTACGGCCGCTTTTGATGGTCCGTTCATGACAATAACAGGCGGCTGGTTCTCACCATCTCCCTGTTCTGGAAGAACCCCGTGGAACGTGACATCATATTCAAACTGATTGGATGCATTTACTCTGTAGTTGGTAAAGTAGGCCGTTAAGGTTTTGTAGCCGTTCCATGGCCGGGAAGTAAGTGTAGTTAGAAACTCGTCTGTCATGCGATTCATCGTTTCCCAGTCTCGCTTCTCCCCTTGTGCCTGCGTACCCGTGTACGTGCCTGTTAACGTAAAGGTTTGGAAGAACGCTGAATCGTACTTGTTTGTAGACACATTTTGTAATCCAGTAACCTCTTCAATTTCCCCGAAGATTTCTGCATTTGCTTTGGGGTCTGGCGCGACCAGATAATCATCGGATACCAGCGGTACAGTCAGATCGGGATAGCTGTCTACCAATAATTCCATTGTTCGATGGTAATTCCGATTTAGCTCGGAATCATTGCTGAGCGTACGGATTAACTGGTCATAACCATCCACGTTATTGGCCTCTATGTAATCCATGATATCGTCCAGCTTGTTCCAGTCCTCTTTCATCATGTGATACTGCAGGGCGTATGAATACGTATAAAAGTCCCACGAGCCATAGCGTGCGTGCAAAGTTTGAGACGCCGTATACCAATTATTTTGCCCAAAGCGAATGAGATTGTTGACCATGGATTTTCGAGGCAGAACACCCGTTGTTCGCGTGGAGCCTGCAAAGAGTTCCGCTCCTCCTTCTTCAAACCACGACAGTCTCTCGTCTCTGTAAATCGGCCCCTCATTCCACAAGCCAGGTATGGCATAGCGCCCTTGCAAATAATGCGTGAATTCATGTCGGAACAATTCTTCCAGTGTGTACGTGCTCTGCTGCGGTGTTCGTTCGTAGGTGAAGAAAGTTCCTTTTCCCTCGATATACATGCCTCCGTTGTCCGTTTCATAGCCATACAGGGGGTTGTTCATCTTGTACTCTGAAGGACTATTGTAAAGGACAATGGTCAAAATATCGTCGGGGTTCCCTTCTTCCATCGGTTCATCTCGTCCTACCATCCGATGAAACTGCGCTTTGACCTCTTTTGCCGCCCAATACAACCGTTTCACTTTTTCTTCCGTGACATCTCCGCCTGTTTTCATGACGATGCTTCCGTCATCAAATGTGTATTCTTTGGGCAAATACTTTTCCATGGCATCCTCACGAATCTTGTTGAACTGGATGTCTCTTCCCTGCGCGTCTTTTCCTCCATAGACCGTTTGGATCAGCTTCGCTGCTTGCATATACTGAAGTCCCACATACGGATAAAGCTCTAACGCTTCTGTGAGGACCTCATTCCCCTTATTCGGATTGGAATGATATTCTCCCAAATACGCACTATGATAAAACCCATTGTCGACGACCCATTCTTTTGCCTCATCCGTATCGCCATGCAAGGCGAGTTTTCCCAACTCGTTCAGATACGAATCGATTTTGCCGTAAAACTCCTGCTTCTTCGTTGGTTCATCCACTTTCCACATTAGAATATAGCTAAACTGGCTCATGATACGGAATACAGCATCACCCGCACTCCGCTGCGTAATGAAAGTATCCATTTGTTCCTCGTATTGACGGATGATCGGGGCAGCTTTCTCCACGAGGGAAGCGTTTACAAAAGTGTTTCCGATGAGTCCACCAAATGCACCTACCACCTCATTTTGAGCATCTGTCCCTAATTTGAAATTCGGATTGTCTGCAATGGCTTGCAGAGCAGGGAACACTTTTTGATGCTCGCTTCTCTGATTGAGATAGGATAATTCCTGATGGTAGTAGCCAAGGTAATATCCAGAGCGAAGAACTTCAACCAAGGTGTCAATTCCTTTGGAATCGCTGCCGGAGTATTGCGTACCTCTCACTTGCAATGCGTCAATGATGGCCTGAACGCGCTGACGATCGTTGTAAAAAGCATACGAATCGGGGGTAAAGTCGAATAATTCAGGAATCTGCTCCCAGCTGACCGTCACCAGTACTTTGACTAACTCGTCATAACTGAGTTTGTTCAAATCGGACATCGCGTACTTTTCGGCATTTGCCTTTATGCTCCACTGCTGTTCGCTAGAAGAATCTTGCTCCTCCACACTCCAGGTCGGCTCCACTGGATGCGGATATTCTTCTGCTTTGTCACTGGATTGATGCTGAAACGAGGTGACTGGGTCCAGCTTTCTCCCCGCATATTTCCCAGAGGGCGGAACGTTTTGATGCGCATCCCTTCCAATCGCACTCGTGTAATCCTTGACCGCCAAGGCTTGGGCAGGGGTACCAACCGTCCCCAATAGAAATGATGTCGAGAGAAGGACACCAGCCATCATGCGGCTTGTGTGTACCGTGTGACGCTTTTTCCTCATGAATGAGCAAACCTCCTTTTGGAATGAAATAACGTACACGCTGTTAAAATTGCAATTATGGTGCCAATACATATAGCAGAAGAGAAGAGTATGTGTGTATACATTTTTTTACATAATTACATAAACATGTATGTTTCGTTAGACACTGTTACTTTCCTAAGTGAGCCTAGCTTAGCGCACGCAAAAAAGCGCGTTCCCGCAAATGGGAACGCGCCATGTTTTTACAGTCACATTTATTTTTCTTCTTCCAATTCCCTCATCGACTCTTCTTGTTCTTCTTCTGGGTTCCAATAATCGAGCACTTTTCCTTGCAGAACCTTGCCTTGAATGAATTCTACCTGCTGCTCACTGAAATCCTCTGTCCACTCAATACCCAATTGTTCAGCTAGACGTACGACGGTCAACAGTTCTGACCAAGCCACATAACGTTTGTACCAGAAGAACTGTGGCTGTTCGTTCATGTATGGGTAAAGATCATCGAAATCGGTGTGTTTACAGTCAAGTGCTCGCTCAAAATTCAACTTGGTTTGGCGTAACTGTTCTTTGAAAAATGTGGGTAGATCCCTTTGTGCGTAGCCAGACATGGACTGTCCCCCCTGTCTCCCGATTTAATGGTATTGTACCACGCGAAAGAAGTTGTGCAAATAGTCGAATCGGTTTTGAATCGTTCCTGCTGGGCTAATCTTTAGCCGTCTGAAGCATCCGGGAACTGGTTCTGCCCCTCCTCTTGTGGAGGTGGCGGTAATTGAATTTCGTTGGAAGAACCATTTGTCTGACCAGGAACTGGATTCATGATGTCCGGTGGAACCTCACCTGTTCCCTGATTTGGCGGTTGGCTACTGCCTTCATTATTTGTATGCTCACCAGTCTCTCCGGTACCTTGGTCAGGTGGAATTTCACCGTTGCCATTTCCCGTACCATCCGGATTTTGTCCCTGATTGGTGCCTTCCTCGTTATGACCCGGATCTTGATTAATCAGATTCTCCAGCTTCTTGGAATCGATTGGGACTTCTTTTGATGGTGTCCCTTCCTCACCTTGCGCATTTCTCGGAACGACTTGATAACGATATTGTTTGGGACTGTCCAACACATCCAGGAACGAGGTTTCCTTCGTACCCGCAGAGATGAGTTGTTTTTCGCCGTTTTCGCTAATGCGGTACAGATCGTACGTACTGCCGTCAGCTCCACCGATCCAGCTAAGCACGACCATCAATTTATTGGTGCTGGTATCCAATGTCATGTCGGCAGCCAATTGAATTTCCGGTTCAACTTCCTCTTGTTTATGTTGTACGACGCCTTCTGGTCGAACGAAGTCTGATGACGGCACCCCTTTTAAGGCTGTTGCCAACACTTTGGAAAACATTTGCGCCGTCATGCTACTTCCTTGGTGCATCAAATGCTGTTTATCCTCTGGGTCAAAGCCCATCCAGACTGCACCGACGTATTCCGGTGTATAGCCTACAAACCAAGCATCCTTGTTTGCTTTGCTATCTCCCGCAATCGATTGTGTCGTTCCTGTTTTCCCTGCAACATGGCGGCCAGAGATACGTGCTGCCTTCCCTGTCCCTTCCTGTACCGCTTTCTCCAGCATGGTGTGAATCTCCCAAGCTGCTTCCGGCTTCAGTGCCTCCGATTGTTTTGGCTGGTATTCACGGACGACACCCTCAGTCTTGTTCTCGACCTTGGAAATGGCGTGCGCTTCGGACACTACCCCTCCATTTACAAAAGGTGTATAGGCCTGAGCCATTTGCATCGGAGATATACCTGCATCCAATCCCCCGAGGGCAATCGCCAGGTTCCGGTCATTCGGTGTCAGCTCAATGCCGACCTTCTTGAGGTACTCCAAGCTTTCCTTTACACCGATTTCATTTAGCAACCATACAGGCGGGATGTTTGCAGAGTCGATCATTGCCCGGCTCATGCTCATTGTTTCACTGTAGCGGTTATTGTAGTTGCGCGGCTCATAGCCATTGAAGCTCTGCCTTTTATTGCTCAGTTGCGAATTCGCGTTCCATTTGTTGATATCTTTATTTACTGCTGGAGCGAACACGGCAATCGGCTTAAAGCTGGAGCCCGGTTGACGCTTCATGTCTGTCGCATAGTTAAAGCCTTTTGGCGCATAGTTGCGTCCGCCCATCATCCCGGCAATTCCGCCCGTTTTCGCGTCGATGACAATCATCGATGATTCTACACCGCGCTTGGCGCCGTCTTTCGGGAAGTTTTTGGCATTCGCATATTCCTCTACCATGGCATCCTGTACTTTCGGATCGAAGGTCGTGTAAATGTCCCAGCCTCCGCGGTACAGTTCTTCTTCCGTTACGCCGAACTCAGCTTCAGATTCTCGAAGCATATGGTCAAAAAATGCGCGATAGCCTTTTTTCAAGCTCGCACCCGCCACTTCATGCGGTTCTTTCGGCAACGCCTCTGCTTGAGCTGCGTCTTTTTGTTCATTGGTAATGATTCCTTGCTCATACATCAGACGAATAACGGTGTCTCGACGCAGTTTTGCTTTTTCCGGATTGTTAAAAGGTGAATAAGTGGTCGGTGCTTTTGGAATGGCCGCCAGCATCGCTGCTTCTGCAACGGTAACATCGCTCGCGGACTTACCGAAGTAATACTGGGCAGCGTCCTCTACCCCAAATTCCCCTTCGCCCAAATAAACGCGGTTCAAGTACATCTCTAAAATTTGATCCTTGGAATACTTACGCTCCAAGCCAATCGCGATACTCATTTCTTTTGTTTTGCGCCAGAATGTTTGGTCTAGGGTGAGAAAGACGTTTCTTGCCAGCTGTTGGGTAATGGTACTTCCCCCTTCAGCTAACGATCCTTTTTTAATGTCATTAACGATGGCGCCACCGATCCGAACCATATCCACGCCTTTGTGTTCATAAAAGCGCTTATCCTCTACGGCGAGGAAGGCATCGATCAGAGTCTTTGGCATTTCGTTAATCGGTTTGTATACACGGTTCTTCTGACGAATCAGGCTCGTCATCTCTTTCCCGTTTTTGTCGTAAATGACAGTTGGTTCTGCTTTTAAGTCCTGTAGCTTTTGCACGTTTTGCTCAATCATCCGGTCTCCCGCATACAACAGAGCAAAGTAGCCCCCAATCACACTAAGGATAAGGAAAATTGCAAACGATACGGCAATCATCAGCAAGTTGTTCTTTTTCTTCTTGACTGTCTTCTTGGCCTTTGCTGCCATTTTTTACCTCCTGGTCTTCTCTCTCTCCCCCACATCTTATATAGACGGTCCCATTTCAAAAAAGTTTCTGTTTTGGGTCGTAGTCTATCATTCCATACAAAATTCCGTTTGTCACTGGAAAAGCCTATCTCCTGAAACAGAAGATAGGCTTTTTCCTAAAGGTTTACGATTTATTTCAGCAGTTTTTCTGCTTCAGCTACAACATTTTCTACCGTGAAGCCGTATTCCTTCATAATACGCTCACCTGGTGCAGATGCGCCAAACTGATCGATTGCGATGACCGTACCGTTATCGCCAGCATAACGCTCCCAGCCCATTGGAGAACCCATTTCTACCGCCACGCGCGCTTTTACAGTTGGCGGAATCACAGCGTCGCGATACTCTTTCGGCTGACGCTCGAACAGGTTCCAGCTCGGCATGGAAACAACGCGTGTTTCAATACCTTTCGCGAGCAATTGCTCACGCGCTTGCATCACGAGGGATACCTCAGAACCAGTTGCCAACAGGATGAGCTGCGGATTGCCGCTTGGAGCGTCTGCGAGAACATACGCACCTTTGCTCACGCCTTCTGCCGCTTTCTCAATGGTTTCAGGCAGAACTGGCAGGTTTTGACGAGTCAGTACCAGGACGACTGGCTCATCTGTACGGGATACAGCGTATTTCCAAGCCTCGTTCGTCTCCACTGCATCAGACGGGCGAAGAATGGTCAAGCCTGGCATTGCACGCAAGGAAGCGAGCTGTTCAATCGGCTCATGTGTCGGTCCATCTTCACCAACAGCGATCGAGTCATGTGTAAATACGTAGACAACTGGCTGCTTCATCAGTGCAGAGAGGCGAATCGCCGGACGCACATAGTCGGAGAATACGAAGAACGTACCGCCGTATACTTTAACTCCACCGTGGAGAGCCATACCGTTGAGGGCTGCACCCATCGCGAATTCGCGAACACCAAACCAAATGTTGCGGCCATCGTAAGAGCCTGGCAGGAAGTTGCCCGCTTCTTTAATTACCGTGTTGTTGGAATGTGCCAAGTCAGCAGAGCCACCCAGGAAGAACGGAATGCTGTTTGCCAATGCATTGATTGCATTACCGGAAGCAACGCGTGTCGCCAGCTTCGCGCCAGCTTCATACGTCGGCATATGGTTGTCCCAACCAGTTGGCAGATGACCTTCCTGTGCAGTCGTAAATTGCAGCGCCAGCTCTGGATACGCTTTTGCGTAAGCAGCAAACAGGTCGCGCCAAGCCGCTTCTGCTTTTTCTCCCGCATCAGCCAAGCCTGCATAGAAATCCGCCACTTCTTGTGGTACGTGGAACTCACTTTCATGGTGCCACTCGTAGTTTGCTTTTGTCAGCTTCACTTCATCTTTTCCAAGCGGAGCCCCGTGGGAAGAACTGGAGCCGCCTTTGTTCGGGCTTCCGTATCCAATGACGGTTTTTACTTCGATCAAGGTAGGACGATCCAAATCTTTTTTCGCTTCTGCGATAGCCGCGTCAATAGCAGCCAGATCATTGCCGTCTTCTACGCGAATATATTGCCAACCATACGCTTGGTAGCGACCCGCTACGTTTTCAGAGAAAGAACGGGAAAGCTCGCCATCCAGAGAGATATCGTTCGAATCGTAGAGCACGATCATTTTGCCCAGTTTCAGGTGAGCAGCCAGGGAAGAAGCCTCGCTGGATACACCCTCCATCAGGTCACCGTCGCCGCAGATTACGTATGTGTAATGGTCAACGATGTCAAAATTGTCACGGTTGTAAACAGCTGCCATGTGCTTTTCAGCCATCGCCATACCGACAGCCATCGCGATCCCTTGTCCCAAAGGACCCGTTGTCGCGTCAACACCCGCCGTGTGCCCAAACTCAGGGTGACCAGGCGTTTTGCTGCCCCATTGACGGAAGTTATGTAGGTCTTCCAGTGAAACATCGTATTTCATCAGATGCAACATCGAGTATAATAGCATAGAGCCATGTCCTGCCGAGAGGACAAAACGGTCACGGTCAATCCATTTTGGATTGCTCGGATTTACTTTCATAAAGCGGCTCCACAGTACATGTGCCATTGGGGCTGCACCCATCGGCATTCCCGGGTGACCGGAATTCGCCTTCTCGATGGCATCAATCGCCAGCGTGCGGATGGTATTAATGGATAACTGATCAACAGACGTATGCTGAGTCATCTCGCAAAATCCTCCCTGCGTTTTCTAGAAATTACTACCGAGAATCAGGTAAAAACACACTGTGCCATTATAGCATAGTTCCCATTCATAATCATGTTCGCTTTGCATGAATTAAGGAGGTCTTTTTCAATGAATTGGCTTTATCTTACTATCGGGATCATTTTAGGTGTTGCTGGAATTGGCATGCTGCTCTTGGCGATGACCAGCTCTCCTATTTTGAAAAAAAACAGACTGGAACGCCGAAGACAGGCTGCCGAAAATCATCGCCCGGAAGAATATCATTAAATAGAGGAGAATTCGCATGCAAAAAGAGCGCTTCGCGATGCAGGTAGCCGTTCACCTTTTCCTGGTAAAAGATGCGCAAGTTTTGTTATTACGCCGCTACAATACCGGCTACGAAGACGGCAATTACAGCGTTCCCGCCGGACATCTCGATGGGAATGAAGAAGTGAAGACAGCCGCGATCCGCGAGGCCAAAGAAGAATGCGGAATTGACATCGATCCAGCGAGCTTGGAGATGGTAGGCGTCATGCATCGTCGCTCCCATGATGAACGCATCGATTTTTTTGTCGCTGCTACTGAATGGCGCGGAGAAATTATCAATGCCGAGCCGAATAAATGCGATGAGCTCGTATGGGTGAACATGGATAAATTACCCTCGAACGTCATTCCTTATGTGAGGCAAGCTCTCTCGAACTTTAGACGAAAGCAGTGGTTTGACAGCTTTGGCTGGGAGCCTGCTTTCGAGCAGAAGAAGTCATAAAAAGCAACCAATCCGCCAAAAGCCTTGTGCTCGCTTTGGCAGTTGGTTGCTTTTTTTACGTTACCCTTCGCTTACCGAATCTCAGAAGAGGACCTTTTCCCCCTGATTAGCCAGACCTACTGCTTCCACCTGCTCAGGTGAAAATGGAAATCTATGACACAACGACATTTGGTAAATAAATCGGCATAAAAAAGTCGCCTGCCATCCGAAAAGCTCGTGGATAGTAGACGCCGCACTCTAGGAATTCGTATCGATCATGACGCAGGTGGTTGCTTATTCGTTCGAGGTTCTTTCATTCCACCCAGACGCTGCAACTGGCGAATCATGAGGAACGAAAACCCTGCGAAACAAACGATTGTCAACGTAATTTTGCTATATTGATAAACGCCCGCAACCAATATTTCCAGTTGATCGGAAAACCAGTAGCCTGCCACAAAGTAATGCAAGGTCCAAACCATACTGCTCGGCAAAAAGAATAGAAGGAACTGCCGAAACGGCATTCGGCTGGCACCGGCGAGGATCGGCACGATATGACGAATAATCGGAAGAAAGATACCAAAAGCAAGTAGCCACCCCATTGACCCGCGCAATGCCGACAGTAAATCAGCACGCAAGCCCAGCTTCCGGGTCATCCAGCCAAATGCCTTCGCTCCCAGCAAGTACCACACGCAAGAAACGATGAAAAAAACGGGGTATATGACCGCAAATGCTATAAAAAAATCCGCTCCTGTATTGGCAATCTGCGCCCCCATGGACATGACCGTAATCTCATCAGGAATAAATTTTCCCAGCGTGCCTGTAACCATTTTCCCGAATAGCTCGTAATACCCTGTAAACTCCACCTGCGCCGCCTCCTTTCTCTCTGCACTCTATCCTAACGGGTAAACCTTTCAAAAGAAGACAGAAATCCTTAAGAAAAGGAAAAGTGTTTCTGAAGAATTTCTTACAAAATAGAATTCGAGATTCCCAAACAAAAAAACGTGCTCACCAACTACCGCATACACACGGCATGGCAAACACGTTCTTACTCTTATTCTCTTCCCTCAGCCTTACGTTTGCTGCGCAACGCTGACATGGCTTCAATGAACTCTTCCTTGTCAATGACATTCAGCTCATATAGCTCCCGAATTTCATCTTCTATCAACAGCAAATCCCCTTCAGGATCACCTGTATAAATAACCAATCCGAAACGGTGCAGAAACGCCTTCAAATCGAATTCATTCGGGTTTATTTTCAATGAGCTCCCTCCAGATCGATTTCCATCCTTGCGAGGACGGCATCGTAATCAAACTCGACAGCAAAGCCGGTAATGACGATGATCTTCGCGTGTGGATACGCTTCTTGCCACGCCTCCTCCTCTTCCGGTTTCAATCCGACGATATACAACGGAGCCGCGGACAACAGTGGATGTTCTTGACACAAGCGTAAAAACTCCTTGCATCTCTCCTGTTCGACAGCCGCATTCAGAACGAGGACCGCTCGCTCAACTTCTCCGGACTCTCTTTGTTTAGCCAGCAACTCAAACGTTTTGACCGAAGGCACAATGGCATTGATCTCAGGAAAACGATCGAGCACTTCATCCAGCCAATCATCTTCATGCCAGGCCAGGTAGTAAAGCATCGCAGTAGACATGTAACAAACACCTCATGGATATATACTTGACAAAATAGGTAGCCATTCTTATTTCCTTTCTATTATAGCACGTCTTGGTATAACTGCCCACGCTGCTAGCTTGACTTCACCTTTTCCTTCACGTAAGGTGGAAAAAGCAAACAATCCGCTTGAACAGATTTTTGTGCGAAAAGAGGTAGACGTAGTGAATAAGAAGCACCTTGCCCTCTTGTTCTTTATTGCTTTTTTCATCATGCTCGGTTTTGGCATCATTATCCCCATTCTTCCCTTTTTCGCGGAAAAGTTGGGTGCGACTTCGTTTCAAATCGGTGTCCTTTTTGCCAGCTACAATATTATGCAACTGGTGTTTGCACCGATTTGGGGAGCACTTTCTGACAGAGTCGGGCGAAAACCTCTCATATCATTCGGGCTGTTCGGCTTTTCCATCACTTTTATCCTGTTTGGACTCGCTGACAGTTATACAGAAATGCTTCTGTATCGCATTTTGGGTGGAATCGTCTCGGCTGCCGCATTGCCAACCGTAACCGCTATGGTAGCGGATCTCTTCCCTTCAGAAGAACGGGCAAAAGGAATGGGGATCATTGGCGCCGGAATTGGTCTTAGCTTTGTCTTTGGTCCAGTCATTGGTGGACTGCTCAGTGAATTCGGCTTTGCCGTTCCCTTCTATGCATCGGGTATCGTGGCGTTGCTTACGTTTTTCCTGATCCTTTTTGCCTTGCCAGAGAGCTTGCCGAAAGAAAAACGGGCGAATCTGCAAAAAGAACAACGGCAAAATCCGCTTGTCTCTTTGTTTGGTTCCATGTCCTTGCTATACGGTATTTTGTTCACCGTCTCCTTTGCTTTTTCCGGTCTGGAAACGACTTTTGCCCTGTACATAAGTGATTTGTACGGTTTTACCTCCAAAGACCTCGGTTATATGTTTCTCGTCATGGGCTTGATCGCTGCCGCGGTACAAGGCGGACTCATCGGGAGAATGGTCAAGCAGCTAGGGGAAGCAAGTGTCCTCGTCATCGGGATGATTCTTTACGGCATTGGATTTTTTGCCATTCCGCTGTCGGGTAACTTTTGGGTGCTGGCGTTGATCCTCTCCTTATTCGGAGCAGGACAAGGAATGATCAGAGCGACAGCCACAGCAATGATCACCCAGCGAACGATGCAAGGCCAAGGCGTGACGAGTGGGGCAATCAGCTCGATGGACAGTCTTGGACGCATCTTGGGTCCATTAGCTGGTGGAGCGGTATACCAAGTCTCCCACAGCGGTCCGTTCTTCCTTGGAGGAGTCTTGATGGTATTGCTCCTCCTCTGGTTCGTCAGCGGCTATCGTCGCCTGCCAGAACCAAGCACACAAGCACAATCGTAAGCCAACCAAAAGGAAGCACCGTCAGCATCAACACTTTGCTGACGGTGCTCTTTTTATTGCCGCCTACTGCTCCTGTAGCTCCATCCACGCCGAAAAGGTTACCTCTATCTCCTGCTGCACCTGATCGATCGCTTGTTGCCAAGCCACTAATTGCTCGTAATCGGCCCCTTCACTTTGGAGCAAGGCCGTCAGTTCGCCTTTTCTTCCTTCTAATGATGCTATTTTTTGTTCAAGCTCTGCCAGCTTGTATGGATTCGGACGTTTGACTGTCGCATTCGTCGCGGCGGTCTCTTGGACATGCTTGACTGCTGGCTGCTTTCGCTCTATTTCCTCCGGCTTACCCGCACGAGCAGCGATCCGCTGTTTTTGCTTTTCCCTTGCTTCCTCATAGGAACCCACATCGTGAACCAGCCGCTTATTTTCTACCCAAAACACACCATCTACCATCTTTTGCAGGAAATAGCGATCATGCGAGATGATGAACAACGACCCGTGAAAATCTGCCAACGCTTCCTCCAATGTTTCTCGCGCTTCAATATCCAGATGGTTGGTCGGTTCGTCCAGAATGAGCAGGTTAATTTCCTGATGCATCATTTGGGCCAAGCGCAGTCGCATCCGCTCTCCGCCGCTCAACTGCCCGATCCGCTTGAAAACTTGTTCGCCGTAAAACATAAACCGTGCCAGCAAATGTCGCGCTTCCGGCTCCGTCACTCTGGCTACTTCACGGAAAACGTCAATCAACCGCTGGTTTTGGTCCCCTTCCAAAGCTTGCTGGGACAAGTAGCCTACTTTAACGCTGCTGCCAATTTTGAGCGTACCTGCATCTGGCTCAACCTCTCCCAGCAGCATGCGAATCAGCGTAGATTTCCCGCAGCCATTTGGTCCAAGCAGCGCTTTTCGCTCCCCGTAGCGCAATAAAAAGCTGGCGTCCGCAAACAATTGTTTTCCGCCAAATGTTTTCTGTACCCCCGTCGCTTTCAGCACATCCTGTCCGCTTCGGTCGGTTTTCATAAACTGCAAGCCCATGCGATCCGCTTCCATTTTCGGTCGCTCGATACGCTCAATCCGTGCCAGTGCTTTTTCCATGCTTTTTGCCCTTCGGTGAAAAGCCTCATTTGGCGGATTGGAACGATTCCCCCACTCCTTGAGCCGTTTGATCGTCTCTTTCATTTTTTTGATTTGCTTCTGCTGTTCCTGATAAGCGGCAAACTGGCGCAGCAAGCGCTCTTCACGCTCCGTGGCGAATGCGCTGTAATTGCCGATATAGAATTCGGCTTCTCCTCCGTCCACATGATAGACAGACGTGACGACAGCATCCAAAAAATAACGGTCATGAGAGATGATCAGGATCGTGCCCTGATAATTTTTCAAAAACTCCTCTAGCCATTCCATCGACTCCACATCCAAGTGGTTCGTCGGCTCATCCAAGAGCAGAACATCGCTTTGTTGACAGAGTAGCTTGGCAAGGCCAGCCTTCGTCTTTTCCCCACCGCTGAGTTGGGCAAAAGGTGTCGCTAACAGTTCTGAACTAACTCCCAAGCCTTGTGTCACCTGGGTCATTTTCGTCTCCCACTGATAGCCATCCAGTTGTTCAAATTCATCTTGCAGCTTTTGATAGCGCAGCATGAGGCGGTTTAGCTCTTGTTCATTTTCGTAAAGCAATCCCATCTGCTGCTCGAGCTCGCGCATCTGCTCCTGGAGCTTGATGACATCCGCAAAAGCGCTGGCTACAACATCCGCCCCCGTCCACTCAGCCGGATACTGCGGCGTTTGCGGCAGGTACGCCCATATCGTTCCTTTTGCCCGAAAAAGCTCACCAGAATCGGGGCTTTCGATACCTGCCAGCAGCTTGAACAACGTGGTTTTGCCTGCTCCATTCGGTCCGACGATCCCGACGCGTTCTCCTGTTTTGATTTCCAATGTGATATCTTGTAATACCGGATCTGCTCCGTACGATTTTTGCAATTGCTGTGTCGCGACAATAATCATGATTGTTTCCTCCTAGAAATGTTGGTAACGGTTCAAAATAATGGATTTCCTGGTGGCCCCGGCACAATTTTGAGACCACACCGCACGTGCGAGTGGACGCAAAAAAGCCGCAGGCCATTACCTACGGCATCGTGAAAGGGACCGACCTTACGTCAGTTACCCATTATAGTCAAGAACAAACCGCCCCTGATCGATGCATGGTACGCCTATGGAAACTCCGTTCAGTTGTATGCGCAAAAAAGGACAGACTGGTCCCGTTGAATGCAAAATCATGCGTCATACTGGAAGTTTCTACCACAAACCATGCTTGCAGAGTTCCGAACACGTACACACACCTCCATTTCTCAAGGGATAGGAAATCACAACCATATCTTACATCAGGAATCACCCAAAAACAAGAGGGCCTGCTACGTGCTTATCGCTAGCAGACCCTGTACTTCTTTACCCGATTTTCTTATCGACTTCCATTGCCCTCTGTGGCAAATAGCGGCTTCTTCGTCTCTGCATCCAGAAAGGAAATCGTCGTGTAAGGTGGCAGCTTTACTTTTGCCGCCAAATACGGATAGGAAATCACTTGCGGGTACATTCTACCCGGATCAGGGAGCGTTTGTTTGACATACACAAAAACCTGCTCCAAGCTCTGCTCGACTTTGGTTACTTGAAGTCCGTAACCGGGATTCGGTGATGGGCCGCGAGCGATGACATACAGATCCCCTTGCTTGTGAATACCTTGCTGTTCTTTTACCGAGTCAATAAACGTACGTTCCTGTTCTGTCAGTTTATCCGCATCGACAAGCGTAAAAGCACTCTCTTCCCCAGCCATCACAATTTCCACCGCCTTTTTCTCGGCATTCCACGTGATTTGATGTCCGGCCTGCTCTGCCATCCATCTCAGCGGCAAATACACTTGCTTGTCACGCACGATTGCGCCCTGCCCATCTAGTAGCCACTTGCCATTCAACGCTACTTTTCCTGTAACGAGGTGGAACGTCAGCGTACCTTTCGCCAGCTTCATTTCCCCATTCGTTGCATCCTGTTTCCAAGAACCTTCCAAAATCCTGCTCGCATCCTCTGCGGAGACATACGTACGCTGCTGAACGAGAAGCGGTGCTTTTACCAAGGGAGCTTGCTCTCCGTTTACCAGTATCGGAGCTGTCGTTGTTTGTGGTGTGCTAGACACTGCCGCCTGCACAGGATAAGCCGCCAACACTTGCAGTGTCAGGGCAACAGCCAAAATCGATTTGCCTTTCATTGATGTTCCTCCATCCCTGATCATCATTTTCGTCATTCTTTACTTGTTAGACATAGGTTACCTCTGATTCGTTTCACTATGACTGAGATTGGCGAGAGATTAATGCAAAAGCCAATTTCCCATGACCAGAACAACCGGGATGGACAAGAGCGCCAGCAAGGTAGAACAAACCGTCGTCATGGCACCCATCTCCTCATCCGCCGCATAGCGCCCGAACAAGATCGAGGCTAATGTCAGGGTGGGCATTGCTACTTGCACGAGGGAAACGCTGACAATATCGCTGTCGATTTGAAAAACGGACAAAAGAAATGCCGTCATCAGCGGAAAAACAACTAGTTTAAACGTAAGTGGCATGCTCAAAAGCTTCAGGGATACTTGCGGTTTGTTGCGCAAAAACATGGGCAAGAGCATACCAATATACATCATGGCTAGCGGAGAGGCGAGCTTGGACAGCGTTCCAAACAGCTGCTTCACAGGCTCAGGCGGCACAAACCCGATGATGGCAGAACCGAGTCCGAATACAATCGCGATCATCGGAATGTTAATGAGTGTTTTGAGCCCTTTCAAGGAAAAGCTTCCTTTTTCCTGGAGCATCATCACACCCACTGTCCATAGCACACCATCCACCCCTGCGTCGAAAATAGCCGCCAAGAGCGCCCCTTTTGGCCCAAACAATGCCGCACAAAGCGGCAAACCGATGAATCCAGTATTCCCCAAGCCGGACAAAAGCGCGATCTCCCGACGTTTTTTCACAGGAAGCGGTAGTGCACGCGCACCTAACCAGCCGATAAAAATGCCCAAGCAGTTAAGGATAATTGAAATGAAGAATATTGCAAAAATTTGAGTTAACATTTGTTGATCAATGGTTGTCTGAAAAATCCCGTCTAAAATAATGCACGGCATGGCAACGTTTACAATAATCGTGATGACGAGTTGGCGGGAGTCCGCAGTCAAGGGTTGCCGGTAGCCGATTAAGCTACCGATCCCAATGATGACGGCCATGATGAGGATGGACTGCTGCAACGTTTGTAGTTCCATGCTGCCCTCCTGCCTACATTTCTACTGGAAGCCATTCGAGTTCGCTCGGCTCCCCTTTTTCACATGTTCGCAGCAAATCCCCGCATAAAGGAACAACCTGCTCAAGCGGAACACACCAGGAAAGGGGAAAGGCAACCTCACTACCCTCGATGACGAGTGTGGACATCACCGCCGATTGCTTGTCTGCCGCAAGTACAAAGTGCTGCTCCGCCGGCTCGTGTTCTTTCCATTGCACCAATACTTTGCCGTTGTTCCCGCCTGCGACGACCAAATCCACATGGTCGCCATACGCTGCGTGAACCAACGTCCGCGTTACTCCATCCAACTGAGCGATTTCCTTCAGCACTTCATGCCAAGCTACATGCTTTTGCTCCATTCCACTTCCATCTGTATACATACGCCAGTCGTTTAACATGTTGATTGACTCCTTTTGTCGGTGCGCTCTCCTATGAAGAACAAGCACGTCATTGCTTGTAGGCCTTTCAATTCGTACTAATTGTACGCTTCTTGACGAGGAACCTCAACCACTACTTATGCGCCTAGTTTTCGTCTCATGCACATAGCTACTGCAGGAATAGAGAATCCTTAAAAGAGATAACAAGTATATCGTTACTGTTGTGGTGGGGAGGAAACAGGAGAAAACGCTCAGATTCTTGTCCCACCCGCTGGGGGATTCACTGCCCGCCTCCATGCAAAAAGTGAAACCGCGTCCAAAGTGGTCATTCCACGTTGTAATTCAGAGGTGGACGCTTAAAGGCATGTTTCGCTTTTTGCATTCCGTCTCGGTCGGTGTACCAAAGATCTTCGCTGTTTTCTCCTGTTTCCTCTGCGAGCTTTCCCTGTCTAAATAGGCTTTTAGAGATTTAAAAAATGAAGAAATGTCATCTGTTACGCCAGAGAAGAATATTTCCAGACGTAGCGACTTGTGGAGTCCTACCGAGCGGAGAAGGGATTTGCGGGCACAAGAAACGCAACGTGCCCGAGCGACGAAGCGGCTACCACTTTTGCGTTTCCCCGCAAATCCCTTCGGAGCGTACAGTCTCAGCCCCCAGCAGGACGGAGCCTGGAGCCTAGACTGGAAATATTCTTCTCTTCACCGCAGCTACATAGAACCTTATCCTTTTCAATTCAAAGTAATCAAATAGGATTTAACAATTTAAACATTGACAAAGGCATGAACGACCACTACTATGAATCCATGAAATCCGATTAACATAAAGGGGATTACAACATGAAAAAAGTCATTCTGTCTACTTTACTATCTTGCCTGCTACTGGGAATGGTTGGCTGTAGCACTTCTGGTTCTCCTTCTCAGCCGAATAATACGACTCCGCCTGCTGATCAAGCAGCTTCGCAAAACTTGCTGGAAAAAGTGAAAGCCGAGAAAAAACTCGTCATTGGTACGGAAGGTACATACTCTCCGTTTACGTACCATGATCAGTCGGGCAAATTGACCGGATATGATGTGGAGGTTGTCACGGAAGTTGCCAAGCGACTCGGTGTAGAGGCTGTATTCCAGGAAACCCAGTGGGATGCCATGTTTGCTGGTCTCGACTCCAAGCGCTTTGACGTCATTGCCAATCAGGTAGGAATCCGTCCTGATCGTCAGGAAAAGTACGATTTCTCCAAGCCATATACGATTTCCCGTGCGGTTTTGGTGACTCACAAGGACAATAACACCGTAAAAGACTTCAAGGATATCAAAGGATTAAAAGCCGGACAATCCATGACCAGCAATTACGCTGACCTTGCACGTGCCAATGGGGCAGAAATCGTCGGTGTAGACAACTTCAATCAGGCGATTGACCTGATCGCACAAAAACGCGTGGACGTCGTGCTCAACGATAATTTGTCAGTGCTTGATTTCCTGAAACAAAAGCCGGATACACCAATCAAAGTCGTGGCGAAAAATGCAGAAGGCCAACCAACCGCTTTCATGTTCCGCAAAGGTAGCACGGAATTGATTGATGCGATTAACAAAGTGCTCGATGAGATGCAACAGGACGGCACCCTTTCCAAAATTTCCGTCAAGTGGTTCGGCGAGGATATCACGAAGTAATTCTTAAACCTAAAGAAAACCATTATCGAGGAGAACTCAAAAGGGATCGCCCGCGTTTATACGGTAAGTTTTCATGCGCCTACGAATTTAAATAAATTCTTAGGCGTTGACAAAATTGTCTGTCCCTTTTAGTATGTTCCTATTCAAATTCACATCGGTTTAGTGGGGGTTAATTTATGAAAAAACTATTATTTTCCCTTCTCGCTTCCACTCTGTTAGTCGCATTGGCAGGTTGCGGGTCGTCTTCAACGGGACAGCCACCGCAAAATAGTGCCGCTCCTGCCCCAACAGAAGAGAAAAAAGAACAAAACTTGTTGGAAAAAGTAAAAGCCGACGGTAAAATTCTGATCGGAACCGAGGGCACATACGCGCCGTTTACGTTCCACGATCAGTCTGGCAAGCTGACGGGCTATGATGTGGAGGTCGTGACAGAGGTAGCGAAGCGCATCGGTGTTGAGCCTGTGTTTCAAGAAACACAATGGGATGCGATGTTCGCTGGACTTGACTCCAAGCGCTTTGATGTCGTAGCGAATCAGGTAGGCATTCGCCCTGATCGTCAGGAAAAATACGATTTCTCCAATCCATATACTGTATCCACAGCGGTCCTTGTCACCCATAAAGACAACACGACCGTAAAAGGCTTTGAGGATATTAAAGGTTTGAAAGCAGCGCAAACATTGACGAGCAACCTCACCGATATCGCGAAGAAAAACGGAGCGGAAATCGTCGGTGTGGAAGGCTTTAACCAAGCGATTGACCTGCTTGTTTCCAAGCGTGTAGACATTACGATCAACGATGGGATTTCCCTGTTGGACTTCATGAAGCAAAAGCCTGATGTTCCTATCAAAATTATCGCAAAAGATCCGAACGTAGCGAAAAACGGTTTCCTCTTCCGCAAGGACAGCGCAGAGCTGGTTGATGCATTCAACAAAGCACTGGATGACATGACGAAAGATGGTACCCTCGCAAAAATATCAGAGAAATGGTTTGGTGCAGATGTCTCTAAGTAGCTTCTTTGAAAACCCAGAACGCCTGAACCGATGGATCGATATCGCGCAAAGCTCCTTTCTTCCCCTGTTGAAAGGAGCCTTGCTCTATTCTTTAACAATCGCCATCGCTGCCTTTTTCATTGGTCTAATCTTAGCGGTTCTCACTGCGCTGGCACGTCTATCCGGCATAAAGCCGCTGATTGCCATCGCCCGCTTTTATGTATCGATCATTCGCGGTACTCCTTTATTGGTCCAGTTGTTCATCATTTTTTACGGATTGCCGAGCATCGGCTTGATGATCGATCCGATACCGTCGGCAATCATCGGCTTCTCTCTCAGCGTAGGTGCCTACTCCTCCGAGGTAGTACGTGCCGCGATCTTGTCCATTCACAAAGGGCAATGGGAAGCAGCCTACTCCCTGGGGATGACTTACTGGCAAGCACTGCGCAGAGTCGTGCTCCCTCAGGCAGCTCGCGTCTCCATTCCTCCTTTGTCCAATTCGTTTATTAGTTTGGTCAAGGATACTTCGCTGGCTTCGGTCGTTCTGGTTCCGGAGATGTTTCGCAAAGCCCAGGAAGTCGTTGCTGCGACATATGAGCCGCTGCTCGTCTATGTGGAAGCGGCCCTTATCTACTGGGTGATTTGTTTCGTACTCTCCATTATCCAGGATCGCATTGAAAACAAGCTGGACCGTTACGTCTAAAAAGCAGGTGAAAACGAATGATTACGATCACGGATGTGCATAAACAATTCAACACCTTACATGTGCTCAAAGGCATTTCCCTCTCGGTGGAAAAAGGAAAGGTAGTCGTTATCATCGGTCCTTCTGGCTCCGGGAAGACAACCTTGCTTCGCTGCCTGAATGCACTTGAGGTTCCGACCAGCGGCAGCGTCCAAATTGGCGACGTCAAGCTGGACTTTTCCAAAAAAGTAGAGAGAACAAGTATTCCGAAGCTGCGTAAGCAGACAGGGATGGTGTTCCAAAACTACAATCTGTTCCCTCACATGACCGCCGTTGAAAATGTCATGGAGGGGCCTGTCACTGTCAAAAAAGAAGACAAAGAAAAAGCACGCACGAAAGCCGTTGCTCTCCTGAAAAAGGTCGGTCTCGGCGACAAGCTGGACCATTTTCCGGCACAGTTGTCTGGCGGACAGCAGCAGCGCGTAGGGATTGCGCGGGCATTGGCGATGGACCCGCAAGTCATGCTATTTGACGAGCCTACCTCCGCTCTCGACCCGGAGCTCGTTGGCGAAGTGTTGAAGGTGATGAAGGAGCTTGCCCAGGAAGGAATGACAATGATCGTCGTCACGCACGAGATGGGGTTCGCCCGGGAAGTGGCCGACGAAGTTATTTTCATGGACCAAGGCGTCATCGTGGAGCGAGATACACCTTCCCATTTGTTTGCAAAGCCGCGTGAGGAACGCACACGTCAGTTCTTGCAGCATTTGAAGTAGTGACCAGAAAAAAGACTCTGTCTCTTGTATTAAGAGCACAGAGTCTTTTCTTTGTACGATTGCCTTAATCATCAATGAAACAAATCACTAGAAAAATAATAATGAGAATCCAAATGAACCCGCCACCAAAAAAGAAGCCACCGCGATTGCAACCCATAATCTTCCTCTCCTCTCATTGAGATCAGATGGAAGCACCGATCAGCTGACAAGGATCAGTACTTCATTCAGCTTATGAAAACCGCATCTCTCCTGTATGGATGCCTGTCTATCCCAGCGATCAAAAAGAAAAAAAACGGGTGCCTGACCCTCGGCATTTATACAAAACCTAAAATTAACAAATGCTTCATGTTCTCTCTACTCTTCCTTAACATCAGACATCTATCATGAATGTGTCAGACCCTACGATGGACATTACGTCCTCCATTTCCGCCCGAATAGCCCCCTTCTACATCGGGCGGGCTTTTTTTCTTTGCCGCAAACCTATAAAATATGGATAAATAGACCATTTTTTTAGCGGAGAGAGGGATTTACTTCATGGAAGAGTATAAACGGGCGTTAGCGCAATATATTGACGCTACCAATACACATGACTTTGCCAATGTAGAAAAAGTGCTTCATCCGAATGCCATTTACTGGTTTTCTGACAAGACGTGTACATCCATGAGTGAGATCCGCGCTTACTTTGAAAATGCATGGCATCTGATCAAGGATGAAGTCTATGCAGCTACGGATGTCCAGTGGATTGCTGTCGATCAAAGATCCGCTAGCTGTGTATATACGTATCAATATCAAGGCTATTACAACGGGGAATTCGTCAAGGGAAGTGGTAGAGCCACGAATATTTTTACGAAAACAGAGACAGATGAATGGAAGCTCATTCATGAGCATTTGAGCGGCAAAGTTGAGTAAGAAAAAATAAAAGCCTCGCTAGGAAGCAAGGCTTTCTTGGTAAGTCGAGACCCCTTTTGGTAGGGGTCTCATTTCTTTTTTTATCCATTAAAAAGGAATTCGTTCTGAATGAATCACATACTGATGCTGTGCAGCCCACTCTTGGAGACCATCCCAGAATGCTTCGCAAGCGGTAACGATTTTTGCTGGATCAGTCAAATCCCCCGCCATTACCAAGCTGGCTACCTGATCGAATCCAGCCGGACGATGCGGCAATTCCAGCGCTTCTGGCAAAACCTTGGCCCCTGTTGAGTATAGCTGTCGGTTATGCAGCCCGATCAACATCGCACCGTATTGGGCAAACTCCATAGCCAAATAGGGCAGATAGGTGTGGGGGCCGTTTAGATTTACGTTTCGCAGCTTGCCAATAAACTCGTACATTTCCCCTACGAGAATACCGTTGATATTCTCTGTGAACGCTTCCTGCGACGGTGATTCTGCTGCTTTTTTGAGCGTTTCAAAAAAGCCCTTCGGATCGTACAGACTCAGCGGAGAAAAGAATGGGCCATGTGTCAGCGGCCAATCATCCTCGACAGTAGCGGCAGTGTTCAGCAAAACATCAGCACTGCACACATTCACTTCAGCCTTCCAAGGTCCCGCTGACCATTCGTAGCTAAATTCGATTTCTTCCCCTGTTTCTTCTAGTACACAAAACATCTCGATATCCGAATAAGGGCCGTCTGTCCCGCGAGAAATGGAACCATACACCCCAATGGCCAGAACCTTTTCTTTGTACACTTCATGCAATCTCGCAGCAATTTCTTGGCAGGTTTGAAATCGTTCACTTCGAGACATTTTTACAGGTCCATTCATGTTCATTTACGTACATCTCCCTTGATATTTTTTGAGGTGAGCTGACACAAATACATGAATGGAGGACCTCGGGATTAACGGGGGACTTTTTTTGGATGCATGTGAACTTCCTCCCATCGACCAGATCGTACTGTTCGTCATGATATGCATTTATTTTACCAAGGAAAGGAAAATCTTACGAGTGATTATTATTGATGGCGGAAGCCTGGGCGTTGTCGATGGCCGATTGAATATACGCTTGTAGCGTATCGATGAAGATACGAGCGGCGAACCCCATATATTTGTCCTTGCGATAAACCAGACAGATGTCTTGGCTGGGTGTCGGATGCAAGAGATTGATGATCGCAATCTCGTCGTCGTTTACGTTTTGCAGCAGTAAGCTAGGCAGGATACAGCCCCCGATCCCCTTTTTTACAAGACTCAATTGAGACTGGAGTGTAGTTGTTTCGATATGAGGCTGCAAACGAAAGCCTTCCTGTATGCAATAGCGATTGATGAGCTGTCTTGCTTGATGATCCGGCGGAAACATTACCATTTTCACATCTTGAAGCTGACCAAACTTAATTGCCTTTTCCTTGGCGAGTGGATGTGCGCGATGAACGGCAAGCGCGAACTCTTCATGAAATAGCGGAATGACAGTGATTCTCTCATCCGGCTCAGGTAACACAGTCACGCCCAAATCAATCTCGCCGGATGTGATTTGCTCCACGATTCTTGTAGACTCTATGACGGATAAAGCTGTTTTCGGATACAAGCGGTGGAATTCTACAAGAAGAGCATCAAACAATAAATCGGCATCGCCAGGCAAGACACCGATCGTAAGCGTGCCCCCTTCGTTGTTTTTCATGGCAGCAATCGCTTCGCGTGCGTAGTCGATATGGGAAAAAACATGCCGACTCTGCTCCAGCAATACCTTTCCTGCTTCTGTCAGCGTGATTCGCTTGCCCAAGCGGTCAAACAGCGGGACACCCAGCTCACTCTCCAAAAACTTGATTTGCTGGCTGAGGTTGGACTGCGAGGTACACAGCTTTTCCGAGGCCCGGGAAAAATGCATTTCCTCACATATTGCCATAAAATACTCCAATTGCCTGAGCTCCATTGCTTCACCTCTTGCGTCCATTATCATTTTTACTAATCATTCTAATCGGAAAAGCATGATTGTTGCGTTTTCCCCTACGACGTACACTTTAGTTGACGGTAAGAGCGCTGTCAATCATAGGAAAATGATAGGGAGGTTTTGTCTCATGTCTCAAAGCATGATCGCTACAGCCACATCCGTTCGTCAAATTGGCCTGCAACAGATTCCATTGATTCCTGAGGAGCTATTGGATGTTCAATCCCCCGCTTTTTCAAATACACTTCGCTGGAATATCGGGCATATCGTCTTTTGTTTTCAACATTTCCTGTCCATCGGCTTGCCTTACCAATCTGACCTGCCCGCTTCTTACGCGACTCTTTTTCAGACAGGAACGAAGCCTGCTGACTGGACGACTGCACCACCCTCGAAAGATGAGCTGATTCACTACCTATCCGTACAGCTAGATCTGCTGGCCTCCGTCACCCCTGACGAGCTAGAAGCAGCTTTGCCTGCCCCCATTACCATGGGTCCCTTCCAGTTTGCGACGGTAGGCGAAGTCTTTAACTTTGCCGTCATGCACGAATCCATCCATCTAGGGATCATTTCCAGCATGGTAAAAGTCATAGCGCAGGAAGCAACAGCAAAGTAGTTGCAAAAAAACGAGACCATTCGGAGGTCTCGTTTTTTTCGTTTATTCGAACCGAGTGAACTTTTCTTCGGCAGGTGTGCGCGTGCGTGCTGCTGGTACATTTTCCTGATCAAAAAAGCCGAGGTGCAGGAAACCAACGATTTTCTCTCCTGGCGCAACACCCAAGATAGCGTGTGCCTTCGGGTCCCAGTTGTGGGCGTTTGTTTTCCAGACGACGCCTAATCCATGCTCCCATGCGAGCAACTGGAAGTTTTGAATGAGAGCAGCCGTCGCACTGAAATCTTCTTCCCATTGTTTTTGGCGCGGATCTTCTTTCATGATCACGACCAAATAGGCTGCCGGCTGGTTGTACATGTCTCTGCGCGCCTGATGGGCTTCTGGAGGATAGCAGGTGATCAGCTTCTCCACAAACGCTTCTTTTTTCTCTGAAGATACAAACAAAAATCTCCACGGCTCACGAATACCATGGTTCGGCGCGTATACGGCGTCATTCAACAGCTCCAGAACAAGTTCTTCGGACACAGTATCTGGTTTATAGTCTTTTTTAATAGAGCGGCGCTCTCGAATGATTTTGGCAATGGACACAACGGTCACCCTCTTCTTTTAGACTTTGCACTTTGATAATGGTTATCAGTCTTATTCAGAACATATGTTATCGTGTACACTCGTCAAAATCAAGTAAGAAGTAAACGAAACTGCACACCACGCTTTTAAGGATATGGTAAACTTTTGGACGAGGAGGGATGTAGCTTGGACAGACAGCGCCCAGCTCTCATAAAGCCCGGATTTTTCAGTATCGATGCGCCAGCAGACAGGCGACGCAACGAATTTGACTTTCATAATGAAGCGTTGCTTTTCCACCAGCAGCCCGTCGATTTTGTTTTTTTCGGCGATTCCATCACGCATTGGTGGGATCTCGCTACCTTTTTTGGCCGGCCAGATCAGACGATCGTCAATCGTGGAATCGGCGGTGACACAACCGAACAAGCACGCAGACGTTTTGCCGCGGATGTCCTTCAATTAAAGCCACGTTATGTGGTGATCATGATCGGGATTAACAATACGTGGGCACTGGATACATTCTTGCCTTCCGACCGACTGACACCCCAAGAGATTTGCCAGCAGGTGACCAGTGATGTAGAAGCAATGGTGCATGCGGCTCTCGAGCAAGACATTCAGCCCATTCTTTGTTCCCTTTTGCCTACATGCATGGACCGATACGCACGCAACCGTGAACGAAATGAGCTCGTCATCACTATCAATGAACGTTTTCAAGTGATTGCTAACCAAACAAACTGTCTCTATGTCGATTTTCACTCCCGCATGACGGACGCAGATGGCATCACACTGCGCAAGGAATTGGCTGACGACGGGCTTCATCCGCATGTCCTCGGCTACCAGCTCATGGCGACCGTTCTGCGCGATACATTTTCTGCACATGACATCCCACTTGGCACACCATCATAAATGCAAAAAAGGATGCGGCTACTGATGCCCATCCTTTTTTGCTGCTTATTCCGGTCGACGGTCCGTCAGCCAATGTCCGCCTGCGATTTTGCCCACTGATGCCATCAAGACAGACAAATGAGACGTGCCATCGATGCCTAAATATTCGTTCATGTCATGATCCATCCAGTGACCAATCGTCGTTACCCCAAGCCCCAGTCCGTTTGCTACCAAATGCAGGTTCTGCGACACGTGCCCGGAATCCCACCAAATATAGCGGTACGCACGTTCTTTGTATTTGTCTTTCGTGCGATCCACCATCGCTGTCCAAACGAAATTGACAGCAGCCCGTCTCGTCACCTCTTGTTCTTCCGTGAACAGATACGCAATCTCGGATGTGTCTTCTCTCTTCAGTCCCTCCAGGCACCAATTCTGTACATCCAGGTGGTACAAGCCTTTCTCTAGTCCCTCCACATTGTTGATCATCAGGTACGTCTCAATCGGATACAGGGCCCCGGCAGACGGCGTCGTGCGTAATTGATAGTCTCCCATATCTTCTGTGATACCCTGTGTCCCCCATAGCAAGAGATTCAATTCGTTAAGCGTCATGGGCTGCTTCAAGAAATTACGCTTGGATCTTCGATTGGCGAGAACCTCCCACAAATCGACGGACGCTGGAAACTGTGGCTTGCCCAATTCTATGCGGGCAAATACCTCTTCATAGCGCAAATACGTCGCCGGTCTTTTGGAAAAATCGTAACGAGAGGCCCAGCCTTTT
Source organism: Brevibacillus sp. MER 51 (assembly GCF_023714195.1). NCBI lineage: Bacteria > Bacillati > Bacillota > Bacilli > Caryophanales > Paenibacillaceae > Brevibacillus > Brevibacillus sp. MER 51. Next base: position 254,469 of record NZ_JAMAUS010000004.1, on the reverse strand, counting down.
TCCAGCTCGCCCACCCGGTAAGAGGTCGCCTCGATAAATTCATTTGCAATTCGCTGCCATTCGGGATGCATCTATGTTCCTCCTCGTATGTTCTTGGTGGTGATGTCTTTTACTATACGAAGCTCTTTTCCATTAGTAAAACAATGATTTATAATATTTTTCATAAGATAAAACTAATGAAAAGGAACGTGGAGACATGACGCTTACCCAACTGCAAGTGTTTGTCGCCGCAGCAAAAGCTGGTAGCTTCACGCGGGCAGCAGAAGAAATCGGCTTTACGCAATCCGCCGTCTCGCAGATGATTCAGTCCCTGGAAAAAGAGCTAGGCGTCAGTCTTTTTCAGCGCAGTCGCAGCGGGATCACTCCGACGAGCATCGGAGAACGGATGCTTTCGCACGCTCGCGACATTTTAAACATCACATCCTGCATGACGGAGGAAGCAAACGTGGCCCGTGGGATTTCATCCGGCACCTTGCGTATTGCCTCGATCCCCAGCGTCGCCTCCCGCTTTTTGCCCGGACTTTTGGGCAGCTTTCGCAAGCGGTTTCCAGCTGTGGACATCCTGCTTTTGGAAGGCGATAGCGATGAAATTGGCAACTGGTTGCACAGCTCGGTTGTCGACATTGCTTTTACCGTTATGCCTGATAAGGAAATGCAAACGTTGCCGCTCCTGCAAGACGAAATGATGGTCATTTTGCCAGATACCCATCCGCTGAAGGACAGTCAGACCCTTCGTTTTTCCGAAATTGCAGAGCGTTGTTTTATCATGCCAAAGGATGGCTGCATCCGAAAAATGCTGCAAGAGAATCACATCACCCCGACGGTTACATTTGAAGTGCGTGAGGTGTATACGATTTTGACCATGGTGCAGGAGTATATTGGCGTCACCATCATGCCTGAGCTGTACATGCCACCTGTCATCCCCAAAGTCGTCGCGATTCCTCTGTCGCCCCCGATTACAAGGGAAGTGGTGCTCGCGGTGCGCAACTGGCAGTCGATCTCCCCACTCACGGCAGAGTTCGCCGTTCACAGCCAGCAATATGTAAAAGGCATGGATTTCACGCCAACGAGCAAGTAGTCACACGAACAAAGCCCTCGCCTATTGGGATGGGCGGGGCTCTTGGTGTGCGAGAAGCTCTGTTAGCCATTTTTCAAATTTATTGGCACTCATAATTTCATGGGTAATAAATTCGCCATCATAAAACAGGCCAAAGGTCGTCCATATGACAGGCGCGTTCTGTGCTGCTTCCCTCGTTGTCAGCTTGTACGCATAAAAGGGAACACTTTTCGCTTCCGCTACTTTTCTCAACTCTTCCAAAACACCACCAGCAAATGGACATTGCGCTGTGTAATAAATGGTGACGCCTTTCTCCTTTGTAGAAGTTGTTCCTGTTTTCTTAAAGGACGGCATTGCTGCTTGTCCATTCCATTTCCATGCCACTAATTGAAAATAAGGTTCTGCCTGGTCTGCCAGCTCAAACCCCATATGCTCAAAAAAGCGTCTCTCGCTCAAATATGGGTACTTGTTCTTCCCTACGATATGAACGATTCCGTCCATGCCACGTTTGACGGCATCTTCCTTGCAATGATGCAACAATTGCTTCGCATACCCGTTCCCTTTATATCTGCCGGACACCCACAAACAGTTGATATACATATAATTGGGCGCTTCAATTGGAACCCATGCCATTTCCGCAGGCAAGTACTCAATAAATACTTTAGCCCGGTCATCCAAGCGATAAAAAACCAATCCTTCATCCATTCGCTCTGTCAGCCACTTCTTCTTTTCAGCTACTGCACTCTCGTATTGTTTTGCACCTAATGCACAGCATATGTGCTCCGTTTCCATGTTCTTTTTCGTGATTTCTATATACCCCATTTTTTATCGCCTCCACCTTTCCTCTGCTTTTAGATTAAAATCGGCGATTCTGGATAAAAATGGTTGTTTTTTTAGTAGCCGAATAGTTGTGTATATTTTACCACTTCCTGACTCCTATGGAAAAGAAAGCAGAAGCATTTGTAGTACCAGTAGCCATTGAAGGCAATTGCGTGCGAATTTAAAGCTCTATTTCACCTGCTCGATCTTGCTCCAGATGAACAAGTGGAACAGGAGAGTAGATAAACGTATCCCCGTCGTTTTCAAGCTTGTACATGATACAAAATAAAGCTGAACCTCTATGATCGCCACTCGGTATGGAGAAAATCATGGCTGGACAGCGCAGCTCAGCAGAATGAACGCTTGCACACAGATCTTTATAAGTCACAACAGCAAGGTTATCGACATCAGCGAGATGCTGTTGACAATCCCCGATAACTTGCCTGTAATACTCTATATTCTGATTATACTTATTCGCAAAGCTCTGCTTATACTCCTCAATGCTAAGAAAGCAACACTCCCAATCCAAAGGTGGGATACTTAACACATAGCGATAGAACTTCAACTTTCGGATTCCTCCTTTTTTGAAATCGAGCTATTATACGCGATCATTAAAGCATATCTACTGGTATGAAATAAGGCTATCACAACAATAGCTCCATGGCTGCGCGTTCTTTATCCGCAATCTCGAGCAACAGCTTCGACGCGTGCACGAGCTCTTGGTGCTCACCTGTTCTTCCTGCATGGTCGATTGAAGCAGACACGCTAACCCACATTGGAGCGATCTCTGTAAACATAGAGTGGGCTTGTTCGATCCTCGGGTCCTCCAGCCGATCAGCACATTCTCTCAAATAATCCCTATACAGATTCCGAAATAAAGCGCCGCCGGTTCCCGCCCGCTCCATTAGCGTCGCGGTAAGACATAAATCATGTTCGAAATTGTTGCTGCGAGAAGGCCACTTCAAGATTTCATTGCTCATTTTAACAACGCCTCTATTGCCAATATTCTGAATGGGCGGGTTCAGATAGTCATGCGCATTCATGGTCAAGGATTCGCGCATAGCAGAAACAAGCGGAAGCAATGCGTCGTTTGGCTCGATCGTAAAGGAACGATTCCGGGAGCTCATGGGTCCCTTTGCATTTCTGGCAGCGGCCAAGCTTGTCAAACTCGTCTTCACTAGTCCACCCTGTTGTCTGGTGTCCGCCAAGTAGGCATATTCGTCATCTATACCGTAAAGTACCGCATAGTGACCGGCGAAGTGCACTTTGTTCGTAAAATAATCCAAGTAATAGGCATCTAATTTAAGCCCAACCGGAATCCCGTGTTCGATGCTGCTTCGGACGTTCTGCCACGCCTTATTGACGGACGAGGTTTCTTGATATCTGACGTTCAAGCCGAGTCGTTCGGCGAGATAAGCGGTCAGTTTATCCGGTTTTATCCTTCCTCCGATGAAGGGGAAGTCCATTCCCTTCGAATCCCAGTATATGAATCCAAGCCCTTGCCCGAGTCCGAACAACATCGGCTCAGACAGGTGGACTCCCGCATATTGCATTAAATTGCCCATGGCGGTTGTTTCGCAATGTTCGCCTTGATAAGGAATGAAACCTTCAATAAATTTGACCATGGCTACTTGCCTCCTCCAATAATTCATGTATGAAACGTCTAACGAACGCTTGCTCGCTCTCGATTAAGCTGAATGGATGCAAGAACAACGCCCTTACGTTCAGCGGCAAGCTAGCTCCGCCTTGTGATTCGTACTTCTGTCTTATTTTTATCGAGGCTTGTTCAAGAAAATCCAGTCGTTTCCGTAAAGCAATGACGGCCTCTTCCTTCCCGATATGGGGCAAAGCGGCCAAACCGAGATCGAAGCGGTTGTCCCGTTCCCGTGTAGACGAAAGACTATCAAGAATTTCATTTCTCAGCTTACGTATACCCACTTCGGTGAGGGCAAACCGGGTCGGCGCTGGCCCCTTGCCAGATTTCTCGTCGGATGTCTCGGGTGAGATCCATCCTTTATCGCTAAGTTTCTTCAATCCTGTATATATCGAGGTTGTACCGATATTCGCCCATTCTTTATAACCTCGCTGTTCGACTAACTTCATAATATCGTATCCGGAAGCTTGACGATGTTCCGCGATCATTTGCAGGAGCATGAATTCGACATTCGATAATGTATGCATAGAGAGACTCCTTACCTTTAATATTTCATACGTGAAATATAACGCAGGTGTAATAAAAATTCAATAACCGAATCAGCTAAAAAACTACAGCTTGAGAATGTTCAAATCAGGAACTGACGAACTTCAGAATGTATGGGTCTTGAGGTTGATAATGAAAGCGCAAGATCTTGAAACGTACATTCCCCTATACTAAAAATGGCAATTAGTTGTAACGAAAAATGGGGGAACGAACATGGGTAACAAGGTGGAAGGATTGTTAACTTATTTGCGGGTGGCATTGGATTGTTAGCTTCGGCTTTTACATTATTGTTCACCCCATTTTTACAACTACGTATGAAATCATTTCATGAAGTAACATTGGAAAAAGATGTGTCTATAAAGAGCTAAGGAGTGCCTTAAGAAGTATGAAACTAATGGTATCAATCGTTGTCAGCAATAAGAAAAACCAGGAAGACCCTCTTCCTGGCTAGTACCGAATGCCGAGCTCTGCCGCCAACACGAGAAACATCGCATGCGACCAAAGGAGCGGCACAGCGGGATGCCCTGCCCTCTCCACCCACATCTCATAATGAGTCGGAGAAAGCAAATGCTCCTGCACTTGCTCAGGCGTCCGCTCGCTTGCCGCTGGGACACCATCCACGCCGCTATCTTTTCGGCTTCTTCACGCCTGCCCGTTTTCACGTAATACGTATCGGTCGGATAGCGATGTACGCCGTATCCTGCGCGCAGCTCCTCTTCTATAGCCTGCACGGTTCGGAGCATAAGCGGATCATTTACATCGACGATCCCATACGGCAGTGCCAGCCAGAGAAGACTTGCATCCACAGAATGATCCCCGACGGATTTTATCAATCGCCCGTTGGCTGTACCATGCTCGCATATGAATTGGCGAATGGTCTCTCCTTGCTGAGTCGCCTCCCGCTTTTGCCCGGACTTTTGGGCAGCTTTCGCAAGCGGTTTCCGGCCGTGGACTTCCTGCTTTTGGAAGGCGACAGTGATGAAATTAGCAACTGGCTGCACAGCTCGGTTGTCGACATTGCTTTTACCGTTATGCCTGATAAGGAAATGCAAACGTTGCCGCTCCTGCAAGACGAAATGATGGTCATTTTGCCAGATACCCATCCGCTGAAGGACAGTCAGACCCTTCGTTTTTCCGAAATTGCAGAGCGTTGTTTTATCATGCCAAAGGATGGCTGCATCCGAAAAATGCTGCAAGAGAATCACATCACCCCGACGGTTACATTTGAAGTGCGTGAGGTGTATACGATTTTGACCATGGTGCAGGAGTATATCGGCTTCACCATCGTAGGGAAGAACAAGTACCCTTATTTGAGTGAGAGGCGTTTTTTTTAGCATATGGGGTTTGAGCTGGCAGACCAAGCAGAGTCGTATTTTCAATTAGTGGCATGGAAATGGTGAACGATTCCGTCCATACCACGTTTGATGGCATCTTCCTTGCAATGATGCAACAATTGTTTCGCATGCCCGTTCTCTTTATATCTGCCAGAGACTCACAAACAGTTAATATACATATAATTGGGCGCTTCAATTGGAACCCATGCCATTTCCGCAGGCAAGTACTCAATAAACACTTTTGCTCGCTCATCCAAGCGATAAAAAACCAATCCTTCATCCATTCGCTCTGTCAGCCACTTCTTCTTCTCAGCTACTGAATGTTCGTATTGTTTTGCACCTAATGCACAGCATATGTGCTCCGCTTCTATAATTCTTTTTCGTGATCTCTATATACTCCATTGTTTACCGCCTCCACCTTTCCTCTGCTTTTATCTATGATCGCGGACGATTTGACCAAGCCTCTCAATGCCAGATTCAAAATCGGCGATCGAAGCGTACCCATACGAGAGCCGCACATACCCTTCTTTCGTCTCCCCGTAAATGTTGCCCGGATTCAGCAGAATGCCCTGGCGTTTGGCTGCTGTAAAGAGCTCCATCGTCGAGAGCTTTCCATTTATTTTCAGCCAGATGAAATATCCTCCGTCAGGTACTTCCCACGTCGCGAGCTCACTCATGTGCTTCGTAAGTGCCCGGATGGCAGCCGCTCGTCTTGTAATGAGCTGCTCTCTGACCTTGTGCATATGCCTCTCATACAAGCCACTTGCCAGCCACTCCTCCGCCACACGTTGTGATAGTGAGCTGACTCCGTAATCCGTCTGCATCTTGATATCAGCCAGGCGTTCGATAACTGGCTCTGGCCCCACTACCCATCCAATCCGCAAGCCGGGGGTCAATGTCTTTGACAGGCTCCCGATGTACAGGACATGTCCGTGTTTATCTCTAGCCTTGAGCGGCAGCGGTGGAGGCTCTTTCGTCCACAGCTCGCGGTAAATGTCATCCTCGATAATCGGCAGACGCTCTTCTTCACATACCCGCAGCAGCTCCAACCGGCGTTTTTCTGTCATCAGGATGCCTGTTGGATTATGAAAGCAAGGATTGGTGTACAGAATCGCCCCATGCTCCTCTTTTCGCCTCGCATAGATCGCCTGTGCAATCATCCCCTGACGATCCATCGGCAATCCGGCAAGCTCCATCCCCGCCGACTGGAACACATGCAAGGAATTGAGATACGAAGGCTGTTCCAAAAACACAGTTGAACCTCGATGCAATAACCCAACCGAAATGAGCTGGAGCGCCTGCAATGCACCAGACACGATTAAGACAGAAGACGGCGAAGCTGTAATTCCTTGTCGTCCGACATAATCACTGACCGCTTGGCGCAGGGGAAGGTACCCTCTCGGCTCTTCATATCCAAATCCGCTAAGGTTCCTCGTTACCCGCTCCATGACTTGCTTCATCGTATCGACTGGAAACATGTCTGGGGAGAGCTCTCCTTTGCTCAGCTGAACCAGGTCTGACTGGAATTCACGCTTATTGATTTCTTGCACCGACGTCATGCTTGGCTTGTGCAATCCAGATCTGACGTACTCACTCCAATCCGGCGGTGGTGTCGTAGCCAACAGCGTCCAGGTATTATTGACAACGACAGTGCCCATTCCCAGCTTGCCCTCGATCAATCCGTCTGCTGTCAACTCCTCCAATGCCGCAATGACCGTGCTCCGATTGACTTCGAACGCTTGTGCCAAGTCGCGTTGGCTGGGGATTTTGCTGCCAATCGGCCATTCTCCTGTAGATATTTTTCCTTTGATAAAATCAATAATTTTCCGATATTTCGGCAACCGTTTCTCTCTGTGCAACCTGATCGATCCCTTCCTCTTCCTCATCTTTATAGGTAAAAGTGGTTGGTTTTTTTGATAGCCGAGTGGTTGCAGATATTTTACCACTTCTTGTTTACCATGGAAAAGAAAGAAGAAGCAGAGAATAGCAGGTTGGTTTTTTCATTCGAAGGAGGGAAGTTATCTTGTTTCATCCTGTCAGAAGTCGTATTTTCGCTGCACATGCCATCAGCATTTTGTTATGGGCCTCGGCCTTTGCCGGTATTCGCGTTGGGCTGCAAGCATACTCGCCGGAGCATCTCTCGCTGCTTCGCTTTCTGATTGGTTCTCTTTTTCTCGGGATACTCGCACTGTTTTTCCGCATCCGTCTGCCGGAGTTAAAGGATGTCCCAGCTATCCTTCTGCTTGGGGGCTTGGGTTTCGCCGTTTACCATACAGCACTCAACTACGGGGAGATGAGCGTAAGTGCAGGTGTAGCCAGCCTTTTGGTCACGACGACGCCGATCTTTTCCGCTCTCCTCGCTCTCCTATTCTTCCGGGAGCATTTCGGTGTGAGAGGCTGGTTCGGTGCACTGATCAGTTTTCTAGGAGTCGCCATCTGTACGATTGGCACAGGAGAGACCATCCAAATAACAGACGGAATATTCTTGATTTTATTGGCAGCCAGTAGCGAAAGCATTTACTTTGCGTTTCAGAAGCCATTCGTAGAAAAATACGGCGTTCTCGCGTTTACCGCCTACACCTTATGGGCAGGTACCTTCTGCATGCTCTTCTTTCTGCCCGGACTTGGCACAGCGATAGCCCAAGCGCCTTGGGATGTGACACTCAGTGTTGTGTATTTGGGCATTTTCCCTAGCGTTGTTGCTTATTTGTCCCTCGCCTATGTGACTTCTGTCGTTGGCACCTCGGAGGCTACTACCTCCCTTTACATGACGCCAGTGCTCGCTTTTCTGATTGCTTGGGTGTGGCTGGGTGAAGGTCCTACGCTTGTGACGATGGCTGGTGGCGTTGTGACGCTTGTCGGTGTCCTGCTCGCAACGATGAAGCCTCGGTTATCCAGAAGCACATTCAAACACCAACCCTTTTAGAAACGCCAGTATTTCCATGCTTGTCGCTATAGGCGTATCGATCGGAATCAATATGCTTGGAGCTTGGAATGACTACCGTTTTGCTTTGCGGATGCCTCGTAACCATTTGGATCAGAGAGAGCTTCACATCGAGCTTTGACTCAGTCTCCTCCGGGAGAAACAGAACCGGGCATCTCATTTGTGCGCAGGCATCCTCAAAGTGCACAAATCACAGACTGTCTCTATGCTCAGCGAGGCAGGTGCTCCCTTGCAAGGCCCCTTGCCCGCACGACAGAGGAAGCGGTTGCTCTGATTTTGTCCTATGAAGCTCTCCCCTCCTTCACGGACAAGCCATTTGCAAAAGAAACCCTGTCTGTGATAGCCAAGCTGCTTGCGAGTATTCCAACAGAGTCCTGAGCTGAGCATAGCAACAAATGGTGTCAATAGATGTCAGCAATAAGAAAAACCAGGAAGACCCTCTTCCTGGCTAGTACGGAATGCCGAGCTCTGCCGCCAGCACGAGAAACATCGCATGCGACCAAAGGAGCGGCACAGCGGGATGTCCTGCCCTCTCCACCCACGACTCATAATGAGACGGTGAAAGCAAATGCTCCTGTACTTGTTCAGGCAGTCCGCTCGCTTGCCGCTGGGACACCATCCAGGCCGCTATCTTTTCGGCTTCTTCACGCCTGCCTGTTTTCACGTAATACCAGCCCAGCCACGCAGATAACAAGAGCCACTGCCCCCCGCCGTAATACGTATCGGTCGGATAGCGATGCACGCCGTATCCTGCGCGCAGCTCCTCTTCTATAGCCTGCACGGTTCGGATCATAAGCGGATCAGCCACGTCGACGATCCCATACGGCAGTGCCAGCCAGAGCAGACTAGCATCCACAGAATGATCCCCAACGGATTTTATCAATCGTCCGTTGGCTGTGCCGTGCTCGTGTATGAATTGGCAAATGGTCTCACCTGCTTTAGCGAGTTCGAAAGCTCGGTCGGACAAATAAGGCTCCATCGCCTTGATCCCGGCATAAATGGCTCCAAGCGTCACCGGGTGGATGCGGTCTCCTCCCTCTTCCCAGCAATCAAAGTTTGGGAGCTGCCAACACGCCATTACATAGTCAAGCGTCAGTTCAATAGATGGCTTCAACTCGTGAATCAAGTCATGCTCTCCACTCATCCGCACATGCTCAGCCAGCCCCCACAGCCATGTCCCGTATCCATCGAGCTGAAAGCTGCCCCATTCACCTATCACTTCTTCTCCGTCCGCAGTATAGCGTGTATGCAAAAAGCGGTCGTTCCCCGCCTCATTTTTGTCTAATCCTTTTTTTACTGCCGTAATGGCTGCTCTTGCTTTTGTCTCATGCTTTCGGATCACAGAATCGCACCACTGGTAAAACTTGCGGGCACTCCCATGGTTGCCAGTACGGTTCATCGCGTATGCTGTAAATGTTCCATCGCGAAGCCACGCATACTGATAGTGGACAAATGCGGGTGAAGCGAGATACGCCCCAGTACTCGCTTGATGCTGTAGGATCAACCTTACACTTTCCTCGATCAGGGTCATGGTTATCCCCCCTTATTCGGACAAGCCGACTTCGTAACAAAAACAGTCGCTGCTCGTCTTCCGGCTATGCTTTTATAGCATATGCAACCGACATCCAAACGAAAACCCAATCTACATAGCAAAAGAAAACCCACTGGATGCGCATATCCAGCGGGTTCGGTGACACTTAATTTTGTGAAGGTACATCGGTATGTTCCGATTTCAGAAAATGCTGCAGCTCCTCATAAAAAGTCGGGTTGCAAGCCATCACGCTGCTTTTTTGGTCGTACGGCAGTGGTGTCCCCGTCATGGTCGTCACCCGCCCACCGGCTTCCTCTACAATGATGCGAGCTGCCCCGAAATCCCACGCATTGAGCTGCATACTGACGTAGCCATCCAGTCTCCCCGCAGCCACATATGCCATCTCCAGAGCGGCGCTTCCCAAAAGGCGCATTCCGCGAACCTTACCAGCAAGCTTTTTCACAATCAAATCGATGCCGATCTGCTCAGCACGCTTGTTCCAAAATACACTCGTGCATAACAAAGCTTGCTCCAGGCTCACTTCTCGATTCACCTGCAAGGGACGATCATTCAGAAAAGCCCCTTCCCCTTTTACCGCATAAAACAACTCGTCTCTGGAAGGATCGTAAACGGCTCCGACCATTCCCTCTCCCTTATGGTAAACGGCAATGGAAACGGAAAAATTGATTTGCTGATGCACAAAATTGGTCGTGCCATCAATCGGGTCGATGACCCAAAGCGTGTCATACTGCTTGTAATCCTCCGCATGTGCACTCTCTTCTCCTAGAATGCCGTGATCAGGGAAGCGTGCAAGAATCATCTGGATGACGTGATTCTCCACTTCTTTATCTACGGCTGTAACAAGATCGGAGGCAGATGTTTTATACTCGACGGTAAAAGGCTCCTTCATTCGCTTCAGACTCAGCTCACCCGCTGAACGGGCGCATTGCAAAGCGAGCTCCTTGAGAGCCGCCAGTGTTGATGCTTGCACACGTATCGCCACCTAAAACTTGACTTATTTTTTCGCAAAGCACACCCTTTTCTTCTGGAATAGAGAGGCTTCGACGTTTTATTTGAAAATGATGAGACAGCTCGTGCTAAAAAACGGTCATGCTATATGATTTAGTGTACCATACTTTACCTGCTGTTACACCACACGTTAGCCATGAGGGATGCGCCTTAAAGTGCGCGGATTATTGAAAAAGGGCCTCTCCCTCGTCATTTTCTGACCGGGGAGACACCCTTTTTTACATGACTACTTTAGCAGCAGCGCGTTACGCCGCCTTTTTCAAATCGTTCGGTCAATGCGTACATATAGTACTCACGCTCTGTCATCGGAAAGATCCCTGGTGCCCCATGTGTCTCGTACCAATGGGCGAGATACCGATCATAGTCGGGCATTCCGAAAATGGTTTTAATAGCAGAGCTCACTTTGCGCATTGCCTTTCGCATGGCTCTTAGCTTGCGCCTCATGCTACGTGATGTCCTTTCCCGTCAAATACATTTCCTTTGGACTTGATGTACGGCGACTCCTGCAACGGATAGTGCTTGCCGCGAAGAATATTGATCCATACCCGCGCTCCGTCAAGAATGATCCCAACCGTAATGACCATGAAGATCGCACATACCACCGCATCGATCTGGTCGTTGAAGATCATTTTTTGTGCAGCTTCCACCGTTTTTACCCCTTTGGGCAGCGTACCGGCATCCAATGCCTTTTGGAATGCTTCTGCGTGTGAGAGGAACCCGATTTTTGGATCAGGATGGAACAGCTTTTGCCAGCCTGCTGTCAGCGTCGCCGTCGTCAGCCAAGCCATCGGTACGAGTGTGATCCACGAGTAAGCCGCTTTGCCCATTTTGAAAATAATCGTCGTTCCCACTGTAAACGCAATCGCGGCGAGCATCTGGTTGGCGATACCAAAGAGCGGCCACAGCGTGTAAATGCCTCCCAACGGGTCCATGACACCTTGAAGCAGGAAGTATCCCCATCCGATGGTAATGATCCCGGAACCAATCAGATTACCTGGCAGCCAGTTGACTTCCTTCATTTTCGGAATGACGTTGCCAAGCATGTCTTGTACCATGAATCGTCCGACACGTGTTCCCGCATCGATCGTCGTCAAAATAAAGACAGCCTCAAACAAAATCGCAAAGTGATACCAGAATGCCATTAATGCCTTGCCACCCAATACACCGGAGAAAATCGTCGCCATTCCGATAGCCAGTGACGGCGCTCCGCCCGTCCGGGAAAGGATCGTCTTTTCTTGAATGTCGTTGGCAAGAGTGGTTAATTGGTCAGGGGTGACGGTATAACCCCAGCCCGTTATCGTCGTTGCAACCTGGACCACATCCACGCCAATTGCTGCGGCAGGTGAGTTGATCGCAAAATAGACTCCGGGAGTCAGCACGCATGCTGCAATCATCGCCATAATCGCGACGCCAGACTCCATCAGCATCCCGCCGTAACCGATCAAAGGCGCATGCGATTCCTTCGCGATCATCTTCGGTGTCGTTCCGGAAGACACGAGTGAATGGAATCCCGATACGGCACCGCACGCGATAGTAATAAACAAGAAGGGGAACAAATTTCCCGCAAAAACAGGGCCAGTACCATCAATGAACTTCGTCAGTGCCGGCATTTGCAATGGTGGCAGTGTCAGCACGATTCCTACCGCCAATACCGCTATCGTCCCTACTTTCAAAAACGAGCTGAGGTAATCGCGCGGTGCCAATAGCAGCCACACAGGCAAAACCGAGGCAATAAAGCCGTATACAATAATCATCCAGGCAAGCTGTACCTTGGAGAACGTAAAGGCTGGTCCCCATGTTGGCGATGCAGCAACGATTTGACCGAGCCAGAGGGAGAAGAACAAGAGAGCAAGCCCGATAATCGATCCTTCCAATACCTGCCCGGGTCGTATATACCGCATATACAATCCCATCAATATCGCGATTGGCAGCGTCATGAATATCGTAAAGGTAGCCCACGGTGATTCAGCAAGGGCGTTAACTACAACCATCGCCAAGACTGCAATCAAGATGATCATAATGGCAATAATTCCGACCAAGGCAAGCGCTCCGCCAACAGGACCGATCTCTTCCTTGGCAATCTGACCGAGAGACTTTCCATTGCGACGCATTGATCCAAACAGAATGATAAAGTCCTGCACCGCTCCACCGATCACGACCCCGACGATAATCCAGATCGTTCCCGGCAAATATCCCATTTGCGCAGCCAGCGTAGGACCTACGAGCGGACCTGCACCTGCAATCGCAGCGAAATGGTGCCCAAACAACACCCATTTGTTCGTTGGCACGAAGTCTTTGCCGTCGTTGTTCACTTCTGCCGGAGTAGCGCGATTGTCATCGAGCGCCATTAGTTTTTTGGCTATGAATTTACTGTAAAAACGATAAGCTACAGCATAAGTGCAAAATGCGGCAGTCAGTAACCAGAACGAGTTGACTGATTCCCCTTGCCAGAGGGCTATCATCCCGAATCCGACAGCACCCAATGCGGCTATCCCGCCCCAAATCAAAAGGGAAAGAAACCATTTCTTCACCCGAGTCGCCTCCTTCTATTTATCAAATATTCAGGCAATGAACCTTAGAAAAACGTATCACATCGGACAACTTGCCAACATAAAAAATGGCTGAACCGTACAAAAACAGGCACAAGCTGCACCATCCTCGTTTGAGTGCAAGCGCATTCAATTTTGGGACGTAGAAAGTCTCCGCCCAGAGTCTGATACAAACTCCTCCACAATATGTTAAAGTTATACATAAATTGGTATGGACATCAAAAAGGAGAATACGCACATGCGACGAATCGCGGGTTACATCATTATCGGAATCGGAGCGATTTTTGTTCTGGCCACCTACCTGAACGTACCGCTCGCACTGGACTTGCTATGGCCAGTCTTCCTTCTCATCCCAGGAATCGGGTTTCATATTTTCTTTTTTATGAACCCAAAGCCAAATCGCGCTGGATTGCTCGTACCGGGCGGAATCTTGCTCGTTTATGCCCCACTCTTCTTTTTCAGCCAGCTATTTTTTCATGGGGATATGAGCACGACGTGGCCCTTCTTCCTGCTCGGTCCTGCCGTGGGGCTTACCGAGCTGTACCTATTCGGCAATCGCAAACCCGCTCTCTTGATCCCCATTGGCATCCTCACCGTTCTTGCTATCGTATTTTTGATCGCGAATCTGGCGTCTACCCAGGTAGGCGGCATCCTTGGCTTGATCCTGATCGTATTAGGCGGGATCATGGTGACACGTAAGAAAAACGATGAATATCCCATGTAAGCTTTCGGAAAAAACAGACCAATCCTCCCCCAAACGGGACGCAGGATTGGTCTGTTTGCTTTAAAACCCCAATCGTTTCTTCAATTCCTTCACGACATTGCGGCTAACAGGCACTTCTGTTTTGCGGTGATCTTGCATGACTAGATGAATCGAGCCTTTGAACCAAGGGACGAGCTCAGCCGTTTTAGATAAATTAACGATAAAAGCCCGATGCGTCCGAAAGAACTGCTGGCGTGACAGCCTGCTCTCCAGCTCCTGCAACGTAAACGTGGTCGCATATTGCTCACCTGCTGTACAAATGATCGCATACCTTCCTTCCAAGGTGGCATAGACGATTTCGTTTGGATCAATCAGCATGATCTTGCCGTTTTTTTCTACGGGGACACGACGCGGCTGAGTATCGACCAGCACATTTTGCAGAAGGGACTGTAGCCTTTCCTCCAGCAGCGGTGACGAGTCCAATGCAGGTTCGCTTTTCCGCCTCATTTTTCGTACCCGATTCATCGTCTTTTCCAGACGCATTTCACTGAACGGCTTGACAATATAATCTACGGCTTCGGCCTCAAATGCTCGAACCGCATGAAAGTCATACGCGCTTGCAAAGATGATAACAGGTGGATTGACCATGGATTCGAGAAGCTCCTGTCCCACATCAACTCCATCCCTGTCCTGCAAATGAATGTCCAAAAAGACCGCGTCTGGCTCTGTCTGAAGCACCGCTTCCAACGCCTCTTCCCCGCTGCCCGCCTCTCCTACTACGGACACTTCCGAAAACTGCTCTAGCAAATACCGCAGTTCTTCTCTGGCAGGCGTCTCATCATCGACGATGAACACTTTGAGCACTGACGTTCACCCCTATCGGTAATTGTATGGTGCATGTTGTACCGCTCCCGCTTTTGCTCTCGATCACGATTCCATACGGTTCTCCGTAAATCGACTGGAGACGGCTTTTTACATTGGCAAGACCGATCCCGGATAATTGCCTCCCTGCACGCTTCTCATTAAGGGCTGGCTCGAATGGGTCCACTTCCATTCCGACCCCATTATCTGCCACTGTCAGTTCGACGATTTGCTTTTCTTTGCGGCGCGCACGAATCACTACCGTTCCCCCTTCGCGTTTGGGCAATAGCCCGTGCTTGACCGCATTTTCTACCAGGGGCTGCAAAATCAGTCCTGGCACAGTAATCCGCTCTACACCATCCTCGATGTCGTACTCTACATGGAGCTTGTCCCCGAACCTCGCACGTTCGATGGCCAAATACGCTTCGATATGCTCCAGCTCACGCGCCAAACTGACATATCCGCCAGAGTCATGCAAATTACGCCGGAAGTACTCCCCCAAATGAATCAACAGTTCACGGGCCTGTTCGGGGCGGAAGCGAATGAACGAAACGATCGTATTGAGCGCATTAAACAAGAAATGCGGATTGATCTGCGCATGCAAGGCTCTGATTTCTGCATCTGCCAACAAACGGGATTGCTTCTCCAGCTCAGCCAGTTCGAGCTGACTCGAGATCAGGTTCCCCAATCCACGCACGAGTTCCAGGTCCACTGCCGACAATTTGCGAGACCGATCCTGATACAGCTTAAGCACGCCCGCCACCTCACGTCTTCGCATCAGAGGGACAAGGATCGCATAGCGCAAGGAACAATTCGTCTCCCTGCACCCAATCTCTTCTTTCGTCTGGGCAATTTTTACTTCTTTGGTCGATAAAACTTCACGGGTCGCCTTAGTCGTTATGCCTTCTCCAACTACGTGATGGGACGAGCCTGCGCCAACATGCGCAAGCACAGAGCGCGTATCGGTAATCGCTACCGCTGCTACACGCGTCGTCCGCAATATTTCCTCCGCTACCTTTTGGGCAGAATCATACGTCAGTCCTTGACGCAAGTAAGAGAGTGTCTTGTCCGCTACTTGCAGCGTTCGCTGGGCTTGGAGCGCGCCAATCCGATCCTCTTCCTTTTTGGCCAAATCAATAATAATAATCAAAATAGCAATTCCAACCGAGTTGACGACTGACATCGGCACACTAATGGCCTGCACCAATGCCAAAGCGTCAGCGTAAGGACGTGCGATTAGAAGAACAATTCCCATTTGCAGCCACTCCGCCAAGAAACCAACGAAGAGTGCTGTCGTCCACCCGATTTTTTTGCTGCGGTTACGGAGGAACTGATAGATTAATCCCGCAAACAAGCCCTCGCTAATAGTCGAGATGGCACATGCCAAATCTGTAAAGCCCCCCAATGAATAGCGATGAATTCCCGCAATCAGCCCTGTCATTAACCCTACCCAGGGACCAGCCAGCAATCCAGCCACGACAGTCCCGATCACACGTGAATTCGCAATCGCATCCTGATACCAAATGCCATTATAGGTACCCAGTATGGAAATAGCAGAAAAAATGACGACCATCAGTGCTTTTTCTCGCCATGTCGCTTGCTGGTTCAATATGCTGCGGAATGCTCGTACACGTGTAAACAACAAGGCCGCCACTATCAAGACAGCCGTCCGCTCCGTCAACGGAACCATTAATGCCATATTCATTGGTTGATCCCTCTCAATCGCTGCCCGATGGTTCCTGCTCGTTTCTGTAACTAATCAAAATATTCACTCTCTACTACGTATTTCCCTTTTGTTTCTCTTCCTTTCCTAGTAAAAAAGGTTGCCGAAATGATTTCGACAACCCATGTATATCCGTATCGTTTTAATACTCGAACTCCAATATTTTGCACTTTTCCTTCGGCTCAAATCCTAGCTTTATCCCCAAACGAACTGATTCCTCATTCGTTTCCAGCGTGGTCCAGTGCGGTGTCAGCCCATGTTCCACGCAATGCTCCAGGTACGCCGCACAAGCAAGCGTAGCAAAGCCTTTGTTCATATCGGCTTCCTCGTACGTTTCCACGCTAATTTCATGGTCACGCTCATGGACACAGCAAGACAGGCAAGCACTCACAATCGCATTTCCTTTACATACGCAAAAACCTACGCCCCACTGCAGAAAATCATCCACCGAATGATAGAATTCCTCCACAACCTCGAGCAAGATGTTGTCCGGATCGTTTTCAATGACGCCTGCATCGATTCTTTTCAACGTGTATCCTTCGGGCAGAGGGCGATAGCTGATCTTTCGCGCTTGGAATTGCTCGGGATTGAACTGGTAGTAATATTCCCAATCCGTTTCGATCTCTCGATGCGAGATGGCTTTGGTCACTGCTTTTTCCCACGTCTCATCTGGGACAACTGCCAGAAAATGAGTGCCCCCGCACGATTCGGTCGTATATGTGCGCAATTCCCCCTCAATAAAGCCCCCCAGATCCGCTGTGAACGCTTCATTGGCAGCATCCCCTACGAAAATGCTGATCACTCCTGTTTGATCGACCAAGGCTGTCCGGGGCTGCTCCACATCGTCTACGTAAATCACTCCTCGATTTGTCCCATTGATAATCGCATGGATGGTCAAAATGTTCACATTATTAGGCGAGACCAACGTTCTGATTTTTGCATAATCATTTGGTTCCAATCGATGAATCATCCTAATTTCGGCCCTTTCTCTCTCTTTTGGACATCTGTGTACTTATGCGGCTAATAGCGGAGCGAAGTCGTCCAGACTCAGCTTCCGCACAAAAGTCGGGTCATCGTCCACGTTCCTTTCCTGGGAGGATTCCAGCTCTTCTGCAAGCAGTAGGCGAGCCCGGTTCAGCCGGGATTTCACTGTACCTTCCGGGATGCCTGCTCGCAAGGCGACTTGCTTGATTGGCAAATCCTCGTAATAGTGAAGCCAAACGACGATGCGCAGCTCTTGCTCCAACTTCCATACTGCCTCTGTTAATTCAATCGCTTCGTAGGGAACCTGTACCGCTTTCTCCTCTATTTGTAGTGAAAACAGCTCTACGGTTGTTGGGCTTCGTTTCTTTTTTCTCTGCCATTGTCTGCATTCGTTTATGAGAATTTGAATCATCCATGTTTTGAAATAAGCAGGCTCTCGCAGCGTTCGGATGGCTCTGAATGCTTTCATCACCGCATCCTGCACCACATCGGCACAATCCTCGTCCCGCCCGACATAGGTTCGTGCCAAGCCATACAAAGTCCGCTCGTACAATTGAATGACTCTGGCAAAAGCTTCTACGCTGCCGTCCTGCGCCAGCTGAATGTCCTGCTGAACTTCCCTCTTGATGCTCACATCGCATAACCCTCCTTTTATATCCAACATTTGGTTCTCATTAGTATAGATGATAGAGACGGGTAAATGGTTCATGAGGCATTCATTTTTCTGCTTCGAAAATAGAAAAAGACCATCCCTTCAGCTTTTTCAGCTTGAGATGGTCTTGTCATGCCGTTACATCAATAAATTACAGGTTACCTCTACGCTCTTGCTCGCGCTCCAGCGCCTCGAACAGTGCCTTGAAGTTGCCATTCCCGAAGCCACGCGCACCTTTACGCTGGATAATCTCGATGAACAGCGTCGGACGGTCTACAATCGGCTTGCTGAACAGCTGCAAGAGGTAGCCTTCGTCGTCTCTGTCGACCAAGACTCCCAGCTTTCTCAGCGCCTCGATGTCTTCGTCAATTTCCCCTACACGCTCTTTCAAATCTTCGTAGTACGCATCTGGCACCATGAGGAAATCCACACCGTTATCACGCAGCTTCGATACAGTGTCGATGATATCGTTGGTCAGGATAGCAATATGCTGTACCCCTGGCCCTTTGTAGAACTCCAAAAACTCCTGAATCTGCGACTTGCGGCGTCCTTCTGCGGGCTCATTAATCGGGAACTTGATGCGTCCGGTTCCGCTTTGCATTACTTTGGACATGAGCGCAGAATACTCTGTCGAGATGTCGTCCTCACTGAAATTTTGTACAGCTGTAAAGCCCATGACCTTTTGGTAATATTCTACCCACTCATCCATGACCTCGACGTTTCCAACGATGTGGTCGATGCCGATGATACCCGTACTCTCTCCTTTGACTGGAGATTGGTAAGCTTTATAGCCTGGGAAGAATGGTCCGTTGTAATTTTTTCGTTCGATAAAGGAATGAATGTTTTCTCCGTACGTACCGATAATCGCTTTTTTGACCGTCCCGAATTCATCGGTATACTCAGTCGGTTCCATGATCGGAATGGCTCCGCGAGAAACTGCCTCCCGGTAAGCCTGCTCACAATCCTCTACACGCAGGGCAACGTCTTTGACTCCGTCCCCATGCTTTTTCACAAAATCCGAGATCGGGCTGTCAGGCGTAAGCCCCCCGCTGATCACGAACGTCATATGCTTCTGCTTCAAGACGTAGGAAACCTTTTCCCGAGAACCTGTCTCCAAGCCCGCATAGGCTACTGCTTCAAATCCAAACGCTTTTGTGAAATAGTGCATGGTTTGCTTGGCGTTCCCTGTATAAAACTCCAGGTAGTCCCAGTCCTGAATCGGGAAAAAATCGGTATTGCTCATTGCCTACCCCTCCGCTTTCCTTTTCGATTATTGACATTATTTTGTGAATTGGGATTATTTTGTCGTTATCTTGAGAGTACATTGGAAGCGCTTCCCCTTGCAAGAACACGGAACAACGCGAAAACGCTCAAACGCTTTCATTCATTAAAGTACGCATGCGAGTAACAACTGGATACCAAAAAGCCACCGATCAAGTTGACCGATGGCTTTCCCTGAGTTTAGCTACTTACCTGTGTTTGAAAACAAATTGTTTCAGTTCCGCCAGAGGGGCCGCTCCTACGACTTTGTCGATCAATTCCCCGTTTTTGAGCAAAATGGTCGTTGGCAAACTCATAATGCCATACTGATTGGCAATCTCCGTTTGTTCATCGACATTGACCTTTAGGACTCGCACTTCGCTGCTATGCTCTCCGTCAAACGATTCGAGTATCGGCCCAAAAAAGCGGCATGGCCCGCACCAAGGTGCCCAAAAATTGACGAGAGTATAGCCTTCGCTTACATCATGTTGAAAAGTAGTATCTGTCGTGTGACAAATGCTCATTTGTACTTTCCTCCCTTTTATAAGTTGAAAAGTTAATTAAAACAACCATTACAGATTCCTAATATCCCTGATGGAGACAAAAAAACGCTGTGCTTGAATCATTTCGAATAACTTATTCACAGACTTATTGTGTCTATAATATCTCTAAAAGTTTTTTTGTGTCAAGTTGAACCATCCAAAAATGGGCATCGAAAGTGCAGAAAACAGCGCGAATCACTCTTCCCCTTGCTCATGCTTCCCATTCACTTTATGATGGATGTATTAAGTCCATGATTGAGGTGTCTTATGAAGTATTCACAGGCAACAGACTATGCCCTCCATGCGATGCTCTATCTGGTAGCAGAAGCCCCTGATAAACCCGTTAGTGTTCAGCTTTTGGCAGAGAAGCTGGGCGTCTCACAAACGTACCTATCCAAAATGCTGACCAAACTGGTCAAGGCTGGGTTAATACACTCGATCTCCGGCGCAAATGGCGGATACAAGCTCAAACGCAACCAGGATGATATATCGTTTCTGGATGTTATCCAAGCCATTGAAGGGACCACCTCCTTGTTTGAATGCAGTTTCCGACATGATAGTGCCTGCCTGATTCAACAGGTTGTGACTGAGGCCGAGCAGCAAATGATGCAGACGCTTAAGAGTAAAAAAATTGCTGATTTGGTCCCACATATCCCCAAACCATGATCGACTGACGTAAAACAACTTCCATGAAAAGCTCCGGCCGCCTCGACCGGAGTTTTTCTTCATAATGGTATCGCTCAATCGAAGAGAAAGGCGTGAAAAAGGATGAGCCAATGGACGGAACAAGCGGCCAAGCAATGGGATCAATTTGCAGAAGACTGGCAAAAAAGAAGTGAGCACATGTGGGAAAAAGGGAGTCGAAGCACCATCCTTCCCTATTTTATGAAGCATATACCTGTTGGATCTGGATCTGTTCTCGATGCAGGCTGTGGTGACGGCTATGCCAGTTGCAAGCTTGCAGAGCACGGCTACCAGGTGGAGGGCATCGACATTGCCGGGGAAATGATCCGCCTCGCTCATGACCGGGTCATTTCCTTCTCGGGTTCCGTTCATTTTCAGACAGGAGACATCAGTGAGCTTCCTTTTGCCAATGATACATTCTCCGGTGTGCTCTCCATTAACGTAGTGGAATTCACTCCGTCTCCGCTCAAGGCACTCCTAGAGCTTCACCGCGTGCTCGCACCCGGAGGAATTCTCGTCTTGGGTATCCTCGGTCCTACAGCTGGTCCACGCGCACATAGCTATCGCAGACTATATGAAGAGACGACGATCCAAAATACGATGATGCCCTGGGAAGCCAAGCAGTTGGCGAGCGAAAATGGCTTCACACTGCTGGGTGAAGAGCCGGTATACAAAGAGGGAATTACGCCAGATATCGCGGGCCGCTTAAGCGTAGAGCTGCGGGAGGCTGTCAGCTTTTTGACCTTGTTTGCCTTGCGGAAATAGATCAGAATGCTCTCAACTTTAAGTGAAGTATGCCGGTCACACCTATGAGAGGGAAAACCGGCAATTTTTTATGATCAATCACGTCAAACAGAGTCCCGTTAGTCTAGGCTTTGCTATTCCATAACTGGGCAGTTTACTAACCAATATTTCGTTGTTAAAATGGGTCGTGCTAATAAAATTTATTTATTTTTATTAATTCTACTAGAACTTTGTGCGACACGCATCTCGGAAGGTGAGTATCATTATCAACGAATACAATTTTACAATTGTTGCCCCTATCATTTGCTTTCATTGTGGGAATGGGAGCTTTCACAAATCTGATAATAAACACCAAATATACAAAGATCTCATCAATAATGAAGTCATTGAGATACCGGTAAAACGTCAACGGTATCGATGCACTGCTTGTGGTACGAAAGAATGGGACGTTGTATTGGGAGCATCGACGCATTTGAAAAAAACGAGAAGACTGCTCTCCTTTGAAAAGCGCCATACATGATTCCAAGGTTCATATGCCATTGCGAAATGATCCACCAGCTATAATTAAGCAGCCGCTTCCCTGAAGATTACAGGGAAGCGGCTGCTGCGAAATAGCTTATTATATTCTAGGTTCTTTTTTCTTAACGGTACGAAACATTATTCAATTGCATCCACATCCATTTACTGTCAATTAGCATCGCAAGCGTCATCTCATCCATCCCGTGCAGTTGACGGTACAAGCGCTGCGTTTCGACCAAGTCATTGTAGGTCAAGAACGGATAGTCCGGTCTGCCGAATGTTCCATCGGGAAAATAAGCGTAATGCAAATCGCCATTTCCGAGAATCCACTGCGATCCGAGGTTTACGACACCATAAAGCATCATATCCGCTAAATCTTTGTCAGTCCGGTCGCCGAATTGCAGGTAGCTTTTGTAGAGAAAATTGATTTCCGCCAACTGATGGTTCAAAGAAACATGTGTCTGAATCATCGGATTCGTTGCTGTCGCGTAGTCAGAAACCAGCCAGCCTTGCTGTACACCAGCGATGACAAAACGGTTCATGGCTGCGTGATTGTGAAAGTAAGAAGCATATTTTTTCGCTGATTGGCAAAAGTCCTTTTCTTGATACTGATCACAGCCCCGCAGCATCAGATCTGCCGCTCCTGTGTTGAATCTCGTATCGTAAAAGCCTTCTGGTATCCCGTAATCGCCACTTAGCCACAAGGAGCGCGGCTGCGTCTTCCAGTACCCCTCAGGCTCCTGCTGTTTCAAGCTCGCCCTCAGCATTACATAGCCCATATCCCGGGCAGCCTTGCTTCCACCTGTATATAAAAAGGAGCGAAGGACATAATTTTCAGGAATCCGCCAAAAGGAGGACTCCGAAGTCGGCTCATACGTGGAAGGGCTTTGATAGTAATACCCATCGTACAGCCATTTTGCCTTTTCCGTCACGTCCAAGTTAATCCAGACGCTGTCAATCGATTGTTCTCCCCAAGGAACGAGCGGATCTCTCGAATCGAGCGCCCACATTTCACTGATAACCCCTGCTTTCATCGGCAGCTTGATCACGAGCTCGACACCATAAGCCGTCTGTTTTACTTCGACTGGCAACGCCAATGCCGGCTTTTCTTCAATCGTGGCTCTGCCTTTATCCACGTAGGTAATGGGCTTACCTAACCAAATATACCTGCCCTCCGTCTCTACAAAACCTGAGGAGAGCGGAAGGATCTGGACTTGATCAAGCGTGACAACCTTCCAATACGGTTTCTTCGATTCATCATAGGCACGATAGCGGAACATCATGTTCTGACTGTTGCCCTGAATCGGAATGGTGAAAACGTGGGGCATCATATTGCGCTGACCTGTCATTTTATGGGCCCAATACGTGACACCATCGGAGAATCGAAATTCTTGTTTTTGGTGAATCGCGCCATTCAGGTGGTCAACAGTCTCTGTTTCTGTTGGTTTTTTCCATTCGTTTGCAGAAATATCGCTCGGAAAGAAACTACTTACGGCGATGGCCGTCATCAAAAGGAGCATTCTGCTGATTTTTCTGACCATGTCATCCCCCTATTCTATTAAAGGAGAACCGAAAGTCCTACTTTAAAATGAATATTTCGTAGTGATTATTATTTTTATAATAATCTGATAAATTAACCATAGGTGTCTACTTCTATTTCTCAGGAGGGAATTTATGGACAAGAAAGTACGCTACGTTGTTTCTACAGCACTCGTAATATCTCTGTTCACCAGCCCCTCAATCATCCATGCCAACCAAGCTGAACCACAAACCCACATTCCTTATTACGGAATAGGGCCAACCTATGTACAGCCTGCACAGATTGAGAGCTTGTTTCCCAAGCCAACTATCCAGTTTGGGACACCTGGCTTCCAAGAAGGAAAAGAAGCTTTTACGTCCCAGGAAGAAATGATGGCTTACATAAGCAAATTGGCTGCAGGCAACAAGGAAATCCAGCTGCTATCCATCGGTACATCCCTGGAAGGTCGCGATATCCCCCTGCTGTTATTCAGCAAAGACCACGGCAAGCTCAAACAAAACAAAGAGAAGCCACTCATCTGGCTACAGGCACAAATCCATGGAAATGAACCCGCATCCGGTGAATCTGCTCTTTTGATCGCCAAATGGCTGGCAGAAGGAAAACTTGGCGCCGATCTCTTGGATAAAGTAAACATTGCGATTGTTCCCCGCATCAATCCAGATGGCTCCTACCAGTTCAAACGCTACATCGCGACAGAGCTGGATGCCAACCGCGACTACATGAAGGTAGAATATCCAGAAGTGCAAGCGGTTCACCAAGCCATTAATGCCTATCAACCTGATGTGGTGCTTGACGCCCACGAATACGGCGTCTCTTCCAGCCAGCTTCGCGATGTTGGAGAAAAAGGCGCGATCTCTTCCTACGATGTTCTAATCTCCTCTGCGAAAAACTTGAATATCCCCGCCAACCTGCGAAAAATGTCAGACAACCTGCTCTTGGCTGACGTTCAAAAAGCACTCGACAAGGAGCAGCTTTCTAATCACGCTTACTATACGCTGGCAAAAGGCAAGGACGGAAAAATGACCGCAACAGAAGGCAGCACAGAGACAAGAATCGGACGCAATGCTCTTGGATTGAAAAACACATTGACGTTTTTGGTGGAAACACGCGGCATCGGCATTGGACGCGCCGATTTTGAGCGCCGTGTATACAGCCAGGCCATGACTCACGCTGCTGTCATTCAATCAACAGCGGCCAACGCCAAAGCAATCAAGTCCGCCGTGATGCAGGCACGCGCAGAAATCACGGAAAAAGGCAAAAAGGCAAACGACAACGACAAACTCGTCATCCTGAGTGAGAATAAGCGCGTACCGGGTCAGTCTCTCGAAGTGGTCGACCTAGCCACCGCAAAAAAAGTGTCTACCCCCATCGACTGGGTAAGCTCCACGGATGCCTATCCCATACTCGAGCGCGAGCGCCCCACTGCCTACCTCATGCCTCCTGGCTACCATGACGTCGCGACCAAGCTGGAATTGCTCGGTGTTTCGGTAAGCAAGCTATCAAAAGAAACGACCATAGCGGTAGAAAGCTACACCATTTTGGAAAACAAGGTGAATACGATTTACGAGAATGGGCATTTCACCAACCAAGTGACTGCAAATGTAACAGAAACAACGAAAACCTTTCCTGCGGGTAGTTACGTGTTCAGCATGGCCCAGCCAAACGCGAACTTCATTGCGTTAGCCCTGGAACCGGAATCAGTGGACAGCTACGTCACGTTTAACTTCTTGCCCGTTGAAAAGGGCGATGAAGTCCCGGTATATCGCTATATGCTGGAGCAACCGCTACCCACCACACAAAAGAACTAAAGGAAAAATTCCCCTCTCTAAAGTTAGACTCCTGAGAGGGGAATTTTGTTACATGTCTGGGCTTACTTTATTTCAAACACTTCTTGGGCAAGCCCTGCCAGCTTTTGCGTATTGCCGCTCACTTCGACCATCGTCGCGGAAATTTCCTCTGTGGCGGCTGCCTGACTCTCCATGGTTTGATTGATCAGTTCAATCGAGTTTTGCAGAAGCGTTATCAAATCCCGGATGGAATCCGTGGTTTGCTTGATTTTGTCTGCATTCGCCCTGGAATCCGTCGCCATATTGCGAACCTCATTCGCAACGACAGCGAACCCACGCCCTGCATCTCCTACTCGCGCAGCCTCAATGCTCGCATTTAGTCCCAAAATGTTACTTTGATCAGCGATTTTTTTCACGGCGAGTGTAATTTGCTCGATCTCGGTCGTACTTTGGCTGACATCATTGGCTTGCTCTGAGATCGCCTTCATTTGCTCGTTCAAATTCCCGATCTGCACGGCCATCTCGTGTGTGGTGGCACTCACCTGCTCGACGACACTCGAGAGATTTGCAGCGATTTCATACAGCTCATTGGCTCGCTCCATACTCGAACCAATGCCGACACCGCCAATGACTTTTCCCGTGTGATCATGCAGGGGAATCGCCCGTGCGACGAGAGGGAAACCAAACAATTCCTTGGGGACCATCATCGCCTGCTTGGTGTTTTTTCGGATCGCGTTGGTGATCACATCTCCTTCCTGGAGTGGATCACCAGGCTTGACTTGCAGTGCAAATGTTTGGGCAGGTACATTGCACAATAGCTTTTCCGTGTCGTAGACCCCAATGGTAATGTCATCGGAAAGCAAATCATTTAAATAGGGGGCAACCTTGATGAAAGCCTCGAGCAGTTCTGCGTTTTTCCCCTTTTCGGAAGCCTCTGTTTCGTTCCATTCTTCGTATCCGTTCATGACCCTCTTCACCTCTATATTTTGCTGGCATTAGTACGGAAATTGACGCTTCTTGTGCTGAACCGAAATCCATTTCAGCGTAGTAAACTCTTCTAAGCTCCATTGACCATTCAATCGTCCCAACCCGGAGTGCTTTTCACCGCCGAACGCCACGATTGGCTCGTCATTGATCGTTCCATCGTTGATGTGAATCATGCCGGTCTCAATGCGCTTGGCCATCTCGGCACCTCTCTCCAGATCACGGGTGTGAATTGCCCCGGACAACCCAAATGGTGTCTCGTTCGCCATGCGAATCGCTTCTTCCTCGGAAGCAAACGACATGATGCAAACAGCCGGACCAAACAGCTCTTTGGATGCAATCGACATGTCTGTGGTCACTCCTGTCAAAACAATCGGTTCGACCACGTTTCCTTTTACTTCCCCTTTCAGTGCAGGAACGGCTCCTTCGCGTATCGCCTCATCGATCGTTGCCATCAGATTGGCGACTTGCCGTTGATTGATGAGTGGACCGATTACCGTGTCAGGATCATTCGGGTCTCCTACCTTGAGTCCAGATACTTTTTCCACGTACAAATCGAGGAATTTATCGTATACATCTTGGTGAACCAGAACCCGGTTAGCTGACATGCAAATCTGACCTTGGTGGGTAAAACGGCTGAATACTGCTGCATTGACGGCATACTGGAGATCCGCATCCTCCAAAACGATCAGCGCACTATTGCCGCCCAGCTCCAAAATCGCCTTTTTGAAATGCTTCGCTGCCACCTGCGCGATATGGCTCCCAACTTGGCTAGACCCTGTAAACGAAAGGATGCGCGGAATCGGGTGGGAGACAAAACCATCGCCAATTTCAGCGATATCCGTCACTACGACGTTAATCAAGCCTTTGGGCAGACCTACTTCTTCAAAAATTTTCGCGATGAGAGTCCCACCCGTGATTGGCGTGTGCTCATGTGGTTTGAGGACGACACCGTTGCCCGCGCCAAGAGCTGGAGCTACGGACTTCATCGACAGATAGAAGGGGAAGTTGAACGGACTGATGACGCCGACAACTCCTGCGGGAATCCGATACAAGCGGTTTTCTTTTCCGTCTACGGGAGAAGGCAGAATTTTTCCTTCCATCCGCACTGGGAAGGTAGCCGCCTCGCGAATAATATCCTTCACAAGCCCGATCTCAAAAAACGCTTTCAATCGGGTTCCGCCCAATTCACGAATGATGATCTGAATGATTTCTTCTTCATGCTCTTCGATATAGTGAACAGCACGCTCCAACATTCGGGATTTGGTATAAGCATTCACTTCGTCCCACTCTTTTTTCGCGTGGGCTGCCGCCTTGTAAGCCGCGTCGATATCCTCCAGATTTGCCATTTTGAATTCTGCGATGACTTCCCCATTGTAAGGGTTGATATCTTGCAATGTCTTCGCGCCCAGCCCGTCGCGCCACTCCCCATTGATGTACTGCTTGTCCAATGTTTGCAGGATTGACATGCTACAACCTCTCCCTTTTGTAAAGGTAATAGGCCCCTTTCGCATGAAAGGAGCCGTAAAACTAAAACAGCAAAATACACTGCTCGTTGGCAACCCGGCTGCCATCGTAACGTGTACATTAGGCCCGTGGCTTTGCGTCCCCACTTTTCAATGGGTTTGCCCATTCATAGCGAATGCCGATATGATTTTGTCGAAAAAAGGAAAGATATGGAGAATGATACTTTGATTATAGTACTCTATTCCTAATAGTCAAACGAAAACATGTAAATATTTCGTGAAAGGAAGTAACAAATATCAAAAAGCCCGCATCGCTTGGATACGGACTCCTGGTTCTTCTTCCTTATGCTCACAATAACGATTTGACATTCTTTACGCTCGTCGCGAGCATTTGCTCTGTCGCGTTGGCGTCCCTTATGTGCTTGGTCAAGCCTTCATTCAGCTCGTCCAGCAAGCCCTTTGCATCACTTACCTGCTGGGACACATCATCAGCAAATCGCTTTTGATGCGCGATGATTTCCATCACACCCGACACTTCGACGTTCAGTACCTGGAAAGCGTTCACGATCTGATCTGTCTTCTGTGCAGCATCCTTGCTGATAGAAAGTCCATTTTTGATTGCACTGCTGCTTTTTTCACTGTTAGACAATGCTTCTTTTGTTTCTTCCTGAATCTTGCCAATCAATTCTGCAATCGTCTTGGTCGAGTTCGCTGTCATCTCGGCCAGCTTCCGTACCTCATCCGCTACGACAGCGAAGCCTCGGCCTTGTTCACCTGCACGTGCCGCTTCTATCGCTGCATTCAGGGCGAGAAGGTTGGTCTGATTCGCAATGTCGCTGATCACCTTGACGATGCTCGTAATTTCCGAAGAGCTCTCTTCCAAGCGGCTCATGGACTTGGACGTATGGACCGATTCTTTGTCGAGCAGGCTCATGACCTGCACAACGTCCGTCATTGCCTTCTTGCCTTCATCTGCACACGCTACCGATTGTTTGCAGATGTCTGTCAGGCGCTCTCCTCGAACCGACAACTGGCTCGCAGATTCATCATCCCGCTCGTTAATGGCCTGGATATTATCTACGACACGCTTCATCCTTGTCACCAGTCGCACCATTTGATCGGATTCGGCGTTCATCGCCTGGTTTGAACTGAGGATCGCACCCATCTGTTCGTAAAGATCGCGAAGCTCATGTTTCCAAGCGTCTTGCTGTCCTGTCATTGTGGTTGTGGCTGTCGTCGCTGCTGTCTCTTTATCTGCCAGGCCTTTGTCTTTTTTCCAAAACATCCGCTTCCCTCTCCTCTGTACCCATCAATTGTCACCTCGGCGGCTATATACGCGGGACTCGATTATTCCCGGATGTTGTTTCGCCAAGCTCAGCAAGTTTTCCAAGAAATAATAGTGACCCTCCAAGAGCTCCACGTCTTTACGCTCAAAATGCTTCGCCTGCAAATACTGCTGCATTTCCAAAGCATAGCGCTCCAGTTTATCGTGAAAATCGTTGGCACGAAGCATTTGCTCCACTTCTGGATATTCTGTTTTCAGGCGACTTAGCTCGCTGTATACACGCCCACCCTCCAGAATCATCTGGTAGGCCGTACGCTCAAGCGTAGCTGTCGTAGCTGCCTCCTGCTCCTCACGCTCCTCGCGCAAAGCTGCCAAGTACGTGATAAAATGGTAGACAGTTAAAAACAATGGTCCTAAAAATAGAATGATCCCTGCCTTGTACACATGCTGATTGGACAAATTGCTGATGAGCAGGAACAAGTGAAACAAGATCGCACCCAACCATACATAGATGATGATTTGGTGATTGATCTTCCCTGCCTTTTGGTGGCGTGAAAAGGCAAAGGTAAGTCCGAGCAGATAAAAGGCAAGCAATGTAAAGCTGGCAGAAAACAAAGCCATCTCCATATCGATCAGCCAATCTGCGTCGGCGGGTATTTCGATAAAGAATTCAAAAGCGAGCACCAGCAGTGAGAACAGCAACCCCATGATCCAAAACCGGCTTACTTCCGAGTCATTCCTCCGCCGGGAGCGGTAGCGTTTTGCACGGGATCCTTCCATAATGCTCTCACCTCATTCTCTATGATTCGCCATGATTCTATCTTTTCCTTTCACATGGGGCCAAAATCTGACATCGGAGGCTGTTATGACAAAAAATTTACCGACACCATTTACCGAGCGCATGCAAACCTTGCTCGGGCACGATTTCGAGGCATTCGTTTCCTCCTATGATCAGCCTGTAACACACGGCTTACGGGTCAATCCGTTGAAGGTAGGGCGTGACGATTTTTTGAAAATCTCGCCGTTTGCTCTGGAAGCAGTCCCTTGGTGCGAAAACGGATTTCGCTACAAAGAGCCAGCTCGTCCCGGCAAGCATCCTTTTCACTCCGCCGGCATGTACTATTTGCAGGAGCCAAGCGCGATGTCCGCTGCCGAAGCACTCGGTGCCCAACCTGGTGAGCGCATCCTCGACCTATGTGCAGCGCCAGGAGGGAAATCGACGCAGCTTGCAGCGTTTTTGCGTGGACAAGGAATGCTTGTGGCAAACGAGATCCATCCTGTTCGAGCAAAAGCCTTGTCAGAAAACCTGGAGCGCTGCGGCGTTACCAATGCCGTCGTGACCAACGAAACGCCTGAACGTTTGCAAGAGCGATTCCCCCAGTTTTTTGACCGAATTTTGGTAGACGCTCCATGCTCTGGCGAAGGAATGTTTCGCAAGCTACCCGAAGCAATCGAAGACTGGAGTCCTGCAAAAGTAATGGAATGCCATGTCATGCAAGGTGATATTCTCGAGGCGGCCGCTGCAATGCTGAAGCCAGGCGGGACGTTGGTCTACTCCACCTGCACATTTGCTCCGTTGGAAAATGAGCAGTCCCTGGTTAACTTCCTGGACCGTCACCCGGAATTTGAGATCATCTCGCTGCCACATGCAGATTGCTTTTCTGCTGGCCAACCCGAGTGGGCGTCGCCACAAAACGAGGAGCTCACCCAGACAGCCAGATTGTGGCCGCATCGTCTACAGGGAGAAGGTCATTACCTCGCCAAGCTGCAAAAGAGCGAGAGCGCTGAGGTTCAAGAACCTTCCGGGAAGCGTAAAGAAAAGCGTGCAGCAAAATCAACTCCGACGGGTCGAAAAGAAGCACTGGCAGCCTGGCGTACGTTCGCAGTCGAAGCGCTCCCGGCGCTCTCCAAATCATTCGAAGATGAAGCTGCTTTTCTTTTATTTGGCGAGCAGCTCTACTACTCACCTGCTCCCGAGCTCGACTGGGACAAGCTCAAGGTCATGCGCGTCGGTCTGCACCTGGGAACCGTAAAAAAGAACAGATTTGAACCTGCACACGCCTTGGCGCTCGCCCTCTCTCCTTCGGAGGCAGCCCGTGTCGCTTCGTATGGCGCGGACGATCCTGAACTGTTGCGGTACCTAAAAGGAGAAGCGCTCACGCGAGATGGGGAAAGCGGCTGGACGCTGGTTACTGTAGATGGATTCTCCATCGGTTGGGGCAAGCAATCAGAGGGGCAACTCAAAAATCATTATCCAAAAGGTCTACGCTGGTTGTAAGATTGCATCAAAAATAAAAAAGCTCACAAAGCTACACGAAATGCTTTCGCGACTGCTTGTGGGCTTTTCTCTTTTTTCTCATGATCGCCCTCTGCGGGGCGGACTGTCTACTACCGTTAACGAGCCATTTCTTATATAACGCAATATTTTTGAAACAGATATCCCTGTTGCATTGGCAATTTGCATCGCATTCGAATTCGGATAGGTTCTCACGTAATTGCGAATCATCTGGTAGTCTTGTATTTCGTTTTCTCCGCAAACCTGGCAACTGTACTCTCCCCGGCCCATCGGACTGCCGCATTTCAAGCACGTATCCGTCGTCATCACTGGTTCTCCTCACACCCTGTACTATGGTACTTTCACAAGAAAGGGTTCTATCTTCCTATCTATTACCCAATTCACATGGGAGGAAAACACTATTTTCTCTCACAATTCCTGTATCCTATTAAAATTCGATGCAGTCATTCCGAACTCCTTTAAAAAGGCCACTATCGCGGCAGCAAACAGCTTTTTGCGTAAAGGACAATCGCAAACCCAATTAGAAAGACTCCACTAAGCCCATGAAAAACGTTGAGCCAACCCGGGCGAAAAAAGCGAGCCAAATACGCGGCCAACAAAGCTACCAACCCCAGGAACAATAAAGTCGATAACAGACAGCCCGTAGCAAACAAGAACAACTCCGTTGAATGAACAAAAGTGCCAGATGCCAATAGCGAACCAAATACTCCCGCCCAAAACAGAACGGTCAGAGGATTTGCGAGCGTCAGAAGCACGCCGTGCCAAAAGCTGCTTCGATCCGACCGAGGATGCTGGACTGGTGTTTGTTCATGCTCTCCTCTTCCTTTTATGGCACGCAAGGTTTGAATCCCAAACCAAGTCAAAATCAGGGCTCCCATAATCAAGACCATCTGTTTGACCCATTGGATTTGTAACAGCAGCGACAGTCCCCCAATTGCCCCTACCATATACACCGTATCCACGAGTGCCACACCCAGTACCATCATAAGTGACTCCCGCAATCGCCGAGTCATTGAGCGATGCAACACCGCCAGACAAACCGGACCAACGGATAGCTGGAGCATCATCCCGAATAATAGACCGTTCCAGATCGCCATCAGATTCATATCTCCTCTTTCATGGAAGACAGGACGATCATCGTATTCGTCTTGCTTACCCCTTCTACTTGCTTTAATGTTTCAGAGATGAATCGTTCCAGATCAGCCGTCCCTTTTACGGCGATCTTCAATACATAGTCGTAAGCTCCCGCAATATGATGGCATTCAAGGACACAGTCTGCCTGCATGACCGTTTCACGGAAGCCAGCGATATGCTCCGTTTTCTCGATTTGTACCATCACAAACGCAATCAGGTGAAGCCATAGCTGCTCCCGATCCAGCTTCACCGTGAATTGCTTGATGAGTCCTGTATCCTCCAGCTTACGTATTCGCTCGGAGACCGCAGGCACGGACAAATGAACCTGCTTGCTGATGTCGGAGCTGGTGATCCGGGCATTTTCCCGCAATAAGCGGAGGATTTGTTCATCGATCCGGTCCATAGTGGTACCCCTCCTTTTTATCATGATTATACCAATTTCTTTAGAATAAAAAGGAGTTCGGCACTATTACCGTATTTTTTAAAGAATTGTCGCACTATCTCTTTCGTTTTTTCTGTAGCACAAATAATCTTGGGGCGTTTTCCTAAAATAATGCTGTCGAGAGAGACGAAAAGGCATCTTTCGCTATCTTCTACGCTGATAATTGCTCTTTCTCTTTCTTTAACGAAAACAAACGGATCGCGAGCAACAGTGACAGCAACGCAATAACAAATCCGGACCAGCCTAGATGCTCCACAGAGGCGTTGCTGATCACCAGTCCCCCAACCCATGATCCCAAAGCAAAGCCAAATTGAATAAAGGATGTATTGATGCCAAGAGCGATATCCGGCGAACGGGGCACCTGAGTAACCAGATATAGCTGTTGGGCCGGAGACGTTGCCCATGTGGCGAGCATCCACAGCATGATGATCACGATATGGACAGTTATCACTCCATCCATGACCGAAAGCAAAAGCAGCATGCTTGCCTGAAGGGAGAGTCCAAAATAAATCGAAAATTTCGGTCCCTTGCGATCTGCGATAACCCCTCCAATTTTTGACCCCATAAAACTGCAAATGCCTGCTAAAAACAGAATCCCCGAAATCTCGGATGCCGAAAGCTCTGCCCGGGTTAGCAGGAAAGGCGCAATATAAGTAAACACTGTTGAATAAGCGCCGATGTACAACAACGTGATAACAACCGCGGCCAGAATTTTTTTATTTTTTATAACAGCCAGCTGTGCCCGCGGTGTTACAGTCTCCTGCGCATTTATAGGCGGGACTTTTTTATAAATGACAAGCAGCGGAATTAAGCCCAGCAGTCCAATGAAAATGAACAGCAGTCTCCAGCCAATCGCTTCACTTAAATAAGTGCCAACCGGGAGGCCAAGTACAAGCGAGCTGCTCAATCCCATCAAAATGATAC
The DNA here is from genome assembly GCF_023714195.1 of Brevibacillus sp. MER 51. Classification (NCBI taxonomy): domain Bacteria; kingdom Bacillati; phylum Bacillota; class Bacilli; order Caryophanales; family Paenibacillaceae; genus Brevibacillus; species Brevibacillus sp. MER 51. Next base: position 220,476 of record NZ_JAMAUS010000004.1, on the reverse strand, counting down.
CGATTGCCCGTCCACGATTGCCCTCTTCAACTAGCTGTGTAGATACCGCCATCGCAACAACAGTAGCAACTCCTCCACTGAGTCCTTGAATCATACGTGTAACCAGCATCATCTCAAAGGAAGGACTCACATAGACCAGCCAGTTGCTCAACATAAAAATGCCAAGCATCGTGAGTAATAATTTTTTTCGGTCAAGATGGATGGTAGCAGCGATGATTATGGGAGCCCCTATTGCCGCAAAAAGGGCAAAAGCAGTGACAAGCAATCCGGCAGACGATGTCGTGACACCCAGGTCAACTGCCACGATTTGAATAATGCCGCTGATCATATACTCCACCGTCCCAATCAGGAAAACGGCCAAAGCGAGAGTATAGACAACCCATTTATTTCCCATGCTCAATTTGCCCCCTTGCTTCAATTGGAATCTGGATTTCTATGAGCTCAACTCCAGGTTCTTCTGATAAGGGAACATAGATTTCTCTGCCGGGCTGTTCGCTTCGAATACAGTAGCCATGCTGTTCAATCCACGTAGCCAGATCCAGGCAAGCTGATTCCTTAAAGGTCGAATCCGAACGGAATAGTAGCGTAGCCATTGTCTCGGCAGGCAAGAAGCTTCGTTCCATTTGCTCGGGCAGTGTGACAGAATCTGTTTTAATGGCGTAGCCCACCCCAAATTCGAAAAGCTGATCCTTTGTTCCGCTTTCCTTCCATAGCACTGTTTTGGGACCAGTCAAGGATGATTTCAGGCTGGCATCAAGCAAACTGTCGAACATTTGAAACAGCCAAGGAATATCTTCAGCAGCACCTCGTGCTGAATAGGAAATCAAGTGCATACGATCTACCTGCTTCAGAACCACCTCTTGCTCCTTCTCGATCCTTCCCTCCCGTTCAACAAGCTGCACCCGTTCTTTAATACGGGCAAGCTTTGACATCTCCATCTCCAGCAGGGATTGGATTTCATTTTCTTTGAGCCTCAGCATGCCCCGAATTTGTTCGGCTGGTATATTCTCATGAAGCAACTGCGCAATCTGCTGCAACGAGAACCCCAATTCTTTGAAGATGACAATTCGATTGATCTGCAGAAGCTGTTCGGCACAGTAATAACGGTACCCGGTCGTATCATCGATTTTTGCTGGTTTTAGAATCCCAATCTGATCATAATAGCGCAACGTTTGTAACGGAATTCGACTCAGTCGGGAAAACTCGCTGATTTTGAACAATTCCACACCTTCTCTCCCATTATTTCGATCCGAGTATAAACCTTCTAGTCGAGTATAAAGTCAAGAACTTCCTTTCATACGCCAAAGGCGTTTCTACAAAAAAACCGCCCAGATCCTTTTCGAATCTGGGCAGCCTCTTCATTTCTTATCTTCCTCTTGATTTCCCGGCAGATTGACTAAACGGTCTTCCACCCTTGGCAGAGCGAGCCGCTCCACCTTTCCCTGCTTTTTTGGCATCGGCAGGCTTAGCAGATTTACCCGCTTTGCGTGCTGCAATTGCTTCTGCCTTCTTGCGATTTTTCTCATACTGGGTCTGCAATTCACCCAGTTCACGCGCCATCTTCTTTTTGTAGCCTGGTTTTACCTTCGTCTTTTTCTTCAAGGCTTCACGTACAGGAGAGAACTCTTTGTCTTTTTCCTTCTGTTGCTCTTTCGCCTGTTGCGCCCGCAGCTCAATGAAATGAGCTTCCCGTTCTTCCGCACGTTGACGGCGACCCGCATCCAGATGGCGTCCTGCCTGCAAAATTCTTTCCTCGATCGATGCCTTCGTGGCTTTGGCAAAACGCCCCATCAAATTCTTCTGACGAGGAGAGATGAGGGAGATGGCTTTTCCTTTTTGTCCCGCACGACCCGTACGCCCAACGCGGTGAATGTAACTGTCCACGTCATTCGGCAAATCGTAGTTGATGACATGTGTTACGCCTTCTACGTCGAGTCCACGAGCTGCGATATCTGTCGCGATCAAGTATTGGAAACGAATCTCACGGAATTGCTTCATCAGTTGTTCCCGCTTGTTTTGAGACAAATCACCGTACAGTGCTTTCGCAGCGAGGCCATTTTCCTGCAATCGGGCTGTAAGCTGCTGCACACGAACTTGCGTATTGGCAAACACGATAGTCAAGAACGGCTGCTCCTGCTCCAGCACATCGACGAGAGCGTCCGTCTTATCGCTTTGGTTCACCACATAGTAAAATTGTTCAATGCGCTCCACAGTCTTCTGCTTGCCCTCGATCTTGATATGCGGTGGCTGCTTCATGAAGCGGTGCGCCAGTCTTTTCACCAAATCAGGCATCGTAGCAGAGAACAACAGCACCTGACGCTGGGAAGGCGTGTGGACGATCACTTGCTCCACATCTTCCAAGAAGCCCATTTCCATCATTTTATCTGCTTCGTCCAGCACTAGTGTAGAGATGCGTCCGAAATGGAGCGATCCGCGCTTCATATGATCCAGCACGCGCCCTGGTGTTCCGACTACAACATGAACCGTTTCTTTCAGTTTGCTCAGTTGCTTGTCGATATCCGTTCCACCGTGCAGAGACAGCACGTTTACATTCAGGTGCTTACCCAGCTTTTCTACTTCTTTTGCAATCTGAATGGAAAGCTCACGTGTCGGGGTGAGGATGAGCGCTTGAATGTCTCGTTTTCCCTCTTCCAATGCGTTGAGGATCGGCAGCATGAATGCAGCTGTTTTTCCCGTACCTGTCTGAGCTTGTCCGATCAGATCTTTGCCTTCCATAATGAGAGGAATGGCTTCCTCTTGAATTTGTGTCGGTTCTTTATAATACAGGTCTTGAATCCCTTGCATCAGCTCCGGACGAAAACCAAAAGACGCAAACGATTTTGCCATAACTTCCACTTCCTTTCACAAGCGATCCGATTCGTACACCATAACTGCATGGACAGTGAATGCGATAAAATCGGCTCTCATCAATCAAAATTCATCCTAGGCAGGTTGTTGCCCTTGCGAAATCCTATCCTACCTATACTAAAGGAGTCTTTTCGAAAAAACAACTAAACCGTTCAACTCCCGGGCATTTTTCTTCGAGTCTCGCGACGATGAAGCAAGCCTGGCCGAAATTTTTGCTTACATAATGTGACCATGTATCGATTTCGCTGATCTAATTATTGTCAATGTGAAAAACCAACACAGAAAGGAGTGAAAAAGGTGAATCTAAGAGAACAGGTTCTCCTGGCAAAGCAAGGAGATCGCGAAGCTTTTATCGCTGTTGTCAAACAAGTGGAGAGCTCCTTGTACCATACGGCTAAATCCATCCTGAAAAAAGAGGAAGATATTGCGGATGCTCTCCAGGAAACCATTTTAAAAGCATATAAATCGCTGCATTCACTTCGTGAGCCCCAATTTTTCAAGACATGGATGTTCCGAATTTTGATCAATGAATGCAACAAGATAGTAGCAAATCGCTCCCGTAACGTTCTCGTGGATGAATTCCCTACCCATTTGTCACTCTCACCGAAAGACGAACATATTGATCTGCGGGACGCCGTTGAGAGGTTGGATGAACAGCAGCGCCTTGTTATTGTGCTTCACTATTTTGAAGACATGCCTTTAAGACAAGTAGCAGAGGTACTGGAAATTTCGGAGAGTGCCGCGAAAATGCGACTCAGTCGGGCACGGAACAACTTGATGGAGAAATTAACTACATTTCGGGAAGGGAAGATACAATATGGATCAATCTAAATTCGATTTCGAACTAAAAGAGTACAAACGTTCAAAGGAAACGACGATGTCACCATTGGTACGGGCTCGACTGGATGAAACATACGCCGCACTCCCAGAAATGTCTCGCGATCGAAAAGTCCAACGATCACGCAAGGCACCTTATGTTGCGGCCGCCGCAGTCATTCTGGGTGCAACTGTATTCACCTCCGGTTTTATCTCGCCGGTCATGGCGCAATCGATTAAGCAGATCCCAGTGGTGGGGAGTCTCTTTAGCTTAATCGAGGCGGACCTCGGATTACGAGCTGCAGGAGAACAAGGTCTTTCTTCCAAGGTGAACAAGAGTATTTCTCATCAGGACATGAAGCTCGAGGTAACGGAGACGGTCTTCGACGGAACACGCGCTGTCTACCTACTCAGTGTAACGGCTCCAAACCTGAAGGACGGCATGTTTGATACGGGAAAAGAGGTTGTCAAACTCAGTGACGCTATCGAGAATGTCACTTTTAGTATCGATGGAAAAGGTCAAGATGACCCAGGTAGTTTGGTATCTGGCGGTGGTTTTTTCTCCTCTGCTGGCGAATCGCACCCAAACATGCTTGTCTTCGAAGAAATTTTGAAGACACCTGACCACAATTCAACAGGCAAGATTCCAGACTCTTTCCAAGCGGAAGTGGTTGTTAAGCTTGCTGGAATTGATCAAACCTTCAAGCTGGACATTCCGTTCCAAAAAGCGACAAGCAACATCATCCAGCTAAAACCGAATGCTGTTCAATCAAACGATGGGATTTCTTTCGAAGTATCCGAGGTCAATGTGACGCCAGTGACGACGCGCTTGTTGTATTCGGTCAAACTGGATGGCGAGACAGCAGATAAGTCCATCAGAGCTGCCCTGTTTGACGACCAAGGTCGTCAACTGACATCCCTCCACGGAGAAGGGGAACAACGCAAGGATAACACTCTCACATTTGACGCCCGCTATGCTTCTGAACAAGGACAGCCGAAGTATTTCATAATCAAGCCTTTTGTCGTAAAAGATCATTTCGCTGAAACAGTCACAGACGATCAATTTATTAAGGGTCTGGAAATAAAGGTAGACCTCCCCGAGCAGAACAAGTAACCAAACGAAACCCTCCCCAATGCATTTACACCTTGAATGGGGAGGGTTTTGCTTTCCTTACCTTATCTGTCTATCAATTGTTGTACTGTTTCCTTATCGAGCTTCTTGATAACAGCTGTCAGCAGCTGGGCAGCCTGCTCGAAATCGCTTTTGGACATAATCGCATTATGGCTGTGAATATACCGTGTCGCAAAACCGACGACAATCGACGGGCAGCCAATGCCGCTTGTATGGAATTTTGCGGCGTCTGTCCCGCCTCCAGCGAGTGCATCCACCTGGATATTGATGCCGAGCTCCTCTGCTGTGTCGAATACGAGATCGCGCAATCCGGTATGCGGAATCATCGTAGCATCAAATAACATGACGAGCGGACCGTCCCCCACATTGCAGGTCATCGGATACGATTCATTCCCAGGAGTGTCATATGCGAGTCCAACATCAACAGCAAAAGCAATATCCGGTTCAACCAGCCTCGCTACTGTGCCAGCACCGCGAGTTCCGACTTCCTCCTGCACAGTTGCACCGGCATATACCACATTCGGATGCTCTTCCTTCTGTAAACGTTTCAGCACTTCGATTGCCAGCGCACATCCCGCACGATTATCGAGTGCCTTTGCTACCCACAGCTCACCGTTGCGCATGGTCGTAAAATCACTGTCAGGAACAATCCAATCACCTGGGCGAACACCCATTTCCTTCGCATCTGCTTCATCTTTTGCCCCGATGTCAATGTACAGCTCCTTGAGCTTCATGACCTTTTCCCGTTCTTCTTTTTCCAGCGCGTGTGGTGCCTTAGAACCAATGAGTCCCAGATACTCACCTTTGCGTGTCTTGACCTTCACACGATGTGAGAGCATATTGTGCGTCCACCATCCGCCAAGCTGGATGAAACGCAAGTACCCTTTTGGCGTGATATGCGTCACCATGAACCCTACTTCATCCAAATGTCCCGCGAGCAAAATTTTCGGGCCGTTTTCTGCACCCGTCTTCTTTCCGAGTACCCCACCCAGCCGATCCTTTACCAACTCGTCGCTGAGAGGCTGCAAGTACTCCTCCATCTTCACCCTGACTTCGCGCTCGTGCCCAGGTACTCCGTCCGTTTCCGTCAAATCCTTGATCAATTTCGTAAGATCGTCCATCATTTATCTCCTTTTCGATACTGACATATTCCCATATGAGTTCGAGAAACCGCCTACAGAATCCTTTCATTTCCAAATTGCCTACACCCTACTTATGATTGTTCCCCCAACCCCTGTCCCGAATGCGCCCGAGTACTTCTTATGCTGTCACATTTGAGTGGGTTGCCTTCGCAGCATTTGCAAAGTCTTTTGTCTCGCCTGATTCAGCAAAAATAAAAAAACGGCTGGCGCTTTGTACCAGCCGTTTGCTATTTCTACTTCGCTAATTCATAGATCGCTTGCGCGTAAATCGCGGTCGCTTTGATCAGGTCATCCACGAAAATATATTCATCTCGCTGGTGTGCACTGTCAGGACGCCCTGGGAAAAGCGGTCCGAATGCTACCCCAACATCCAATGAACGGCCGTAGGTAGCGCCGCCAATGGCAATGATGCCAGCTTCCTCGCCTGTTTGTTCTGTATACACGCGTTGCAGTGTCGTCACCAAAGGGTGATTCGGATCGACGCGGTGCGGTGTCAGGTGCTCTGCCACTTCGAGCGAAAATGCCCCTTCGCTGAATCGTTCAGCCAGAACAGTCGACCATTTTTCGAAGGAAACAGAATGTGGGTAACGGATATTCAGACGGAAAAGCGCATCCTGCTTTTCATCATACTCGATCACACCTGTGTTCAGTGTGAGCGCACCCATTTCTTCATCATCATGCGCGATGCCGAGCGCTTCCCCGTAGTGCTGCTTGTGCAAATAACGATCAGCCAAGCTTACAAATGCAGCTCCGCGTTCATCCAGGGACAAGGTGCACAAAAAGTGAATGAGCTCGGTACCCGCGTTGACGCCTTTGCTCGGGTCCATTCCGTGAACCGAGACGCCCTCCATGTGCAGCACTACGAGACCGTCCTGCTCTTCCGCCTTGCCTTTCAAGCCAGTTGTATCCAAGTGCTGGCGATAACTTTGTGCAATCGCCTCACTATTCAAACCGATTGGCGCAAGTGTTGCTACAGCCTTGTCTGGAACCATGTTCATCCGCAAGCCAGCCTGTAAGGAAACGAGCTTTGCCTCCACGTTTTCCGCTACAGGCATTCCGAGGCTTTGGAAGGATGCAAGCGTCTGACGCAACGACAGATCAGTCAAGCCTTTTTCCGCATAGATCAGCGGGAAGTCTGCATCCGGCGTAAAGCCCATCGTCGGCATTTCTTCCGTTTCAAAATACGTGTTCACACATTGCCAGCTCGATTCTTCATCCGTACCGAAAATAAAGCGCACGCGCTTCGAGAGCGGCAATCCCAGCTCCATCACGATCTTCGCGGCGAAAATGGCAGCCATCGTCGGTCCCTTGTCATCAATCGCTCCACGAGCCACGATGCGTCCATCCACGATCTCGGCTGCATACGGTGGCGTACTCCAGCCATCGCCTTCCGGTACGACATCGACATGGCTCAGAATGCCGATCAATTCCTCGCCTTGCCCGAATTCAGCATGCCCTGCATAGCCGCGGACGTCTTTGGTTGTCATGCCTGCCTTTTCACACACGTCTAGCGCAAAGTCAAGCGCTTGCCGAATCCCTTCTCCAAAAGGGGCCCCTTCCCGTGCGGACTCGGGGTCCAATACGCTCTTTATTTGCAAAAATTGTTGCGTTGTCGCAATTAGTTCTTCCTTGCGTTTATTTGTTTCTTCCAGCCAATTAACGCTTGTCATCCTCTTCTCCAGTCCCCTCATTCATACTTCCTGCGTCCATTGCCGCATCGACGTCGAGATCCAGCTCCACCAGCGATAACAATGACTCCATCGGCACTTCTTTTTTCGTAAACTCTGCTTGGGCGTCTTTAATTTCGTCCCGGATATTGTTCATTTCGCTATCCAGCTTGTAGGACGCCTTGGCAGCCTCAAACAATCTTTGCCGTATATCAGACGGGATAATTCCCTCGTATTTATAATTCAGCGAGTGCTCAATCGTCGCCCAAAAATTCATTCCCAACGTGCGAATCTGAATTTCTACCGGAATGGTCACTTGCCCACCCGCCATCATGATCGGATACTCCACAGCAAGGTGATAGCCGCGGTATCCGCTTTCTTTTGGGGTAGAAACATAGTCCTTCTCCAAATAGACACGCATGTCTCCGCGATTGCGGATCATCTCTACGACTGCCGGTATATCATCAATAAACTGGCAAATGACGCGGATGCCTGCGATATCGCGAATTTCCCAGCAGATATTCTCATCAATCGGAAACTGCAAGCGGTTTGCCTTGTTGTAAATACTCGGGATCGATTTGACCCTGCCTACCGCAAACTCAATCGGTGAATGCTCCTTGCGTTTGCGCAGCTCGTTACGGATATTTTTAATTTTGACTTTGATTTCTTCTACAGCTTGTTCGAACGGTAGCAGATATAGTTCCCAATCTAGTTTGTGCACGCTTACGTCCCTCCGGCTTGAAACTCTCCATCGTCCTTATCATTCAACATTTTGTGTGAGATATCCTTCCAAAATACAAAAAGAGACGGGAGAAAAGGCAGTTGTCACCGGCTTTTGCTCCGTCCCTCTTTTCTTAATTTTCGCGCGAAACAAAGGTTGCAAGGGAGCTTCTCAGCTCTTCTGCCAGAATAGCCAGCTGATTCGCAGCATCTGCGATGAGCTCCATCGCTGCACTCTGCTCCTCTACCGCAGCCGAGATGCTTTGGACACCTGCAGCCGCTTGCATTGAAGCAGACGATACTTCCCCAGCGACTACAGCTACCTGTTGGGTATCTGGCGCCATACGCTTGAAGGCTTCGCTGACGCTGTTAATTTCTTGCGACACCCCGAGGATGTTTTCCTCGATGTGCTGGAACATCTCTTGCGATTGGTGTGCTGTCTTCATGCCACGGGCGGTCGTTTGGGCACCCTCTACCATTCTGGATACTGCTTCTCTCGTATCCTTTTGTACGTCTCCAATCATGCCTACGATCTGCTGGGCAGCACTGTTGGTATCTTCCGCGAGCTTGCGCACTTCCCCTGCAACGACGGCAAATCCCTTGCCATGCTCTCCTGCTCTGGCCGCTTCGATTGCAGCATTCAAGGCTAGCAGATTGGTCTGGCGGGCAATTTCTGTAATGACAGAGATAATTCTCGAAATGTCCTTTGAGCGACCTTCCAATACATGAATGACATCCGTGGCAGCTTCTACCGAACGATTGATTTCGTCCATGCTTTCCATCACATCTGCGATTGCGCGTCTGCCTGCGTGTGCATGCTGCTTCATTTCTTCCGCAGATAAGGTCACTCGTTCTACATTTTCCGTTACCACCGCCACATCCTTCGTCAAATCCACAGCAAGATTCAAGGTTTGTCCCATTTTTTCTACCTGACTGTCAGCTGCTGCAGCCACTTGATCGACGACGAGGACAATTTGCTGGCTGGAAGCGGCAATCTCACTGGTGTTTCCCTGAATATTTCGCACGGCACCGGAAACGGAAGCAGCTGCCTGCTGAATTTGAAACAAGATTTTGCGCAGTTGCTTTTGCATCGTAACGAGAGACCCTGCCAGCTCCCCTAATTCATCTTTTCGTTTTAATAGCTTGTCAGGAATCTCACGCGAAAAGTCACCATGCCCAATCCGCTCTGCGACAGAAAGCATGCCGCGAAACGAGCGGCGAAGCCAGTTTGCTGTAAGTAATGAGATGATGACAATGAGCACGAGTACGGCACCATTAAAGGCAATCATGGCATCCCGAATGCGGGTTGGGCCTTCCAGTATTTCGGTCATATTTCTCTCTGCCAAAATCGCCCACGTCTTCTTCCCCACTTTAACCTGATCGTAGGACACGAGCACTTGCTGCCCCAAGTAATCCATGCTTTCGGCCGTTCCTTCGGATTGTTGGGTGAGCAAGACTTGATCGACGATGGGCGTATCTACTTTTTGCTGTAACAACGTATTTGATCCACTGCCCAATTGCGAGCGCATGAGCTTGTCCGGGCCGCCAACCAAGTAAATCTTCCCGGTTTCCCCCAGACCTTCTCGTTGGTTGAATATTCTTGAAATATAATCCATGGAGACTTCGACTGCTATTTGCCCGATGATGTAGCCTCGTTCGTAGATCGGCGCTGCAATGTATACCCCTGGCGCCCCTCCAGATGGTTCGTAAATGCCTAGATCCGACATTTCTGCGCTTTGGGTTTTCTGGACTTGCTGCACAGTCTGGCCAAGTACAGAGTCAGCGTGTGGGCCCGTCAGGAGATTGGTACCAAAATCGGCCTGCGGCTTTGTCTCGTACACGATGTCCCCTTGTGCATTCAACAGAAAAGCATTTACGAAGCCGTAACGGGCAACCTCCATCTTCAATTCGTTCGTATATCGCGCTTGCACTTCTTCATAAGCAGGCGATTCCAGGCCTTGCCGCCACACGTCCTCAAACGAAGAAAGGGCGGACATTACTGTTCCCGATGCAGCCAACGTATCCACGTTCCTGGCTCGCTCGCGAAAGTAATTTTCCACCTGTTCCTTGTTGCTTTGACGTAGTGCTTCCAGTGTAGCGGCACTTCCATTCAACAATTCCTGCTTGGATTCCTGATAAGCAAACACTCCCGCTGCCGTCAGCGGTACACTTCCTGCCAATAGTAGTACGAGCAGTATACGAGCGCCCAACTTCATGGAAAAGCCCCCCATTTTTGCCAAACTATTTTTCTGGTATACTAATAGAATATTGTTTATATTTCTACTATTCATATGAATATAGTACCAGAAAAGGAAAAAGGAAGGCTAGACCAAATGTATCAGGACGTTTCGAAAATCATAGCAATTTCGTCGCACATCGGCAGCTTGGAGCAGTTAATACAATCCTTCCAGGCTTTTTGCGGCAGTGTTTCCTTGGCGACCACCCAAAATCCGCACTTTTCAAAAAACACTTGTTGATAGGTCAGCGCCAGTACACGCTTAATTCCCAAAAGGCGGCATTGCTCAACCAAATGAAGAACCAGATGCTTCCCAACGCCCATCCCCTTTGCTTTTTCCGAGATAGCCAAGGAGCGGATCTCCGCCAGGTCCTCCCACAAAATATGCAAGCCTGCGACACCTACGACCGAATCTCCATCATGAGCGACAATAAAGGATTGCAAGTTTTCCAAGAAAGACAGCTTCGTACGTGGCAGCATCAAGCCCTGCTGTGCATATTCATTAACAATCTCCAACATGGCATCCACGTCTTTCATCGTAGCCTGACGTACTGCCAGCGCCTTTGCAACACCCATTTTACTCTCCTCCACCCCATGCATAACGAGCCTGGTATGATTTAATATTTATTCATTATAGTATATAAATATACATTCGCACTGCGCAGAAGTCTATCCTTTTTTCACCTAAATTATGCTCAATTGCATGAACTATTCTTTTGTTAGGTAACGGTTGTGTTATAATCAAGCGTACGAGTTCTTAAGGAGGTGCTACATAACTTGACGACGAGACGGGAACGGAAAAAGCGCGAAACACGCGAAAAAATCTTCAATGCTGCCATCAAGCTTTTCAAAACGCATGGCTTTGAAGCAACCACCATCGACATGATTTCCGAAGAAGCCGATGTTGCTCGCGGTACGATCTTTTTGCATTTCACTTCAAAGGAAGCCATTCTCGCTAACTGGGGATATGAACGTCTGCATGAAATCGAGGAGCGTCGGGAAGAGTGGGACTATGGTAACGACTGCAAATCGAAGGTACTGCGGATCTACAAGATCATGAATGAAGTCACCATTACCAATTTCGATTTCATCAAAGTCGTCGTAGAATCTTCGATGAAACATCGAAAAGTGCTTGAGAATGAAAAGAACATGTACTTTGAATTGCGCCAACTATTCGCTGACCTGATTGAAGAAGCGCAAGAAAAGAATCAATTGAAAAGCAAATTCAACCCTCTTGTCGCTGCAAATATGTTGGAAAATATTTACTATAACGCTCTTTATGATTGGGTACGCAGCGAAGGCGCCTGGGCACTCGAAGAAATCATGGAAGAGAAGGTCTCTATCGTATTCGAAGGGCTGGTCGTGGAATAATCCGACTGACCAGCCCTTCGAATGTGACTACATATGATTTATTCGAAATAGGCCCATTTGTACTGCGCGTATCCCAGACCAGAAATGACTACGCCTTTCAACTTGGGGTTTTGCGCATACACCGTAGACTTAAAGTAAAACGGAATAACTGGCATTTCGTCTACCAAGATTTTCTCAGCCTCTTGCAAGATCGCTTTTCGTTTGGCAGCATCCTTCTCCTTGGCAGAAGCCGCCAATAGATCGGCAAATTGACGATTCTCCCAACGAGTATGGTTGTTGCCTTCCTTCCTCCGGAATATTTCCAGGAAGTTGATCGGATCGTTGAAATCCCCCGTCCACCCCATCCGCGCTACTTGATACTTCCCGTTTTTCACGTTTTCATAATAGACATTCCATTCCTGATTCTCCAGCTTGACGTGCACACCCAAGTTTTTTTGCCACATGTCCTGTACGGCTTGGGCGATTTTCGTCTGTGCTTCCTCCGTATTATAGGACAGTGTAATCGGCGGGAGCTGGTCGATGCTGGCGTACCCTTCTTCCTTCATGCCTTCCGCCAACAGTTGCTTGGCTTTTTCCATGTCGTTGTCTGTAAACAAGCCTTGCTCGTTCTCAGCAAACATCGTAGGCGGCACTACGGCTGTCGCAACCAATTCCCCTCCCTGGGTGATGTTCTCCACAATGTCTTTCCGGCTGATCGCGTATGAAAAGGCTTGGCGAATTTTTTTGTTGTGGAAAGGCTTTTGCTCTGTGTTGAATTCATACCAATACGTCCCTGCTTTTGGTGTGATCACCAGCAAACCTTTTTCCTTCAAGGTCGGCATCGCGTCGAGCGGAAGATTGCCAGTCGGGGCGCCTGCCCAATCGAGATCGCCGCCCTCCAGCATGGACAGCTCTGTATTCGCGTCATTGATCATATTCATTTCGATTTTGGTCAGCTTGACAGCGTCTGCGTCCCAATAATGCTCATTTTTCGTAAGCGTCAGCTTGTTTTTATGCTCCCACGCAGTGAGTTTGAACGGTCCATTCGAGGTGTAGGCTGGTCCTGCTTCCTTCGCCCAGTCCGGATGTTCTTTCACCACTTTGGTATTTAGCGGAAAGTAGCTGTAAAAAGCCGTCAGCTCCAGGAAAAACGGCGTCGGGTTTTCCAGTTGAACAACCAGTGTCTTGTCGTCTGTTGCCTTGACCCCGATCTCTTCGGGCTTCGCTTTGCCAGCAAAGGCCGCCTCTGCATTTTTTACATAAAACAGCTGGTAGGCATACTGGGAACCGTTTTTGGAATCGAGTGCCCATTTCCAGGCATTTTCAAAATCGTGCGCGGTTACGGGATCGCCGTTCGACCACATCGCATTGTCGCGAATCGTGAAGGTGTACGTCAACAAATCATCTGATGCCTTGATTTCCTGGGCCATCGCGGGCTGTGGAACGCCCTTGTCATCAATTCGTGTCAGCCCTTCAAACGTCTGAAAAATAACATTGGATGACCAAACATCCGAAATGAGTCCGGGATGAAGAGAAAGCGGTTCTGTAAAGTTATTCAGCCTGAGTATCTGTTCAGGTTGCGTAGATGCACTAGCTGGTGTAGCTTCTGTCGTTGGTTGTGTGGCAGGCTTTGCTGCTTCCTGAGGTTGTCCGCATGCAGCAAGCGTGAAAGCCAAACCTGCTGCGAAAACAACTTTTCCTGTCTTTTGCCACCATCGGTTTGCGGAACTTCTCATGGTCTATTCTCCTTCGTTTGAGAGCCTTCGCTGTTCTTCACGCTGCTGCCATTCTTTCAGCTCGTTTTTGATTTGATAGAGTTCTGCACGTGTTTCGAGCTTGAACGCTTTTAATTCACTTCTGATGACAGCCAACTCATGAAAGAGTCGCTCCCACACCTCTTGATCTTTGTCCATGTTCGCCTCCTTTTTCGGTCGTATACACTGCAGGCAGTTGAATCGTCACCTGCGTTCCGTGCCCGCGTTCACTCTGAAAGTGGATCGTCCCCCGCATCGCCTCGATAATCCGGCAGGTTACCATCAAACCGAGACCTGTCCCTTTTTCCTTCGTAGAATAAAAAGGTAGCCCGATCTGTTCAATCTGCTCCGGCGTCATCCCCTCTCCCTCATCCTTGATGGAAATCACATGATAGTTCCCGGCTGCTCGTACGGTGACATGCAGTATGCCACCTTGTCCCATCGATTCGATACCGTTTTTCATCAGATTCATCAATGCTTGCTTGAGCTTAACGGCGTTGCTCTCAACGAATAGGCCCGGCTCGGTCTCACAGGCGATTTCCACTCGATTCATGACGCTGTACGAGGACATAATGGCGCTCACTTCTTTTACGGTATGCGCAATCTCCAGTCGCTCCAGCGTCTCAGAATGAGGCTTGGCCAGATTTAAATAGTCGGAAATGATAAATTCAGCCCGGTCGAGTTCATTTAAGACCAATCGGATGTATTCAACGTTTTTCGGATTCGTCTCCTCACGCAACAATTGGACAAAACCTCGTACCACCGTGAGTGGATTGCGCACTTCGTGGGCGACACTGGCTGCCAGCTCGCTGATCAGATTCAGCTTTTCCGAGCGTTCGACCTGCTTGCGGATAATATGAGATTCTCGAATAAACTCGATGAAATAAACGGCTCCGCCTTGTACGATCAAAGCGAGGTAGCCAATCTCCACTAACGGCTCCAGATGATCGCTAATGATGGACAACGGGAACCCTCTCCAGATCAAAACAACCATCCCTCCACCGATGATGGATAGCTGCTTTAAGCATCCGATCAAGAGAACGGCCGCTAGTTTTTTTCGTAAAGAGTAGCCATACCAACGATTGACCAACAAAAACGGGATGATCGCGTAGACCATCGTTCCAAGAATCGTTATAAGAACGCCATCGCCTCCCAGAACAATCTTTACAACAAACATCATCAAAATCGTTAAAATGCCCGGGATATACCCGGCGTATAAAATGGTAATAATGATCGGTATCGAGCGTAAATCGTACTCCATACCATTACTGAGTTGTACTGGAAAGCTCATGGCAAAAATGACACTGATCGAGCTACAAACGATAACCATGGATGATTTGACGCTCATCTTGTTCGAGGTTGATCGCCCCAGCCAAACGTTTCTATACAGCAAAACAGGGACGATAACGAACAGCAACTGCAGCAAAATGTCTTTGATGATTAACATATATCGGTTCCCCTGGTTCGTAGAATATTTCGATTTTTCTTACAGAATACCATTACTAGGTATCTTTCTGGAAGGCACATTTTCAACATCTGGCAGAAAGGATGTTTTTGTTGCGGTGACCAGCACATTTCCCTATGATGAAGAAGAGCTTGTTTGAAGACCTTGGAGGTAAGACATACACATGCGAAATGGTATAAAGCGTGAAGATATTGAGCTGTTGGCACCTGCTGGTAACTGGGACTGTTTGAAGGCAGCCGTGGCCAACGGTGCCAATGCCATCTTTTTTGGGGTAGAAAAGTTCAACGCGCGTGCTCGTGCTGAGAACTTCCAAATGGCGGAACTGCCTGAGATTATGGCTTATTTGCACATGTACGGGGTAAAGGGCTTCCTTACCTTTAATATTCTCGTATTTGAAAATGAACTGGAGGATGCACGCGAGCTGATTGACGCCTGTATTCACGCTGGAGTAGACGCGGTGATCGTACAAGACCTCGGTCTTGTAAAGATGATTCGCGAGATTTCTCCAGACTTCCCTATTCATGGCTCTACACAAATGACGATTACTTCGCCGGAAGCGGTGGAGTTCACGAAGCCGTTTGATATGGAACGCGTCGTGCTCGGTCGTGAAAATTCATTAAAAGAGATCAAAAAAATCGGAGAAAAAGCGAAGCTGCCGATGGAAGTATTCGTCCACGGTGCCTTGTGTGTTTCTTATTCCGGCCAATGTCTGACCTCGGAAATGTGGGGGGGACGCTCGGCAAACCGTGGGGAGTGTGCCCAGGCCTGTCGCTTGCCGTATGACCTGATGGTAGACGGTGTGCAAAAGGACATGGGAAACATCGCTTACGTGCTGTCCCCGAAGGACTTGGCTGCTATCGATTTGGTTCCTGAGTTGATCGAGGCTGGCGTGACTTCCTTTAAAATTGAAGGCCGCCTGAAAACACCTGAATACGTGGCAAACGTCGTGAGCAAGTACAATGCCGCCATCGAGCGTTATTTTGCCGGACAAGATACGGGACCAACCGAGGTAGAAGTACGCGAGCTGCAACAAAGCTTCTCTCGCGGGTTTACGCACGGATTTTTGACCGGGACAAACAACAAGCAGCTCGTAGATGGTTCGTTCCCGAAAAGCCGCGGTGTGTTTTTAGGAACCGTGAAAAAACTGCTTCCTACAGGCGTTTTGGTGGACATCACTGCTCCTGTCAAACGCGGAGACGGTATCGTGTTCGACGCAGGTGACCCTACGCAAAAAGAAGAAGGCGGTCGCATCTACGATATTTTGAGCCGCAGTAAAAAGGTAGAAGGTGAAGTTTCCAAAGGCTTGTACGAAATCGTCATGGGACGCAATGACGTGAATCTGAAGCGTCTTCACGTCGGTGACCGCGTATGGAAGACGAGCGACCCTGAGCTGGATCGTCGCCTGCGCAAAACGTTCGAGACCGAAAAGCCTTATCGCACCTTCCCGCTGTCCGTTCACGTGAGCGGAAAGCTGGGTGAAAAACTCAGTGTCACTTGGGTGGATAAACAAGCGAATCACGCTGTCAGTGTTCCTTCCGAGGTACTGCTGGAGACTGCTTTGAAGCGCCCTCTGACGAAAGAGTTACTGCACGATCAATTAAGCCGTCTGGGCGGAACCATTTTCCACCTGGAAGCTCACGATCTGACTGTCGATCTTGAAGGGGATCTCATCGTACCTGTCAGTGAGTTGAACCGGATGCGCCGTGACGCAGTCGAACAGCTCGTGTTCCTGCGCTCCAAGCCGCCGATTTACCACCATCACGATATCAACGTATACGCGGATGTTCCGAAGAGCCAGCCAGTGGAAAAGCCGCTCCTGACAGCGCTGTGCCGTTCCCTTGAGCAATTGGAAGCAGCTGCGCAAACCGACGTGGACTTCCTCTACGCTGACTTTGAATTCGTCAAGCAGTATCCAGAGGGTGTCAAGCTGGCCCATAAGTACGGGAAAAAGATCGGGATTGCTACGATGCGCATTCATATGCCGGATGAAAACGGGGTCCTTGCCCTGATCGCGAAAAGCAAGCCAGATGCTATTCTGGTCCGCAATACGGGAGCACTCTATTACTACTTGTCCCGTCGTGATGAAATCGACATTCCGCTGATTGGCGATTTCTCCCTGAATGTCGCGAACCACAAGGCAGTTGAGCTGTTCCTTGCAACAGGTCTTGAGCGCGTAACGCCATCGTACGATCTGAACATCCAACAAATGGTCGATCTGCTCAGCCGCTCAAACGCTGCGAACATGGAACTGGTTATCCACCAGCACATGCCGATGTTCCACACGGAGCACTGCGTATACTGCACATTCATGAGTGAAGGTACTGACCATACAAACTGCGGAACTCCATGTGAGACCTCCCGCATTTCTTTGAAAGACCGCGTCGGCTTCTCACACCCTGTACGTGTGGATACCGGTTGCCGCAATACCGTTTATAACGCGATTGACCAGTCTGGTGCTGAGTATTTGAGCGAGTTCCGCTCCCTGAATGTCGGTAGCTATCGCATCGAGTTTTTGGAAGAAGAGCCAGAGCGCGTGAAAGAGGTAATCAGTCTGTATCGCAAAGCATTGCGCGGAGAAGTTAGCGGTACACATGTATGGCGTACCCTGAAGGCAACCAACCAGTTGGGCGTCACACGTGGGCAACTGACGAAATAACTACCAGATTTGTAGAGAGGAGCGAGAAAGCATGGCTGACCTGAATCAACCGACTGTAGAAAACTTGGCCATTATCATTGAGGGCATCAAAGCAAAGCTGAACATGGCGAATACTGCGGTGATGCGCCCGGAAGATTTCGATCTCGTTCATTACGAGGATTTGCTGTACCTGTACAACATGGTGCAGAAAAAAGCAGCGTTTGGCATCAATGAAATGACTGCCATCGTTGAAGAGCTGGGTGCGATGAGAAAACAATCCTAGTTTTTGCCCCAACAAGAGAAAAAAGCGTCGCTCCTGTACATGGAGTGACGCTTTTTTGCGTGGACTTTATTTTTTCAACGTAACGGTAAACGTTTTGAACTCAATGTCTTTCCCTTGTTTCTTTATCATGTCGATGGTTGTTTGGATTATCGTTTCTTTTCCATTTCCATCTATCCCAACACCACCACCTTGAGATGGCAATGACAGATATGGAGTGATCCTTAATTCTTTTACATCTGCTGTCACAGGATCGAAACGACGGGTTCCTGCAAGATATTCTTTACCATCAGATTTTTTACCTTGGCTACCGCCTGAGTAGGCTCCTAGCTCATTTCCTTTATCATCAACGACCTTGAATTCCAAATAGCTCGATAAATAGCCGATTTCCTCCGTTACCGCCTGGAAGCTGACCACCAGTCCTGCTGGACCCATTGTTATATCCGGAACAGTGAGGTCAATGCCTCCAGCTTTTTGCTGGTGATTGATCGCAATGCGCTTGGTTTCTGTACGGGAACTGATTGGCAAGGAGAAGTTCCACTGCTTGCCGTCCTCCCCATGAAAGCTCAATCCCAGCTTGAACTCCTCTGGCAAGCCATTGATCGCATCGATATCGACAATCCCGGTCGCTAGCGTCGGCGTGATCTGTGTATGTTTGCTGCTTCCTGCGTATCCAAATGCTTTCCCATTTACCGTCAGATCTGGGGAGGAGCCTAAATAATGCTCTCCGACTGCCTGCTTCGTTTCCAATGTATAACCAATCGTAAAACGCGTGCCGTCATAGTACACTTCATTGACAGTAATTGCATGACCATCCACGTCCTGCGACTCGCCAATGACAGTTGTTAAGCCTTTTTCACTCGCTAGCTTCAATCCGTTGTCTCCATATGCCGAGAAAATCGATCCAATCAAAGGCACCTTGGACACCAGATTGGCCATCGCCGGGGAAACTGCTGCTGAGCTAAACAAGACCCCTAAAGCTACGACCGCTGCCCCTGTACTGTACACCAGCTTTCGTTTGTTCAGGCGTTTTCTCTTCGGTACAGCCTGAACCGTTTGGGCGATAATAGCGTCCAGCTTCTCTGTCGGGACTCGAATGCGATCTACTTGCTCTTTATAGGCATGAATTTTTTCTCTCATCGAAATACTCCCCTTTTAGTTTCTTTTTTAATAGCGTCAATCCTCTGTGAATATTCGTTTTTACAGTGCCTTCCGGACAATCCAGCGTTTCGGCGATTTGTTTTACGGAGTAGTCCTTGTAAAACCTTAGCAGCAGTACCGTTACATACTTTTCTTCCATCTCTTCCATTGCTTCCAGCAGATCGATCCGTTCCTCGAGCCTTACGCTTCCTGTATCCCGCACATTTTCAATCATGTCTTTGCTAAGCGAAATTACCTTGCGTTTCCTAGCCAAATAGGCAAGCGCCGAGTTGATCAAAATGCGTGTCAACCATGTGGTAAAATACTGCTCTTCCTTTAAGGTTGAAATGGAGAGCAACGCCTTATAGACCGTTTCCTGAAAAATCTCAAGTGCATCCTCTTCGTTGCGCGAATACACGAAAGCCATCTTGTACAAATTGGTTTTTTCCTGATGAATCAGCATTTGGAACGCGTCAGCATCACCAGCCTTGGCACGAGCAACGAGACCAAGTTGTCTATTCAAACAGCTCCCCCCTCCTTTTCTCCCCTGTTAGAGAAATCAGGGCGACAAAACGTTTCATTTTTTCTATCGAAATAAAAAAAGCCTGCTCTCACAGTCTACCTGAGACTACGAGAACAGGCTCTATCCATTACATTTTTTTCAGCACAATGACTGCGTTGTGACCGCCAAAGCCAAAGGAATTGGACATGCCGATGTCAAGCGTGGCTTTGCGCGCTGTATTTGGCACATAGTCCAGATCGCATTCAGGGTCACGCTCCACCTGATTGATCGTAGGGGGAATGATTCCTTCCTGCAAGCTCTTGATCAGAGCGACCGCCTCCGCCCCTCCTGCTGCACCAAACATATGACCCGTCATCGATTTGTTGGCGGTGATCGGTACACGGTACGCATGGTCGCCAAACAGCTTTTTGATAGCCAATGTCTCGGAACGGTCTCCGATTTCTGTGCTGGTTGCGTGCGCGCTGATGACATCCACGTCTGTCGGTTGCACTCCTGCTTCCTGGAGGGCCCATTTCATCGCACGGTAGGGACCGATTCCTTCCGGATGTGTCGCCACCATGTGGTAGGCATCAGAGCTTGCCCCATAGCCAATCACTTCGGCATACATGCGTGCGTTTCTTTTCTTGGCGTGTGATTCCGATTCCAAAATCACAATTCCGGCACCTTCCGCCATGACAAACCCATCCCGCTTGGCATCAAATGGCCGACTCGCTGCTGTTGGATCATCATTTCTTGTGGACAATGCCGTCGCATTGCTAAAGCTGGCGAGAGATATGTCTGTCACTGCGGCCTCAGACCCTCCTGCGATGACGACATCCGCCCCGCCCGACCGAATGAGCCGGAAAGCCTCACCGATGGACGTATTCCCAATCGAGCACGCCGTAACAGGTGACATCGTTGGCCCGTACAGACCGTACTTGATGCTGATCATCGCTGCTGCCATGTTGGAGATGAGCATGGGAACCAGCGTCGGACTGACCCGCTCAGGACCTCGTTCACGAAGAACGTCATGCTGCTCAAGGAGCGTCCCTACCCCACCGATGCCAGAGCCTACATATACCCCGATGCGCTCGCGGTCCAACTCGTCCAGCCGAAGCCCAGCATCCTCTAGCGCTTCTTCTGCAGCAGCAAGGGCAAACTGGCAAAAGCGGTCCATTCGCCGCGATTCTTTGCGCCCAAACCGCTCTACCGGATCAAAATCTCGCACCAAACCTGCGATTTTCGTTTTATTGCGTGCTGTATCAAAAGTATCAATAGGCGAGATACCAGACTTCCCTTGCACGAGACTGTTCCAAAACTGATTCACTGTATTCCCTATCGGGGAGATTACCCCCATGCCTGTGACAACGACTTTTTCCATGATTAGCCTCCCATTGAGTGCCTTATGAAAACAATCTTGTCACACGGGTTATCCTATTACAAGTTGTTGTTTATCCTAGTATAATGAGTACTAGTCTAACAAACTTAACCAGTTGAGGAAACGGAGAGTGTACCATGAATCAGCAAACACGTTTGCAGGCACTGTCTACTTTTTTGAAAGCGCAGCGCGCCAAAATCCTGCCACAATCGGTCGGGCTGGCTCCTGGGACACGCAGAAGAACACCTGGGCTTCGAAGAGAAGAAGTTGCTCAACTCGCGGGGGTTAGCTCCACCTGGTATACATGGCTGGAACAAGGCCGCGATATCAAGGTCTCGCCATCCGTTCTGGATGCGGTAGCGAGAGCCCTACAGCTTACCGTCGATGAGCGAAAATATTTGTATGCGCTGGCACTGGAGACAGGCACTGGAGTAGGGCAAGACGTGCAAAAAGAAGATGAACCGCCGAAGATCAATCCTGCCCTCAAACGAATCTTAAAAGAGTTGCGCTCATGTCCAACCATCATTTCAGATCGGCGCAGTCATATTGTCGGCTGGAACGAGGCAGCGGCGCATGTCTTTCTCGATTTTGAACAAATCCCTTATGAAGAGCGCAATTTGATCCGCCTGGTGTTTACGCGAAAGGAATTACGGCGGCTGGCCGTGAACTGGGAGCATTTCGTCAGCGGCTTTCTCGCGATTTTTCGCGCCAATTACGGTCAGTATGTAGAGGACGAGTGGTACGAGCAGTTTTTAAGCGAAATGCGACAGGTTCATCCCGACTTTCACGAGCTTTGGGAGCAAAGCCGCGTCAGCTCAGCACCGGAGGTTTTACTGGAATTCCGTCATGCAAAGGCAGGGAAAATGCTCTTTCATCTGACTTCGCTGCAAGTTTCCGGGAGCGCGGATTTGCGGTGCAGCATTTACACGCCTGACCCGAATTCTGCCACGGAGACAAAGCTGCGGCAGCTAATTGATCGGCCGGTTTCATCTTCGAAGCCGTGACCGAAGGTCTTTGTGGTTTGAGTCAACATGGTGGAAGAGAAGAAAAACCAGCCCGACGGCATCTGCCCGGGCTGGTTCACTTTGCTAATGATTCACAATTCCTACGCGCGTCCCGGAGGAAGCAAGGCTTCCTACTTCCTCGCAGCCTTCTTTCCACAGCAAGTAACGGATACTGTCTGCCAGCGCTTCCCAGCTCGCTTCGATGACGTTGGTAGAGACACCGACTGTGCTCCACTTTTCGCCGTTGCTCGAGGATTCGATCAGGACACGTACTTTTGCGGCAGTCGCGCCATTTTCGTCCAGGACACGCACTTTGTAATCTTCCAGCTGCATTTTTGCAATGCATGGATAGTAGCCTTCCAATGCTTTTCGCATCGCATTGTCCAGTGCATTCACCGGACCATTGCCATCAGCAGCCGTATGGACAGACTCCCCGTTCACCCGCAACTTCACGGTCGCCTCCGACGTGATCGATTGGACGGCTGCCTTTTCCAGCATGATTTTGAAGGAGTCTAGTTTGAACAGGTTCTTCAGCTTGCCGGAGGCTTCCAGCAGCATCAGCGTCAGTGAAGCCTCTGCTCCCTCGTATTGATAGCCTTGGAATTCGCGCTCTTTGATGTGTGTAATGATTTCTCTCGCCTTTTGGCGATCCAGCGAGAGGTCGATCTCGAGCTCTTCCATTTTGGCGAGCAAATTGCTTTGTCCTGCGAGTTCTGAGACGAGTACGCGGCGTTTGTTGCCGATGTTTTCTGGCTCGATGTGCTCGTACGTTTTCGGGTCGCGCATAACGGCGCTTACGTGAATACCACCCTTGTGAGCAAAAGCACTGTACCCGACAAACGGCTGATTGTTCGGCATGGTCATGTTGGCAATTTCCGCTACATAGCGAGACAGCTGTGTCAGCTCCTGCAATTGATCAGTGCTCACACAATGATAGCCCAGCTTGAGCTGCAAATTGGGAACCACAGAGATCAAATTGACATTCCCGCAGCGCTCACCGATGCCGTTAATCGTTCCTTGCACTTGCTGTGCGCCAGCCTGAATCGCAGCTAGTGCATTGGCAACTGCCACTCCACTGTCATTATGCGGATGAATGCCTACAGGCGTCCGCAGATGGCCCACAGTCGTTTTGACAATATCATAAACTTCATGCGGCAGTGTCCCGCCATTTGTATCACAGAGAACAATCCAGTCAGCCCCAGCCTCTTCTGCTGCTTCTAGCACCCGCAATGCGTAGCGCGGGTTCGCCTTGTACCCATCGAAGAAATGCTCAGCCAAAAAGAGAGTCGTCAGTCCGTTTTCTTTTAAAAATGCGACCGAATCAGCGACCATGCGCACGTTTTCTTCCAATGTCGTCTTCAGAGCATCTGTCACGTGCAAATCCCATGATTTCCCGAAGATCGCGGCTGCCGAGGCTCCGCTTAAGATCAACGCTTGCAGATTGTCATCATCTGGCGCTGCTACATTCGGTCTACAGGTACTGCCAAAAGCCGTTACCTTTGCGTGCTGCAGCGAAATCTCCCGGATACGCTCAAAAAAAGCCATGTCCTTTGGATTGCTGCCCGGCCAACCGCCTTCAATAAAATCGATACCAAACTGGTCCAGCCGCAGTGCGATCTTTATCTTGTCTTCTACTGACAGGCTGATCCCCTCTCCCTGCGTACCATCTCGCAGGGTCGTATCATACAGATACACCTTGCTATTCATGTTTCTTCTCCACCTGTTCTGTTATTTTTCTGAATAATCACATCATTCCAACCGTTAGAACGATTCCCAGTATACCACAGCCCAAATGGAAAGAAAACGCGGGAAAATAGAGGTTTTTTCTATGTCCGTGGGGTGCGGACAAATGCGACGGTTTGCTTGATTGCAGCTTCCAACGGAGTCGATGTTCCCGCAAACGGATGACGCGTGTTAAATGTATGATCTCCGCCTTCTATCCAGTGCAGCTCGCTGTTTTTGGCGGCCTGATGAATTCTTTTTGCACCCTCTACCAGACGGACATAATCTTTTTCTCCTGTGATGATGCACAGTGGTTGCTCCATCGTAGAGACAAGTTTCAAAATATCGTATTGCTCTCGATTGTTGTCCACGTCCTCGATCACGACTCTCGTGATTGGCATGTCTTGACCAGTCCGCGCATTCGCTATGTATCCGACACCAGTCTCTTCTATTTCTCTGCGCAGCTTCTCGTCGAACAAATCGACATGAGCGATTCCGTTCCAGGTCACAATCCCTGCCACATGCGGGTTGTTTGCTCCGAATAAAATCGCGTCACCGCCGCCCTTGCTGTGTCCCAATACATACAGCTTCGTTTTGTCCACATAATCGGGTAACGGTAGCTCGCCTGACAAAATCCGTTCCGTCAACGCTTGCAAATCAGCCAGTTCGCGGGCATATGTATTGCGGCCGAATTTCTCCAGCTCGTCGAACTCCGTCAAGCTCTCCCCTACGCCATTGCAGCTAAAATTAAAGCGAATCGTGGTAATGCCTTGCTTGGCCAGCTCATCGGCTACGTAGGGAAAGCTTCCCCAATCCTTGAAGCCTTTAAAGCCATGGCAAAACAGCAGTAGTGGCTGTTCTGAGCCTGCCGCTTCCTCCGTATGAATATCGCCGCGAAGCGTCAACTCCTCATCGAGTGCGATGGAAAAGGATTGTTTTTGCATGTACGTTTCACCTCTTGTGCATTTTTTTATTATTATGCCGTGTCCCCCTCCTAAAAGAAACGAAAATACCAAAAAAAGAGATCTTCCTCTATGGAAGATCCCCTTTAGTTCACTGCATTGTTTTTATTAACAAGGTACAACGCATACTCCAACGGCCGCCGAACCGCCGTCGCATATCGCTTGTGCTGACGCATCTGCTTGAAAATTTCTCTCCCTGGCTTCGGATTGATTTCGATAATCCAAACCCTGCCATGAACATCAATCCCCAGATCAAAGCCAAACTCCATCATCAGGCCGAAATGCTCTTCAATGCGTTTGACAGTCTTGATCGCGAGCTCCCTGCATTCCAGCACAATCTGCTCTGCCTTTTCCCGACCAAATCGTTTGACCAAAAAGGAAACAGCAGGCAAAGCGGTTCCCCCTCCATGCAAATTGGAGGTGGACGATTGTATCGGCCCAACGCGAATGCCCATCCCGGTCAAACACCACTGACCCTTCCCGTCCTTTTGCACAAGCATGCGAGCATCTACTGTTCGCTTGGGAACCAGTGACAACCGTAGCCCCTGTTGAAGAAAAAACTGCTCGTTTCCGCTCTTCTCCTTGTTCATCCAATGCTCCAGCCGCTCGCACACCTCTGTGAGCGTCGCCAGTTTTTCGCAGCTTTTGGCTTGCTGCTTGGTCCTGCCATGCAAAAGGTAGCGACCTGCTTGTTTCTCCACACGCAGTATACTTCTGCCACCAGTGCCGTTTGTCGGCTTGAGATAAACCAGACGATGATCGGCAAGCATCGTAGCAAGCGTTTTTCTGTCGTAGGGGAGTGTTTCGGGAAGCCAGCGCTGCAGCTCAGGATCTTGTATCAAAATCTGATGCACAACATATTTGTTCGAGAAGCGGTTATTCGCATAACGAAACCAGTCTTGCTTGCGAAATGGCAAATAGGCACGATGCTTGGGCAATGGATAGTAGCGATAACGATCAATGACGATGTCGGGCCAGGCAAAACGCTCTCGTCTCCACTTCGTGCCATCTGGTACATAACCGTTGATCCGCTTTTCTTCCAAACGGACATCTTGTGGGCTAAACAAAAAAACCTCTGCCCCCATTTCTCTTCCTTCCTTAACCAGCCTTCGCAAATAGCCGGGCTCGACAAAGCCTGATTCTCCTCGGTAGGTCAGTACGCCTATCCGTTTTCTCACCGAAAGGCCACTCCCTCCCTTGTTCGATTTTCTAGCTAGCCTTGTATAGCTTATGGTTGAAAGCAAAAAAAAGCGCCTTTGTCCTATGTAGGCAAAAGCGCATCTTTCATACGTTTTCTTATCGTTGATGTGTTTCCAAATAATGCAGTGCTGTTCGTCCCAAGAGCTCGCCTGCAATCAGCATGGCATCCTCGTCGATATCGAAGCGGGGATGATGGTGGGGATATGTCGCCAGCTTTTCCGGATTGCCTGCCCCTACGAACAAGTAAGCGCCGGGCACCTTTTCCAAGTAGTACGAAAAGTCCTCGCCACCCATCAACGGCTTCATCGATTCCACACGGCCAGCTCCAAATGCGGCAATAGCTGCTTCCCGAGCGATCGCTGTTTCTCTTTCATGATTAATGACAGCTGGATACCCTCGCTCGTAGACAACTGTAGCGCTTCCTCCCATCATGGCAGCTGTCCCTTCCGCAATTTCTGTCAGGCGCTGCTCCGCTCGATCGCGGACGTCTGGCAAAAAGGAGCGGACAGTCCCTGTCAAACGACAGCTATCTGCGATGATGTTCGTACTGTCTCCGCCGTTGAACGTTCCCACAGTCACGACCACACTTTCTAATGGGCTGACGTTGCGGCTGGCAATCGTTTGCAGATGACCGACGATTTGCGAACCGATCACAATGGAGTCGACAGTTTCTTCTGGAACAGCACCGTGTCCCCCTTTACCTTTGATCTCGATGGAAAAGTCGTCCGTATTCGCCATGAGCGGACCCGCACTAATGAATACCTTTCCTACAGGGAACATCGACCAGAGATGAACGCCAAAGATCGCATCGACGCCATCTACAGCCCCATCCTCAACCATTTGGGTAGCTCCGCCCGGATTTTCCTCTTCCGCATGCTGAAAGACAAAGCGAATTTCACCGGGAAACTGCTCACGATTTGCTGCCAAAACAGAAGCGAGTCCTAATAGCTGGGAAGTGTGCGCATCATGACCACACGCATGCATGACACCAGGTACAGTAGATTTATACGGTACTTCTTTTTGATCTTGAATCGGCAGCGCGTCAAAATCCGCACGCAACGCGACGACCCTACCCGGGCTCCCTCCGCGCAAAACACCGATGACTCCTCTACCGCCAACGCCTGTACGAACCTCATCGAAGTGAAGTCCTCTTAATATTTCGGCAATAAGCGCTGGAGTCTTCTCCTCTTGAAAGGAAAGCTCGGGATGCTGGTGCAGATGACGCCTCCAGCTAATGATTTGCGGCTCCATTTCTTTGAGCAGCTCTTTTAATTGTTCCTGCAAGGCCATGGTTCTTACTCCTCCCCTGGATGCACCATTCTTTCTCCCATCATAGCAGAATCATGGGCTAAATGGGGAGCTTGACTAATCCAGAGCGAGCATGCTGCGTTTTCGTTTTTCAAAAACGGCAAAGCTCGTATAGCCTACCCGTTTCAACTGCGCTCGAGCCTCGTCCAACTGCTGACCGACTTGATCAGGCGCAGTAGCACTAGATGCCAAGGTGATGGGCACCTCATTCTGAAACAAAATTTCCAGAAAACGATAGCTGGGCGAAAATTCTCGGAGCTGACTCGCCAAACCGTAGCCTGTATTGATTTCCGTCGCAATCCCCATTCGTCCAAGAGCCCGGGCCACACGCTGATAATAGGGTAATAGTGCAGTTTCATCCGGTCTTACACCAAACGCTTTGATGCCATCGATATGGGCGATGACATCGAATAATTGAGATTTGATCGCCTGCTCCAGCTTGTCAAAATAAAGGCTATACAATCCGATGAGCTCCTGTCTTCCAAAGCGTTCTCGTGCATCGTGGATCGGATAGCCCCAGCCTTCCAGAAAATGCACGGCTCCTATACATACATCCCAAGGATATTGATTGATGACATGCCGCAGCGTCTCTTCTCCACCTGAAAAATAGTCCAATTCAATTCCCACACGCAGCTCAATCCCATCCTCCGCCCAACGAAGCCGCTCTTTTTGCAGGAAAACAACAAAGCTGTCCAGTGAGTCGTTTGCGACCTGACTCAGCCAGTTGCGCTGCGCTGTCCCCAAACGATCAGAGCCGATGTGCACATGCTGTTCGTAGTACGACTGGTACTCAAGAAAACGGTATAAGTGCTCGACCACACAAACTTGCTGAATCCCAGCCTGTTTGGCACGTAATCGATACAATTCAAGCCAATCCCGTGAATACGGTCCTTGTTGAAGCCGCTCTGCCAACCCATTGGTCAGCATACTTGCCCATTTTCGGCTCCCCTTCACTTCGGCATGCTCCACGAGGGGGCGCAATGATTCCGCTTGCTTCAGCAACCAGTCCAGCGAATACGGCCCTTCCTCCAGATGGACGTGAAAGTCTACCTTCACCCGATCACCTCCTTGGGTTCGTCCCTGCTATTTTCTATCGTTATATATGCGTTTGGTTCCATACATATGTCGAGTATTCACATGACGAACGACCTAGCAGAAGAGGTGACAAAAGAACAAAAAAATGCCTCCGCAACGAGGCATTTTTGCTTATCAGCTATTTTTTCGCTCATACACGTAAAACGCATGCGGATGAACGTTCTTCTCATCCACGATACCCTCACGCTTGTTCACCAAGGTGTAAGCATCGCGATCCCATGCCGGGAAAAACGTATCGCCCTCTGTTTCCAAATCGATTTCTGTAATGTACAGACGATCAACGACATCGAGAAACTGGCGATAAATTTCCGAGCCGCCAAAGATGATGACATCACCCATGGCGAGAACTTCTTCCTTCGTATGAACGACATCTACACCTTCAGGGTGAAAGTCCTGGCTGCGTGTCAGAACGACATTTCTGCGGTTAGGCAGAGGCTTGCCAATCGATTCGAACGTTTTGCGTCCCATCACAATCGTTTTGCCTGTCGTTAATTCTTTTACATTTTTCAAGTCGGCGGGAAGGTGCCACGGCATGTCGCCATCTTTTCCGATGACTTGGTTGCGAGCATAGGCAACAATCAGGCTGATCATACGGCCACCTCGCCTTTGATGTGCGGATGGGATTCGTAGCCGACGATTTCAATATCTTCGTATTTGAAGTCAAAAATGGAAGTCACTTCCGGATTGAGCACGAGCTTTGGCAGTGGTTTCGGCTCGCGGGTGAGCTGGAGCTTGACCTGCTCGATATGGTTGAGATACAGATGAGCATCTCCAATCGTATGAACAAAATCGCCCACTTCAAGCCCGGTGACATGCGCTACCATATGCGTCAGCAACGCGTAGGAAGCGATATTAAACGGCACACCCAAAAATGTGTCGCCACTGCGCTGATACAGCTGGCAGGACAGCTTTCCGTTCGCTACATAAAACTGGAACAGCAGGTGACAAGGCGGCAATGCCATCTTGTCCAATTCAGCCGGATTCCACGCGCTAACGATCAAGCGGCGAGAGTCCGGATTGCGTTTGATCTCATCAATGACCCATTGAATTTGGTCCACTGTTTTGCCGTCGCGTCCAGTAAAAGAACGCCATTGGCTCCCGTATACCGGGCCCAAATCTCCGTTTTCATCGGCCCATTCGTTCCAGATCCGCACGCCGTTTTCCTGCAAATATCTGACATTGGTATCTCCCGATAAAAACCAGAGCAGTTCGTGGATGATCGATTTCATGTGCAGCTTTTTCGTCGTGACCATGGGAAAGCCTTCACTCAAGTCAAAACGCATCTGATGCCCAAAAACACTGGTCGTTCCGGTGCCTGTCCGATCCTCTTTTGTGACACCCTCATCCAAAATGCGCTGGCACAAATCCAGGTATTGTTTCATCGTCCATCTCTCCTTCCATCTCATCTATTTTACCTGACCGAGACAAAAAGGAAAGATCGGAATGTCATGATATAATAAATGGATAAATGTAGAAAGCGGGATTCGTGATGGATGGCATATCTCCTGTGGCTACAAAGCCCTTATATAAACAAATAGCAGAGCAAATCGAGCAAAGAATCAGCAGTGGTGAATTCGGTCCTGGCAGCTATTTGCCCTCGGAGCGCACGCTGGCCAAAGAACTGAACGTCAACCGTTCTACCGTCGTCGCAGCGTACGATGAGCTGCAAGCAGCAGGTATGATCGAGCGCATACAAGGAAGTGGCACGATCGTCAGTCAAGATATTTGGGGACTGGCACGGACCCGCGTTCCGAACTGGCGTCATTTGACGGAGTCAGGTTCGTTTCGTCCGAATTTACCGTTGATTCGCAAAATCCGTCGTGAAACACAGGAAAATGACTTGATCGATTTGGCGAGTGGCGAGCTCTCGAGCGAGCTCGTCCCCAACCAAACGCTCCAACAGCTCATGACCCCCGATGACTTCCCAGCTCATCTCG
The DNA here is from genome assembly GCF_023714195.1 of Brevibacillus sp. MER 51. NCBI lineage: Bacteria > Bacillati > Bacillota > Bacilli > Caryophanales > Paenibacillaceae > Brevibacillus > Brevibacillus sp. MER 51. The sequence goes on along the minus strand of NZ_JAMAUS010000004.1, from coordinate 190,163 downwards.
GCTATGAGCATCCGCAGGGCAATTGGGCTTTGCGAGAGACATTGAGCATCCATATGAAAACTTGGCGAAGCATCGAAGCACCTGCTACCTCGATCATGATTACGTCTGGAGCCCAGCAAGCCCTTCATCTCGTCGTTCAATGCTTGTTAAAGCCAGGGGATGCGGTTGCGATTGAGGAGCCGTCTTATTGTTATTCCTTGCCGCTTTTTCATTCAGCTGGCTTGCGTACCTTTTCGCTGCCTGTAGACCGGGACGGAATCGATCCGAAGCACTTAGCCCAGCTCCATCGCCAGCACCGCATCAAAATGGTTTTTCTCAATCCGAATTATCAAAACCCGACAGGGACACTGCTTTCATTGGAGCGGCGCCATGAATTACTCACGTTCTCCTATGAAAATGGGATTCCCATCATCGAGGATGATCCATACAGCTTGACCAGCTTTTCGAGAGAGCCCGTCCCAACCTTGAAATCACTGGATCAACACGGAACAGTACTCTACATCAGCTCTTTGACCAAAATCGTCGCCTCGGGTCTGCGCATTGGCTGGATCGTCGGGCCCCCTACTGTCATGGAAAGACTGGCAGATGCGAAACAACAGTTTGATTTTGGACACAGCATTTTTCCGCAATGGCTGGCGAATCGCTTTCTCGGATCGCCTCAGTTTGCGAGTCATATTGATCTTTTACGAACAGAGCTATCCTTGCGGCACGATCAGCTTGTCTCCTCGCTTCAAGACAAGTTCGATGATCAAGTAGAAATAGTCGGTTCAGAGGGAGGCATTCACCTTTGGTGCAAATTTAAAGGGATATGGAGCGGCGAATGTCTTCTCACAGAATCAGTCAAACGAGGAGTTGTCTTTGTTCCGGGACATCTTTTCGGCGCAGAGCAAGGGTATGTCCGCTTCACCTTTGGCAGAGCTACCCTGGATCAGATCCCTGAGGCAGTCTCGCGCTTAGCGGATGCATTCACAGCAAGTGGATGGGCAAAATAATCCCCAAGTGGATGGCAACATTTTTGTGCGGTCGGTATATGATCGAAGTAAGCTACCGTATGCATCCTCGTGTATATCCAGCAGGATGACTGGGCCATACAGAAAGGACTGGCTGTTATGAGTATTTTGCCTTTCATTATTGCAATTATTGTACTTGTTCTTATAGCCCTCGTCGTTACGATAAAAATCGGAATCAACCCATCCGAATCCAAAGTGCGGGGCTTTAAACAACGCTCCCGAAATCTGTTGATCATTTACGGCATCATTACGATCGCTCTGGTCATTGCACTGTCAGTCTTTCTCTACAACAATCTTTGATCAATCCCGACGCTACGTGACATAAATAAGACGCCGTCTGCCTTTTACAGGTATGACGGCGTTTTTGAATCGAAGGAAGTCCTTCGTCATGTGTTTGTAGAAGATGTTGCCTCTTTTACACGACTTTCTTCGCCACATTGGCGGCTTGCAGCCCACGCTGCCCATTCACGATTTCAAAAACCACCTGCTCGCCTTCCTCCAAGTTCCGGTAACCGGACCCCGTGATCGCAGAATAGTGTACGAAAACATCAGGTCCTCCATCACGCTCGATAAACCCATAGCCTTTTTCTTTGCTGAACCATTTTACTTTCCCTTGAATCATTGTGTTTCCTCCCTGTAATCAGTGCAGCTCTTACGCTTACCTCATCATATGCGGATGCGAAGTCAGTGGATATACGGTAAAATAAATAAAATATGAATCGTCACGCCAGAAAGGAGTGAATCACATGAAAAAAGTATGGATGATTGCATGCGCGTTGCTGCTCACTGCCTGCTCCGATCTATCCGAAGGGGTCCAAACCGCTCAGCAAGCAGTAGAAACAGGTCAACAAGCGATTGAGACAGGTAAACAGGCTGTCGAGGCGGGCCAACAAGTACTGGAAGCCGGCAAGCAACTGGCTGAGTCTGAAGTCGCCAAACAGCTTCAAACATACCTCCAGCAAAAATACGAATCCTCTGAAGCATTGCGTAATGCCATGTTCAGTGGAGATGGTCAGTTGCTCGTAGAACAATTGCAAAAGACCGAGCTTGCGAACTTCAGCTTTTACAAATCTGACATGTTTGGTGTTGAATATACAGGCACGCTCTCGGCCGATGGTACTTTCAAAGTGCTCAAGCACGATTTGAACAACCAAGGTGCGGAGCCTACAGTCGTAAAGGAATTCAAAGTAACACTCGATGGAAACGGTCAGGTTCAGGTTCAGTAATTCGGAAAACATTTCAAGAAAAGCCTGCGATCAATCCTCGCGGGCTTTTTCGTGTTGTAAAAAACTTTTTATTGGGTTTCTACGAAATTTTCTGTGTTTACTTATAGATTTTTATAATTGGGCATGATAATGTGTAAGATGTTCATATAAATTTCACAAATACTAAACACAACGAGGTGATGCCAATGAATATGCTGCTCGCATCTATTATTGTGTACATGGCAGGTATGCTACTGATCGGCTATTATGCCTACAAGCGTACCTCCAATCTGACAGACTACATGCTCGGCGGTCGGTCGCTCGGTCCAACTGTAACCGCTCTCAGTGCGGGTGCATCCGACATGAGTGGCTGGTTGATGATGGGCTTGCCTGGCGCCATGTTTGCCCAAGGTCTTAGCGCATCCTGGATTGCCATCGGTCTGACTCTCGGAGCTTATGCCAACTGGCTGTATGTCGCTCCCCGCCTTCGTTCGTATACAGAGGTTGCCAACAACTCGATTACGATTCCTGCTTTTTTGGAAAATCGTTTCGGAGATGGGTCACGGATGCTCCGTCTTGTCTCGGCTCTTGTTATTATGATCTTTTTTACTTTTTACGTCTCATCCGGGCTCGTTTCTGGAGGCGTGTTGTTTGAAAACACCTTCCACTTGAGCTATCAAACGGGGCTATGGATTGTCGGATTGGTCACCATTGCCTACACATTGTTTGGAGGTTTCCTCGCTGTAAGCTGGACGGACGCTGTACAAGGACTCATCATGGTCATCGCGCTTATTCTCGTTCCACTCGTGACCGTTCTTACAGCAGGCGGATTGGGAGAAACATTTACCGAGATCCACACTGTCGATCCCTCTTTGCTCGATATTTTTAAAGGGACGAGCCTGCTCGGCATCATTTCCTTGTTTGCATGGGGTCTCGGCTATTTCGGACAACCGCACATTATCGTTCGCTTTATGGCGATCACGTCCACGAGTGAGATCAAAAAAGCACGCAGCATCGGTATGGGCTGGATGATTTTCTCCGTCGCTGGCGCCATGCTGACAGGTCTGGTCGGTATTGCCCTGTACTCTAAGCAAGGCTGGACGTTGAGCGATCCTGAGACGATCTTTATCCAGCTAGGTACGATCCTGTTCCATCCACTCATTACCGGCTTTTTGCTGGCGGCGATTTTGGCAGCGATCATGAGTACGATTTCCTCTCAGCTGCTCGTTACGTCCAGCTCCTTGACCGAGGATATTTACAAAACCTTTTTCAAGCGTTCTGCAACCGACAAAGAACTGGTCAACTTTGGTCGCCTGTCCGTCTTAATAGTATCTGTCGTCGCCTTTTTGCTCGCCTTGAATAAAAATGACACGATCCTCGATCTCGTCGGATATGCGTGGGCCGGATTCGGTGCTTCTTTTGGGCCAGTCATTTTGCTTTCCCTCTATTGGAAGCGCATGAACAAATGGGGTGCTCTCGCGGGTATGGTCGCTGGCGCGCTTACCGTTATCATCTGGACTCGTTTTGATGTGCTGAAGGACTTCCTCTATGAGATGGTTCCGGGCTTTGCCATTAGCCTGCTCGCCATCGTAGTTGTCAGCCAACTGACCAGCAAGCCTTCGAATGAGGTCAGCGCTCAGTTTGATGAGTACCAAAAAAGCATGAAATAATCCTTTTCGAAAAAAAGCCAAGCAGCCTATGCGCTGGACAATTGCCCTGTCCCACGCCATAGGCTGCTTTTTTCTGTTGAAACGATTTGGGACCCTCATCGGAACGAGAAGATCCGACAAAAGCGCAGATCATAACGAAAACCAAGCTTCTGCCAAACGACTGATTCCTACCGTAATGTCTTGTTCCTCCACTCCACCAAATCCAACGATGATTCGCGGCCGTGCATTCGTCGGATCATTGGCCCAGTTGTGCCCACTCGGATAAATGCGAACATCGGCTGCACTCGCCAGCTCGATCAGCTCCTTCTCCGTTCGGGAAGTATCCACCTCCAGCAAAATATGCAGCCCTGCTGACTGTCCCAATACTCGTACTTCTCGGGGCATGTACGTCTGTATCGCCCGAAGCAATGCATCGTGCTTGCGGTGATAGACGGTGCGCATTTTTCGGACATGCTTTTCCCAGTAGCCCTTTTGCATGAACAACTGCATGCTCCGCTGCAAATGGCGGGAAACCGGAGAAGGATACGCCTGAAATGCTTCCAAATAACGCCTGAGCAATTGCCTCGGAAGTACCGTATAATCCAAGCGAAGTGCTGGAGAAAATGCTTTGGAAAAATTGCCGATATAAACAACGCAACCGTCCCGATCCATTCCTTGCAGAGATGGCGTAGGGTGTACGTTGTAGCGGAATTCACCATCATAATCATTTTCGATGATGATTCCGTTCTTTCTTTTTGCCCATTGCAGCAATTGTTGGCGCTGACCGACTGGCATGACCATCCCATACGGAAATTGATGGGCAGGCGTCGTGTACACGACCGTTGCTTTGCTTTTCTCCAAGGCTTCAATGGACAGCCCCTCTTCCGCTAGCGGGATGGACACGACCTCATAGCCGTGATGGGAAAAGACGATCCGTGCATCTGCATAGCCGGGCTCCTCGATCGCAACCACACGATGCCGATCTGCCAAGAGCAGACATAAAAAGCTAAGAGCCTGCTGTAGTCCCGTGCCGATGATAATTTGCTCAGGCTGACAAATGAGCGTACGTGCTCTGCGCAAATATTTACTAAGCTCTTCTCTGAGTTCCCTCTCTCCTTGATCATCCCCGTAAAAAGAAAAATCCTCCGGATAGACATCTAGCGCCTCCAGCATGCAAGAGCGCCATGCAGCGTAAGGAAACGACTTCGTATCGATGACAGAACCGTGAAAATTGTAACGACAGGTGAGGTGCTCTCCTTTTTTCTTTTTCGAGATGGACGAGTACAAGGCAATCTCCTCATCCTGATCCACTGGCTCTGACCATCTCTCGATCTCGGCAGCGTAAAAGCCGCTTCGCTCCCGGCTCACGATGTAGCCTTCTGCTAGCAGTTGCTGATAGGCTGCTTCAATCGTATTTTTTCCGACGCCGCTTGCTTTCATCAACTGACGGATCGACGGCATCTTGGTTCCGGACGGTATCTCTCCTGATGCAATCCGTTTGCTCAATTGCTTGTATAGCTGCTGATACAGAGGTTCTTTGCTCTGTGCATCCATGATCGGCATGTACTCCATCAGCGGCCCTCCAATCTGTTCCCATCCAACTCTCCTAAACTGTCACTGTGTATAGGAGCAGTTCTCTTATACAATGATTGTACCAGATTCACCCAAACGAAAGGAGAACAAGTCATGCCTATTCATTTGCAAGGAGAAAAGGTCGTTCTGCGAGATATTCGAACAGAAGATTTGGATACGATCTACTATTGGAAATACGAAGCAGAAGATCGTGAACACCTCAATTGGAATGGCCCCTACAAACCGCTTGATCCGTACACAAAAGAAGAGTATCGTGCCCTCCCACGCTACCAGGAGTCTCTCGCTCTCGTCGGAACAGATGCACCAAGAACTGAGCTGATCATTGAGATTGACGGCGAGCTAAAAGGCAGTGTCGGTCGCTACTGGGTATCTGAGGAGACGAACTGGTGCGAAATCGGAATCGTCATTTACGACTCCCGCTACTGGCAGAATGGCTATGGTCGGGAAGCGTTTCGGATGTGGATCGACTACTTGTTTACCCATATGGATACAGTCCGTTTAGGCATTGGTACGTGGTCTGGCAATGAACGGATGATCAAGCTGGCTGCTCACATGGGCATGGTGGAAGAAGCGAGGGTACGCAAAGCAAGGATTGTTCGAGGTGAATATTACGATGCGATTAAGATGGGGATTTTGCGGGAGGAATGGGAGATCGGAAATAAGACTTTTGAATAACGGTTGTTTTTAACATGAGCATCTTCCATCTGTATAGGAAACTCCCTATACGAGGAAACTGTATGCCTAATATGGAAGATATCACCGTCCAAAAGTCGAATGCAGAACGAAAGAGCTATGTGTTTGTTGGTGCCATTTATCATGCAGCAGCGGAAGTCTGTTCAGTCGGTTGTCGGGTACCGCAAAAAACAAACTCCCTTCTATCTGAACAAAAAAGGGAGTTTGTCTGCGTTTCACATCCTCTTATTTCACTTCTTTCGTTTTTTTCAGCTCTGCTAATTGGGCCTCGACTGTTTCTGCCAGAAGATGATCAATATATGGCTTCCTGTCGACAGCTTTCGTACCGTAAACGTACGAACTCGCAGCTACTTCAGCTTCCAGCTTCTGGACAAACTCTTCTACCCTCGCAAATCCTTTCATTGCATAATCGCTATGAAACCCTAACAGCATTTCCTGTCCTTGCTTGATAGATTTTGCAGCGTGGGCTCTGGATGTTAACACCAGCTTTTTGTATTGGAACTCTTGATAGGTGTTTTTAAGTTTATCTATTTGCTCATACAGGATCGCTGTCTGTTTTTTTGTCGCGTCATATTGATCCTGGTACAGATTGCGCTTATTTTCATGAATTACTCTTTCCTGTAGGGCAAGCTTTGCCATGTTATCTTCATTACAATCAACAGCAAGGTTGGCTTGTTTCGTGCGCTTTTCTATGTTTGCTTCTTCTTCTGCGATGAGAAGATCATACCTTTTCTCAAGAAAGAGTTGATAGGAAAGTGCCTGGTTGGCTTTTTCGATTTGCTTTTCCATGTCTCTTATATATTGATCTAACAAAGTGATTGGATTCTCTACTTTATTTAATACTTCATGCACATCTGCAACAACAATATCTCTTACCCGTTTAAAAATACCCATCTTATTTTTCCTCCTTCGACATCTGTTTTTCCCATTTATCTAAAATGGCTGAATTACTATTCTCACCTGAATATGGGGAGTGAAGCGGTACATCAACGAAAACGATATTCCCTTTACGCGGTCTGATTCGTATACATAACCAGTAAATGAAGAACGCAATGACAAGTAATGGCAGGATGGGAAGAACCCCAACAAAGATCAGAAGCCAGCCTGTCCATTTTCTCCAGATACTCTCATTTGCATGTTTGCGAACAAACCAACCACTGATGACAAGACCTGCTGCAATCAGGAAGAATACCCAACCATCTGCTTGATGTCTTCGCTCACCGTGTTCTCGTTTGATATCCTCTTTGTGGAATCGCCTTCCTTCAGATTTGGGTTGTAATCGCTCCGAATGTTCGCTTTGTCCTACCAATTCCTTCTCGCCTCTGTCTTGCAAGCTTACAAAGATTTGATAAACATGCGGATAAGCGAGCATCTCCTTATTCATCCAGCCTGTTGCATGTAAAGCCCGGAATCCGCCAGCAAGAATGACAGCTGAAACAGTAGCAACGATCAGCCACCTCCAGATTTTCCGCTTCTTTTTTTTTTCTTCCATCCGTTCTCCTCCTTTTTCGATGATGAGATGTTTTGTTTACAGGTACGATTATGGACCTCCAGCCTTAACTTTTCCTTAAGAACTACAAGAGCAGGAAAAAAGAAAAAAGAGTACCAATGGAATCGGTACCCAATACTTTGTTATTTTTGATTCTTCGGGAACGTAATTTCAAAGCAAGTTCCTTCCCCTGCTTTGCTGCTGACCGTAATTTTTCCATGATGCTTGTCAATAATCCACTTGGCAATAGATAGCCCTAAACCATAGCCTTCTGCCATCGTCCGTGCTTTGTCGCTTTGGTAAAACCGCTCAAAAATGTTTGGAATTTCTTTCTCGTCCATTCCAATCCCATCATCTTTCACCTTCAGTTTAATTGTGGAGGCAGTTTGTTCACATATAAGTGAGATTTCGCCTCCTGCTTCTGTATATTTCATAGCATTGTCTAAGAAAATGAGAATCAACTGATGGACCCTTTCTTTATCTCCTGTGAAACTGATATTTACTGGCGTATGAAGAGTGATCGCTTTCTCTTGATATACAGTAATTTCTTCATAGTTAGCTACAATATCTCGCAGAACTTCATCAAGCAAAAAGGGCTGTTTCTTCATTTCCATCTGATTGGAATCAGATCTCGCTAAGGTAAGTAAATTGGTTACCAGTTTGGATAATCTTCTAGACTCATTTGAAATCATGGAAATATCAATACTTTTTTCTTGAATCGTTGCAGCAGGCGAGCGAAATAATAAATCTGTTTTTGCTTGTATGACAGCAAGTGGTGTTCTTAATTCATGAGAAGCATCTGAAACAAACTGTTGTTGTTTTGTCCAGGAATTTTGTATTGGGACCAATGCTCGACCTGCAAGAAAATAACCGGCAATCACAGAAGATACGACCCCGATACAGCTTCCGATGATAATAATGACGAGCAATCTGTCCAAAAGCTCCTGCTCTGAATTTACATTGCGGAGATACTGTACCGTTATTACCCCATTCGGGGAATGAACTTTCAAGGTTTTCACGTGAAAAGCAAAGCGCTCAACATGAATTTCCTGAATCTCTCCATCATCCAAGTGCCTTGGCTTCTTGACGAAATTCGCTTTTTGGAAGAAATCTACTCCTGGCCCAGTATTAATCAGCTCATTTTTATCATTCCAGACAAGCGTGATGACACGCGGATCATTTTCAAACAAGAATTCCTCGAGAGCCGGTCCTTTTTCAGGTCCTTTTTTTGCTCCAGCGCCAGGCTGACTCCCGGGCTTACTTCTAGGCTCATCGCTTCTTTCAGGCCTAAGCTGCGGGTTTAACTTCTCAGCTGTTTTTAACAGGGATCGATCAACATCCTTATACAATTGTACATAGGTGAAAAAGTAGATCACAGTAGCTAGCAAACCGATAAGCATTATGAAAACAACTGAATTCATAATGGTAAGGCGCATATGCGTTCGTCTGAACATATTCTTCCCCTTACTGTTCTTTTAACATATACCCAACGCCTCTAATGGTTTGAATATCTTTATGGTATCCGAAGGGCTCCAGCTTTTTTCGAAGATGATGCACAAAAACCTCAACAACTAATATTGTTGTATCTGACTCGAATCCCCATATGCGATCATAAATCTGCTCTTTTGTCAGAATGATGCCCTTGTTTTGTACGAGGTATTCCAATAATTCGTATTGTTTTAATGTCAATTTTACAGGCACCAGATCTACTAGGGTTTCCTGTTCTTTACCAACTAACTGGATGCCACGGTACTTTAAAGTATGATCAGTCGTCAAACTGCCGCTCCTTCTTAACAGCGCTCGAATGCGTGCTTTTAATTCAGCCATTTGAAAAGGCTTGGTTAGGTAATCATCTCCTCCCAACTCCAGACCTTGCACTCTATCCTCCAATGAATCCCTCGCTGTCAAGAATAATACTGGCGTTTTCATTCCCTCCTTGCGCATGCTTTCTATAATTTGAAAGCCATCCATTCCTGGTATCATCACATCTAGCACAATAGCATCATAAATATTTTGCATGGCTAGAAAGAGTGCTTCCTCCCCTTCAGATACTCCATCTACTTTAAACTCATCCACTAATATTTGAATAATCGATTCTTTCAAAGGGAGATTATCTTCTACAACTAACAAACGCAACATCACTTCACCCCACATCAATACATCTATTTTCATACTGAGGATCAATTATGTCTTACAACCCTTAACTCTTCCTTAAAGTTCACATCCTCGCAACTTAAGGATTTGTTAAGTTTTCTACGCTACTATTTATCCAACTTAAAGACAGAGGTGACTTTTGTGAAAAAAAATAAAACCTTGGCTACCCGCGGTCCTTTTCGTAACGGATATTGCAATGCTTATTCTTTATTCATTCTATACCACACCACAAAAAATGCACCAAGTTCCTCCTATCGGTGGCGGTCATCCGAATATGGCGAGCGGTGATTATCGAGATATCTTTCATTTACTTGGCCCGCTCGTCAAACATATCTTCCATTTTCATCTGTTTACAGGGTGGGCAGCATTAGTATTTAGTATATTGCATTCGTACCTAAGCTTTATTGGTCTTATCTTTTTGTTCATTCATACAGGTGGTCATTTTATAATCACCGTGACCGGTACGATACTCGTCTTGATTGCGGTTTGGCTCATAGGTTTTTTCACCAGACACGCGGATCCTCACACAAAATCAACCGTCATTCATTTAGACGATCAGCTATGAGGGGAAAAAGGAGATTTGATTAATGGAACTACAAGAGGAGAATCTGATGACTCCTTTACTCCATTTAATCATGTGACATGCTCTATTTAACAACAGAAAAAAGGCAATCCCCTCGTCGTTACAAGATCCGGGAACTGCCCTTTTCATTTTTCACTCTCAAACCTCTCTATTCCAACTCAGCCGCTACACGACTCACTTTTGCCGCCAGCTCGTCGAGATCGACGTGCAGGCGTTCATTGATTGGCGGCATGATTTTATCGGTCGCCTAATTATTTATTTAAAAACAATAATTTACATATATTCAATGTTGTGCTAAGCTTCAAACTGTAAATATTTACAGAAAATACCTTTTCTCAACCTTAAGGTACTAGAAATTAATTCATTTGAGAGGAGTGAAGTTTGTAACTACTTGGCACCAGTAGTACAAACGAAATACATGATGAAAAAATTACTTTGGGTTAAATTACTACTGATTTTTGGTTTATTCTTTTCCAACTCTAATAGTGCGTTTGCCAATGATGGAATAATAGAGAAGCAACAAATTCAGCAAAGTGACATCGAGGCATTCATTACTGGTATCACTGAAGAAGATTTTGAAGAAAAACCGCATAGAATCCAGATGGTAGAAGAAATAAAAGATTATATGAATGAACATGATGTATACTATTTCGAAGATGTTGCATCAATAATTGATAAACATCAGCCTACACGAACATCTAACATGAAAGCAAAACAATCAGAGGATATTGACTATAACGACTTGCAGGAAGACTTTGCAAGAATAGATGCGCTTGCACAAGAATACTACGAATACTATCAAATCCATCAAAGCTTCCCAGAGGAAAGTATGAGCTTGCGAAGCTCTATGTCAGAAAGTGATGCAATAAAGGCTCTAGGCAACGCTGGACTTAAAATGACTGAACGGCAATTAGCAGCTCGATTGGTTACATTAGGAGCTTTGGCAGCAATTGATGGCCCTTTGCCTGTGGGAGACTTTGTGGCGTTGGTTACAGGTGCCATTATTGTGAGTGAGTATTTAGATAATTATTTAGAAAACCAAGCAGCCTTAGAGAGAAATATTAGAGAGAATGAAGGACGTTCTTATGCCAGAGTTGTCACAGACAGTGTAACAATGACTAGTGAAATTGCAGATGAGATTAAAAAGAATAATGTTAAACACTTTCGAGCACGCTTGAATAGTTCTGGTGGGGTCCTCGTTACTACACCGCTATCCCTTGCAGCAGCTAAACTGGCTGCAAAAGATGAGGAAAATACATTTAGTGTTAGAAAGAGCCGAGCAAAAGACGTAGTAACGCAAACTGGGTATGAAAATATGCAGCATGATCCACATTTTTTTACTAGTCGGGGAATTCGCCCAGCCAATCTTCCTCACTATCACTTACTCAAAAAAAGAAACAATAATTGGGAACAAATGGAAGGGCATCATTTCTATCCTTGGAAATCCATGGGTTGAACCTTTTTGACGTAACTGTATTTACAGTTACGTCATCTCTTACTTATACTGGATGTTAAAATCGATCGTGCACACCACAGGAGGAACCATGAGGCTGGAAATATGCAAACTCGACGAGGTGATCGTCATTGGGGTCCCACAAGATTTGGATTTTGATTCTCATGACGATGATTACGCACAATTTTACAATCCTCGGCTCATTGGGATCGAGCATGTACTTGAGCCAGAAAAAATATTTGAGGTGTGGGATTCATATGGCACGATCATCGGGAAAAGAGTGAGCCATATCGGGGCTATTCCAGGTGGGTGTTTTGTGAAAAAAATACCCGCTGGACAATTTGCCAAACTTCATTCGAGTCAATTGGATTATACGCTAGATATGTTTGCTAGGACAAATTATCTCGAAGAAATGAGCTATGGATTCTCTACCAAAGTGACGAAAAAAAATGGCGATAAACAAGAATTTTCCTATCGTCCAGTTCAGTATCGTCCTGATGTTGTGAATACACGTACGATTCCATCATTAGAGAAAGAACGTTCTAAGTTGTTAAAAGAACGCTATGTTTCCATCTTTTTTGATACGGAAAGCTGTAGCTTTCGTCGATTTTTATATAAGCGATATGTTTCACAGGACAGAGGTTGTCTCTGGGAATTAGCGAGATTCAAAAACAATGATAAGGGTATCGTCAGAGAAGGTCTTTCAAAAAATGAAGCTGCAGCATTTTTACTCCAAAAAGGCGAGGTTCTCGTATTTTGGGAAGGGTACAGTACGTTTGGTAAAGAGATGATTCGTGACAAAGTAATGAAGATGGACGCAAAGCATCTGCTAGAAAACTACACGCGATTCACCTCTGACATGTACATTTTTGATGAGTCATTGACGTGGACAGTTATTTTTCAGCACGAACGAGATGAAGATGGATTCAAGCATATTTTGCTACGGGTAGAGTGATGAATGGGCTGACTCTCTATGCACTCCCCACACTTTTACCGAAAAAAGGGCAATCCCTGGTCTGAACAAGACATAGGGACTGCCCTTTATTACTTTTAGAAAATTAATTACTCCAACTCAGCCGCCACACGACTCACTTTTGCAGCCAGCTCGTCGAGATCGACGTTCATCTCAAGAGCCGCAAACAGACCTGTGAAGTACTCGTTGATCTGGTCGATGACGCGATTGCGTTCACTTGCCACCAGCTCTTGGAACAGCGTAGAAAACTGCTCATCCAATTGCTTGTTTCCGATTTCTACATATCCGCTCACTGGTTCTTGCATCCGCTTCTCCAGCTCGTCACGCATTTTTGCTTTGCCATCCTGCTCGAAAAAGTCTTTCGTGTTTTTGAACAAGGAAATCGCGGAAGCAAATGCGGATTCGGTTACTGGCAGCTCGTTTGCAAAGGAGAGTGTTTCCACCTGTCTCTGCTGATAAGGTGCCAAAGTCAAACCTGCTGCATAACCTTGTACATCCTTTTGCCACGCCGCAACAAGCATTGTGCCCTGCTTGTTCGTGAATTTCTCCAAACGAAGGGTAGTGGCACGCAGCTCCTGCGCCAAGTCGTAGCTGATCGAACGCAGAAGATCAGTCAAGCATCCTTGCAGTGCTTGCTTCATGTTGCGTCCATCGTCCTTAATCACAGCCGGGTTAAAAGCCAGATTAAACAGCTCATTGAAACGGAAGAACAAGCGCTGGCGAACGTAGTAGAGCAGCTCCTCGCGCTCTTTTGCCAAGTCGCGTTCGAACGAAGCGGTAGACAGTGCTTCAACAGCTGACAGAGCCTGTGTCTTGGCGTTGCTTGCTGCTTCTTTGCGCAATAGACGCTCGTCTTCCCCGGACTGTGCCATACGCATGAATTCAGTCAAGGTATCATGGGCGCGACGGATTTCACCGATTGCAGCATTCACAGCAATTTGCGTCAGCTCTTCAATCGTAAAGCGGAGGAACTCTGCTTCAAACGACGCCATTCCAGAGAACTTGAATGCTTCATCTGCTGGCATTAGCGGCTCGCCTTCAGCCGTATTCGTGCGCTGGCGGTATACTTTCTCAGCAGAAGCTGCCAGCTTGCCTTTTTCATGCATACGTGCCAACAGAGCAGTCTGGCTCGATACCGGATAAATACGTGGGAGGCGAATTCCGCACGAGAGGAGGTTTTTCTCTACGTGGGTTAGGACACCCTGCAATTCTTCTTCATTCGCTGCGAGGTCACAAGCATTGACGATAAAGAACATTTTGTCCATTTCAAATGTATCCTTGACGCGACCCATTTGCAGCAAAAACTCGCGGTCAGCCTGTGCAAAGGCGTGGTTGTAATACGTCACAAACAGAACCGCATCCGCGTTTTTCATGTATTCAAACGCCACACCTGTGTGACGTGCGTTAATGGAGTCAGCACCAGGGGTATCTACCAGAACAATTCCCTGATCAGTCAGCGGACAAGAATAGAACAGCTCGATGTACTCTGCGAAACAAGCTTTTTCTTCTTTTGCCACAAACCCTTTAAACGCTTGCATATCAACCAGCAGCTCGCCGCCCAGATGAGCCGACATTTCTGGCAAGCCTTTTGTAACAGCTTTCAAAAAGGTGTAGTGAGGTTTTGCCGTTGGCGGGATTTGGGCGACGTCGATCTTGCCCAGCTCAGCCAGTGCCCCTTCGAGATCAGTAGCGGTCATACCAAAGACAGCTAAGGAACGGATCACGTCCTGCTCAATGGCTTCACGCTCTTTCATGACGACACGAACCGTGCCATGCGGATGTGTATCTGTCGGCGGCATGATTTTGTTGATAGCCGCTGTTGTCGGGTTCGGTGACACTGGCAGCACGAGATCGCCCATCAAAGCGTTCGCAAAAGACGATTTCCCTGCACTGAATGCGCCAAACAGTGCAACGGTAAAACGATTGGCAGTCAGGCGATCTGCTCGATCCAGCATCGCCTGTGCCTGTGCTTGCATCCCTGGTACAGATACGACTTCTTCACTTGCGCGTCGCAGACGCTCTGCTGCCGCAATTAGTTTGTCTCGTAGTTGATTCATGCTACCTGTTCTCCTCCACGCATAATCGCCAACAGACGACCCTTGGTTTCTTCTTCTCTCGCTGCCAGTCCAGCCAGCTTTTGATGCAGTGCTGCCAATTCACGCAATACGCCAAGACGCTCGCCTTGAGCTGCACTTTCTACACGCACTTTCTCCTTTATCATCTCGACCACTTGTGCAATGAAAGAGAGACCCACTCGTCTGTACTCCAGCTTCATCCCGCTGGAAATATCCGCACAGTAGTTCAGGACGTACTCACTCGAAGCAGCACCCTCTTTGATGTGCTTGCTCAGGAACTCTCCTGTAATCTCAATCTTGGTCGCGTGCACGCTGGCGTGATATTCTTCGCTCCGCAAATCAAACACTTGCGGCTGCTTGCCAAGCCATTCTTTGAAATGGAAGTCGAGATTTCCCGCCACTTTTTCGCGGAACTCAACGAGAAGCGCTTCTTCACGACGTGCGCGTTCTTCCTCCGTCTTCTTGCCTGCAAACAACAATCCCACCTTGAAGCCCGGCTTACGGCTCTCCAAGTAGCTTCGTGCTGCTTCGTTTGTGCTGAAATAAGTCAAACGAGCATTGTCCAAGAGTACACTCAGCTCTTTTTCCATCTGCATTCGGGCATCCTCAGCACGCTGCTGTAGAGCCGCTGCAGTCGCTTCCTCCTGCTCAAGCGCTTTCTCCACAGCCGCTCTATTACGACTATCGATGCCTTCTACTTCCAGACCATCCAGCTGGGCTTCCCACTGCTGGCGTTGATCTGCCTGGCTTGTTCTTACTACTTGGATGTGTTCCTCGATCAAATGCTCGGCAGCACTGCGAACGCTCGTGCCAACCAGCTTTTCACGATCAGCGATCAACTGCGAGAGCATGCCCTTAAAATCCGCATACATGTTCTCAGGATGATCTGGCTCCGCAAGCGACGTGTAAAAAATACCATCGGGATGAATGTTCCAAGTCGCGAATGCTTCCTCGACACTTTCCTTATAGCTATCGAAATCCAATTCGAAATCAATATGTTTATCGATCATGTTCACAACCAGATAGACTGGTTTTCCACGGTCCTTCAACGTCTTCGTAAAATTGAAGTTCTCTTCGGCTTGAACATGGTTATAGTCCATCATGTAAATGACGACGTCCGCCAAATGCAATGCAGATTCCGTAGCGATTTTGTGTGCGGCATCCGTTGAGTCAATGCCCGGTGTATCGAGCAAGCTGGCGTATTCGTCAAGGAATGTTCCCGGATAAGAGACCTCTACGGATTCAACCGTATCTCCGTCAACAGCAAACTGCTTGAGCTTCTCCATCTCCGTATCTGGATCAAATGTAAGGACTCCGCTGTTCATGGTGAAGACGCGAGCCGCTTTTTCTCCGCCCCGAATCTTCACGACATTCGCACTTGTCGGAATCGGATTGGACGGCAACAAGTTGACACCCAGAAGCGTATTAATCATCGTTGATTTTCCAGCGGAAAAATGTCCGCAAAACGCAATATTCAGTTCAGCGTTTTTTGTTTTCTCGGCCAGTTGAATGAGCTTGTGCGGCGTGGTTTCGTCTCCCTGCGATTTCATTACTTCTGCGAGTTCTTCCCATGTATGTGCCAGTCGGGAAAAGTCCGTTTCCCGGATCAATACTTGACTGTCAAGCACTTCTATTCCACCCTTCTCCATCGTTCCTACTCTCTCTACTTGTGCCTGTTCAAAAGAACTTCCTTTATCCTACACTCTATTCTACCATGCCGAATGTACCATAGGTCACAAATGAGTTCAATTCAAAACTATGAAAGATTTAGCATTCGCCTATTCTTCCGCATAATTTTCCTCTCATCTGGAAAAAATCGCACTAACATGATATTCGCAATCTGAACGGGAGGAACTTAAAATGATGCGCAGATTTTTGTCACAGCGTCGCAAAAAGAAAACTCCCTCTCTTATCGCACAGCGTTTGCAGCAGCGAAATGATCCTGCACTTGCACTATCGACCAGTTTGCAACAAAACATGGAGACATTTAAGACTGTGCTCGGCAGCCCACACGATTTGTTAATTCGTTCCTTTACGATCGGCAACACCACACATTCCTGTGCCGTGATTGCGATTGATGGATTGGCGAACTGCGATATGCTAGATGCGCAAGTCCTTGGACAAATCCAGTTGATGATCTCGACTGCTTCCAAAGTAGTACCGACTGAACCTGATGAGATTGTCCGGATGCTTTATGAGGAAGTCCTTTCTGTCGTTGAAATATCGAAAGCAACGGATCTGACAAAAATACTCGAAGGCATTCTTTCCGGGGATACAGCCATTTTTGTAGATGGAGCGACCGAAGTCATTATTATCGACAGCAAGGGATGGAAAACTCGCGCGATTGAGGAGCCGGTCTCCGAAGGCTTGGTGCGAGGTCCGCGGGATGGCTTTACGGAGAGTATCCGGGACAATACCGTCCACATTCGCAGACGCGTCAAAGACCCAAACTTGCGCTTTGAAGGGTCCATCATAGGCAGACGCAGCCGAACAGATGTGATCATCGCTTACATTGAAAACATCGTTGATCCAGAACTACTAAATGAAGTGAGACGGCGAATATCCACGATCGATGTTGACGAGGTAGAAGAGTCCGGTTTTATCGAGCAATGGATTGAAGATGATTTTCTGTCGCCTTTTCCGCAGATTCATAACACAGAGCGGCCCGATAAAGTGAGTACAGCATTGTTTCAAGGCCGCATTGCGATATTGGTGGACGGCACTCCCATGGTGCTTATTTTGCCGGTGACGATTGGCTTGCTCCTCCACTCACCTGAGGATTACTACGAGCGTTGGATTGTCGGTTCATTAGCCAGGCTGTTGCGATATTTGGCAGCATTTCTGGCTGTCTATTCGCCCGCATTTTATATCGCTCTTGTCACCTTTCATCCCGGCTTGATCCCGTCAGATCTCGCCTTCTCGATTGCAGCCACACGTGATGGGGTTCCGTTTCCGGCATTCGTAGAAGCAATCATGATGGTGACGACGATGGAGCTGTTGCAGGAAGCGGGATTACGCTTGCCGAAGCCGATCGGCCAAACCGTCGGAATCGTTGGCGGTCTCGTCATCGGTGATGCTGCGGTTTCTGCGGGCATCGTCAGTCCAGTCATGGTCATCGTCGTCGCCCTCACTGCCATCGCTTCTTTTGCCATCCCTGCTTATCACCTTGCCATCGCCTTTCGGAT
This sequence comes from Brevibacillus sp. MER 51, assembly GCF_023714195.1. Classification (NCBI taxonomy): domain Bacteria; kingdom Bacillati; phylum Bacillota; class Bacilli; order Caryophanales; family Paenibacillaceae; genus Brevibacillus; species Brevibacillus sp. MER 51. Next base: position 172,101 of record NZ_JAMAUS010000004.1, on the reverse strand, counting down.
GATTCGTTTTTTCGCCATGTTTATGGCGGCCATTTTTGGTATTTATGGCGTGGTGCTTAGCTTTATTGCCATCATGATTCATTTATCCAATCTGACCAGCATCGGGTACCCTTATTTGGCGCCTCTTGCTCCACAGATGCCAAGGGATTGGAAGGATATGATTTTACGCGCACCTGTTACCTTTTTGAAAACCCGACCAGATGCCCTTCACACGAAAGATGAAAACAGAATGAGTACAGGAGGGTCGTAAGTGAGTGCAGAAACCTTGGCGGAGAAAATGATCAGCAAAAATCATATGGGGATTAATATTGCCTCAGTCACAATCGGCGTCGGCATCCTGACCTTTCCCCGCTCCTTAGCCAAGGCAACCGGAGCATTCGATGGATGGATTTCCGTCGTGATTAGCGGTCTTTGCGCGTGTCTGGTTGGCTGGCTGCTTGCCAAGCTGGCTGCTCGGTTTCCGAGACAAAGCTTCTTTGAATACAGCTCGATCATCGCAAGCAAACCGATCGCCTACATCTTGACCTTTCTCGTCTGTATTTACACGATGCTATTTGTTTCATTTGAAATCAGGGCAATCGGAAACATCGCTAAGCAGTACCTGTTCTACAATACCCCGGTGGAAATGATCACGCTCTCTTTTCTCTTGATCGTTCAATATTCCGTGATTGGATCACGCATTGCCATGCTGCGGCTCAACTTGCTGTTTTTGCCTGTGGTTCTTGTCGTCATGTTCATCGTCCTGCTGTTTACTACCCAGTTGTTTGAGATCGATAATGTCCGCCCCTTCTTTTCATCAGACTGGCGCTCTCTCTTGGAAGGCTCCAGAGTAGTCGGACTGTCTTATTCGGGCTTTGAGATTATCCTTTTTTACACCATGCTGATGAAAAAGCCTCAGGAAGGGGCAAAGGCCGTGACGTTAGGTCTCTCGATCCCCATTCTGCTCTACATGACCATCTACATGTTCGCCATCGGAGTATTCTCTGCGGAGGTTGCGAAGAACCTGACCTATCCAACCATCGAGCTGGCAAAAGAGGTCGAAATCCCTGGCGGTTTTTTTGAGCGGGTGGAGTCCATTTTCTTCACCATCTGGATCATGACGATCTTCAACACATGTGCGATGTGGCTTGATATTACCGTGCTCAATTTGTCTTCCATGTTCAACAAGGTGCGCAAAACGTTTTGGGTGCTCATTCTTTCTCCCATGATTTATTTTGTCGCGATGCTCCCACAAAACCTGGTTGATTTCTTCGCGTTTGCAGACAGCATCACTTATTTCGGAATGATCCTTGTCTATTTATGTCCGATTTTGCTGCTCCTCATGGCTATCATACGGGGTGTAAAGGGTCATGAATAGACAGCTCACTGCTTTCTGCATCTTCCTGCTTCTATCGACTTTGCTGGCTGGATGCTGGGATCAGGTTCAAATTGAGGAACGAGGATTTGTGGTAGGCGTAGCGGTTGATAAACCTCGTACAAAAGAAGCCGAGCAGCAAGCCAAACAAGAGGCACCAGACAAACCTCAAGTAAAAGAGCGCTTTCTCGTCACCCATCAATTCGTCGTCCCCGGAGGATTGATCTCCGGCGGCCAAGGAAGCGGCGGTGGTCAAAACACAGCCAATGAGGCTTACCTCAACCTCGTATCCGAGGGAGATTCTCTTTTCGAGATTTCCCGCGAATTGGCTACCCGGACCAGCAGAACTCCGTTTTATCAGCATATGAAGATCCTGATCGTCTCCGAAGACGTTGCCCGTACGAAAAACGGATTTGCCAGAGCACTCGATTTCTATCTACGCGATCCAGATTCCAGACGAAGCAGCAAGGTATTTATCTCAAATGGCCCCGCTAAAGAAGTACTGGAAGTCAAACCGAAAACAGAGAAGTTGCCCGCTATTTACGTCAACTCGATTGGAGAAAACGTCAAAAAAAATTCCCGCATGCTCCCAGAGGCCCGATTGGGCGATGTCCATGAGGAGCTTCTCAGTTCGTACAGTTTTGTGGTTCCGCGTATTAGACCCGAAGAGCAGGAGGTAAAATTAGCAGGCGCCGCTGTTTTTACCCATGACAATCAGTTGGTTGGTTTTCTCGGGGAAGAAGAGACGGAAGGGCTGAATTTTCTCACTGGAAAAGTTAGCGGAGGTATGGTGAAAGGCAAGTTAAAAAACAATCTTGTCTCGATGAACATCCAAGGAATCAAGCATAGCATTGAAGCAGATTTACGCGATCCGCAACACATGAAATTCACGATAACTATCGAGTGTGAAGGCACATTAGCCGAGTCTTACGCCACAATGGATTCTCTGAATAACACTACGATGGAAAAGCTTGAACAAGTGTTTGCCGAAGAAATCGAGCGAATGAGTAATGATACCATCAGGAAGGTCCATAAGCAGATGAAAGTGGATGTCATCAAGCTTGGCAACTATCTGAAGCAGCATTATTTTTCGCTATGGAAAAAGATTCGGCGGGATTGGGAAACAGGGCAGCATCTGTATGAAAAAAGTGAAATAAAAGTTCAAGCAAAAGTCTATTTACGCAATATCGGTGCAATCAACCGTACCGAACGCCAAAACAACAGGTGATTCCATGCTCAAATTTTTAGGCGTAGTTCCTCCCTATATGACCTTCGCAGGAACGATCATGGCGTTTTTGATTCCCTATCTTTTTTTTAAAATCAATAACAAAATTCATGAGTTAGGCGATCCGCCGTGGAAGAAACGGAATAACTCCAAATCGTAACGAAGCCTCTATCAACATCAAAGCAAGGGCTTACTCAGCATTTTCGAGCAAGCCCTTGCTTATTTTCATTGTTCACCTTCCGTTTAAAAATTCTTCATACGTGACACGACTATAATTATTTTGCCGATTTTCAAGTTCTTGTATTTCATTTTCGAGTTCACAAATTTGTTGCAGGATTACTTGCATGCGTTCTTTTGCTTGTGTCTTCGTCGTGTTATCCTCTCTTTTCACTTTCTTTTTGGATCTTTTTATTTGTTCATCCAATTCCTCCTCTTCTTCTCTAAGCTCATCGACTCTACTTTTTCGATTTACCAAACGCAGATACTCTTGCCTTGAACCTCTTATGCACCCCACTAGTTTCCTTGCATATTCAGGATATGTTGTATCCACTACTCGCTTATACAACCAACGACTTTCTCGATGATCTTTTAATTTTAATAAGGTCCGCTTCAGTTCCGTAAGCAATTTTATATATTCTTCGATCTGAACTGGACTTGCCTGGTCATTTATTTTCGTGGCTAATTCGTTCCATGTTTCCTTTCCAATCCGAAAGATTTCCAATTCTTCTTGTTGAACCGAAAACAAATCTAACCAATCTTCATTCGCATCACGTAGCTTCTGATAATCGTTTTTGATGTGACATTCACCTAGTCTCGTGATAAAGAAGCCTTTTATTTGGTCTGAAATCAGTCCATTGATTTTGTCAGGAAGAAGCTCAAATTCTGCTGGTTTTTTTACGTCTTCTATGGCTTCAATCTCATGGATTAGGTGTTTGCTTTGCTCCAGGATTTTTTCTGCCCTTCCTAAACCGTTGGCAGACTTTGTGGCCCGTCCTTTTTGAACATCACCATAGTTGGCTACTTTCTTGACTTCCTCTCCCCTCCAATTGATCGGATTCTTGTTTTTCTTTCGATCAGTCGGTAGTGCTTGATGCATGGAAAAATGAATATTTTTCACCCATTTGATATCATCGAAGTCTTCGGAACCTTTTTCAAATAGTTTCTTGTCGCTTGTACCATCTCCTAGCCATAGATTGTATCTGGCAGTGGTGTCTTCCTTTGTGTAATCCAGATTCGCTTCGTCCATGGTTTGCGAATACTGTTCATATGAAGAGGTCCCGTCTGTCGGAAAACCAAATTGCCCATCATTGATCATCAACGCAGTAGCATCCCATTTAAAAGGAATTCGTACAGGAAGCTGAATTTCCCAAGGCTTATCCGAGTCTATTTCTTTCAATATGTTCCGTTTCTTCAATTGATCCTGATCCACGGAAAAGTTATATTGATCGTATTGTAATTCAACGGTGTATTCATACTTCGTTCCGACTCTTGCCTCTCGCAGCATTTCCTCGATCGTATTATTATAAGATTGTTGATTATTTTTCTTATCTTGTGGAGCAACATTCCATTGCTGATCTGCTTTTTCTCCCCGCAGAATCTGATAGCCAACCAAATGCCCCCCATTATAACTGGCTACTCGGTGTTTATCATTCCCATCACGTATAAGCGATTCTTCATAACCAAGATTACCGATAGCCGTTACTAGTGCGGACGCGTCACGATCAGAATTCCAGCCGTTTTTCGTGATCTCAACAGTAACGGAATGGGGCCGGTCGCAGGTATCCCCCAATTCTTTTGTAAAATGAAAAAACGATTCATTCAAATTTTCTTCCCCGTATACCTCTTTTAATAACCCCCAAAAGGTGGGAAGTCCTTTATCTGCTTGAACATCCGTAAATTTCCCGTCATCTCCGCGGGCATTTTCAAAATCCTTTTTTTCATATGTATCTGGCTTGTCTGCTTTCATTTTATTGAGATTGTCCGGATGGAGCTTCCTTTGGATGACAGGCATTGAAGATTGCTTTTGATTTTGCAGCAGCTTCGTCATTGCCTTGTTTCCTACTTTTTTAGCGAGTTGTAAAATGGGTGGCATATTTCGGTGGGAACTTGGTGGGAAAAGCGTATTTTTAGGAAGATGTGCGTTGCTAGCGATGTCATTTACTAATGGGACTTGATCTCGATTTTTGAACACCTTATCATCCCCTATTAAATGAAAATCATTCCTTATATTGTAACAATAGAGACAGAAAAAATGAATCGATAAGAAAAAGGGCTCACCCGTCTATCCGAGCAAGCCCCTGATTCCTTCTTTCCTATTGTTGTGCCAGCAAATCAGCAAACGCTTTGGCGTACGCAGGCAGATCAGGCGGTCTGCGTGAGCCAACAATGTGACCGTCTACCACAACCTCTTCATCTATCCAAATCGCTCCTGCATTCTCCATATCATCTTTAATGCCCGGCGTAGATGTCGTCGTTACCCCGCGTAAAATTTTTGCGGAAGCAAGCACCCAACCCGCATGGCAAATATGCCCAATTGGTTTTTTCGCCTCGTGCATCGCAACCACAAACGACAGCACTTCTGGATAGCGACGCAGCTTGTCAGGTGCCCACCCTCCTGGAACGAGTACACCTGCATAGTCGGCAGGATTGACCTCTGCCATCGCTTTGTCGGCCTCACACGGTACACCGTACTTCCCTATGTAGACGTGATTTGCCTTTGGGCCTACAAAATGGACCGTAGCGCCTTCCTCTCGCAATCTCATCACCGGATACCAGAGCTCGAGATCCTCAAATTCACTTTCGACGAAGCAAACCACTTGTTTTCCTGCAAGCCTCAACGTTCTCGCCTCCTTTTCCTTCTATACTACGCTATTGTAGCAGGTACAAAAGGAAATGACAGCAGGTTCATAGATCAGGCATTCATTTCCTCAGGAGTAGGTATGTACATGACGACTTTTGTCCCTTTTCCCATTTTTGACACTTGGTACAAGAGATCATCTGCCATACCGACCCCATCGCAAGTGTGTCCTCTCCTTTGGCAGGCTTTGTTGTCGTAAAGACAAAAAAAGTGAGAAACAGGCCTACTCACTGTTCCCCACCTTATAACGAAAACTATATGTATAGATTGCTGGTGCCGGTAGAGGGACTTGAACCCCCACGGTTTCCCTCACGATTTTGAGTCGCGCGCGTCTGCCAATTCCGCCATACCGGCTTATTCAAAATGAAAATGGTCGGGAAGACAGGATTCGAACCTGCGACCCCTTGGTCCCAAGCCAAGTACTCTACCAAGCTGAGCTACTTCCCGATTGCCAGCCATATCGGACCTTCTCTCATTCGACAACTTCCGATAAGTATCGCAACACTTACATACTATACAGACAAATTGAACCAATATCAATACCGGATTTTTTTGGAATATAGTCATTTTTTCCTAGTATTGAACTTCTCTCTTCTTGAGGTACAGATTTTCCCACATGGTATTTGCCGTTTCAAGAAATCTTGCGGAAGGTTAAAAGGATAATCCAGCGGATGGCGCCCTACAATGATCCAACGCCCATTTGGAAGCTTTTTCAACTGATACACACGGAAAAATCGATCACTGGAATCGAAGGCAAACCATACCACAAGTGTCGCGCGCTTGCTGCCCGAAGACAGGACCTGTGATTTTACAATCGGTGGCGCCCCTATCGTATCCCCTACCGGGATCGCGAGTCGTCCGTTTATTCGCCGCAAATCAAGATTGCCGATCACTCGATTTGCCAGACAAGGGGTCATGAATTTTTGCAGGAAACGGCGAATTTTCAACTTGGAACTGAACCGCTTTGGCAAAATGATTCCGCGATCCCCCACCCGCTTATGCGCTGAAAAGATAATCGTAAAGAATGCTTGCTCTGCCAATCGAATGACCTGCACCCATTGCTTTTTCATCTGACGTCCCTCCCCCTGTCAGACTATGCATCACGGGAGGAAAACGGTTGGACGCGTATCCATATACATAAACCGTTGCATGAGGGACAAATTAATACGGTGTTCCCATCATCAAAACCCGCAGGAGGTATAGCAATGCCTAGCCAAATTAACACTGACTCACTAAAAAAAGCAGAGGCAGCAACCACGCTGGCAAAAAATATGATTACGCAAGCGATCGAGCAATCTGCAGCCAATCCACAGCTCGCCGAAGAAGCCTTGAAACAAGCGTCACAGGAAATTGCCCAAGCGCAAACGATGGTGTCCCAAGTCCAATCCTCGCTGCAAACCCAAGCGCAAGCTCAACAAAGTCAATCCTAAACACATGCAGGCAGACCCGGAATGGACTGGTGGTTTGCCTGTTTTCCCCATACAATAGCAATAGTTGCAAGATGAATGCTAAAAAGGTGGGGGACGTATTGCCGCAACTCCAAGGATTGAATCATTTGCTTTTCTCTGTCTCTAATCTGGAAAAATCTTTTTGTTTTTACCGGGATGTCCTGCATGCCAAACCACTCGTACGAGGTCGCAAGCTGGCTTACTTTGACTTAAACGGCTACTGGCTGGCGCTAAACGAGGAACCTGACATCCCACGCAATGAAATTGCTCACTCCTATACACACATGGCCTTCACAATAACAGAAGAGTCATTTGACGAGTGGTACGCTCACTTGGAAAAGCATGGCGTTACCATTTTGCATGGACGGGATCGTTCGGAGCGGGATAAGCGCTCCATTTATTTCACCGACCCTGATGGGCATAAGTTCGAATTACATACAGGCACTCTCCAGGACCGTCTCGCTTACTACCGGGACGAAAAGCATCACATGACCTTTTTTGAATAATCGATGATGTTGCCCATTTCTTAACATTCTTTTCACAAAATCATAATAGTTCCAAAGATTCAACCCCATACGTGAATGCTATAATCTATAAAGTACTTATGGCCTATTCCCCTTGTGAATAGGCCCGTTTTTCGTAAACATATGGAGGGATTTTATGTTTGGTAAGCGTGGCGTCCAGACCGTTACCGCCTCAATTCAAAAAAGCGATGTCCAAATGTCCGATCAGCTAACGGGGAAGGTTCATTTTTTGCAAATGAATCAGACAGACCTTGATCGGCTGAAACAAATTGAACCACTCCTAACAGAACACCTAGAGGCCATTACAGAACGTCATTACCACATGCTTCGCCAATATTCCCATCTTATGCAGACGATCGAAACGCATACGACGGTTGACCGATTGGCCGTTTCCTTTCGTCACTATTTGCAATCGCTTCCACACGCCAAACTAGACGAGGCCTATGTTGCCGGGCGCAAGAAAATCGGAGAGGTCCACAGCAAAATTGGACTTGCGCCAGAATGGTATACGGGCTCTTACTTGCGGGTCTATGAATATTTGATTCCCGCAATCGTCAACACCTATTCGAAGCGTCCCCAGGAACTATCTTCTGTCCTGTTGGCACTCCTGAAGATCATCACGCTTGATTCGCAAATTGTCCTCCAATCGTATCAGGAAGACAATGATTACAAAGTCATTGATCGCCTGGGCGAAGTTCTGGAGTTAGTGATTAAGATCGATAAATTCAAGCATGTGTTGGACACGCTTGAGGATACGACTGAGGAAGCTGGCAATGTGGGATCTGCTGCTGAGCAACTAAGTGAATCTGTGCAAAAAGTGGCTCAATCAGCCGTCTCTGTCGCAGAGAGTGCTTCTACTACAATCGAGCAAGCGGCGATGGGCAAGGATATTATCCAAGAGTCATTAACCAGCTTTCTTTCCATGGCGGAGGAGTTCCAAGAGATGCAAACAAAAACTTCTCAATTAATGACATCCATCGCAGAAGTTTCTCAGGTCGTCCAAGTCATCCGCAATATTGCCGATCAAACCAATCTGCTTGCATTAAATGCGTCGATTGAGGCAGCTCGTGCCAACGAACACGGGCGGGGCTTTGCTATCGTGGCAGATGAAGTACGAAAGCTCGCAGAACAGACCAAGCAATCCGTTCAAAGCATTACAACCACAATCACCAACGTTCAGAATGAAGCTGTCCAGGTAAAAGAAACGGCCACTCTCATGAGCGACCATTTTAACGATAAAGTGATTCAGACACGGGATGCGATAAGGATACTAGGAGATATTGTGCAAAACATTGAGACTGTCGGGCATTCCACCGGACACATTGCAGCATTGGCACAAGAGCAGTCTGCTGCCACAGATGATATTTCAATGCGCATATCGCAAGTCCTGACGAATATGGAGCAGGTCTCTTCGCACGTCTCAAATGTAGGTAAAAACGTCTATGATGTTGGCGCTGGCATTAACAGCCTTCACAAGCTGAGCATCACACAAACGAGCCAATTAAAGACCAAGCATTATTTGCGAATCGTCAAAACCGATCATCTCTTATGGAGATGGTGGCTGTATAACTTCATGCTTGGGTATCACCACATTGATGAAAAGGAAATCGTCGACCATCATCAATGCCGCTTGGGGATTTGGTATGGCGAGGCCCTAAACAATCCTTCCTTGAGCACCTTGCCCTCTTTCAAGCAATTAGAAGCGCCTCATCGACAGTTCCACGAAACGGTTCGGCGGATTTACCACTTCGTCAAGCAAGGAAAACTAGAGGAAGCAGAAGCTACGTTTGATACGCTAGAAGATATCTCACAACGCATTCTCAACGTACTGGATCAGTTAGCCGAAGAAGTTTCCTAATGCTATTATTTATTTCGCTTTTTCTTGCTAGGCTGCCTTTTGGAGGCAGCTTTTTTTGTTTGGACACGGTTTAACTCCCCTGGAGATAGCGGTCTAGTGCGAGCGTTTGTTTGCCTGACTCTTTTGGCTTTGGCAACCGACCTGCCGGCTCTCCCTGCTGCTCTTGCTATCCCGACGCCAAACGCTTGCAATGCCCAGACAACCGGATACGAAATCGAGAGCCTCCCATTGGCTGAACCAGCAAAATTCACAGCCGCCGCGTAATTGCCCGCAGTCAGCCAAACAGAGCCGGAATCTCCAGGCAAGGAGATGGGAACCGTACTTCTTATGACTGTCTGATTCTGAAAACGGATGGTCCCCAGTCCTCCGTAGTTCCCGTAACTCACATCAATATCAGTGTGGATCGATTCAACCGTTCCCCAGGCCAACCCTGATGAACGGCCCACCTTTTTCAATCTGCGCCCGATGCCATACGAGCGAATTACACCTGGTACTCTGCCCACTGCTGCATAACGCGGGGCAAGGAGTCGATTGGAAGTAGGGATACTAATCGCTGCATCCATTCGATTACCTGCATTTTTTCGAAGTCGAACATACCGATACAAGCGTCCGATTCGATCTCTTCCTGAACGGCCTCCGTCTGCTCCACCTGGCTGGATGGTCTCGGTATAGCCGCTCGTATTGTTACGATTCAGGACATGATTGTTGCTCAGCACAAATCGTTGTCCTCCTCGCGCAACGATTAAACCAGCCGTTCCGGACGCCCCTGGGTAGCCGATACTATATCCAGCGATCACAGGTCTGATTCTTCTGCGATAATTCGTTGCAGAGGGACGTACAGCAGGATGACACTGGCACGGTCCAGAGGTGACGGTACGAACAGGAACGGATACACAGGCTGTCGCCACCTGCCTTTTGACAAGGACGCAACTTGGGCATCTCTTCTTCACGGCGGCACTTGCATTTACGGTATACATCACAATGCAGGCGCCGCCTTTTTTGTTTTTTCCGTTTGCGTAGCCAATCCCGATGCCAATTACGCCCGGCATCCGCTTCCACCTTTTGAGCAAATGCTTCTTGGCCAGGAGCGCTTCCTGAAAGGTTGCCATGGCACCCCTTCCTTTCGGGAGATAAGTTTGTTTTACATGGTCATCGTATGTAAAACTTGGCCAGCACTGTTGGACGCTTGTCATTGCCGGGAAGCCTTTTTTAAAAGTTGTTATTCGAGCTGTCGTGGTGGGGAGGAAACAGGAGAAAACGCTCAGATGCTAGGTCCACCTGCTGTGGGATTGACTGTCCGGCTCCATGAAAAAAAGCGAAACCCGCGTCCAAAGTCGTTCATTCAGGGGGTATCTCAGAGGTGGACGCTAAGAGCTTGTTTCTCTTTTTTTCATTGCGCCTTGGGCGGCGTCCCTAAGATCTTCACTTTTTTCTCCTGTTTCCTCTATGAACTTGCCATGTAATCCGATTTTCTAATGCCTAAAAAGATCAAAGAATGTAGTCAGCTACGACAGAGAAGAATATTTCCAGACGTAGCGACTTGTGGAGTCCTCCCCAGCGGAGAAGGGATTCGCGGGCAACAGAAACGCAACCGTGCCCACGCGACGTAGCGGCTACCACTTTTGCGTTTCCCCGCGAATCCCTTCGTTGCGGGCAGTCTCAGCCCTCAGAAGGACGGGGCCTGGAGCCTAGACTGGAAATATTCTTCTCCCCACCCCAGCCACATAATAAAAAAACCACCACTCCCCTATCAAACCAGGAAATGGTGGTTGGTTCATTATCTAATGATGTTAAGACGCTTCCGAAACAGTTACATTTGCCGGAGCAGTCTGAGATGCTTTTTTATTCGTGTGAACAAGCACGATATTCAAGATGACTGCCGTCAAAGAACCTGTCACAATACCATTTTGCAGCATCATTTTTGCCAAAGTAGGCAGTTGGTCAAACATCGTCGGAACCGCAGCAGAGCCTAGACCCACAGCGATACTGCAAGCAGCGATCAGCAGATTCTCGTTTTTGCTCAGGTCAACCTGCGAGAGAATATTGATACCTGATGCAACAACCATCCCGAACATGGCAATCATCGCTCCACCCAATACCGCGTTAGGAATGACCGTTGTCAAAGCAGCCAGCTTCGGCAGTAATCCGAGAACGACAAGGATTCCACCGGCACCAATCATCACATCGCGCGATTTAATGCCAGTCAATGAAACCAGACCAACGTTTTGTGAAAAAGCAGTGTAAGGGAATGCATTGAAAATGCCACCCAGTACGATTGCGACCCCTTCTCCGCGCAAACCTTTGACAACGTCTTGATCCGTTACTTTTGTATCCGTCACTTTACCGAGTGCAAAGTAAACGCCTGTGGACTCAGCCATGCTGATGATGTTGACGAGAATCATGGTAACAATGGCCACAATACTGAACTGTGGTGTACCGAAGTAAAACGGTTCAACCACGCTAAACCAAGAGGCTTCCGCAACATTCGCGAAGCTGACCATCCCCATCATGTAAGCTACAGCCGTACCGACAATCAAGCCGAGCAATACGGAAATCGCACGAATAAATCCGGTAAAGAAACGATTAATAAGCAAAATGATAACCAACGTTCCTAAAGCCAAAAGCAAATTGTGCGGTTGCCCAAAGTCCGGCATACCTTGTCCACCAGCCGCGTTGTTCATCGCAACGGGAATGAGCGACAGTCCAATGATTGTAACAACTGAACCCTGTACCACGGTTGGGAAAAAGCGCAGCAGCTTGCCGAACAGTGGAGCTGCCAAGACAACGAATATACCCGATATGATGATGGCACCGTAAGCGGTCGCTAGATTACTCGTAGAAGCAATCGCAATGATCGGTCCTACTGCTGTAAACGTACAGCCTAGCACAACGGGAAGGCGAATCCCCGTATACCTTGTGCCAAGGACTTGCAAGAGCGTCGCGATTCCACATGTGAAAAGGTCAGCAGCAATCAAATAAGCGATTTGCGTAGGAGTCAGATTCAAAGCACCACCGATAATCAACGGTACGACGACGGCTCCTGCATACATGGCAAGAATGTGCTGTAAGCCCAAAGTAACAATTTTATGTTTGGCTAGCATGAGTGAACCCTTACCTCCTATTGATTTTTTGATTAAACGCGTGCAGGCTCTTCTTCAATAAAGTGAATGCCTTCTGGTGACATCGATTCAATACGTGCCAATGATTCGATTCGTACGCCAGCTTGCTCCAAGAGACCACGGCCTTCCTGGAAGCTTTTTTCAATAACAGCGCCAACCCCTACGAGATGAGCACCCGCATCTTTGACAATATTCGTAAGACCCACCAGAGCAGCTCCCGTAGCCAGGAAGTCATCGACAATCAATACGCGGTCTTCTTTGGACAAATACTGACGGGAAACACTGATTTGATACGTTTCCTGACGGGTAAAAGAATGAACAGGAGCAGAGTATACTTCCTCTGTCAACGTGACAGCTTTTTTCTTTTTCGCATAGATAAAGGGAACACCCAAAGCAAAGGAAGTCGCCATCGCAAAATGAATTCCACTTGCCTCAATCGTCACGACTTTTGTAATGTTTTCACCAGCGAACAACTCGGCAAAACGCTGTCCGATCTTCATCGTCAATTGTGGATCTACCTGGTGGTTCAAAAACGCATCCACCTTCAAAACGGATGCCGACAGTACTTTGCCGTCCTGTACGATGCGCTCTTGTAATTCTTTCATCAGTTCTTCCTCCTCGGATATGGTTCCGGCCACTTTTTACCTGCGGCCTGCTGAAAATATAGAAAACCCAGAGTGGACAGTGTCACAAGCGGGCTACGTAATAAACCAACGCCAAGTGAAACTGTCCCTCTGGGCTTTTATCCCTTAGGTGTGACACATCATTCGTGCCTGCGTCGCTCGGACCAGCTTTCATTCAACCCTATGATTGGAATAGGAAAGAAAAAGACGGAACCCTAGACGCACTTTCACTCGTAGTCAGGTGATTTACGGTCACCTGGTAGAAACGGTTGGGCCTTATTCCCAAAATTATACGAGCTACCTATCTATTTTTTTCGAAGTGTAATAACGAGTATTGACCAAATCTATCATAACTCCCTCGTTGTGAGCAAGCGTTAATTTTTGAAAGGAAAAGGAAGCGCTTACTTGCTCAAACAAAGGAAAGAGCCCTGATTTCTCAAGGGCTCTCATACTTATCTCTTCGGTTTTTTCTGCCGCATTTGAACGTTGAGCTTCTTCCATTTATCCCTTTCAGCCGCTGCAAGCCTTGCATCTTCTTTACGCGCTAGATGTGCCAATTCGCGTTGAAGCTTCAGATAACTGTCAAAGCGTGCCTTTTCCAATGATCCAGCTTGGATGGCAGCTTGAACAGCACAGCCAGGCTCGCGCATATGCTTACAATCATTGAAACGGCATGTTTCCGCAATGGACTCGATATCGTCAAAGGCACCGCGGAAGCCTTCATCTGCCTCCCAGAGCTGAAGTTCCCTCATGCCTGGTGTATCGATCATCAGAGCACCACTCGGCAAGCGGAACAATTCACGATGTGTCGTCGTATGGCGGCCACGGTCATCACCTTCACGAACGCCACTGACTTTTTGCATCTCCGCTCCGCTCAATTTATTAATCAACGTGGATTTGCCAACACCAGAGGAACCCATCAAGGCAATCGTCTGGCCCTCGCCCAGATACGGTGCGAGTTGATCTAGTCCTTCTCCCTGCTCAGCACTGACTACGTGAACAGGTACTCCGATCGCAACAGATTCTACCTCTGCCATGGATGCATCCAGATCGTCACACAAATCTGCTTTGGAAAGCACAATTACCGGATTGGCTCCACTTTCCCACGCGAGAATGAGATAGCGTTCTAACCTGCGCAAATTCAAATCATTATTTAAGGAATTCACGAGGAAAACGGTATCGACGTTCGCGGCCACAATCTGCTCTTCCACTGTATCCCCAGCTACTTTGCGGGAAAACTTGCTCTTACGTGGAAGAAGTCCGTGGATGGAGGCTTTCTTTTCCTCAGGGCGAGCACTGATCACTACCCAGTCCCCGACAGCCGGAAAATCTTCTCGTCCGATGGCTTCATAACGAAGCTTACCCGTTACTTCGCCCAAGAGCTCGCCATGCTCACTCCACAGACGATAAATACGTTTATGTTCGAGTGTGATACGTCCCACACTGTAGCCTTGCTCGGCATAAGGGGCAAAATGATTAGCAAAATACTCATTCCAGCCCATAGATTGCAATACTTGTTGATTGGTTAGTTGATTCACTGCGGATTCCCCCTGCAATTGGTTAAATATATGGCTATCAGCCAGAACCAGTCACAGTCGAATCCTCATTTGGTGAACGGTATTACTGTTCGCTTGAAAGGAGGATTCCTGTGACCCCGACTACGACACTCTGAACAAATTTGATGGCTACCATAAAACATCTCTCCTTTAGCAAACCTACCATTCAGGTTTGGAATCATATTTCCCAATTATTGTACCATAATGAAACAAAATGCAACAGCGTCAATCTCCCCCGCCGCCGCCTCCACTATCTCCGCCACCACCGCTGTCTCCACCACTACCGCTATCACTTCCGCTGTCATAGCTATCCCAACGATCGTTTGAGTCGTGATTTCGATGATGATGATTGTGAGAGCTGTCTACAAAGAAGGCTCCGCCCCCGCTGTCTGAAGAGGAATGAGAGCGACTACTTCCGCCTTTTGCAGCTTTGGACGCCAAGACAAATACTACGATCAAAAACATGATGACGATGACAATGAAGAACTCCATTGTTGTCCCCGCCCTTCCTCTTTTTTGAAGTTGTTTCCTATTTAGTATAACATAGTGTAGCTGGAATAAGGCTGGGGGCGTGGAGGATGATCCCTTTCATCCGGCAAAATGCCCTGACACGGGTGCGATCGCCAAAATGTTTTCCAATACAAATACACGATACGCCTTCCTCATATAACAATATGCTTTTAAGCTCCCTTTGTTCTCATCAATCTGTACCAGACGGATCGTGCGCCTGCTAGTCTCTCCATCCTTCTTCAAATAAATGATCTCCACTGCTTGCTGCCGCGTTGCGTACCTTCTCAACTCCTGAATCATCAGGCTGTCACCACCACATAATGTGTCTTCTTGTTGTTGAGATCATCATATTAAAAGAGAACGTTTGTTCGCAAGTTTTGTTTGCAATAACCAACGATTGCCACAACAAAAAGGCATGCGCCCTAAAAATGGGCACATGCCTTACACTTGTCACACTTTGTTTGACTCAGCGCCTTCTAAGCGCACGTCCGAACACAATCAGAATCGGTGCCAATAAAATAGCCGCCGCAACCAGCGAAGCACGAATCGAAAAACGGGTTCCGATCCATCCGACAGCCGGACCACCTGCCGTTTGTCCTAAGGCATTGGACTGGCCCATCATCGATAAAACCGTCGCTCGCACACTGCTCTCAATGTTTAGATTCAGCCACGTATCATACAGCGGACTGCTTAAAGACTGAATCACACCGATTAACAGCAGTGCAACTAATGCCCAGCTAAAGCTAGGGGAAAAAGCAAAAGCAATCATCGCTGCAATTTTGAGTCCCGTCAACGTGAACATGCCCACAAGGACAACCCTCTCATTGTTCACATCCAGCTTTTTTTCCACAACGCCTACGACGATGAGGCCGAGTAAGCTTGCGAGTGCGGCAATGATCCCGAACCACATTGGCATTGAAATAGCCGCTAGCTCCGGAAAGCCAATTTCTGCGATCAAATGCGCTTCCCACAAACGGTCATACCCTTCAGAAGCTGCACCCGTAAATAGGGTCACGAACAAGATCAGCATGAGAACCGGCTGACTGCGAATCACTTGGGCACCCGAAGTCCACGTCTGAATCATTTCCTTCACGTGGGAAGCACCTTGCTCACGCTCACGAGGAATAAATCCAGTCTCCTTCATGAACAGAATCAGAAAGACACCAAGCCCCAGATACATAAGGCCACCTATGAGGAAAGGCAAATGGGGGGCGAGTGTTGACAAAGCCACACTAAGTGCAATCCCGAGCAGATTCCCAAACAAGGAATAGCGCTTAGCCTTCATGAAAATCGTACCGATCTTCTCTTCTCCAACCTCATCCACAATCCATGCAGTATCCGCTCCACTGATAAACGTATACCCGAGACCACTGATGACTTGCGAAAACAGGACCAAGCCGAAGACAGAAATCAACGGTATCCAAGCATCAAGCACGGGAACGATCCCCTGCATCGAAAATCCAATTCCCAGAAAAAACATCCCAATAATGACGGAGCGACGGCGACTGTACGTGTCCGCAACTACTCCTGTTATCCCTTCAAACACCAACACGGATAACTCCAATACCGTCCCGATCAATAGCAATTCAAACGGGTTAAAGCCCAGTGTCACAATATAGTAAAGCGCATAGGTCGTGAACATGGTTGTATTGGCCAGGGAAGTCAAAAAACTTTTGATCGTATATACTTTTGTCGCATTCATGAACATGGAAGCAGTATCCACCTTTTTTTAGGCAGATGACGCGTCCCGTTTTCACATACTGATCGTTACTCTACAATCCTCTACTGTGCAAAATGCGTACGCGTCATGCTGCCGTTCCTATTTTTCCTTCCTGTGTACTTGCTTGCTCTGAATAGTGTTTTTAACATGTGATACACCTCCGAAAGTAATTACAACTATTATAGAATGATTTAAATTGCCATACAATGGAAAAAGCTGTGCAGTGTGATTGGACACACTGCACAGCTTAATTATGAAGAAGCACTTACGCTTTTTTTCTAAACAGACCTACGATGGAGATCAGCAACGCCAAACCGGAAAGTACCAATGGCAAGGTATTGTTGCTGCCTGCACCCGCTGCTTCCCCGGCAGGAGCAGTTGCCGGCTTTTGTTCTTGTCCATGCTCATGCCCTGCTTCACCTACACCAGCCTTAATGGTAGTGACAGACGCTGGCGTTTTGGAATCCTTGTCCCCTGTCCATTCCACAACCTCGCCATTTGCATAGGTCTGATAAGCCTTCCAAGCCAATTGACCCTCTTCTTTCGGGTTTGCCCCGACAAACGTGAACTCTTGGAACTCATGCGCTTTGATTCCGCCTTCTGTTGCTGTCCAGACAAGCGCTGTGTTCACACCGTCTTTATCTTTTTCGAACTCGTAGGACCAGCCCGGAATCGGTTGTACGGAATTTACCTTCACACCTGCCGGGAATTCCAGCTTCACTTTTGTCGTGTTGACGTCTTTTTCTACAGGGACACGCACGGTGTATTTTTCATAGGAGCCTGTAGTAGCCTCTTTCGGATATACGTTCACATGTGCTTGTGCTGCTGTCGCCAACGTCAAAACTGCACCTGCTACCAGTACACTGCTCATCCATTTTTTCATTTTCATATTATGAAATCCTCCCTAATTTGAATCTGTTTGAATCACGGCTTGATTATTTGTCGTCGCAGTCGGGTAGTTGATTTGGCTCATCCAAAGTCCTGCCAGAACCGCGATAATCCCGAATATGATTTCCCAACGCAAGTAAGCGGGCTGCAAAGAATTTTTCGTCCGCCAACGTCTGGTTTGCCTAAAGGCCAAAAGAAGCATGAGGCAGACACTTGCTATTTTTCCATATAACAGATAGCTCCATGTCGTTGCACTCTGGAAAATGCTCATGACATCCGTTTGCACGAAGAGCATGACAACGCCCGTCACGACGGCAAGCACTGCCGCCACCGCAACTGTTTTCAAAAAGAACCTCTTGAACGACTCCTGTCCTCGTTCAGCCGCTTTGACTGTCAGTAACAAGTAGACAAGTGCCCCCATCCACACAGCGACCGTCAATACATGCAACAGTCTCAGCAAAATGGACAGCCAGACAGGAGCAATGCCCCATGCATGACCGCCAAAAGCTTGCGCGCTGATCAAGAGAACCCAGATTCCCACATACCAGCCTGACACCATATTGGGGATCGCGATCAATAACAGCAGGGCAAAGGACACCAGCAGCATGATCGCAAACGGAGACTGACTGAGCAAGTTCCCGTCCATCTGCCACAGTGCTTGCGTAAGGGATACAGCCGTTAACGATTCGTCATACAAGAACCACAAAAATATAAGTCCGATGATCGCCAAACTCCATCCGATTTGTCTGCCAATCCCGATGAGCTGGGCAAGCGAAGGCAATCCCTGACGTTGTGCTGCCCACGCTACCAGATACAAGCCGCCACCGACGAGAATAATTCCTTGCGCCAAATAGCGGTACATGATCAAGTAGCTTGAATCTGCTTTTTGCTCATTTGGCGGAACCACAACCGCACTTTTTTGTCCGATAGAAAACGTGAGCTTCTCTTCGATCGGATGTCCGTCCTCGGATACGACAGACACGATTACCGAATACGTCCCCTCAGCCAAATCGCTCGGCAGTTTCGCATTCAACTGCGAGGCATCACCCGGCTGCAATGTCGGCCGCTCCACTTTTATTTCCTTGCCATTCCAGTCAAATAAACGCACGTTAACAAGATCGGGCTCCAATGTTTCGGTAAACCGCGCAGATATTTGTCCCGGATTCGCCTTCAGTACCTCACCATCTTGTGGGGAGCTGCTCATCAAGCCAGCATGGGCGTAAGCAGTTGTCATACCCGTTGTCAGTACAAGTAAGAAGGCGAGCAAAAACACAACCGCATATTGTCTGATGTTGTATGTCACCCTATCACCTGCTTCCTTATTCCGTCCTTAATCCTATCAAAATAGTGCGAGAATCTATATGGCTCCATCGGGCTATCTGATGTGGCAAAGTGTTGAAAACAAAAAAAGGCATGTTCGGTAATTCTCTCCGATCCATGCCATTTCAAACTGCATTAGGATGATTTTACAGTGTTTTGTGCGAGAAATTCATGGACGAGCTTGTTGAATACCTCTGGTTGATCCATCGGTGGGATGTGCGCTGAGTCAGGCAGGATGACTTTTTTTGCGCCGGATATCCGTTCAGTCAATACATCGGCGATCTGTAGAAAATCTGGATAATCCCGCGCTCCTGCAATAACGAGAGTCGGCGCTTTGATATGTTCCAAACGCTCGATTGGTGGGGGAGATAAAACCTCCAATCCGGCTCCAAACTCCGGCAGCGAAAAGGCGTGTCTGTTTATTTCTTTAAAACGATTACGTGCTAGACGAGCTTGCTCATTTACCGGCTGACCAGGACCGTCAAACCACATTTGTGTCGTCATTTCCAACGCTTCCTCTGTCGTCCCACGCTGACATACTTGATTGAAACGTTCCACATCGTGCAGCCTCTGTTCACTTCTTGGGTGACCAAACAAGCCGGATGCGACCAGAATCAAGCTGTTCACCATCTGCGGGTAAGCAAGGGCGAACTCCTGCGCGACCATTCCCCCAAACGAAAGCCCGGCCACATGCGCCTTTTCGATCCCAAGCCCTTGCAGAACCGCTTTCACATCATCGTACAACGTAAAAGGAACGTCAGTCGCCAGTGTTTTACCGAACCCGCGGATATCAAATCGAACGACCTTATACGTTTGTCCAAATGCTTGCAGCTGGGCATCCCATAGCCTTGTATCCAGATTGAAGCCGTGGATTAATAAGAGCGGTTCGCCTTCCCCTGCTACTTCATAGTAAATACGTGCACCATTTGCTTCGAGAAAGCCTGTCTGTACAGCTTGCCCGTTTTCCATCTTTTCTCACCTCGCCCTCACTATCTCACCCCGGCTTGTTGCTTGTCTATGTATTTTTTGTTCCGACTACCCAATGACGCCTGTACGCAAAATCATGATCTCGACATCTACATCAAATTTCGCCCTTTTGATGATTTCCCGACATTCCTCTTTACTCAATTTCTTTTTCCCACTCTTTTGACTGGCTATATTGTAGATTTCCCCAAATCCTACCGGGTCTACATCGTGCTTTCTTAACTTTTCCAGTAAATGTTCCGTCTCTTTTTTAACCGCCAGTTCGATTGCTTTTTGGACCTTTTTCAACTGCTCAGGCTTGGATAAATCAATTTTTTCAGCCATTTCCTGAATCTGCGCTGACATATTGACTTTCACAGAAAATCTTGGTTTCTCCAAATCTAAAACTTTTATTTGCTTTTTGCTTGAGATATGTTCAATGACGGTAAAAAGACGCTTTTTATCGAGGGAAATATTTATTTCCAATTCCCCCTTATTGTAACGCTCCCGTAATATCTTGAGGAAAAATCCATCCCTTGAAGTAATCTCTGCTACCAGTTTTTGATCTCGAAATAAACCAATTTGATTAATATGCAATTCATTCTTTACTCTTTCAATATAAGGCATCACGGGATCTCTCCCGATTGCATAATAATCTTTCATGAACTCATGAAGTTTCGAGGAAATCATATTCTCCCCTTCGACGTTCTGCCGTATGGCTTGATAGAGGTAAATGCCAATGTTGCTGTTCTCGGGGTAGCGATGTGTCAAAATATCATACGCCCGACCTTTCGCTACCGTTAAATAGACATTGCTTCCTATGGAGGCATCACGCGTTAAGTTTTCCACAAGAGACAGGATCCCTTTACGCGCTAACTCATCGTGATAGACCACGACGCGAATTTGACCTCCTACAATTTTTTTGGAAGACTCCCTGTTCTGTGAAACGGTGAGTCCTTTGCTTGTATGTGCTGTGCCAGAAATGACAGTGACCAGCTCACGTGCCTCCGGGTCAATTTGATAAAATACCGTGGTACCCAACAACTTTCCGTCTCTGCTAAGATCGTACCCCACCGCAACCGCCAGTCCCAATTTTTCTAATACATGTTGCTCCCCACAGCCGTTCAATAACACGACCACTAAAAGATAGTGTAAAAGCAAACGCAACCTTTTCATGTCCGGACCGGTCCCTTCCGAAACAGCCGAATTACTACATAAAGCACGATGGGATAAACAAAAATGATATAGAAGCCTACACCACCGAAAATATCCGTGATGAGATTAATCGACTGGCGTGTTTCTAAAAAATTGCTAGCCAAAAACATGACACCAACAATCCCGAAAAGTGCCATTCTCTCCTTGAGCCCACTAATATGGTGAACCCCTCGCATGGCTACCCACAGGTTCATCAGCAAATTATCCAGCATGATGAGCATCCACAGTGAGATGGACACAAACTCAAAACGCTCCAAAAACGGAAACTCTACAATTTTCATCATCATTAGCGTCGCCCAGATTAGATGCTGAAGCTGTTCTCCTTGAAAGTACAAGAGTGTAACCAGCATGACTACCACATACAAGCAGGTGGTCATAAACAATCCACCATGTACATACCGCGATAGCAATTCCTTTTCCTTTACAAACGGATAGATGAACAAAATGATCTCAAATCCGATGATGGAAAAGGACATCTTCTTCGCACCGTCCATCAGCTGTACAAGATCATGATGAAAGACTGGCTGCAACAGATGAAAATCAGCGTATTGCATGGGATAAACCAAGAGCAGTAGCTGCCATATCGTCAACCCTACAGAAAAAAAGCTAATTCCAGCCAACACCCGAATACCACCTGTTACTCCATAAATGGCCAGGCAAAGCAAGGAGGCATTTAATATCCAGGAAGGTACTTCCGGAAACATCCATGACTGAATAATCTCGATGTACCCTCTCAAGATCGTTAAGGCCGAGCCCATGATATATACGATGAAGATGAAATTAAGAACACGGGCAGGCCATTTCCCAAATACACGTTGATGAATGTCATACAAATCCATGTCTTTGTATTTCGCTAAGATTTTTAGCATGAACCACGCCGCAATATGGGTCATAATGCCTGCTATTATGACCGCAATCCAGGCGTCTTGTTGTACCCTATCATAAATAAAGCGTTGTACGCCCGCTATGCCGATTCCAACCTGATTGCTATGAACCATAAATAGCGCAAGCGATACGCTGATAGCCATATGGCTATTCCGACGAAAAATGGACCGTGACATTCACACTCAACACCTAACTACTGAACTGGTCTTTTTTTCTCGACTTTATCAGGCAAACGGGTATCGTCAGGAGAACGTGTCATAACCGGACGCTTGCCGAGAGAGTAAAAAGGAAACCGGATCAGACTGTTTTTAAAATCCTGCAAGCGAAAAGGAAAAAAGGGGAGAAAAAACGGACGTCCCAGACTTGATTGACGCAGGATGTGTATCAATAAAAAAGACGCGCCTAGCATAATTCCAAAACCTCCCCAAATTCCAGCTAACAGGATAATCGGAAAGCGGAGGATGCGGACTGCCGTACTCATCATGTAGGAGGGAAAAGTAAATGAAGCTAGGGCACTGAGCGCCACAATCATGATCAATATGTTACTGGTAAAACCCGCTGCAACGGCTGCCTGTCCAATTACGATACCGCCCACGATCCCTATCGTTTGCCCAACTTTAAAAGGAAGTCTTGCTCCAGCCTCCCGCAAGAATTCAATAATCATTTCAAGTAACAAAGCTTCAAACAATGGGGGAAAAGGTACCTTGGATCGAGACTTTACGAGCGATACAAGGAGAGCAGATGGAATCATTTCATAATGAAATGTAAGCGCAGCCACATAAGTAGCTGTAAAAAACAGAGAGACAAAAAGAGCCGAGAAACGTAACAATCTTATAAAAGAAGCCATTTGCCACCGGATATAGAGATCTTCATTGGACTTGAAAAAGTCCACGAAGGAACTGGGGCCGACGATAGCAAACGGGCTCCCCTCGACAAATACGACTACCTTTCCTTCCAACAGGGCTTCACTTACATGATCAGGTCGCTCTGTCAGGATTAGCTGCGGAAAAATAGAGAACGTATTGTCATCAATCAGTTGAACCAATTTTCCGCTGTCAATCACGCCGTCTATATCTAAATCGCGTAAACGCTGCATGACGGTTTGAATATTTTCAGGAGCCGCCAGTTCCTCCATGTAACATATTTCCACATTCGTCCTGCTACGTTTCCCAATCGTAACGGATACGTTGGTAAGCAAATCAGTCGACAGATACCCCTGTAGCACCCCTAAATTGGTTTCCAAGTCTTCAGTAAAAGAAACCTGGGGACCGAAAATCTGGGTTTCGACCTGAGCCTCTCCCAAAGAACGACTCGGTATTCTTGCTACGTAGAGAAGAAGCCCGCACGCCATTCCTTCTATTTGAAGGTAAATCCATCCCCTCACGAGATAATCGCTGACTTGACTGTAATCCATGGTTTTGGTGACATGAGCAACAGGAACATTCCCCAAAATCGTATCAGGATCGATCTTTTCGTCAGGTAACCTTTCGAAATAAGGAAGCAACACCTGCTGGAGAATGACCGTATCAACTAGATAGGGGAGATAGGCTAGCAACAAGCTATTGGCTCCACAAGAAAGGTTACGAAACACCATTCGCGGATTTCGCATTTGATCCCATAATTTTTCACGCGTCTCGCTAACGGATTCAGAAATCATGTTGGTTGTCATTTTATTTACCCCAATACATGGTGTCCCCTTATTATTTTTCCAATGTCTTCGCTCTATTCCCCCCTTCCAGCCAAAGAGTAAGATCCCAGACAAAATGAACACAAAAAAACCGAGACGGAAATACTCCATCTCGGTTTGTTCACCACTTTTTATCTGCCGCTCTTCATTTCAGTCCAGTAGCGGTCGTATTGCTGCAAGGTTTCTCCTACATCGACCAGCCACTCCGCACGGGCAATGTCTGCTGTATCCAGGAAGACCATCTTGTTGGAACGATATTCTTCACTGTGCAGTGGGTATGCTTTTTCGTTCGGGTTACTGTAGCCAATCGATTCGTAGTTTTTCACACTGACCTCTGGGTCCATCAGGTAGTTGATGAACTTCTCAGCCATTTCCTTGTTCTTAGCGCCTTTTGGAATCGCCAGCGTGTCTGCCCAGATCGTTGCGCCCTCTTTCGGAATGACGTACTCCACATCTGGATTTTGTGCGTGAATGAAAGCGGCGTCTCCGGACCAAACCGTTCCGATCCATGCTTCCTCCGCAATCATCTTTTGCTTGATGTTGTCTGTATCAAAAGCAACCACATTCGGTACTACTTTTTTCAAATCAGCAAAGGACTTTTCCAGTTCCTCTGTGTTCGTCGTGCTATTGGAGAAACCGTTCTTGATCAGTGCCATTCCCATAACCTCACGAGGATCGTTCAGCATGATGACACGGCCTTTGTAAGCTTCATTCCACAGATCGTTCCAGCTTGTCGGGGCTTCTTTTACATATTTCTTGTTGTAAGCGATCCCGGTAATTCCCCATGTATATACGAGTGAATACTTGTTTTCTTTGTCAAAAGGAGGTGTCTTGAACGTAGACACAATATTGCCCATGTTCGGGATGTTCGCTTTGTTCAACTCTTCCAGGAGACCCAGCTGAATCATAGTGCCTACCATGTAGTCGGAAGGTTGGATCAGGTCGTAGCCAGATGCACCCGCTTGAATTTTTGCCAGCATTTCTTCGTTGCTGCCGTATACATCATAGTTGACCTTCACGTTGAATTTTTGCTCAAAATCTTTGATGACGTCTGGGTCGAAGTTGTCTGCCCAGCTATAAATGTTCAATACTTGTTGCTCTTGCTCAGATGACGATGAGCAGCCTACAGCAGTCACCGCAAGTACGGCGGTCAAAGCGCCGATCATCAAGGACTTGAAACGTTTCATTTTTTCCTCTCAACCTCCAAATCAGTTATGGGATTGCCTTTATGAAAACTCCATGATGTTTCTAAAAGATGGATTGATTATTTTTTGAGTCTTTGCGGCGGAAAACCTCTGCCACCACAACCAACAGCACAGTACTCACGATCAAAAGCGTCGAGAGTGCATTCACTTCTGGCGAGACGCCTCGTTTGACCAACCCATAAATGTAGAGTGGCAATGTAGTCGAATTCGGACCAGCCACGAAGAACGAAATAATGAAATCGTCCAACGATAGGGTAAACGCCATCAGGAAGCCTGCAATGATCCCTGGCATGATCAGAGGCAACGTCACATAGCGCAATGTCTCCCAAGGAGTTGCTCCCAAATCTTGAGACGCTTCTTCCAGTTCCTTGCCCATATCAGCCAAACGTCCAGAGATAATGACCATCACATACGGCATGCTAAACGTGACATGCGCCAGAATCAGAGTCACTTTCCCCAGCTCCATCTGCACCTGGCTAAACAACACGAGCATAGCCAACCCCATCATGATCTCCGGGATGACGATCGGCAAGTACATCAGCCCGTTAAAGATATTGCTCCAACGAAGCGAATAGTGCTTGACCGCCAGAGCGGCAGCCGTACCCAAAACCGTTGCGATGACGCTGCTGATAACCCCAATCGTCAAACTGTTCATCAGCGCTTGCATGACCTGCCTGTTTTCAAACAAAGAAACGTACCACTTCCACGTAAAACCCGTCCACGTAGCGTTGATCCGTGAATCGTTGAACGAATAAAGGACAAGGATCAAAATTGGCAGATACAAAAAGACCAGCATCAGCCACGAGTATCCAGATAGTGCGTTTCGACGTAATGTTTTCATGCTGATCCCTCCTTTGTCTCGCTCGCTTTGGTAGCGCGGAAATAAAGAAGAATCAACAGCATGGACAATAGCATCAGCACGATGGACAAGGCAGAACCGAACGGCCAGTCACGCGCGGACAAAAATTGATTTTGAATGACGTTTCCGATCAGAGCCGATTTCGCTCCGCCCATCACATCCGGAACGACGAACATCCCGATGGAAGAAACAAAGACGAGGATCGATCCAGTGACGACACCTGTCTTGGTCATCGGCAGAGTCACGTGCCAAAAAGCCTTCCAAGGCGTTGCGCCCAGATCATACGCGGCTTCCAGCTTGCGGCGATCCATTTGCTCCAGCGACACATAAATCGGCAGTACCATGAACGGCATAAGAGTGTACACCATCCCGAGCAGGACCGAGCCCGAATTGTACAGAAGCGGCAGCGGCTCCGAAATAATGCCCAGCGATTGCAGGAACGTATTGATTACGCCTTGCGAACGCAGGATGATTACCCACGCATAGGAACGGACCAAGAAGTTGATCCAAAACGGAATCATCACGAGCAAAAGCCATATTTGCTGAGTCGATTTTTCCAGCCGTGAAATGTAATACGCCAACGGATAGCCGCACAAAATCGAAAAGACAGTTGTTAAAACCGCTACGACCAGCGTATCCCAAAAAATTTGGCCATACAGCGGATCGAAAATACGGGTGTAATTGTTCAGCGTAAACTCATAGACAACTTGCCCGTACGTGCCTCTTTTGAGGAAAGACAGTATGGCAATCATAAGCATAGGCAGGACGAAAAGCGCACCCATCCACAAAAGGGCGGGAAGCGCGAGCAGTTTTACCGGCTTCTTGTTTAACAAGGAAGAATCACCTCGTCCGTCTGTGCCCAGCCAATGGCCACCTGATCTCCCACCTGCCAGTCCAGACCGTCACCTGCGTACTGGTGTGCCATTACGGTCATATCCTGCCCCTCAAGGCGGATAAATACCTTGCGCAGATTGCCGAGGAACACCGCGTCAGCAATAGTACCCAGCTTCTTGTGCTTGTCCTTGTCAGAGTCAACCGGGTACAGCTTGATCTTTTCCGGACGTACCGCTGCATTCGTTCCGTTTTCCCGGAAAATGTTGTTTTCCCCAATAAAGGTAGCCACAAACAAGGTTTGCGGGGAGTTGTAAATCTCTGCTGGAGAAGCAATCTGTTCAATTCGTCCCTTGTTCATGACTGCGATTCGATCGGACATCGCCATCGCTTCTTCTTGGTCATGTGTGACGTAAATGAACGTTATCCCTAGGTTTTTCTGCAAGTTTTTCAATTCGAGCTGCAAGCTTTTTCGCAATTGATAGTCCAAAGCACCTAGAGGCTCGTCCAGAAGCAGAACGCGTGGGTTGTTAATAATCGCCCGTGCGATTGCTACGCGTTGCTGTTGTCCGCCAGACAGCTGCTTTGGCGTGCGCTTCCGCAATTCTGTCAGTTGGACATACTGAAGTACTTCCTCCAAACGCTTCTGTTGTTCGGCTGCGTTCACTTTTTTCATTTTCAAACCAAACAGGATGTTTTGTTCCACGGTCATGTGTGGAAACAAAGCATATTGCTGGAACACCATGTTCATATCGCGTTGATACGGCGGCACAGCGCTAAGTGGCTTTTCGTCCAGGAAAATTTCCCCGGTCGTTGGCTGCTCAAATCCAGCAATCATTCGCAGCAGTGTCGTTTTCCCACAGCCACTGGGGCCGAGTAACGTCAAAAACTCCCCTTCTTCAATGGAGAGAGAAAAAGAGGGGACGACGACAGTATCTGCAAATCTCTTTTCAATCGAATCCAGATGTATAATTTTTTTCATTCCGTCATCTCACCATATGTCATTATACTCACAATCTAGGTAACTATATCGTGTATGATACGATTTGTAAACAGTTTCACGAACGATTCCTCCACAAAAACAAACAGAGCCAATGAATAAACATTCGCTCTGTTGTGTATCCTTTTTCTTTTCTCACACAGACGTGGATTTCGGTTGAGGCGTGTTCTTCTGTTTAAATTTTGCCCCCAGGAAGTTCGTCCCAATCACCCCGATAATAATCATCACTGCGCCAATGAGATGGTAGTATGCCAGTTGTTCCTGCAAAAAGATAACGCCTGCCACGATGGTAACCAGCGTAGACAAATTGTTAAACACGCTGAGTTTGGATGCCTCCATCTTGGCCAAGGCAAAGTTGGTCATAAATGACGTCATGAGCGAGGACAGTATCCCCAAAAATACAATCGAGATGATAAAGGCCGAGCTGGCGAAAGGGGCAAAATACGTGGATAAAGTCCCCTCTGTACTATGGCGAATAACTGACCAGCCGTTAAAAAACACAAATCCGAGTAACGCCACCATATACGTCATGTCTATATAATGAAAGGACTTGGTCATTTTTCTCGCCAGAACACTATACCCCGCCAAAGAAAACGCGGATAACAGGATGAGAATGGTACCGATACTGCTCCCTGAGCCTGCGCTTACACCCAGCCCCTTCATTGCAAAAATGTACACGACACCTCCGACGGATAAAAGCGTGGACAGCTTTTGGAGCCACGTAGAAGACTCTCCCAAAAAGAATGCCGCCATGATCATGGTAAAAATCGGAACGGTTGCTTGAATAATCCCTGCTTCCGACGAAGTGGTATACACCAGTCCAAACGCCTGAAGGGTAAAGAACAGAATGGGGTACAGCATGGCGAGCGGTATAATCGTGAGCATGTCTTTTGGTTTGATGGACAGCTTGATCCACCCAAACACGATCGGGATGGATGCAGCGATAAATGCCACGGTAAAACGGTGTGCCAAAGTATCAACCGGATTGGTTACAGCAAGTGCCATTTTCAGAAACAAAAACGACAAGCCGGTAATCCCTGCATTCAGTAATGCCGCAAGAATCGCTTTTTGTTGGTCTTTCATCGCATGTATCTCTCCTACTGGGGACTTTTTACAGACGGCCGTCTTAGGTTAATAGTAATGGGGGAGCAATCGTGCTACAATGCAAAAAAGGAGTAACTGTACCGATACAAATTCGGCGTAAGGGAATGTTTTTTGGATGCACAAATATTTGCAGCTTCAAAATGAACTTGAAACGTTGATTGAAAGCCTCTCCTATCGAG
This sequence comes from Brevibacillus sp. MER 51, assembly GCF_023714195.1. NCBI lineage: Bacteria > Bacillati > Bacillota > Bacilli > Caryophanales > Paenibacillaceae > Brevibacillus > Brevibacillus sp. MER 51. The sequence continues at coordinate 143,171 of NZ_JAMAUS010000004.1, read as the reverse complement.
ACGGAGACCGACTTCCCTCCATTCGGGAGCTCGCCTCTCGCTACCAATGCAGCAAGAGTACTGTTATCCGCACCCTGGATGAGCTCGAAAAGCGTCATCTCATCTACTCGGTCGACCGAAGTGGCTACTACGTCGTGAAAAAGCAAAGGAAGATACAACCCGCAGATACGTCGACAATCGATTTTGCGACCTCTGCTCCCGATCCTGACCTCTTTCCTTACATCGACTTTCAACATTGCATCAATAAAGCGATTGAAACCTATAAAAACGATCTTTTCATATACGGAACCACCCAAGGCTTGCCATCGCTCATTGCTGTCGTTGCCAAGCTGCTTGGGAATCATCAGGTTTTTACGGACCCGGGCAATATTTTCATTACCTCCGGTGTCCAACAAGCTCTATCCTTGCTATGCAGTCTTCCTTTTCCAAATGGCAAAGAAACGATTCTGATTGAGCAGCCCAGCTACCATCTTTTCATTGAAAGCTTGCAAGTACGCAAGCATCCTGTCGTCGGGATCAAGCGCACTGCCCAAGGAATCGATTTAGAAGAGCTGGAGTCTATTTTCCGCGCGGGAGATATCAAGTTTTTCTACACGATGCCTCGCTATCATAGCCCGCTCGGTACGTCGTACAGCCGAAAGGATAAGCAGCGTATTGTGGAGCTTGCCCAGCAGTACGACGTCTATCTCGTGGAAGACGATTACATGGCAGACCTTGAGCATGACAGCAAAGCCGATCCCCTCTTTGCCTATGACCGCTTTTCTCGCACGATTTATGTAAAAAGCTATTCCAAGATTATTTTTCCCGGGCTCCGTCTGGGTGTAGCTGTTATACCGGATGTGCTAAAGGATTCCTTCAACCAACACAAACGACTCATGGATATCGACAGCTCCATGCTATCTCAAGCCGCGCTGGAAATTTACCTAAAAAGCGGAATGTTCGAGCGACACAAGCAAAAAATACGCAGTTCCTATCACCGGCGATCCAACCTGCTGATGGCGTCCTTGAACCATTTTGCGGCGAATGAAGACCATCTGTTCACCTTTCAACCCCTTGCATACCCAGGGATTCATACGCACATTGTGTTGACCGATTCCATCCCGGTTCCTGCTGTTATCAGCCAGCTCAAAAAACGTTCGATCCTTGTGGATACTGCCGACAAAAATTATTTGGAGGGCTTTCCGCAAGAAAATATGTTGAAGCTGAATGTGTCCTATGCCAAGGAAGCAGTGATTGAGCAAGGGATTGACGTGTTGATGGATGTGTTACGTCGCATGCACCGTTAACCTATCCGCCTTAAGTCGTAGATCAAATCCGACGAGAGAGCGTTTTTGGACAACAACGAAATCTCGATAATGAAGCTATTGAGTGCATTCAAAAAAACCAAGGCGAACGTGAAGAATTGTTGAGTAACCAGAAAACGATCTACATCGTATTATCAGATAGATACAGGAACATGGTTAACCGTTGCATAGTAAGTGAATCCCAATTCAAAAAAATTCGTTCCAAAGTCAGCCAGTTTGAAGTAGAATCGCATCTATACACATAAAATTTACCTGGTACGATCCGACTCGATTGAGTTGATGACTGGCAGTTAACGATAGAATGACAAAGGAGAAATAGATGTTTCAGAACATTTTAGATTTCTTAATGGAATACGGCTATTTGGGAATGTTCATCCATTCTTTTGCAGACGCAGTCATCTTCCCCGTTCCTGCCTTCTTTCTTCAAGTGCCACTCAGCCTGGTTGATCCTTCGCAGGCATTGTGGATTGCAACGGTAGGCTACATTGCTTGTCTCATAGGGACTCCCGTCGGTTATTTAATCGGTAAAGTACTAGGCAAATCCGTTCTGTACAAAATCCTCAAAAAGGAATGGATTGACTCTGCAACAGAGATGTTTCAAAAGAAGGGCGAAGTCGCGATCTTCATCGGTTCGTTTACACCGATTCCGTTTAAAGTATTTACAATCATGTCGGGTTGCTTGAAATTCCCGTTGTGGAAGTTGATCGGGTATGCCGCAATTGGACGGGCTGTCAAATTTTACGCAGTCGGATTCTTGTTTTATTTTTACGGTAAAATGGCGGAAAATATGGTCCATAACGTTTCTCTCTATATCTTTCTCACCGTGGTGCCGCTCATCTTGATCGGGTTATGGGTGAAGAAAATCGTTGCCAAGCGCCGCCAGCTGAAAATGGAAAGTGCTGGCGTCAGAAATGGCATCAATGAGAAAGTCATGAATAAATAAAGATGATTTCAAAAAGCAAAGAAACCCCGATCGGGGTTTCTTTTTTTACGACTGTTATCCTTTTTTCACACGAATTACATTATCCTCGACATCAATGACCATAGCTGTCACATTGTCTTCTTCCATCACCAGGTCGGCAATGCCATCCTCGACGTATTGCTGAATCACGCGACGCAATGGACGTGCCCCAAAGGAAGGGTTGTAGCCCAGCTCAGCCAGCTTTTCTTTTGCGGCATCTGTCACGCTGATCTCCATTCCTTGCTCAGACAGATTGCCCTTGACATCTTGCAGCAGCAGATCTACGATTTTGACCAAATCCTGTTTTTCCAGATGGGCAAAGGAGATGATCGAGTCGAAGCGGTTCAGGAACTCCGGCTTGAAGTACGCTCCCAGAGAATCCAGCACGGTGACAGGCTCAGGCGCCTGTGCTCCAAAGCCAACGGAGATTTTACGCTCGCTCACACCAGCATTGCTCGTCGCAATAATAACCGTCTCCTTAAAATTCACCGTACGGCCTTGACTGTCTGTCAGACGACCATCCTCCAGAATTTGCAGGAACATGTGCATCACGTCTGGGTGTGCTTTTTCAATCTCATCCAGCAGGATAATGCTGTACGGATTGCGGCGTACGCGCTCTGTCAATTGACCTGCTTCTTCATGACCGACGTAGCCAGGAGGAGAACCGATCAATTTGGATACCGAGTGCTTCTCCATGTACTCGCTCATATCAAGGCGGATCATTGAATCGCGGGTACCAAACAGCTCCTCTGCCAGCGCTTTGGACAGCTCTGTTTTCCCTACGCCAGTCGGACCGACGAACAGGAAGGAAGCAATCGGTCTGTTTTTCGGTTTCAGGCCTGCACGACTGCGTCGAATCGCCTTCGCTACTTGTGTGACTGCCTCGGATTGACCAATGACTTTTGCTTCCAAATGGGCCGCCAGGTTCTTCATTTTCATCTGTTCATCACTTTGCAGCTTGGTTACCGGAATCCCGGTCTTTTGCTCGATCAAGGCTTGGATGTCTGTGACGTCAACCTGGACGCGTTGCTCCGTGCCTTCGATTTGATCCAGCTTCTCTAAAATACCCGCTTCCTCGTCTCTCAAACGGGCAGCTCGTTCGTATGCTTCTTGCTCCGTCGCTTCTTTTTTCTCCTGATTGATTTGCGCCAGCCGCTCATGCAGCTCTGTCGTATCAACCGCGGAGGATCTCAGGTTCAAGCGCGAGCCCACTTCATCCATGAGATCAATCGCCTTGTCAGGCAAGAATCGATCCTGGATGTAACGATGGGAGTATTCCACGGAGGCACGGATGACATCATCCGAGTAAGCGACTTGGTGGAATGCTTCGTATTTCGGACGCAATCCTTTTAAAATCTCGATGGCTTGTTCTACGGTTGGTTCCTTGACCATAACTGGCTGCAGACGGCGCTCCAGAGCAGCGTCTTTTTCAATGACGCGATACTCTTTTAGCGTAGTTGCTCCAATCAATTGCAACTCACCGCGAGCCAGTGCAGGCTTCAGGATGTTCCCTGCATCCATGGAGCCTTCCGCAGAGCCTGCTCCCACCAAGAGATGAATCTCATCCACAAACAGGATGACGTTTTTGCGTTTCTGCAGCTCGGCAATTACTTGCTTCATTTTTTCCTCGAACTGTCCGCGTATTCCCGTCCCTGCCACCAGAGAGGCGACATCTAAAATGTACACCTGCTTGTTTTTCAACTTGGTCGGTACTTGCCCTTCCGTAATGCGCAGAGCGAGGCCTTCCGCAATCGCCGTCTTCCCGACGCCTGGCTCCCCGATCAGAACCGGATTGTTTTTGTTGCGTCGGTTCAAAATCTCAATGACACGCTCGATTTCTTGTTCGCGTCCAATCACAGGGTCAATCAGTCCGGCACGTGCCGCATCGTTTAGATTACGGCCCAGGTCATCGAGGATGCCTCCACCGCGCTCTGGTGATTGTTGCTGCGGTTGGCCGGAAGACTTGCCCGGATTCACCCGGCCTTGGGCAAAGCCTTGCAGGAACTCATCCAGTCCAGAGAAAGAGGAGAAAGGACTAAAGCCCATGCCCACTCCCATTTTGTTAGTCAGCTTTGTTTTACAATCCTGGCACAAATCGTATTTTTGTTGCTGATTTTGTACACGTATATGAACTGTCACAGTTGCTTCTCGTTGTTTGCAGATTTCACAATGCATATTCAATCCCCCCAAAAGCGTTGTTTTGGAATTCAGAAGATCTTTGACCTTTCCTGACCTTCGTTGACTTTATTATAGTTTGACCATCTTTGACTTTCAAGAGGGATTGTATGGTTTTTTACACTTTGCTCTTTTTCAGGTAGGGAACGATTGAAAGTAACCCGATTACAGCTAAACAAGCACCTACCCACAATGGTGAAACAAGTCCATAGCCACTGCTGATTCCGATCCCACCTAAAGAAGAACCAATGGCAACTCCCAATGTAATAAAGGAAGTATGTACCGTGTTTACCATCGTCCCACTGCCTGCTGTTTTCATGACGCGTGCAATCATGGCCGGATTCATCGCTACGCCCGTCAACCCAATCAGAACAATGGACAGCACTGCGATCCATTTATTTTCGGCACCTACCGCAAACAGAACCAATGCCCCTAGGAGTATGCTTAATCCCGTTACAAGGATTCGCATGGTAAAGCGATCGGCAAGTCTGCCAATCACGCTATTTCCGATCACGGTCGCGATACCGTAAAGGGCAAGCAAATACGGGATACTCGCATCCGAAAATGCCGTTACACCGGTAAGAATCGGAGTAAAATAACTAAACGCTGCGAACGTACCACCAATGATCAGCATACTCGTTGCATACGCGGCCCAAAGGTGTGGATTTTGAAAACTGGCAAGCTCATCCTTTCCATTCATCTGGTCTCTTTGTGCGGAGGAAGGGAGCATCCATTGAATCAAGATCCCTGATAATAATACGGCTACCGCAACAGCCCAAAAGCTCATTCTCCAGCCGAAATATTGTGCAATCACGGTTGTCAGAGGGAGCCCGATGACAGTAGCAATCATTAAGCCTGCCAAGACAATCGAAGCAGCCTTTCCTCGTGAATGAGGGGGAACCAAGCTGGCTGAAATACTGACGGAGATGCCAAACGCTGCGGATGAAGCAATACCCGTTAGGATACGAGCAAGCATCATCGACTCGTAATTCCAAGCTATTGCCCCTAACGCTTGACCAATAAAGAAGACGGCAACCAAAGAAAGCAGCGCTTGTTTTCGGCGAATATGCAAGAGAGTTGCTGACAGGACGGGACCTCCTATCACCATTGCCCCTGCATACGCCGTAATGAAATACCCGATGGATGGGATCGACACGCCAAAATCATCGGCAAGTTCATTCATCATCCCAGCCACCATAAATTCAGAAGTCGTCATAGCAAAAATCGCTACCGCTAACAAATAAATCATCGACGGCATAAAGGAACACTCCTTATCTAATTATTGTAACAATCGGTACAAAAATCACTCAAAAAAAGAGCGCATTACGCGCCGAAGATAGATTCTATCGTGCCATTCATGATTTGTTCAGCCAATGTCCGATTCTGTGTGGATGTATTCAACACACGGAAGCCGTAGTAACTGCTTAAAAATAGGCTAGCCAAATCCACCGCAGATCGTTTTTTGGAGATTTCGCCCGTTCGCAAGCCTTCCTCCATCACTTTTTCCATGGTCTGCTTCAGAAGTTCAACATGTCTGGAGACAATTTCTTCAATCTTGGGATCTTCTTTTGCCCGTTCCAATCCCGCATTGATCAGCAAACACCCCTTTGGATTCGTAGATTCAAAGTCTTCCACCAATGCCCAAGCCAAAAAATTTTGCAACCGTTCTTTCACAGAACCCGGACTCTCCAATAATGCCCGCTGTTCACGAAGCCCGGTATCGTGATAGTGTTCCACCACTGCGAGATACAGGTCCTGTTTGCTGCCAAACGTATTGTACAAGCTGCCTTTCCCCAGTCCAGTATCACTGCATAAATCATGTGTAGAACAACCATTGTAGCCTTTTGACCAAAATGTTTTCATAGCCACATCTACGATGGACGCGTAATCAAAATCACGAGGTCTGCCGCGTTTGCTCACCGGAATCCTCCTTTCGTTTCCTACTGTTATGGAAATCTTACACATTATGTACCGATCGGTCAACAAATGAACTATCCGCAACTGTAACTACGCATAAAGAAAAAACCTATTTTGAAAATCATTTCTCAAAATAGGCTTGCTCATTGATTATATTCTCTCTAAATCAGTTACTGTTTTTTCGTTTACTTGATCTCCAGTATTCAGCGTCGACTTTGGTTCAAGCAATAATACATGAACCTCTTCCTCTGCAACTGGCATATGCTCTACCCCTTTTGGAACAATGACAAATTCCCCTTCGTTTAACCAAATATCTTTATCCCGAAACTTGATAAGCAGTTTCCCTTTCACTACCAAAAACATTTCATCCTCATTTTCATGCTGATGCCAGACAAACTCTCCTTTTAATTTGACTAGCTTTACATAGGAATCATTGATTTCTCCTGCAATTTTGGGACTCCAATGCTCATCGAATAACGAAAATTTTTCAGCTAAATTGACCTTTTCCACCATTTTCCCCTCCATTAAAAAGAGTATGCCTGTACTTCATCAAAAGTAGGCAGGGATGGCTGCGCACCATTCCTTGTAACGACAATCGCTGCGACTTTGCTGGCGAAAGTGGCCGCTTCGGTTTCGGTCATTCCTTGTGTGATCCCAACCGCAAAAGCTGCCGTAAAGGAATCGCCTGCCGCAGTTGTATCCACTGGCTCTACGCGGAAAGCAGGGATATGGGTCGCCTTATCGGCGGTGACTAAGAGAGCGCCCTTTTCCCCCAACGTCACGATGACGCGCTTTGGTCCACCAGACAAAAGCTTTTTGGCAGCAGCATGCACTTCGTCTATCGTGGATACAGGCATTCCTGTGAGAATAGAAAGCTCTGTTTCATTTGGGGTTAAGGTATGTACATGATTTAATAGCTCGCTGGATAGCTTGCGTGCAGGTGCCGGATTTAAAATGACCAGCTTGCCGAGTCGAGCCGCCTCTTTGACTGTATATTCCACGACAGGCATCGGGATTTCCAATTGGAGCAATACGACGTCGCTGTCCTTTAAAATAGACAGATGGTCTGCAATATGCTCTGTGCTGACGAGCGCATTCGCTCCTGGAACAAGCACGATGTTATTTTCCCCATCATCACTTACATTGATAAAAGCCATGCCTGTCGTACCTGAGCATTTGATCCCCTCTATGTGAACGTGCGCATCCGTTAGCCCTCCCAGCATAACTCGGCCGTTCTCATCCTCTCCTACCATTCCAATCATGGAGACATGCCCACCCAGGCGAGACGCTGCTACCGCCTGATTCGCTCCCTTTCCACCCGGGATTAGCTCGAAGTGATGGCTTGCGATCGTTTCTCCTGCTTTGGGTAAATGATGTACATGGGTTACGAGATCCATATTGATGCTTCCTACTACTGCGATTTTCACGACGAGCCCTCCTAGCTAATCTCGAACATGATGATTCGGTCGGTTACAAAATAGTGCTTTTCATTCAAAAAGTCAACGTATTTCCTCGGGATTGTTCCTAAGACTTGGAGCATAGCACATCTATTCGATATAATGAACCAATCTTCTATCATCCGGAGGTAACCAGATGGAGCCGATTATCCAACATCCTTGGAACATTGATGAGCAAGAGGCCATCAACTTACAGCGACAGCTAGCCCAGCAAGTAAAAAAAGAAGATCAACTAGCGGACGTACGCTTTATCGCCGGGGTAGATGTCGCTTATCATGCCGAGTCTGATTTGTTAGTTGCTGGTGTCGTGATCCTCGACGCCACTTCCCTGCAAGTCGTCGAGTCTGTCGTTATTCAAGACACCGTCGAATTCCCGTATATTCCCGGCTTATTCTCTTTTCGAGAGCTGCCTCCGTTGGTACGTGCATTCAAGGAGCTCAAAACAACACCACAGCTCGTCGTCTGCGATGGGCAAGGAATCGCTCACCCGCGAAGATTCGGACTCGCCAGTCATTTGGGCGTCCTGTTTGACATTCCTACCATTGGTTGTGGAAAAACGAGACTGCTAGGCGAATACGAAGAACCAGCACAGGTAAGAGGTGCGTATTCCCCTTTGATCGATCAGGGTGAAATCATCGGCGGAGTCTTGCGCACACAACCGAATATCAAACCGATATTCGTCTCAATCGGGCACGGAATCTCTTTGCCAACCGCATGCGCATGGATCACCACGCTCTCACCCAAATATCGTTTGCCCGAAACCACACGCCAAGCGGATCAACTCGTGAATAAAGTATCAGCGGAGTTAAATAGCAGCCGCTAATGGAGTGTCGGCCATACATTCACATCGTGCTCGTCCAGAACTGCTTCAATCTGATCTCCTTGGAAAACGACAATGTAGCCTCGTGGCAGAGCCATCGCCTGCAAAAGAGAGGGACGTAGCTCTAGCAGTTGGTAAACGTAGTATGACTCTAGCTGGTCACTGTCTACTTCGCCTTCCACAGGCCCAAGATACCACCCGGAGTCACCTTTTCGAACATCCTCTGCACGCTGCAAATAGACGTGTTCTTGTTCAAATGCACCTTTTGCCACCACAATTTTATCTTGGAACAAAGCAGCTTCCCCTTCTGCTCGCACCGTTTGCAAGCAGTTGTTTTGCGCCATTTGCACGACCAAGGACACAGTCAGGTCAGAAGTTATTTCGGAAAAAGGATTCGCGCTGTAGTCGGGTGCCATGATCTCCATACACCCATCCCGTTCGAAAACCAGCAGAATGGTCCATCCTACCTGAATTTTCGCACCGTTCTTGATCGGACCCATCTCGTCTTCTACATCAGAGAATACGTCTAACAGAAAGTCTGCTTGCTTCACCAAAGAATCTTGGCAGGTCACGACAAACGTACGGTTATGAATCTGTTTGGAGCGTTGGCAGAGTCGAGTCTCTTTCTCAACTGACATGTACCTCTCCCTTTCTGCATGATCGGAATTGCTACTATCTTCAGGATAACACGAATAGGAGAAAAGCTCCGTGTAAAAAAACAAGACATGTTCCTCCTCGATGATTCGAGTTGGAATATGCCTTGTAGTTGCCTTTGTATCGTCCCTTATTGCCCTTCCATGCCGATTAAAATAAACGTGATAATTGCGGTTATCGTACCAAATACGAAATATAAACCAAAAAGAATCGCCATTAACAACAAGCCCGCTTTTGCCCAGTTTTTACGATTCAAATTCCCATCTGAACCAAAAGCCCACACAAATAACAAAACAATATTCGCGATCGGAATCATCATGAACAACGAGACGATTATCCAATCTTTCATCGTCATGACCTTTTCGTTTTCCGCTACGCTTCCTTCCACATGCGTTTGGTGATCCATTCTATACCCTCCAGATTTTTTGCCAATCCACCGTTCTCGCTATTGTTCAACCGATGCTCCAATGAATGCCAAGATCAGAATAAAAAAGAATACGCATAAGTACAACCCGATGCAAACGCCCATAATCAGCAAGTTCGCTTTTGCCCAGTTCTTTCTGTTTAGATTGCCTTCACTGCCAAATGCCCAAACGAAATACATCACGAGATTGACCACGGGCACCATCATAATTAAAAAAGTAATCAACCATTCCTTGACTGACATGACCCGCTCATTTTCAGGCACGCTCACTTGCATTTGCTGTTGATGTTGCTGCTGTTCCAATTGGAAACCTCCCTGTTCTGTCATGATCAAACGTTCTCTACCCGCAGCGTGCGAATCAGCGCATGGGCCAAAGGCTGCCACACGAGCACTTCCTCAGACTCAAAATGAAAACTTCCGAGAAGTGCCCGCCCGTTTACTGATGTCGCGAACAAGATTTGATAGTAGGTTTTGTCCTCGACCGGGATAATGAATTCGCTGCAGGCAACTCTGCATCCATTCAGCTCGATCAGCTCATGATGTACAACCTGCAAGCCTGCATGCGCCTTTTTGACTTGTGCTGTCATCGCCTGCACAAACGTTTCCACGCCGCTCATCGGCAACGGATGTGCCATATGATTCATGCCGAGCATGACCGCGCTCTCTTCCTCTTTATAGGAAATCTGCTCGTGCTGAGAATTCCCTGTGCTATTTGACCCGCGTCCCCTCGGCATGAACTGCATCGAACGGGGCAGCTGAATGCCAAGCTGCCCGTCAAAGAGGATATTCTCTGCGAATTCGAACCTGCGTCCTTCGTACTCCAGGCAGCCTTTTCGCACGCCATCCAGACACTCGGCAAGCGTCAGCTGCACCTGCTGTTCTTCCATTTCAGCGAGTTGACGCCGTGCCTGGATACTGTTCCATACATCCAAAATCTTTTCATCCCAGTAGATCGTCATAGCTCCCTCCGCAGTGCCTGCTCTACTTTTTGCAAAACAAATCCGTTCAAGCTTCTGCGAAGGAAGCTTTCCGCAGCATCCAGACTCACCACGATATACGGCTCCAAGATCCCTTGAACTTTAAAGAAATGATGTGCCTTTATCTTATCGGTATCTAATACAAGTCTCTTTACCGTTCCATTCAAATGAAACGCAGTCTCCATGGAAAGGCAATCTACAGCAGGTACTTGCATGACCCAGTAGACGTTTCGCAGGTTGGTTTCACTGTCAATCAAATCGACGCGCTTCCATTGTACGCTCGGATTGTATTTGGCAGTAATGGTTTTCATCCGCTCCGAAATCATCGGCAGTGGCTTTTCCAACCAATCTGTGTAGGCGTAGGTCCCATCCGCGTTGACCTCAAGAACGGATATTGGCGGGAGTTGCTCGAAGGTGTTTTCCTTTTGCAGCCCCAGACCCGCTGGTACAACCTTTTGAGCGATTCGACCGTCATCTGCTAGCAAATAATAATCGCGCATGTCATCCCGCCTCCTTTATTCCGTTTTCCACTCAATCTGCTGCATCTGTGCTTCACTCAATGCAAAACGCCCACGATCCTTTTCGAAAAAAACGGCATTTTGCATATTCGCTCCATGAAAATTCGCATGATACAGACGAGAATGGCGAAAATCCGCTCCTTGCAAATCAGCATATGCAAATTGGACACCGAGTAAGCCCGGTACACGATGCAGCTCGTCCGCACTGACTCCTTGTCCTTCGGCATAAGAGAAGATGGCTCCACTCAAGTCAGCATGACGAAAATCGGCATCACAAAGAAGCGAATGACTGAAATCTGTGCGTTGAAGCTTGCTCTTTACCCATCTTGTTCCGAATAGGACACACTCACGGAACTGACTGTCTGCAAAATTACTGCCGCTAAAATCGCAGTAGCGCAAATCTAATGCTTCTACCATGCTTCGCGGCAAATCCATGTAGGCGAATGTTTCATGGGTGCAAAACGTTCCTTTCGGTTGCCCAAGCAAGCTTCTACTCTCCTTCTCCTCCCGCTTGTTCCGCTCATCTACGTACACCACTTCACTGATATCTTTGAATTCCCCCACTCGTATGTACAGACGATCTGCTTTCCTAATCTGTTGGTACTCAGGCAGCTTAATGAGCTCCGGAATCGCTACTCGGGCAAGCGCTGTGACAAACTGACCGAATAGCTCCATTTCCTTTAGCACCATATACTCCACATCAGCAGCGTGTATGATCCCCATGTACATTTTTCGGCGTTCGTCCAGTAGCGAAATGAGCTTGGAAGCCTCTTGCAAAGCCCATGCTGAATTGTAACGTGCATAGCATTCCACTGGCTCCCAGTACCATTGCTCCGTATAAGCCTCTATCAAAAGTGTGTACGTGCCATCCAATACGGTTGTCCGCAGCAATGAGTAGTGAATAAAACCGACAGGGGGTAGCTCCTCGTTGCTCTGCATGAACTCAATATGCAGGAGCATTTGCCGAAAAGACTCCACGAACTCCCGGACGAGCTGTTCCTTGTTTTGCTGGAAATAGCGCTCGAGTGCCGCTATGCTTTCAGCCAGTGCTGGCCGGAAGGTGTTATCGTTCAAATGCTGGAGCGCTTCCTCTTTTTTCATCGATGCAAGTGCCCCCCTAGTTCATCTTGATTTCCGAACCTTTCAGCTCGATCTTGTCTTCCAGTTTGATCGTATTTCCTTTTCCACTCAGCTCTATTTTATCCGCACTAATATGAAGAGAAGCAGCTGATAGCTTCATGTCCTTATCCGCCGTTATATTCACGTTCTGGCTACTCTTGATATCGATTCCATTCGTATCACTGATCGTGATCGACATATCTCCTGTCGTGATCACAATTTTGTCAGGAGCCAGCACGATTTCCTTGCCATATTTGGTACGAAACGTCTTTACAGCAGGGTCCTTCATCCGGTCTCCACCACCACCTCCACCTGCATTGCTTTTCGGTGTGGCTTTCTTTTTGGGAGCTGGCTTGTCATCGTCCGGGATTTCCTTGAGAACAGAGCTGATCGCGATACCGTCCTCTTCTTTTTTGCTCGGGAAATAAATCCGAATCTGGTCGTTCAGCTCTGGCATAACGTACCATCCGGTTTGATCCTCGGAGGCATAAATGGTGGAGTAAGGGAACCAGTATGCCGTACTCTGATCCTGCTGATCATCCATGTCCAGCTTGGCCCGCACATTGTCTTTCTGGACTTGCAGCACCCGGCCTTGGATGGACGCCCCGATGATCGCATGGTTATACTGTTTTTTACGCGCCAGACCTAGCCGCGGATAAAGCTTGTATGTGTGCGTGACAATGCCTTCCTTCATCTCTGTGACCGCTTCTCCGACGACAAGTGGTCTGGATTTGAAATTCACCTCATTGCCTACCTCCAGCACTCGTTCGCTCTGCACTTCATACACGGTATAGTCCTGGTCATCGATTCCCGGAACCTTGTTCTCCGCATCACTCTGATAATCCCCGACACGCTTGTGCACCGTATAATGACTAACGGCCAGCTTTCCTTTATCTTGACCTTTTGGCAAACCGAAATAAAACTTGGGAATGTCAAAAGCCGTTGTCGGGATCAAACCTGTATAAAAACGCGATGCCATCCTCTTCAGAAACTGCCAATCGGTTTCCTCATACTGCATCACAAAAGTATTCAAAGCTTTGCCGTTCGTAACTGAGTCAATAAAGTCAGCTTTTCCGTACCCGGACAGCACCGTTTTCACGAGCCCCGCATAAGTCATCGCCGGGTTTTGAAACGAACGCTTTCTCGTTTTGACATCCAACAAATACGTATGAGAAATAGCCTCCAGCGACAAGTAATAAATATCGCGAACCGCTTTGACATGGACGCGCAAAACGATGCCCTGGAACCATGTTTTCGGCTTGCCCGATTCATCAGCCAGTGCCACGCTGATCAGTGTTTGCGCATTTGTCTGGTTCACGTAGCTATCTTTTCGCTCTTCAGAAATGATCCCCGTGAGTGTCAGTCGTGCATGCTCGTTCATCTTTTTCACGACTTTCATCGTTTGCAAATGCGTAAACTCATAGGGCGAAACTTGTATATCTCCATAAGTGAGTGTTCGATTGCTCATGGTATCCCCTCCCTGCCAGATGAACCCCCTCCTCCGATGCTCCTAGGGAAATAGATTCACCTTTCCAAATAAGACCATTATTTTACATACAATCTTACAATCGGTATTATTTGGGATTTTTTGAATGGGTCGTTAGTCCTGAATGATATGATTTTGAGGCAAAGAGAGGGGCTTTGTACCTTTAATATCCCTTAAAATCGTCGCAGACCCTTGAATTCGTTTCCTATTTATTCATAACGGCTTCCTGCAATTAAAATGGTAGCAAACAAATTCCAATCTACACCTTCAAGATCAGCTAACATATTATCACAATCCTCAATCCATGATTCCATCCCACTTAGGAACTCTTCAAGTGATATATTCGCCCACTCTTTTTTATTTTGCTGATAATCCTTAATCAAATGAGAAATGAATTGAACCATATCCTCTCTACTCTCAACCGTACTCGCTCTCTCAAGAATATCCATGTGAAACTCCTCCCACTCCATGTCTTTATCTTCCATTTTATTATAGATGTTTTAACGGAGCTTGAAGAATTGGGGAATGAAAAAAGCCCGCTGGCGTGCAACGGACTTTCTGTCTCTTATGTGCGGGGGAACATCTGTCTAGTCAATAACAGGATTCGGGCTGTCACTATTCTCCTAGACGTTCCTTATTGAATAATCTCGGAAATTGCTTGCTTTTGCTCCAAAATCTCGCTTTGTACCTGTATCAGTTCTTTCAACAGATTAGCTGCCTCTTTCAAGGATGTCGCTGCTGGCTCCTTGTCACCAGCCTTGAATGCTTCTTTTGCTTCTTTCACTGTGTTTTTCTCATTTGCTTTCAGTTCTTTTGCTTGCTCTTTGTTCTCTTTCTTTTCAGTGCGGATTGGTTTCAATTGTTGGTTCATCTCTTTGAAGGACGCTTTTTTCTCTTTTACCTGAGCCAATTCTGGTTGGATATGCGCCAGTTTTTCTTCGATGGCGGTGTGGTTTGCGGCGATTTCAGCCTTGATGCTCGCCACCTTTTCTTTATCCTTTGCTTTCTTCGCTTCTTTCAGTTCAGCAGACAGCGCCTTGTTCTCTTCGCGGAGTGGCTTTGTCTCTGCCAGCACGCTTTTCACGGTTTCACGTACTTCTGGCGTCACATCGCCCCAAAGAATGTCCCATGCTTGTTTGTTAGTCTGGGTTTGAGCCTCTAGTTTATCTTGGAGAGCTTTTTGCTCTTCTTGCAGTGCTTTTAGTGATTGAACTTCAGGCAGGCTGCTCCACCCTGCTCCTTTTCCTTCTTTCTCCGCCGCAAAAGCTCCTGCCGCACTCGTTGCCATCAAGCACGCTGCGATTACAGATACGGAAAGCATTTTTTTCATGTGTGAACACTCCCTGTCTCCTATTGTTTCTTGCAAATAAATCGTACCGTATGGGCGCCGGGAATGTTCGGGATAACCTCGTGAAAAGTAAGGGGAAAGTGTGGGATTTGGGGAAAACGCAAAAAGCCCAGGGAAGGCCTGGGCGGGTCTGGATTGTTACTCAGAGAAAGCTATTTGATATAACTGTTCTTGGTGTAATCTGGTTCCACTTGCAAAATGACATCATGTTCCACTTTTATGATGAGCAGATTATACATGTTTTAGCTCTCTAATCATTCGATTTCATTTTCAAAACAACAATATTTCCAGCGTTTCCAAAACAAGAAGCATGGTACAAGCCTTCCAAAATATGCTCTTTATGAAATTCCCCAACAAATATGTGGTCTTCATTCTTTTGTTCATGAGCGTATCGAACGAGGATTACTGTGGCATTCTGCACATGCTTGTTTTGCATAAACAGTTGAATATTTCGGCTGAAACTTAAAATATCAACTGGTACTTCCTCTCTTTCCAACCACTCGTCAAACTCTCCAATGAATTCTTGATTCACCATTTCAAAAACGCTTGAATGAACAAAATGTCTCAGATGCGCTATCTTCTTGGGCAAAATTTTATCTTTCGGTAACACTTTGAAATGATTGGTAACTTCAAATTCTTTCAAAGATGCAGTGACATCAGCTTCATTATCGGAATCAAATGAAATAAACTGTGTACAATCAAACGTTACATATGACATAGCCTCACCTCATACTGCTCGATTAAAATGATGAAAAGTTTACGCTATTTACTTTTATGATACATTCGTTCAATTATTCAAGTGACTTCATCAACCCTAACGGATGAATGAGCCCATTCGATTGGCTATAATTCCATCACAGCCGTTATAACTGCTTGTCTTGCTCTCGTGCACACTTAAAAGGGAGGGTAAAAAACCTTGAAAGACATAAAGTCAATCAAGGTTAGGACATACTAAAATGTAAAGTTCTCAATTATTTTTAAACTACTGAAATCTGAATCATCATTTACCTTAGACGCATATATCAAAGGGCTTTCAAGTGCCGATAACTCAAATACTTTCCCTTCTGTACAAATGATAAATCTTTGTAAATCGGCAATAAGTTCTTGCATATTTATGCTGATAAACTCTGCGCTTGGTACTGATACAATTACAAATGGATGATTGAAGCTTTGATTCATACAAATAAAAGTATTATAATCAAATGTCGCCTGAGTAAATTCTTCTGGTAGGGAGTAAATAGATATCGTCTTTATATTCTCTCCATTCTCTAATGCTTTATTTAACTTTGCCTCTGTTCGTTTGATAGTGGATAACTTTCCTGATTTAAAGCTATCCCCAATGATACCTAGATGTGTTGAAGGGTATCCTAGCTTCTCATTAAATTTCAAAAAATATTGATACCATTCCCATATCTCCTGTTCCTTGGCCTTGATTAAGCCATATAAAACAATGGATGTCATTAATCTACCGCTCAAACCTTCCACCTCTTTTTTACTTTTTAATCGGCAGTAATTGTATACTCCCAGCTCTACTCCCAAGTTCTTTCTGGTTATCAATCATTCGTTCTATCAGTTTAGCTGGATCATCTGTCGTACTTGGAACTTCATACTGATTAATTTTACCATTAGATTTAACTACCATAACATCAGGCCTTCTCGGTCGAGCACTAGGTACTTCATTCTGGAGACCTTTGTTCAAATATACTTTAACTGTATCATCTTTCTTGGCTTCTTGAACAGCTTTCCGCATACTCGCAAACCAGTGACCAGGTGTTTTATTCGTATGTGGTTTACTCGGGAGTACAATTTTATCTTTCCAAGCCTTACACTTCATCAACCCCAACGGATCAATGAACCCAATCGGATCCCCATTCACATAAGCAAAACGGTTAAACGTTTGCCCGTCCGTCATATCCCCTTGGAGCACATCTCGGTTCAGGAACCGCTTCAATCCCGGATGGTAATACCGCGCCCGCATGTAGTACAACCCATTCGGATCGGTCATGACTCCATCGCGGCCGTTATAGCAAAACGGCTGTTTCGTCCTGCCCTCGTGTACTTCCAGTTCCCCATACAATCCGTAGGTATAACGGTCCGTAACTCGACCATGCTCGTCAGTCAACAGGGTCGTGCTTCCGCGCGTATCCGCGTGATAGGACAAATAATCGCCTTGCACATCCTCACGACCAATGAGCCCCAGTCCATATACATAATACGCTTTGGCTGCTCCATTTTCCTCCAGTTCCATAAGAACCTGAGTCAGGTCAGCGTTTTGGTCGACCACATACCGTGTCGTCTTACCGTTCCAGGTCATGGAGGTGCGGACGTATTCAGCATCGTAGGTGTAGCGAGCTTGTCCGGCGCGAACAAGACGATTGCGGGCATCGTACGCATACGTTTCTGGCTGTTGCTTACCTGGGAGCAGCAGAAGGTTGCCGTCCTCATCATACTGAACGGGTTTACCATCTACGGTGTCCAGTCGGTTGTCCTTGGCGTACGTCATCGCCGTAGCAAGACTCGAACCTGAATCCCCGATCGCGGTAATATTCCCGCCCTTGTCATAGGTATAGAGAATCTTACGTCCTGCCATGGCTCCACTTGTCAGGCGCCGCAGGGAATCATAGGTGTACTGCTTTTCTTCCTCTTGGATGATCTGCCCGAGCTCGTTATATACAAACCGATATTGCTGGAGCATGACGCCTTGCGCATTTTGATCCCAAAGACGGAGAAGCTGCCCGGCTGCGTCATAGTGACGCTGCTCTATCGTGCCGTTCGGTCGCTCTGTACGGATGAGGCGGTAATTTTCATCGTACGTGTACCTTGTAACACGACCTGCCCAGTC
The DNA here is from genome assembly GCF_023714195.1 of Brevibacillus sp. MER 51. NCBI lineage: Bacteria > Bacillati > Bacillota > Bacilli > Caryophanales > Paenibacillaceae > Brevibacillus > Brevibacillus sp. MER 51. The sequence continues at coordinate 125,169 of NZ_JAMAUS010000004.1, read as the reverse complement.
TGTGACCGTGGTCAATTGACCTACGAGATCGTAGGAATAGTGAACCTTCTTGCCATCTGGATAGACGAGCGTTGCCAGTCTGCCTCCCGTATCGTAGGTGTACTGTAGCGTATTCCCATACTGATCTATGCTGGAGACGATTCGTCCCAAAAGATCGTAGGTACGGCGCTTGGTGTCTTTTCCATCTTCTTTGACACTTACCATGTGACCCTCGGCGTCGAAAGTCCTGCGAACAGTCCCCGCTTCGTCCTGCTGCTCAATGAGCTGTCCGGCTGCATCGTAGCTATAGTGCGTTTCCTGACCGCGCGCATTGGTCTTGGCGGTCAGCCATCCGCGCTTGTCATAGCGGTAGGTCGTTCCTTCTCCGGTAGCATTGCGTTCAGCTAAAAGCAAGCCACTGGCATCGTAGGAGAGGGTGGTGGCATTGCCATTAGCATCTGTATAGCTCGTTAGACGGCCTTCTCCGTCGTATTGCTGCTTGTAGACGGCTGCTTCATTTTCCAACACCTCTGTCAATCGTGCGGCTGCATCGTAGGAGAACTTGGTTTTCTGTCCAGCCGCATTCGTCGTGGCAATGACTTGATGGAGCTTGTTGAACTGGTATTGGGTTGTTCTTCCGAGTCCGTCTATATGGGCAAGAATATTGCCTGCTCCATCATAGGTGAGCCCGCTCACCTTCTGTCCGGTTGCATCATAGACAGCCAGTAAACGTCCCGCCGCATCGTATTCATAGCGCTGGGTGTTCCCCAAAGAATCGGTGACAGCAGTCACTCTACCCATGGCATCGCGTTCGAGACTGGTCTTCGCCCCGGTTGGCTCTACCACCCCAATGATTTGCCATTCCTTGTCATACTCATAACGAGTGGCTTCACCATAGGCATTCGTTATGGATTCTACTTTTTCTGTAATCGTGTAGCTGATCTTCGTCGATACTCCGCTAGGCGTTGTCTCCTCTATCCGACAATCCTGTGTATCGTACGTAAAGGAATGCATCCTTCCAAGAGGATCTATGACACCTACAAGATTATCGTTGGCATCGAATACCTGACGCAGCGACCCCCCATAAGCATCTGTAAAGGTTGTCATCCTGCCTGTAGGGTCGAAGCCAACACGGAAGATGCGGCCTTCTGGGTCCTGAGCGGAAACAAGCATTCCCTGTCCATCGTAATGATAAGTGGTTTTTGCTCCTGTAAAATCAGTATAAGTGCTTCTTTGCCCGTGCTCGTTATACCCGATGGAAGAGGTGCAGCCGTCTGGTCGAGTAATACTGACCAGACGCTCGTGTTCATCATAGGCGTAAGTCGTGACTCCGCCTTCCGCGTCTTCTTCTGCTATCAGTAGGTCATTCTCGTTGTACGTATACGTCGTTGTATTGCCAAGAGGATCTGTCTCTTTTACCAGATTCCCGCGATGGTCATACGTGTAAGTGGTTGTTTCGCCCGCTCCGTTTGTTTCAGAAGTCGTTTGTCCCCACTCATTATAGGAGTATTTGGTGACCGTTCCATCCTTCTCCGTCTTCTCCAGCAACTGGCCATTGTCGTCATGGACCATGACCTCGACATGCCCGTTGCCGTCTGTGAAGGTCGTGACCATCATGCCAGGGCGGCTCTCGGTGTCGTAGTGAATATAACCAGGGATGCCTGCCGCGTCTGTCTGGCAGATGATGCGCCCTTCTTCGTCAAACGTATTCGTGTAGACGATGACGCCATCGGATGCCAGAGATTCCAGTTGGTCATTTCCTGTATAGGACAAGTCAGTGACAACACCATTAGGATTGGTGTAGCGAGTCATCCTGCGTTCGGCATCATACAAAAAGCGAAGGGAACGAGTCCCATCAGACAATGCTGACACCAAACCATCCGCCCCATACTCCAGTGAAAACGCTCGACGACTCCGCTCTTCTGTCAAGTGATTCAGCCTGCCATGCTGATCATAGCTAAAGAGCAGAGACATTCCGGCAGCTACCGTATGGCGAAGTGCTTGTCCATTTCTGGCAAAATCGTACGTCTCTCTCGTTTCCTTGACCCACAGCGTATAGCCGTCTTGTCTTTCCCGCAGTTCGTCAAAAAAGACATCCGCATCGCTGGACCGGTATAAGCCGTCCTGAACACGAGTAAAGGTATTGGCGCGGCCAGCATTCCACCACACCGTAATTTCTTCGCGTGTCTCATCCAGGAATTCCAGGCGCATTTCGTAGTTGTGTGTCCATGCTTTTCCCAGTGCTCCCTCTTGCAAAAGCAATGAATTGTAATGCAGCTCAAACGTCCACGTCTCGGCTCCATACAGCTTGAGGGCAGGATGAACGATAAACTGTGCTCCGGTGCCTCCGTGGATAGGGTCTCGAAGGCAACTTTTCAGCTTCGCTTTTTTGATGTTTCGTTTTTTCAGCCTATTGGTGTTCTTGTACGTCACTCGAACTTTTTTACGGCGCCCGGCCATTCCCGTTACGGTTGAGAAGACACCATCCGTCGCATAATCTAATACCTCAGATCCCGCTTCTTTTAGCACTTCCTTCACAACAGGCTTCTGCATGAACTTGCCGACCATGCTCTTCTTCAGCTTCTGCACAGCGGCAAGCTTGTCCATACTCTCCTGAATGTTCCGCGCAGCAGTGACGACCTTGCCTTTCACTGCGCTTGCTGCATTGGCCGTCGCCTTGACCGCTTTCGATACACCCAGCGCTTTGTCCGCTGCCTTGACCGCTTTCGTTGCCTTGGTCATCGCTTTTGTTGCCTTCACTGCTTTCGTCGTCAGCTTGGCCGCGGTCACTGCCGTACCCGCACCTGGAATCGCGGCTGCAAGGGACATAGCGGCACCCGCATAATCGCCACGTGCGACAGATATCCCCGCATTGACGACGTCTGCCACTTCCCCAATGACAGGGATCATCCCGACGATATCGAGTCCAAGCTGTAAGCTATCGAGGAAGCCCCATCCAGATTTCTCCTCTTCTTGCTCCTCTTCAACGACTTCCTCCTCTTCCTCCTCCTGCGGCAAATCCTCCACAACCACAGGCGCCTTCGTCAACCCGACCATCTCAATCTTCGGCGCTTGCAGATCCACTTCCCCGTCCAAAATCATGCTGCTGGTGCTGCACATGAGGTAGATCGCTTCCTTGGCCTTGATCTCAACCTTGGTGTCTGACGTAATCTCCATATCCTTTTCCGAGGAAAATACGATCGGATGCATACTGTGAATCTCGATACCGTCCTCTTCATGCAGCTTGATAAAAATATTGCCTTCCTTGCTCTCCTTTGCAGTGAGAACGAGCTCTTTGCCGCCCATCATCAGCTCTTTGCCAAAGTTGGTTCCCCAGTACTTGATGCCGGGATTGCCTGTCTTTGGGGTGCTGCCCCCGCCTTTTCGCACGGAACTGACTGCCATGGCGCCTTCTTCATCTGGTGTGGAGAAGTACAGCTTGACGGAGTCGCCCATTTGCGGCATGCAGTGAAAGCCGCTGTTGCCCTCTGCCGAGTAGACCGTGGCATACGGGAACCAGCTCGCCTCTGCCTTGGGCTGCTTCGGATCGATGTCGAGGTGGATTTTGACGGTGTCCTTCTGGATGTCGATGATCTTGCCTTCCAGAGCAGCGCCGCATATGTCATCGTTGCGAATAGGATTTTGCCGGATGCCTGCTTCTGGCATGAGCTGATAGGTGTGAATCAGCAGGGCATGGTCGATCCTCGTTGTGGACCCGGCGACGACCAGCTCTTTACCTTGGTAGTTCACGCGGTCCCCGAGCTGGAGAACCTGTCCACTTTCTACTTCATAGGTGAGAAAATCGTTTTCCGACATACCTGCTGCGTAGCCGTTTTCTGTCGTTTCCATATAGGGAGATAGCCTTTTGCTGATGGTGTAGCTGGCTTCTGTCAGTTGGGCAGTGCGCCCCTCTGGCAAGCCGAACCAGAACTTGGGTGTATCTGCCACTGCCTCAGCGACGAGAATGGAACCAAAGCGGGAGGCCAGTCGTTTTAAAAACTGCCAGTCCGTCTCCTGATACTGGATGGCAATGGTCCCAAGCGGCGCTCCGTTCGAAGCATGGTCCAAATAATCCGAACCGGGATAGTCCTTCGTGATTTCATCCAGCAGACTGGCATACGTCATTTGTTTATACTGAAAAGAGCGCATCTTGCGCTGTCCGTCCATTCGCTGCGTGTGCGAGACCGCTTCCAGCTCCAAATGGTACACGCCGTGAACAAAGTTGACACTGACGGAATCCACGAGTCCTTTGAACAGTGTCTTTGTAAGTGAACCGTTTTCCACCAAATTCAGCGCGACTGTATCCTCACTCGTCGCCATCTCAATGTAGCGGTCGCTTTTTTCCTCCGGGATGATACCGGTGACGAACAGTCTGGCGTGCTCATTGACTTTCTTCACGATTCTGACATCTTGCAGGCTTTGGATTTCAAAGGGTGAGACCAACTGAATATTCTCGTATCCAGCCAGCTTCTCTGTCGTATTCATACAATCCCCCTCACTATTGCTCCTGTCCGTCGTCTTCGATGCGTATGCAGCCTCCATATATGCACATGTTCGTGCTGGTGTTTAACAGGGCGGGATGGTTTTCCACGAGTACATCTGCTTTGCCATCGATCCAGGGCATGGTGACCACAGGAACGCATGGCATCGGCTTGAGTACGCCGTTGTTGGCAGCAGTAGCAGCCGCAACGGTTGGATTTTTCTCACATTTGCATTTGCCAAACGGCATGATATTTACTTGCGGCATATAGTCATTCACGTTCATCTGTGCCTGGTTGCGAATGTACACACCATGACTAAACGGCGTTTTCAGCTTGTTCTTCTGGCTCCCGTAGTCGCACGTGAGAATTGCTCCTGCCACAACGTAGCTTTTCTTCGGAGCGGACGAAGGCACAACCTCGACATCTTCAATCATGGGCATGACTCATTCTCCTCCCTGCTTGCTCTGCTTTTTTCAAGCGGATACCAAAAAAGTCCCTGCGCAGCAAAGCTTCCGCCAGCCGCAAGTCAATGATGATATACGGTTCACGAATTCCTTCAATTTGAAAAATCGTATGGCGTCCAATCTTTTCTGGATCCAGAACCAGCCTTTTGAGTGAGCCGTCCCTGTGAAACTCGCTTTGCTCGGACAGACAGTTCACGCGAGGCAGGATCATCAGCCAGTACAAATCCTGCTTGATCCGCTCCCTGTCTACCAGCACGACGGATTTGACGAACAGCTTCGGCGCGAACTTGTGGATGATTGTCTTTAAGCGGTTGGAATAGAGCGGGATGGGTCTGTCGAGAAAATCCAGGTAGTCGTTCTCTTTCTTTTGCTTGATGTCGAACTGGATGACGGCCTCGTCCAACTCGTCCTGATAGTCTGGGGTGAGCCACTCCTGCCGGATGACGTCAAAAACACCCGTTGGCTCTACTGCACTCGCGATGCGCTCGTCCTGTGACAAGATGAAATAATTCATACCTGACCCCCCTCTCGCCAAATGACATGTCGCTCCTGAAGCTCATCCAACAGAATGGACTCCCTGGCCTCCTCCGAGAATACGGCTCTCTCCAAAAGCGCGCCGCTAAAATTCGCGCCGGTCAAAATCGCATCTGTAAAGTCTGCGCCGCGCAGATCGGCTCCGGTAAAATCAGTCCCGGTCAAGTCCGCCCCGACGAACAAGACGCCATCAAATCCGGGCATCTCCCACGCATCTGGCTCCAAAAGACCCCTTGGCCCGGATGCTTCACGAAAGCTCGCGCCTAACAGATTTGCTCCGGTAAAATCCGCTCCATGAATGAGACTGTCACCGAAATCAACCGCTTTTAGCTGGGCACGATGCCATCTTGTTCCGACCAAAACACTTTCGCGAAGGGTCGCTTTCGTTAGCTGACTGTCAGAGAGGTCCGAATAACGAAGATCCAGACCATCGAATTGCCCTTGTCCCAGATCGAGGCCAGCCAAAACCTTGTAGCCGTATTCCAGCTCTTGCTTTTCTTCCAGCCAAGCCCGGATCATCTCGGAATCTTTGTGGCGAGTGTCCAGACAGTACACGATCTCGCTTTGATCCAGATATTCTCCGACACGCACCTCCAGCTCCGGCTCCTTGTCCACCTGTTGAAAGACTTCCAGTTGAACAGCCTGCACCATGGCATAACGGATCAAGTGAACGACATATTGATGAAACTTCTCTGCTTCCACTAGCTTGATCCGTTCGATATCGGGAAGTCTTACGTGTCCGGCATACGCTCTGGCAGCCTCGTTCCATTCTTCTGCGAGCCGATCCAAAAAGCGGAAAGCCCAGCTCGCATCATAGCTGGTTTGACACTCCACCGGGTCGAAAAACCAGCTGCTGTCCGTAGCTTCCAACAAATAATGACTGCTTCCAAGAAGAAGCTCCGTCCGCAGCATGGAATAGGTCAAGTGCGCCAGTTTGCCTTTTGTCCCTTGCTCCTGCTTATCAACCACGCTTCGGCATATGTCTTCAAATGAACGAAGAAATTCTTTTGCGAGCCTCTCTTTATTCGCCTGATAGTAAGCATCCAAGGCATGCAGGCTGGCAATGGTTCTCTTCGGCACCTCGTGCTCCCTGAAATGCTGCAAGGCTTCCTCTCTCTCCATGCCAATCCCCCTTCTTCTCACCGTTTTTGCATACACCAAACACACGGTTACCCGCGTGGGAACCATGTGTGTCAATTGGTTTTGAGCTCCTGCCCGACGATGCTTGTATTTCCGTCCATTTTGATGTTGCTCTCTTTGCAGGTGAGACTGATCTCCTCTTTCGCCGAGATAATCACCTTCGTGGCAGAGTCCATCAGGATGTCCTTTTCGGAGACAACCTTGATATTTTTCTTGCTGAAAATCTGGATGCCGTCCGCGTCGGTCATGCGTATGAGGATTTCCCCATCCTTTGCGCTAAGCAATACCTCCGACGGGCTGAACATCAGTTCTTTCCCGTTGGCCGTACGGAAGTATTTGATATCGGGATTCCCGAGCTTGTTCGTTTCGCCCTCGTCTGAATTTTTCCGGACAGAGCTGATCGCAATCCCGTCACTCTCCTTGTTGCTCGGAAAATAGACACGGACGTAGTCATCGAGCTCCGGCATGCAATACCAACCGCTGTTTCCTTCGGCCGTATAAACCGAGGAATACGGGAACCAGTGCGCTTCGCTCTTGCTTTGGCTCTCATCGATATCGAGATGGATTTTGACGTTGTCTTTTGAGACCTCAATGACTTTCCCCTGCACCGATGCCCCTACGATGAGCGAATTGTGGAGCGGCTTTTGGCTCATTCCTTTTTTGGACGCGAGCAAATACTTGTGCTTGAGCAAGCCTTTCTTCATCTCGGTATGGGCTTCATACACATACAGGCTCTTCCCTTTAAAATCCACTCCGTTGCCCAAATCGAGCACGCGATCCGTCTCTACCTCGTAAAAGATGTAGTCATTTTCATCCACGCCCTTGACTCCGTTTTCCGAGGAATGGCGGTATTCATTCAAATTTTTGCGCACTCGGTAGTGAAAATCGTCCAGCTTGCCTTTTGATGCACCCTCTGGCACACCAAAGCTGAATTTCGGCTTTTCAAAAACGGATGCCGGCATCAGTCCAGTCTGAAAACGCGAAGCCAGCCGCTTGAGAAATTGCCAATCCGTCTCCTGATACTGCATGGTAAAGGAGCCCAGTTTCCCTCCATTGGAGGCCATGTCCATAATGTCCATGCCTGGGTATTCTCCTGCAATTGTTTTCAAAAGGGCACCGTAGGTCATTGCTTTGTTTTGAAACGAACGGCTCTTGCGCTTTACGTCGAGATTGTACGTAGGCGAGACAGCTTCGACGTACAAATAATAGACGTCCCGTACGGCTTTGATGCCTATCTCCAGAACGATCCCTGCAAAAAGCGGCGTGGCGTTGCCTTCGTTATCCACCTGACTGATTTCGATCGGGGTCTGTGCTTCTGTCATTTCTACATAGCTGTCCTTCAATTCTTCTGGTACGATCCCCGTAAATGTCAGGCGGGCATGCTCATTGATCTTTTTCGTAATCGTCAGTTCTACCAGATGCGTTAATTGATAAGGAGAGATTTGCAAATTGTTGTAGGCAATGACAGGAAGACTCATATTTTCCCTTCTCCCTTCCCATGTTCATCTGAATTGGTGGATACGAGCGACAGGGAATCCATGATCCCCCAGCCTACTGGCTTCCAATCTGAAAGCTCCTGCTCCGTGCAATTGAACGTGCAGAGAAGAGCGCGTCCCTGTAGGGAGACAAAGCTGATCAGGTTGTAAATGTCTGTATCCAATGCTGGTGCAACAAATTCGAAAAATCCGACACTGGTCCCAGCAATCTCACGTATTCCTTCCTCCTGCCAACTAGCGAGCGGCTGTGTTCTCCGCAAAACCTGCTTCATGACATCCATGAAGGCTTTCAGTTGTGCAGGAGAATCCGTCAGCTTGCTCTCGGTATAGGTAAAAGCCAGGTTAATCGACGCTGTTTCATTTGTAAAAATCAGGGAAGGCCTACGTTCCGAGGGATACTTCAGAGCTGCTACTTCTGGACTCATGATGGAAAATGTCTTCGGGAGTCGAATCTGTACGAGATCGTCGAGGACGTGTTTGTCCTCCATGGGGATTCTCTCTTCACCGACTGTAATGAATGATTTGTTCACAACATCCAGTCGATTTTTGCCCTTTGGACCAAAACGTATTGCTGCTGGCTGTGCATCCTCACCGGAAAGCTCATTCAACATGCCGATAATGCTTTCATCCATGCGCGCCATTTCCATTCACCATCCTCTCGTTAATCAACAATAACCCGCTGACGCCCGCCTGTTTTCCACTCCGTTTTTGAGGACCTTCCGCCGCTCTTGGCATCATCCAATATACGTGCGAGGTATTTTAGAATCTGCAGGTTCGTGTACTCGCGGTAACCCGTCCCAAGTCTGTTGCCTATATAATGAAGAATGAGCCCCCGCTCTACTCTGTCCGCATTCAAGCACTGCATGGCAAAGGTGAGATCATACGGGTGATTGGTGACCGTTTTCAGCATTTCATTCGCAAAATACCGCAGGATGTAGGGGGCAAGTGTTGGCTCGTTTCTCCCGGCATGTTCGACATGCACGATATTCCACGTATTGAATTCGGTCGCCATATCGGATAAGTCCTGATAATCACCGCGAAGCCTTGCTCCTTGTTTGAGCTTGAAGCGCCCCAACTCCCTTTCATCAGGGCGTGAATCTAGCTCCTGATCGAGAACATAGGATGTCTCGTAAACATAATAGTCGGTCAGCGAAGTCTCCTCGTGAAAGCGAATCTTGAGCACCGTCTCTATACCTGTGGTCTCATAAGGGACACGCTCTTCGCGTTCAAACAAGTAAATCCGTCCTTGATGCTTGATGATCCCTCTGCCGACAGTGAGGTGCCCTTCGCCTATCGTTACATCCATCCCGGAAATAATGCCGTCTGTATAATCCCGAAAGTATAAATCTACAAAATGCCGCGGGTAATCACGCAGATTCTCAAGCATCTCTCGCTTGAGAATTCGCCCTTTATGAAAATTGGGATAGAGATGGGAAAACACCGCTGTTCCCCCTTCCTGTTCATTTAAGCTGCCTGGTTATTTTGATCATTTCATCCCGTCAAAGAAATCCAGCTCGGACAAGTCACTCTCAAAGGCAAAGAAAACCTTTTTCCCCAAAGCAAGCTGTTCATTCAGACGAGCTACTGGCACGACATGGAATCCCCACTCACTGCCGCTTGCAAAAACGAAGTATTTCGACTCGCCATTTTGAATCGAGTCCGTCTCATCCTGCGGGATATGTGTCCCATACTTGCTCGCGATGTCCTCATACAACACGGTTTTGTATTGAGCGGGATCATCAATGTACAAATACCGCTGGCGCAGCTGTCCGTCATTTTCCTTGAGATAAAATTCAACCTCGCTCACGCCGTAAGGACGCGAGATGGAGCCATGCACGAGACTCAGCTTTTCCTGACTGTGAATGAGTACCCTCTCTTGCTTGTTATGCGTGAAGGCAGTCACGGAATACGGGACGATCGGTGCATGATTCGTAATGCTCGCTTCGATGAAACCCGCCTTTTTGGCACTTTGATAGCGCAGTGCTCCACGCAAGCAAGACAGCTTCAGGTCTGGCACCTTGCCCGCATCCTCCGACTTTTGCCGGAACTCGATACTGCGTCCAGGGACGAACTCTTTGAGCGCTTCACGGAAAACATCAATCCGGCACGACTGCCCAGTCAGCTTGATAATCGAGAAGTCAGCCAGCCTTCCCTGTTGGTAAAAATCGTCCAAAAAAACGCGCAAAATCTCGTAAATATCCGCTTTGATCAGGTGATTGATCTCTTTGGCGTTGAAAACGACATCTGGAAAATCAAACACATCCCGGAAGCGACCATCCTCCCGTATCGACAACACCCATCGCTCGACTGCCGTCAGCTTTAGATCAGGCTCTTGACGATTTTCCGTATCGGATGTGAAGCGATTGCGCAGAATGCCGGTCTGACGGAAAAACTCTTTTTTCATGTGATCAGCGAGGTCCCACAAAAAGTGGAAATTGTTGCGGACACGCTGATACTCGTCCCGGCTCTTGTTCTCGTACTCCTTGTAGCGAGTCGGCAAAATCGTCTCAGCTTCCTGATATCTCGCCTCGAAGCGTTCATAGATGGAGTCGACGCCGTATTCATCCACGTACCGGAATATTTCCGATCCAGGGATGTCGATGATCTGGTCGATGTCGGTCACTTGTCGCCCTTTTCCGTAATAGTCCGCGAAGACGATTTTCATAAATTGCATGATGCGATACGTAATGTTGTTGCCGCCAAAATTGGTGTCGCCATTTTCATAGGTCGTGTCGATATCGATGCGATAAGAGATATGTCCGTCCTCAATCCGGAAATGGCAGGATGACAGGTCCGTCGTTCCTCCGCCGCAATCGATAACGAGTGCTTGATACGTCTCCCCGTCCAGAAAGCTGTTTTTGTCAATTTGATCCGCAATCGTATTAAACAGGACGGCCATTCCTTCATCGAGGGCGTGCTCTGATTCAATGCGATACTCCGGCAAAATCTCGGTGAACATCTCAAGAAACTGCGTTTTCAGCTTGACCGGACTTGTGATATGCAGATGACGAAAGCGGCATTTGAATTGATGCTCGGCCATTTGAATGACGTGAAGAAGGTACTGGCGCAGGATGTCGCTTCGTTTCACACTCGCGGTATTCCCTTGGCTGTCCATGACCTCCTCGATTTTGTGATAGCTGTTCACCCAGCGCTTGATACCTTGAAACACGGTCGCGTTCGTGCTGTATCCGTTCTTTTTCATGTGCCGAAGTGCTTCATAACCGATGTGAAAGCGAACGTCATGCGGGGAGGAGCAATCCGCCACGCTGACAGCCGTCGGCAGTACCTCGATCCATTCCTCGTTTTTTTGCGTTGTATCAGGAAAAGAGACATAATTGATCGCATTCAAACGTATGCGTCCATTCAACAAGTCGTTGCTGGAAGGGGAGCTGACATACTGATGGTCGAGAAAAGCACCCGCTGTCGTCGAGGAGGTACCAAAATCAATCGCGAGAACGGCATCTGTTTCTTCCAATTCCCTGATCTCGAGGTCAGTCACCGGTACTTTGTAGTAGTGGAGATTAACAGGCGGCAACGGATGTTCCTGGTGATACGCCTTGTACAAATACTCCGAATCCTGTTTGCGGAAAAAGAGCAGGCTGTAGTTTTGATTGACCGTTTTTCTCAATGGAGCATCTTGGCAAGCGTGCAGCACAAAATGCCCGGCTCTCCTATCGTCTTTGTCCTTGCGCAGATGCAAAATCCCGCATAACTCCATATGGTCATTCACCAAAAGCACATTGGATTCGGACAAGCCTTGGGAGGATTCGACGCGATAGTTGTCCAGCCTGTCAATGGCGAGACCCATGTACAAGCACATCTTCGCTGGTATTTTGATCACATCTACACCTGGCATCGGTGTGTTTAAATATTTGTGGAGTACAGCTTCGAGGCGTTCAACACCACCTGGAACAGCACGCTCAATCAGGAGGTTTTCTTCTGCGCCGCGAAAACGCAGAATCGTGTGCAGCAGTCCCTCCCGATCAAGATTGTTCACGAAAGAGCGGACCAGCTTTTCCTTGTAACAAATATTGCGGAGCTGAAAGGTTGTCATTTCCATCAGCTCGTCCCGCGTATAGGTCGCTTCTCCTGGATGATTGCGTTCTTTGCCATCTCCGCTGCCTTTTTGGAGATGAAGCTTATATGAATAGGTAGACATCCCAACTCTCCTCTCTCCCGACCTTTTGTTGGGGTCAATCGGTCAAAACCCTCTAGTACAGTGCAACACTGTCGATTAGCATCGTTTCCTCGACATCCAAAATGCCGAAATGATTTCGCCAATAAATCTCTGTATGGAACCGAACCGGCAGAAAAATATCCTTGATTAAAGCAAGCTTGGCATGTGCGGTTTCACTCTCCGACTGCCCGACGTAAATCAGCAGCTCGTCTTTTTCTTCGCAATTGGCGTAAATGGTGGAGTGAGAGAAAATTTTGCGCATCGTATCCTTGAGCAGGTACACCGCTTCGCCAGTCTCATACAAGCGCAAAATATTGCCTGCGATAATCTCTCGCTCCTCTTTGGTAAAAAGTCGGATATTTTCCTGTACCCGACTGCCGAACAGCCCCGCTTCCAAATCGCGCAATACAAAGCGGATGTGGTATTCACGCTTGTTCATCCCTTGCGACAGATCGATCTCGGCAAGCAAATGGATGATGATATCAAACAAGGTATGCCGAAGCTCTGCATCGTCCGCGTAATTGGCATCAAAAAGGTCACGGAAAATATCGTCGAAGCGGTAGTACGGATTCACCTCTACTGTCTTTTCCACCATTTTGGCGTTGATGGCCTCATGACTCAGCTCCATGTAGGGCGAATACACTTTGGCCGCTTTGAACTGGATGTCTTTTTTGGCGATCCCGGCGCGTTTTGCACGAATAACCAAATCCCAGATGTAATTCAAGCCCATTCTCCTTCACACTTGTATTCCGGAAAATACATCTGAACCTCGGAGACGAGAAAGCTCATCATGTCTTGAAGAATAAAGCTGTTCGCCCCGCGTCTCCGAAAGCCGAGAGACATGATCTTCTTGTCATTTTCTACGCGGACGTTATCGCTAATGAACGGATTCAAACCGTATGTGGCGGAAGGCCGATTGTTTTTGTCCCGGATCTCCACATTCACTAGCTCCAGTTGCTCAGCGGCCTCAAAGGAATGGACGATTCGAATAATCTCTCCTTTGGCCCGGACAGTCATCGCCTGCTTCCGCGCATAGCTCCCAATGAAGCTGTTTTTGCGACGATTGGACACCAATTCGTAATCGAGTCTTCCGATGCGGGTCGTGACAGGCTGCGTAATTTTGCATACGTTCCAAACTCCCGACTTCTCCTGAGGTGAGACAATCGTCAGCTCTTCTGGTGACCGCTTGATGTAGCGAATCAGCTCCTCATCTCCATCCACCAAATACCCGTGCTCGCTGCCTGTCTTGCGTAACGACAGAACATGCTCGAAATTCACCCGGTCAATGGCAGGTACGGGAAAGCCGATGTTTTTTAAAGCCAAGCGCTCAATGTTCCATAGCGGAATGACGTCCAGCTTTTTGTAAGGCTCCCACTCATCGAGGGTAATCGACATTTCCAGTATCTCTTCGTCTTCTGTAAACGTGCCCTCACAGGCAACCAGAATGACATCGAAAAACTTGCTCGCGTAAGGGTGATTCACCGTTTTCCACGGCATCCCGTTCTTTTGAAACATGTTGTACAGCTTTTCCAGCTCATCCATATACACACGACTTTGTTGGAGGCGCACCTCGATTGGATAGTGGTTGCCCCCCGTGTTCAAACGCCCCTTGAAGGTCCGCTTGCTCATTATCAGCGCCTGTATCTTGTCGTACTCACACTCTAAAAAGATCGTCATCATGACCGCTTCTTCCCGGTTGCTGAGCTTGACTGCCAACTCTTTGCGATCACATATTTTCTTTTCTTCATCACCAGGGATCATCGGGTACAAATACTCATGGATCGGGTCAAAGTCATCGCGATGGCAGAGGGTCACATAGATGTCATGCTTATCTTCCTTGTCCTCGATCTCGGTAAAAACACGCTCCTCCAGCTTTTTCTGCATCTCCTCCTGATACTCGACCAGGTTGAGGAAGACGCCGTTCATGATCTGCTTGAGCAACCTGCGCTGCTCCAGCTCCTCCATTTTGTTCAAACGATCCAGTACGATCTCTTTCATGGCGTTTTCGCTGCCTCCTCCTGTGTCGGATTGGCTGTAGCTGGTGGATTAGCTTGCGGTGGCTGAACTGGCTGAGTCGTAGGAGCTGTCGCGGCTGGCGGAACTGCTTGATTGGTCGGCACTACTGGAGGTGCCTGAACTGGCTGGTACGTTGGAGCCGCCGGATTTACTGGGACTGTCTGGTTAACCGAGGGCGTTTGGTTATTCGGTGCCGTCTGATTTACGGGAGCCGCCTGGTTAACTGGTGCCGTTTGATTCACCGGAACTGCCGTTGGTTGACTCGCAGCACTCGTCCCTTGCACAGGTGGCTGTCCTGCTGACGCACCTGCCGACGGCGGAGCAGCAGGAGGATTTAGCTTCTCCTCTGCCTTTGTCACCTTGCGCTCCATCGCCAAAACTTTTTCCAGCACACCAATCTCCTGATAAATTTCCTGGGCCATCGTATATGATTGGATCGCTCCCTCGAAGTCTTGCGCCGCATAGCTCTCGTCGCCTTGCTTCTCCAGCTTGTCGCCATCAAGCGTCTTCTTTTCCTTATCGATTCCGGTCTTTTTGGAAGCTACCTCGTCCAGCTTGGTGCGAAGCTCCTTTTCACCTGTCACAAAGGACGTTTCCAACGCCAGCTTGCGAGCCTTTTGGTAATAGGCCTCCGCACCAGCGTAATCCTGTGCCTCAAACAAGAGGTCGCCTTCCTTTTTCCACTGCATGACGAGCACATACGATTGCGTCTTTTCTTTTTTCTCCAAAATCTCCGGTTCGTTAAAATCATCGCGCCCTTTCATTTCCTTGAGCGCCTTGTCGTACTTATCCAATGCTTTCGCGTACTGCTCATCCTTTACAGCCGTATCTCCATCCACGATCAACTGTGTAATGCGGATCTTTTTGGCCAAGAGGGCAGCCTGAACTTTGTTTTTCACGATATTTGCGGCATTTCGGGCATCGCTGTACGCCTTGAGTGCCTTCGGATAATCTCCCTCCGCAATGAAAGCGTCTCCGGCTGTTTCATACTCAAACATCCCTGTCGCAGCATCCGCGATGCGCTCCGCTTCCTTCATCTTGTACAGCAGAGCTCCGCCTCCAGCCAAGGCAAGCACGAGAAGGATGAGTGCCACCCGTTTGATAATTCGCCATTTTTTTTGCGGGTCTGTCTTGAATATTTTGTTCGCAAAAATAGCGGCTGCCGTGTAGTTTTGAACGACATGCTCTTGCTTGCTCAAAAGCACATCTTCTAGCGTATCGATCCAGGCCTCGGGATCTTTCGCCTCTTGAAGCCCGTCCTGCATTTCGGCCGGATTTACTTTCTCCCACAGACCGGGGGTGGCAAGCAGAAAAACATCACCGTCATAGAGCGGAAGCTTTTTGGAGACAAACGGACGAAATTCATTGGGTGTCCCCAAATAGCTCAAGAGATTATGTCGCTCTTCGTGCTGATCAAGCGCGTCCTCTGCGATTTCCTCCCCATCTACCATCTGTTGGGCAAGACTCTGATCCTTGCTCTGCCATTGCAATCGGCCATTGCGAAACTGATACAGTCGGGTGTTACCAGCGACCCCATACCTCACTCTGGCATAGTCCGTTACGACTACGGTCAAGCTCGCTTTTAGCCTGACGCGATGGCTCTCGGCTTGCAGGACACGATGGGCTTCCTGCAAATAGCGGCGTATGCGATAACGCGAAATGGATGGCTTCTGCAAAAAGTAGCCCAGAACGCTTTTGGCAGCCAACTCCGCACTTTCTACTTCCTGATCATTGTCCAATCCGCGGGCGATTACCCAGCACGCGATATCATCCAGCTCCGTGTAGGCAAAGTAATCCTTGTTGCGAACGAAGCTGCCTGATTCGGATAGAAACCCGGTAATGAATTCACTGTTGTCCTTTCTCATTCGTACTACCCGCTCCCCCGTTACCAGCCTTTTTCCAGGATGAGAATGGTTGCGTTATCCTGATTGGCTTTTTGCTTGCTTTCCACCGCTTCAATGATTTGGTCAGCCGCGTCATGGGCAGCGATATTTTGGAACAAAATCTGCTCCAGCTCCATCTCAGTTAACGTATCGTAGACGCCGTCACTACAGAGGATGACCTTGTCTCCCTTCTCAAGTGGAAACGGCTCACGACCAATTTCGATATTTTGAAAGTTATCGTAGCCCAAGTAGTTGATTAGCTGTTTTTTCTGCGGATGGTCCAATGCCTCGTCCTTCGTAATCTCGCCGGACAGAAAACGAGCCTCCAGCACCGACTCATAAATGTCTTTTTGATTGATCGGGATGAATTCTCCATTCCGGAAAACGGTAATGATACTGTCTCCAACCGCTCCCCAATACAGCTTGTCCTCTATGATTACGCCAGCGACCAGTGTAGTCCCACCCCGACTTCCTCTCAGCGCCTGCAAAATCTCCGAATTGGCAAGAGAAGCGGCCCGGGAAAAGAAGAGGGACAAATACTTCGGGTTGTCCAGCTTTGTAAACTCACGGATAAATGTAGTCACGGCAAGTGTTGAAGCAAGTCTGCCGTTAGCCAGTCCACTGATTCCATCAGCCAAGACTGCAATCGTCCCATGAGACGATGTTGCTGTCGAAAAGTAATCATCCTGTTCTTCTCGTCTGCCGATCGTCTGTCCATTTCCGATCTGGATGACGGGATTCATTTCTTGCCGGATCAAAGCTGCACGCAGACGAAACAAAAGAGTAATGGCAATGATCACGCCAAGGACGACCAGATACGGGATTGCGCCCTGTTGAAACATGCTCATCATTCCTTGCCTTTGTTGGAGTTGTCCCACTCGAAGTGAACACCGCATAGCGGGATGAATATAAAGGTACTCTTTCCGAGCTGAAGCACATCGTACGCAGTAAGCTCAACTGGCGTGTACACCGCTTCATTGTTATGATAAGCAAGCCCCGACGCATCGCCCGGGAGCAAGTAAAAGTTGCGTTTTTTCGGATCGTAGACAATCACCGCATGATTGCGGCGGGAGATCGCGTTGTCTCCGACGATTCGGATATGCATATCCTCTGCGCGACCGATGAAGTTCTTCTCTGCCATAATGCGGTAATCTTGACCTTGTTGCGGCCCCTCAATACATACCAGCCATCCGGTAACAGGCTCAATTCCTTCTGTTTCCCCCAGATACGGCATCGTCTTATCGTCGTCTGCCACTCTCGCTGGTGCTTTGTTGTCCGGTTTCGCCCCAGGCTCCACGACCATACTGCAATAAGGGCAGGTGCTTCCGTGTTTTCTGGTGCTAAACATGTGACCATTCGCGCATCTTGTCAAACTCATTCTTCTGCTCCCCCGTTTCGTTCCGTGCAAGGACGATATGTATGTGTAAAAGCGATGTTTCCCCCGTTGTTATTTCAGCAACAAGCGGGTATTAGCTATGTAAATGATGTCGCCAGCCTTCACTTTATGCGGCTGTTCAATCTCCAGCTTGCTCTTGTCGCGTTTGTTCGGCTGCTTGATGCCTGTGCCGTTTTTGGAATGAATATCCTCGATGAACCAGTCCCCAGACGCTTGATTCAGAACCGCATGCTGCTTGCTGATCAAGGCGGCGTATTCCGCGTCCGCCAAGTCGATGTCGACCTCGTTTTGCGCAGAGCTTTTGCCGATCAAAAGGGATGTCTCCCCTTGGATGAACCACTCCTTCACGCTCTCTCCCTCTTCATCCAATAGAACCAGTTTGGTGACGCCATCCTCTTTTTTTGGCGCCGGTTCGTCGGGGCTTCCGAATCTGACGATAATGACCCCGAACAAAAAGAGTCCGAAGGCAATTCCTGTAAAGATTTTCAGAGCGTTGCTGTCCGTATAACCAAAGACATAAATAAGTGCACAAATCACAAGAATGGAAATCAGCAACTCTATGAGCTTCACTCTGACGGACTTTTGGTACCCTTTTTTCTTCGCCACATTTTTACCCCCAATCAACTACCTCTTACATTTAAATCGTGATCAAAAGACGAATTTTTGAACTTCCTCTTAAGAAAAATGCTCCGAGCTTTGGGCGAATGGTGTATGTATGGACATCCATCCAAAGACAGGAGCAGGTTGCTACTACCTCTATGTCATGAAAGAGCTGTCATCCAAGCCCGATTTTTCCCTCTTATTTTTTCTTCATGCGGAAAAACTGTTCAAACATATCCGTTGTATCCAGTGGATTTTTCTTCTCGGATTTCATGGTGTTTGGATTAATCTCGCCTGTCTTCGGATGAAACCCAAAAAATCGTTCAAAGGTGCTCCCCAAATCTTCGAAGTTTACACCCGGTGCAGACTGCGCTTGCTGTTTGCTTTGTCCTTGTTTTGTACTGTTTGTATGACCACCAGTTTGTTGTTTCTTCTGCTGAAAAGCTTCGTAACGTGCGTCGTACGCCTCGCGCAAGGCCGGGTCCTGCAATGTCTGATAGGCCTCGGTAATTTCTTTAAAAATTCGTTCTGACTCACTGCTCCCGGCATTGACATCCGGATGATGCTGCTTTGCCAGTTGACGGTATGCTTTTTTGATGTCATTCGTGGAAGCCTGTTTGGTTAGCCCCAGAATCTCGTAATAATTTTTCATGCGCGCACCCTCTGTCTGGCAATGATTTTGGTTATTTTGTAGAGCCGTACCTCGAACACGGCTTTCGAGGTACGGCTCTTCCTACCTTACTTCTCCCAAAACCTAAACAGCGTAGCCGCCTTCGATTTTGGTGAGTTCGGTTTTGTCTTTCTTTTGCTTGATGAAGATGCTGAATGTTCCTACACCCTCGGTATCACCGAAGCTCTCGTTGTAATCTACTACGAATGCGTTCGGGAAGTAGATTTTGCGGATCACTTGATCAGCAGCGATTACTTCCAGTGTTACTTTGCGGTAGCAATCCGCTTTTTCTGCTGGTACCAAAGACCAGAGAGCCAGCTTCATGGTGTCATCCGCACTGTCACCATCAGTTGCAGTGATGATTTTGCCAGTCAGTTTCAGTGTTGCACCCACATCTGTGGAGCGCGCGTTGGAATCGTCTGGCGTGTCAGTGTCGTACTTCACTGTTTGGATGTTGTCCATGCCCAGCTCAATTGTTTCAGAACCTTCTACTTTGAGTCGAAAACCCATGAATAAAACCTCCTTGAAATGAAATCTTGCTCTCGAAGTACCTGATTGGCTTCGAGGCTTATGTGTAAGGGTGCGTTTTGGGAAACACACCTCAAACCACCTGCGTAATGTGTCAAAAAGTTTCATAAACAGCTCTCCAGGGGATCAATGCTATGCCTTGACCGGAGTCGTTCCTTTGGTGATGGTGACCTCCAGGTTTTTCACATTGCCGTTGAACACCAAATCGATATGGCACAGATTGCTCTTGTCATCGATGATGTAGCTCATATCATCGCCATCTTGAATGATGGAGTTCACGAAGCCACGCGTGCCCAGCCATTTGCTTTTTTGGCTGCTCGGATTGTTACTGAAGAACTTCACGATGTTGTCGTGTTTGAAATCACCCGTCTGGAAGCGGAGAATCCGCTCGATATAGGTGCTGACAAGTGTTTTGTAGATGGAATCAAAGCCGTCCTCTGCCATAGCGAGGCTGCGTGCCTTGTACACCGTAATGCGCTTGATGTCTTTGCCTTGGATTTGTGCATTTTCCGAAGAGAAGACGAATCCAAAGTTTTTGCGGTTGATGGAATCTTTGATGTTGTTGGTGAAGCCGGAGATTTCTTTGGCCATTGTGGTAACAGCGCGCAGTCCGTTTTCACCTGCTTCGATGTCAAAGCGCACACCCGGATATTCGCGGCTAACCACTTTGAATGTTTCGCGCAAGTACTCTGGACACTGGTACGCTGCCACGACACCAGCAGCTACATAGCTGGCACCAACATAGACACCCTCGATCCACAGCTTCAGGATGTCTTCTTTTTCCTGGGACAGCTTCACGCCGTCTTCGGTTTGCAGCATTCTGCTGTCGATGACAACTCCTGATTTATCTTTCGGAATAATCGTGAAGTTCGGAATGCATGGGATAGCGAATTCACTGAATTCCTTGCGTACCAGGATTCCGCACTTGTCGATATATTTATCAATGCCCGCTGTCGCCATGCTGTTGAAGGTCGTTTCTTCACCTGTACTGAAGCTGAAGAACACTTGCACCTTGAAGTCCTTGACGACTTGAAGCAGCATGGTGAGCGATTCCATCGTATTGCCGTCCTGCTTGACGACTTTTTCGTTCCCACGGAAACGCTCGCGAGTCACTTTTGCTTTTCCCGCGGAATCCATATCCACAGATGGAACGATTCCGAACCAGATCGTATCCGTGAAGTCGTTTTTCGCGTTGACCGTGTTCAGGTATGTCTCCAGACGTGGAATGTTGCTGCTTTTCACGAGCATGTCGAGCTTCGTATTCGTGATCAGCATAGCTGGCTGCATGCCTTTGTTCTTGGTCACGTACTGATCGAAGAACATCTTCACTCCCAAAATTTTCTCAACCAAAGGCTTCACCGTTTTTACGAAGTCGTCCTTGGCGTTTTTGTAGAACTCGAGATACGTATTGTAGTTCTGTACTTCTGTCTCAATGTTGACTTCGGTATGTACCGTCGGCAGCGGGCAGAAGGTGCGAACCACGAGATCTTTTACATAGGAGGATGGCGTCTCCGTGATCGACTCGTAATCCTCTTCGAAAACGTTCATCAGTCCGTTTCCGCTGTTTTCATCGAGAACCATCAGCTCGCGGCTGTCACTCTTTGGTGCCTCAATGATCTTCAGCTCTCCGTCTTCCCCAATCGTCAGCATCCCGATCTGAATCGCTTCGGATTGGTTCTCCTCTTGAGCGCCGCCCAAGAGCAGTCGTGTTTTGATATCTTCAATCGCCAGCGGCAGCATCGCCATGACGTTGTTGTAGTTTTTGCTCGCATCCTCGAACATCGTGTTCAGCTTGTCACCGAGATCGAGCTTCTTCGGATCGCCATCATCGAGCTTTTCATAATGGCCGTACAAGTAGTGAATCTCTTTGCGCACCTGACGGATGTCATCCATCACTTTTTTCGGGGAAATCATATCGAGCAAATTCTCGAATTTGAAATCCACGTTGGTGATCCCTTGGCTGCGCTTCGTATCAATCAGGGTAAACAGCATTTTCAAGAAGTCATTGCTCTGATCGATCTTGATTTCAGAAATCGCATCCTCTGCAATTCCGTCAGGCTTTTTCAAGGTGTACATCACTTTTTGGTTCGCTGCATTGTAGAACGAATACACACTCGGGGAGAACTTGTCCAAAAACTCATCGAAGCTGCGCACGAGAAGATGCTCGTTGATCTCCTTGATCTTGTCGTCGCTGAGACTGTCGATTCCTTTTACATCTCCAACAATAGTGATCAGGTCCAATTTTTCCGGGTTGATCTCTTCGAACAGCATGGTTCGGTTGGTCTGGTTAATAATGTCCATAAATGGCCCCTTTCTGTTGTCTGCATAACCACTTAGTCCTACTTGATAAATGATGAGTCCTACTTCATGAATAGAAATACAAATCGTTACATTTATACCAAAAACAAACAAAAAATCTTGCCTCTAAATTAAACTTTGCCTGCATTATTTGTCAACATTCCGCAGATTGTGACAATTTTCCTATACCTGCACGACCATTCTCAGTATTTAGACCCATTTTATTCCACAAATCTTCCTTTTCTTGGATTCCCGTTTTATGCTGAAGACACAGAGTCTCCTTTCCTAGGTCTTCGAAAAAATAGGGATAAGCCTCGCCTTGTCCACTCTCTTACTAGGAAAGAAGCACAAGGACTGATAGATAATTCTCCCTAGTTGCCGCTGGGGAGGATTATACATTCACCTCATATTTACAAAAATGGGTGCAATTAACTTTTATATACATCGGCAATAGGAAACCGATCTTTTATACGAACAACCATTTATAGGTAAATCGTCCCATTTTAGTAAGTCATGAACTTTTTTAAAATTTTTTTCAGAAAAAAGGTGAATGTATGTACAAAAATCGTCAGTCAACCGTCTCTATGCCGCCACTTTTCCGAATGGTGGTCATTGGACTGCTCCTCCCCATGCTCTTCTTGTCCGCCCCACTAACTGCTGGGGCAAATGGAACAGCAGATGCCGGAGTAGACGCGGTCTTTGTCTTTGATACGAGTAATTCCATGAACAAAACGGACCCTGGCAAAACAGCCGCAGAGGTCATGAGTATGTTCATTGATATGAGCGAGGCCACGCGTACCCGCATTGGCTTTGTCGCCTATAATGATCGAATTGTACAAGCTCAGTCTCCATCGAGCATGGCCGAAGCAAGAGATCGGGAACAGCTCAAGCGAACCATTCAAGGGTTGCGTTACTCTGGGTATTCGGATTTGGGACTCGGTTTGCGCAGAGGGGCAGAGATGATTGAAAAAGCAAAGGACCCGGCTCGCAAGCCATTTTTGATCCTTTTGTCAGACGGGGGAACAGATTTGCGGCAAAACGCGGGTGACAGGAGTGTGGCAGCATCCAACAAGGATGTGGAGACAGCTATCTCGAAGGCAAAAGCGCAAGGCTATCCGATCTATACGATTGGTCTCAATAGCGATGGCTCCGTCCAGAAGGAACAATTGAAAAAAATCGCTGAGGCAACAGGCGGAACTTCCTTTGTCACACAAAGTACGGATGATCTGCCTGAAATCTTCAATCAGATTTTTGCCAAGCATATTCAATCTCAGCTCGTTTCGGTGGCAGCCATGACAGCGACCGGCGGCTTGCAGGAAGTGACCGTAACCATTCCTAACTCCAGCATGCAGGAAGCGAACATCATCCTGTTGTCCAACAATCCGCTGTTGGAATCGCAAGTGTACTATCAATCGCAGAATGTCCATTTTATGAAATCAAAAAAATACTCGCTGATGAAAATAGAAAAGCCGAAGAAGGGGAACTATCTCGTTAAATTTAGGGGCAAACCCGGGGATTTGGTGAAGATCAACTTACTGGGGAATTACAGCTTGATGGCTGGTGTAGAGGTCAAGCCTGAACCTGTTATCAAGGGGAATCCTGCCACGTTTACTACCTATCTGAACCATCTGGAGGGACGACTGGATGACAAGGATGTGTACGCATCCATGCAAGCAGAACTGATCGTAAACGATCTCGTGGGGAAAAAAGAAGAAAAGGTCCCGATGAAGAATCTTGGCGATAGCTTTACGGTCGACTACGTCTTCCCTCACACGGGCAAGTACCAGTGGAAAATCTTTATGAACGGCCCGGACTTTTATCGCGAAACGGCTACGAGCGTTTATGACATTACGAATATCTCCCCAGTTGCTGCTTCGGTCAATACCTTGACAATCGAGAAGGAAAACGGTGAGCAGGCTATCGATCTGGGTTCGTTCTTCACGGACGCCAATAACGACAAGCTGACCTATACCATCGTCACCGCTGATCCCGAAGAACGATTTGTTGCTACGATTCAAGACGCGGCTCTGAAGCTGACACCCGAGAAAAGCGGTACATCAGAAATCACCATCACCGCCACAGATGCAGAAGGAGCAAGTGTCACAGGCCCACTGGTCATTACCGTACACTCGGTATGGGATCGCTACATCACCATCGGCATGATTGTGTTGCTCGTAGCTGCGATTGGCTACGGTGTTTACTTGCTTACACGTCCCAAGCCTGCGTTTGTGGGTCGCCTGGAGGGTTATTTCCTGCACACGGCAAGCGGCAATGACATCCCTGTCAAGTTTTGGCCTCTCGCCTCCTTTGGCAAGAAGCAGCGGATCACGTTGCAGGAGCTGTTCACCAGTTTGGATGTGAATGAGCATTTGCCCGAAGCGCAGAAGATTTACTTCCAGCCGGGAAAAAATCAGACGCTCCTCTTGGTCAATCATAGTCACTGCACAATTGAACGGGGCAAGGAAACCATGCCCCGACATAAAAAGCTCGTCCTCCATTACAACGACAAGGTGTATGTGACCTTTGAGGATCGGATGACCGAGATCGAAATTCGCTTTAAGAAATCGTCGTCTAATGAGGAAGCTTCCTAAGAGAGAAGCGCCTTTCCCTTCCAAATCAGATGCTCTGCACGAATCGCTGTCGCAAACAGCTTGAGGGTGGGGCATCTTTTTTTCGAGTCGACGGCCAATCCCCACATAATGACATTCGCCAGCAGCAGCGGAACATCAGGGTTCCGTGTTCGAATCGCTGGCAAGGTATCCTCAATGACTCTTGCCGCCACATCAACGGGACGCTCTTTGGTCAGACAGTAATACAGGGTGGCAGCCAGGCTGTAAATATCGGAGACTACTCCTTGCTTGGATTGACCCGAGTAAAACTCAAGCGGTGAATATCCTTCTGTCGTCACAATCGGCTTGGGTTCATCACTCTCGAAGTAGATCGCGGAGCCAAAATCGATCAGCACAGGATGGCCAGCTTCAATGACCAGGATATTTTGGGGCTTGATATCGCGATGAATAATGCCTTTTTTGTGCAAATAGTCTAATCCGTCAAATACCGGAAGTACCGTCTGATGCAAAAATGCTCCCAGATCAAGCTCAGTTTGGGCGAGTACATACTCATCCAGCGTCTTTCCTTTGCAATAGTCCACGACGAGATAACCTGTGCCATTTTCCGCAAAATGGTCGATGTATCCGATGATATTGGGATGATTCAGTTCCTTGTGCAGGGACGCCTCTTGCCAAAAGCTGTCTAGCAGCATGTCGAATTTGTTTTTTAACGTTGGTCTGCGACAAATGACCTTCACGTGATCCAAATCTCGCATCGCCAATGCTTGAGGGAAAAACTCTTTGAGAATAAGTGTCCGCTTGCTTTTCATATGGTAGACCACATACACAATCGACAGCTCACTTGTGGAAATGGTCTTTTTGATCCGATAAGCTTTTTGCAGGATCGTGCCTTTTTTCAGACCTCTTTCCCGTTCTACCTGTCCCATGTCATGGCCTCCCCTATCTTTCCTCTCAAAAAATGATAACGAAAGATGGGGGATTCTGGCAATATAAAGAATAAGAATGGAGAGGGGAATGATAGATCATGGCACATTTGGAATCGTTGCTTCACGTACAAGTTCCCGTAAAAAATTTGGAAGAGGCCATTTTCTGGTACTGCAATCACCTTGGCTTTTCCTTGCAGGCGCGGTATCGTACTTCCGCTTTTCTTGCCCTGTCTGCGGGACCCACCTTGATGATATGGGAAACCGATGAGCAGACGTCCACAACCTTTACCGTTCATCATCAACCCATGCCTGTCTTTTTGTACACCACATCCGATGTCCATGCACTCCATGATTATTTGCAGGCCCATGAAGTCTCGATTACCCACTACCAAAACGATGGCTTCGGATGGGTGCTCAAGTTTTTTGACCCGAGCGGAAACATGTGGGGAGTCATTCAAAAGAACAACTAGTCAGTTGGATATAGAAAAAAGAAAAAGAAGCATGCGTCAACAGCGTGCTTCTTTTCGATGTTTTGCACCCTATTCAAATGATAGCTTGAGAAGATTTTTCGCAGCTTTTTCTTTGCTGTTGCTGCTGTTCCCATAAATACTGGCCGCGTTGATAGAACGGAAGCGCGATAAAGGTCAACAGCATGAGGATCGCGAAGATGAGCGACCCTTGTCCAAATCCGAGTACCTGGAGCAACACGCCACCAATCCACGCACAAACACTCTGTCCAAGGAAGGCAAAGCCGCTGGCGCCGTAATACGCTCCACGCAAATGCTGAGGAGCAATCTCCCCGATCAGGATATCTCCAACGACAAAGCACAAGATTTCACCGATCGTAAACACCACCATCGACACAGAGAGCCAAAACAAATTCGTAAATAGCCCGAAACCGAACAGCCCCAGCCCAAACAATAGACAGCCCAGCTTCAATGCAGTCATTGAGGAGTACCGCTTCATAAACTTGGCGAGCGGATATTGAAGCGCTAAAACGGAGATGGTGTTCACTACAAATAAAAAGGAATACGCCTCTATCCGATCATGCCCAATGTACAGGGAGAGTGTGGTGTCCAGATGCGAATAGGCACCGGCAACGAACAAATTCCCGAGCAGCAAGTAAAGAAATACTTTGTCCGTAAATACAATGCGTGCCATCTGATTCATGGTGACCGGATTAGCAGCCATATCCTTCTTCCACTGTTCCTTGAATATGATCATAAATACCACCAGCACAGCTGCGTACACGGCAAAAATGATGGCTGTAACAAGGAACGGCAACAAGGATGTGCTTCCGGCTCCCAGCTGCAGACCGATTAACGGACCGATTGCTCCACCCAGGTTGATCGCGAAATACCTGGCGTTGAAAACAGCTGCCCGCTGATCATCCGACGTGACATCCGCCAGCAGGGCACGGGCTGTTGGCTCAAAAACGTTTCGAAAAAGACCGTTACAAGCACTTAGAACAAAGAACATCCACGTCTCCGTCGCAAAAACGTATCCGATCAAGACGATGCTCCAAGCTCCCATCGCAGTGATCATCACTGGATATCTGCCCAATCGATCTGACAGTGCTCCCCCAGCAAAGCTGCTTATTGTTCCAACCAGCAAGCTGAGTGCGAGGATCGAACCAACGATCGCAGGATCAATTCCTTTTACCTTTCCTAAATAAATTCCCAAAAACGGAAGCGTCATAAAAAAACCAGTGCGTGACAAAAATGTTCCGATAATGACACCCCATGCCACCGGATGAAATCTCATTCTCCCCATCTCTCTTTCCCATTCCCGTTTGTTATCTCTCGTGTTATCTTCAGTATATGGAACTAGAAAAAGGGGAAAAAGGGTTCGGTTTGAGTGAATCCGATCACCTTTTTAAGTATGTATTTTATTTGAGAAATGGGGGCCAGCATGGTTACCGTTCTGCATTTTCTGGAGCTTCGTTCGTTTTTTCATCAAGAAGAAATCGGGAAACCGTTCCCTGTCACCATCGAAAAGCTGGCAGGAATTTGGCACTGTACGCCTCGCTACGCCAAGCTGATTGTCCGTAAGCTAGTCGATCTGGCTTGGGTCGAATGGAAGGCGGGACGCGGACGTGGCAATGTCTCGGTCATGACGCTTTATGCTGATTCCGATGAAATCCTCCTCGCCGAGGTCAAGCTGCAGATAGACAAAGGCGACGTCAAAGAAGCGATGGAGCTCATGAATCGCTACGGCAAAGCAGCCGTCAAAGACCAGATCATGGATTGGCTCTCGGAAGGAATGGGTTTCTCCAGCTACTCGGTATCGAATCGTACCCAAGATATCATCCGCTTTCCGGTATACCGCACGATTGTGACGCTGGACCCTGGTCTGGTTTACTACCACTTCGATGCACATCTCGCGGGACAAATTTTCAATACACTCGTCCATTATGATCAGAACAGTCGGTCTATTTTGCCGTCTATCGCTCACTCGTGGGAAAGCAGTCCAGATGCAACAGCATGGACCTTTTATTTAAAAAAGAACGTGCAGTTTCATCACGGACGGGAACTGACTGCTCATGATGTTGTTTTTTCCCTGAATCGGCTTCGTTTGCATCCAGACACGTTTGAGGCAAGCTGGATGTTTCGTGATATAGATCAGCTCATCGCCATTGATGACAGAACCGTGCGCATCCTGCTTAAAGAACCGAATTACTTGCTTCTGAGGCTGTTGGCGACGATACCCGCAAGCATTGTTCCAGAAGAAATCGTTCAGCAGGATGAGAAAGGTTTTGGAGAAAAGCCAATCGGAACAGGCCCCTTTCAACTGGTCCGCCTTAACGAGGGGATCTGTATTCTTGAGGCATTTCCTGCTCATTTTCTGGGGAGACCGCAGTTGGATCGTGTGGAAATTTTGATCTTCCCCGAGTTGGACATGGGTCGCCTAAAAGAACCAAATTGGGCGTCTGTGATGGTGTCGCACGGGGTTCAGTCGAAAGCACTAGCATTGAAGGAAGCAGTCATTCAGGGGGGTCAGGACTGGTACGATACGGAGGCATTTTTTTCCTGCTGTAATTTGCTTGTTTTTAACCAGTGGAAGAGGGGTCCGCACAATCATTTCAAGTTCCGTCAAGCGCTTGATCAGCTGATTGATCGGGATCAAATGATTTCCGATTTGGGCGGTGATCGCATCTACCCGGCAAAAGGCTTCCGCACATATCACCCTGTTTTAAGGGAGGTAAGAGCGAGAGAGAACGAGCAGCTCTGCCATGCGAAAATCATGTCCCTGCTACAGGAAAGCGGCTATCAGGGAGAAACACTCCGACTCGTGACCACAGCCTACCATGAAGAGGATGCGCTATGGATTCAACAACGATGCGGCAATTATGGCATACATCTGGAAGTCGATGTGAGAGAACCATGGGAATTTTCGAATCGCGAATGTTTGCCCGAACATGACTGCCAGCTGTACGGCAATGTGTTTAGCAGCGATCAAATCAGCGAGCTGGAAATGTATTTGCAAAGAAATTACTTTCTCCCCGCATTTGATGAATCGTTGGCTTTGGCTATCAACAAGGAGATTCGCTTGACGTTTCAGGAGCCAGATCGGCTTGCTCGGGAACGCCATCTCGCCAGAATCGAAGCCATGATCAAGGAAAATTATGCTGTCCTGTATTTGGTTCAGAAAAAGACTCTTACGTCGTTCCACAAGTCACTACGCGGTGTCTCGATCAATTCGTCGGGGTGGTTGGACTTTCATAAAATCTGGTTTCAACCGGATGCGTTGCAGCAGCAGATGTAAGGAGGAGCTGTGGAGAGGGAAGAAGTGCATTTCCAGTCTACGCTTCGGCCTCCGCCCCGACCACAACCGTTCGGGGGACATCTTTATTCTTTCATGCCAAAAAAGCAATCCAAGAGCGACCTTGGACTGCTTTTTTCTATTAAGAAACTATTTTGACTGGTGATAAACTTCTTTACCTGCTACAAAAGTCATGATCACGTCAAATTGTGTATTCAATACCGTAATATCCGCATCATACCCTGCCGCCAACCGTCCTTTTCGCTCGCCAAAGCCAAGGATGCTTGCTGGTGTCAGGGAAGCCATATCCACTGCATCTGGCAAGGAGACACCGCTCAGCATCACCATATTGCCAACTGCTCGATTCAGCGTCAGGATACTTCCAGCAAGGGTTCCATCTGCGAGCTTTGCCTGATTGTCTTGGACGTGAACCTCTTGTCCCCCAAGGTCATAAGTCCCTTCGCCCATCGCGGCTGCCCGCATGGAATCACTGACGAGAGCGAGCCGTTCAGCTGTTTTGACCCGATACAAAATCTTCATGACTGCTGGATGCACATGGATTCCATCTGCGATCAGCTCTGTGCTCAACTGCTCATGATACATCGCGGCACCGACTACACCTGGCTCCCGATGATGCAGCCCTGTCATGGCATTGAAGCAATGGGTAAAATGGCGCACGCCCGCATCTACCGCTTCTGTCGCTTGGGCGAACGTAGCTCCTGTATGTCCAGCAGATACGATGACATCGCGTTCTTTTAACCAGGCAATCGCTTCAAGCGCTTCCGGTTGTTCTGGCGCAATCGTCACGACCTTGATCAGACCTTCTGATAGCTCGTATAGCTTTTGCACTGCATCGAGCTTGGGTATCGCGATGTTTTCTTCTTTTTGCGCCCCCTTGTAACGAGGGTTGATCCACGGACCTTCCAGATGGATGCCGATCGATTGTGCCCCCGGAAGCCCTTCCCTGCTGTTCTGCGCGATGTTTACCAGCACTTGCTCCAATTGAGCATAAGGAGCCGTCATCGTCGTCGCCAAAAAAGACGTCACCCCATGTCGCGCGAGTGCAGTCGAGATGGCCTGAAGTGATTCCGGCGTCCCGTCCATCGTGTCGTATCCGTCAATCCCATGCATATGCATATCGACAAATCCGGGACAAATCCACCCATCCTCTACTGTCACCACATGATCTGGCAAAGCTTTTCCATACTCATCAGCCTTGCCTGCATAGATGATCGTTCCATTTCCCACGACTACGAGACCATCATGCAATTCCTGTCCATCTGCGACAAGTTTCCCCTTGAGAGCGTATTCCTGGTTCAATTTGATTTCCTCCGTCTTTGGCGTGACTTTATTTGCGCATTTATTCTACTGGGGTTGCCCCAGATTGCTGCAAATTCTCGTCGTCTCCGCCGCCAGCTTTTCAACGAGCTCACTCGCGCTGATTTCCTGACTGAGTGGAGCTGCCTGCCCCGCCCACATCGACATGTACGCAATTTGCTGCTGCTTGCCCGCTGCGGCTCGAATGTCTTTCGTCAGAGCATTTTGCACCGGATAGGTCGGGAGCTCGTGATCAAGTGGAGCGATCGTAGTCATAAATTCATTTTGAATGCCCCTTGCCCATTTTCCAGAGAAAGCACGTGTCATCACAATGGACTCTTCGCTCGTCTCCAAAATAGCTTTCTTGTGCAGGGCATGTGCTCCGCTC
The DNA here is from genome assembly GCF_023714195.1 of Brevibacillus sp. MER 51. NCBI lineage: Bacteria > Bacillati > Bacillota > Bacilli > Caryophanales > Paenibacillaceae > Brevibacillus > Brevibacillus sp. MER 51. The sequence continues at coordinate 94,544 of NZ_JAMAUS010000004.1, read as the reverse complement.
TCCTTGCACGTCAGAAAAGCCGTTCCAAGCTGCACTGCCTGTGCCCCGAGCGCAAGTGCTGCTGCGATCCCTCGCCCGTCCATGATCCCACCAGCCGCGATTACGGGAATCTTGACCCGATCCACGACTTGCGGGACGAGCGCCATTGTTCCAATCATATTGCTTGGTGAATCCGGCAAAAAGGAACCACGGTGCCCGCCTGCCTCACTGCCTTGGGCGGCAATCATATCGACTCCACTCGCTTCCAATGCAATCGCTTCGCGAACGGTTGTCGCTGTTCCAATGACAGTAATTCCCCGCTGCTTCAGCTCTGCCATCAAGCGATGATCCAGAACACCAAAGGTAAAGCTGAAAACGGAGGGCTGTTCCTCCAGGACGACAGCCATCTGCTCAGCAAACGGCTCTGTAAATTGCGTCACCTGCGGGTTAAGCGGAATGCCCAATCGAGCTCGCACATCATTCATTGCCTGAGCAACGCCTTCTGCGATTGGCTGGTCGGCATCGAAATCTTCGGGAATAAACAGATTCACGCCAAACGGTTTGTCCGTTAACGCCCGAATGGACTTGATCGCCTCACGAATTTGCTCAGGAGACATATATGCGGCACCGAGCGTCCCGAGTCCCCCTGCTTCTGAGACAGCAGCTACCAGGGCAGGTGTGGTCGCTCCCCCTGCCATTGGCGCCTGAATAATCGGCCATTTCAAATGTAAACGCGAAGTGATCGGATTGTTTGTCCACATCGTTTTTTCACTCCTCCACTTTTTGAATAACCGCTTTTATTGTTTACTCGTTGCTTGGTCGTCGTTGTGAATCCATTCGAGAAACTGAGCCAACACCCGGGCAGTTAACCCCCAGATGACACGCCCGTCCACCTCGTAAAACAAATGCTCGACTGTCCCTATTTTCCACGGATATCGCTTGCCACCCGGGATCAGATGATAAGGAAAATCCTCTTCGGGCTCGGTCATAACAGAGGAAAGATACTTCGCTGGCTGTGTTGCCAACAGACGATCGAGTGGAAGGATAAAGACCTCTCCGACCTCGTCTGGGTTCGGCTCCATATCTCGAATTCCTTCCACGTATCCAATAAAGGGCGTGATGATAGAGGAGCCTGGCCCAATCACCTGATCGAGCTCGCCTACATAATGAATCCGATCAAGTGGAATCCCCAGCTCCTCGCTTGTTTCCCGAGCAGCGGTCGCCCAACGTGATTCGTCGCTCTTCTCAGCTCGCCCTCCCGGAAAACAAACCTCGTTCGCCTGTCGCCGCATCGTACTAGCTCTTTTTTCAAATAAAATGCCGAGCTGATTGTCAGCCATTTTGACGAGCGGAAGCAAGACACTGTACGCGCCGCTCGTCCCACGTTCACGTTCTTGCAATCTCTTTGAAATCTCCCTGATGGCAGGAGCAAGGGAATCCTCCCCTGATTCCTGTGGCAAGTACAAGTACTGAGAGACCTCGATTAAATTTTGATCCGGGTCACGAAAATACACCGAACGCATCGGCCCGATAGCCCCTGTTTTTAGAACAGGTCCTTCCACCAAATGGACGCCGCATGCATGAATATGCTGGATGACTTTCTCCAGCGGAAGGGATGTGATAAGACACAAATCAGCGGAGCCTGCGACTGGATGCATCGCTTTTGGCTCCCATTCTTGTCCGATTTGATGCAAATTGATTTTTTGCTGGCCGAAGTGCAGAGCCCTCCTGCCATCGCCAAAGGTAACTGCCTTCATACCCAGGACTTTTTCGTAAAAGTGACAGGTTGCCTCGATGTCTTTTACCGTCAAAACCAAGTGGTCTAATCGATCGATCATATGCCTTTACTCCTTCTCGTCCCGATACATGCTCATGCTGTTATTATAACAAACACAAGGCGGTTGCTTCTCCTCCCCATTGTCCTCCAACATTTCCCTCTTTTCAATTCCCAAATTGCCTCATCTCTACTTCACCAAATACAAAAACGAGCGTCTCCCTCGTAAACAGACGGGGAAAACGCTCGCTATATCCACCCTTTGCGAAACTATGCTTTTGAACGTGCCAGCAAGTACAAGAAATACGGTGCACCGATAACCGCTACAACAATACCAGTCGGAATCTCTGACGGCTGCATGATCCAGCGCCCGATAGTATCCGCCACGATGACCAGTAGCGCACCCGTCAGCGCTGATGTAGGCAAAAGCATCTCATGCTTTGGCCCTACTAATCTGCGAGCCAAATGCGGACCGATCAACCCGACAAAACCGATGCCTCCACTCACTGCCACGCAGGAAGCGGCAAGCCCGACTGCGGCAGCCAGCAGCTTCAATTGCTCTTTGGCAACGGGTGCACCCAAGCCTTTCGCCAACTCTTCTCCCAAATTGAGCACATTCATAACACGTGCTTTGTAAAAAACATAGGGGATTAAAATGGCGATCCAGGGCAAGAGCGAAAGAACGAACTTCCAGTTGGTCCCCCAGATACTACCTGCGAGCCAAGTCGCCACAAACTGGTACTTGTCCGGGCTCAGCTTCAGCGTCAAGACGATCATCGCGGCACTCATCCCGGCCGCCACGGCAATCCCCGTCAATACGATACGGGTCGGAGACAATCCCTTGTGTCTTTTATAAGACAATGCGAAGATCAGCGCTGCTGTCACGCTGGCTCCGAGCAACGCCAACACTGGCAGCAAAAAAACAGGTGCTGCAGACGTCGATGGATAAAACGAAATGAACAGCATCACCATCAAGCCAGCACCAGCGTTGATCCCCAAAATACCAGGTTCAGCCAACGCATTGCGGGAAATTCCTTGAATAATACACCCGGATACGGCAAGTCCTGCCCCGATCAGGAGGGAAATCACAATCCGCGGCAAGCGGAATTCGAACAAGATCAGGCTTTGTTTGTCTGTTCCAGAACCGATTAGCGTCATCAGAAGATCGCTTGGTGACAACCGGATATAGCCTGTGTTCATACTGATGATAAACGCGATGAATATGAGGATAGCGAGTATCGTCATAACCGCAAAGGCTTTATTTCTTTTGCGGGTTTGGTATTGGGAAAGCATTTGCTGCATCATTACATCTCCCTTCTTTCTTTACGCGCCAAGTAAAGGAAGAACGGTACACCAATTAGCGCAATAAGTGCCCCTAACGGCGTCTCATACGGTGGATTTACCATTCTTGCGGCCAAATCGGCGAAAACGACGAGCAAGCTGCCCAAAATTGCAGAGCAAGGAATAATCCATCGATAATCAACCCCAACCAAAAAGCGGGTCAAATGCGGAACGATCAATCCAACAAAGCCTACAGCCCCAACAACGGCGACTGCAGATCCAGCCAAAATCAGGACGATGATCATGCCTGCCAGTTTGACCAACGCCGTGCGCTGTCCCAATCCTTTCGCTACATCTTCTCCAAGACTGAGCATCGTGATGGAACGCGACAACATCATCGCCCCAATAAGAGCTGCGACAATCCATGGAAACATGACTTCAAGCTGAAACCATTTGGTTCCCGCCACACCGCCTGCATACCAGAAGGCCAAATCTTGTCCAATTTTAAAGTAAAGCGCAATCCCTTCGCTTAACGCGGACAATAGTGCGGTCAATGCGGCACCCGCTAAAACGAGGCGTACCGGAGTCAAACCGCCTTTTGCCAAGGAGCCAATCCCGTAGACCATACCTGCCCCTACGCCAGCACCCAAAAAGCTGTAGAGAATCAGGTACATGAACGGCAGACCCGGGAAAAAAGCGAAGCAGAGAGCCAAAACAAATCCGGCACCTGCATTCAAACCAAGCAGCCCAGAATCCGCCAACGGGTTTCGTGTCATCCCTTGCATGATGGCACCTGCAACAGCGAGGCTGGCCCCGACCATTGCACCGCCGAGCAGACGCGGCAAACGAATCTCCTGAATAATTTGGTGTTGGGTAATATCTGGATTAAATTGAAAAATAGCTTCCCATACGACAGCAAAGTGAATGTCGGCTGCTCCAAATGACACAGACAAAAACATCCCCAATATTAATGCGAATACTCCGCCGGTCAAAATGAGTGTCGCTGCCCAAGGGCGAGAGCGAAACGCAACCGGCTTTCCGTTATTCCCCTCTTTCAGGGAATGTGCGTGTTGACTCATACGTGCCACCTTTTTTCGTTAGTTTGGAGCTGAGTTGCTAATAGTGATATTGATTCTTATTATCACATAATGATTTTAGGCGATGCGTGAAAACAGTGTCAATGGACAATCGCGAACTTGTCTTTGTACATTTACGCTAATACTTTAAGGACTTCGTCGACCTTTTTCCCGTTGGCGATCACACCGTGATTCATCCAGGTCATGAAATCCACCTGGTACGCCCGCTTTTTTTGGACAGCGGGAAGCGCTTGCCACACGGGATGGTCGAGTTGAAGCTGTTCGGCACCTGGTTTTCCGTCATGCCACTTGTCAAAGGCGAAAAAGATATGATCAGCATCCAGTGTAGACAGCTCTTCCCACGACACCCCTTCTCTCCCTTGCTTGGCAAATTGTTTTTTTACGAGCGGGGCCGGCTCCATTTCCAAATCTTGAAACAACACCTGCGATGTGTAGTTTTTCTCTACGAGGATTTGATCGGCCGAGATGCGCAAGAAGGCTACCTTCTGCCCTTTGAGACTGCGTCCTATTCCATTTTTTGCAGCTTTTACTTTTTGTTCATACTGCTCGATTGACCGCTCTGCCAATTCACTTCGGCCCAACCGATCACCGAGGGTGCGCAATGTTTTTCGCCACTCAGGACCGAACTGCCGAATTACGCATGTAAAGGCAATCCGGGAACATTGGTCATACACATCCGCCTTCCAGCCTGTACACTCCCGAAGCATAATGACATCTGGGGCACGACTGGACAATAGCTGCACGTCATCGGTCAGCACATCGTACGCCGGTACATCATGCAGGCCCAAGTAGCTTGCTGCCCCCAATATGTATGCGCCCATTGAACGACGGGTCGAATGCCAAGAGCCAGCAAATAATCCTCCATATAAAGAGAGACGACTCGTAAATCATCCCGATGAATGTTGCGGTATTTTCCTGGCGCAAGCCCTACACTCTGTTTAAAACGACGATTGAAATAATATTCGCTGTTGAATCCGACGTTTTGGGCAATCTCGTTGATCCGATCACCTGTCATGAGCAGGAGTTGCTTCGCCCGATTGATCCGCAATTGATTCATGTAATCGAGCGGTATTTCTCCCGTCATTTCCTTGAAGAGCTGCGTATATCGCCAACGTGGAACGTTCGCTTCCTGTGCTAGCTGGTCTACGGTCAGCGGCTCTTGATAGTGCTCCTCTACATACGCAATCGAACGTTCAACTGCTCTCCTCGGGTCCAAACTTGTTTTGCCTGGCACATTTTGCTGGGCCAAAACGCATAGCAATTCCTCAAAGCGCACGTGATTATAAAATCGTTGCAGCGACTCTGTGGCATCGCGATGCTTGTAAATCTCTGCAATCGATTCAACGACACGAGAAAAAGGCGTGCAGGTCAACTCCCCCATACAGAAAAAAGCCTCGGAAGCTTGTTCCTGCGTCGGAACTCCCGTGTGGACGACACGAAAAGTCAGATAATAGTAGTCGAGAACATGACTGGTGCAACTGATCCGAACGTTCTGACACGGTGCTGCAATCCAGCATCGCTCCCGAGTGAACCGATATGTCGACGATTCGATTTCCATGTGCCCTTCTCCGTCTGTTGCTACAATCATCGTGTAGTCCTCCGGCTCTTGATAGTCCTGCCATCTTTCCACATTTACTTTTTGGATGGCCGTCATAGCAAAGAATGATGGTGGAGATAGCTTGGCCCCGGTTGCTTCGTTATTCATCTCCCTCACCCTTATCGTGAGAATGATTATCATTTCTATTATAATGAGTAAACATCCCGACTACAAGCTCCGGAAATGAAAAAGAAAGCGCATCAACTGATATGACGCGCTTTCTCTACTAAACTCATTACTTTACAATCGCTTTGACCAAATCGTCTGCCTTCTTCATATTGGCCAGAATGGCACCAGATTGCCAATGCGTTCGCTCCATTGGGTAGACATGACCTTTTTTTACCGCAGGAACGGATTTCCAGATGGGGCTCTCCAAAATCTTGAGTGCATCCTTGTTTTCTTCGGAAGTCCACGTGCCATTCGACGGGAACACAATGATATGGTCTGCATCGATAGCCGGGATGGCTTCTTCTGATAATACCACGTGTGTTTCCTGATTTTTGGCAGCGGAATACGGAGTAAGTCCCAACTCCTTGTAGAGCATGCCTGTGTAAACATTGCCATCTCCGAAGAGGGCCAAATTCGGCTTATTCCCCACGTTCAAACGAATGACGGCCACCGTTTCATTGCCAATCGCCTTTTCCAGCTTCGCCTTGGTATCCGCTATTTTCTCATTGTACTTTTGGATCGCTTCGTCTGCTTTTTCTGGAACGCCTAACACCTCGGCGATTTTCTTGAGTCTTCCAATCGTGTCGTTACGGAGTTCATCCGGCAGCTTGTACGTAGGGGCTACCTTGCTGAATTCCTCGTATTTCTTGGGATCAGCGTAGCCATCCACAATGATGATATCCGGATTGGCTGCAAGCAACGCTTCCATACTTCCTGTAATATCAAAAAGCGGCACGTCCAGCCCGAGGTAATCCTGTTTGCCCCACGCCGGGTGATACCACTGGACAACCGGAGTCACACCCAATGCTGTCAAAAAGTCCTCCTGATAAATCGCCGCTACCCGCTCTGGCTTTATCGGAATTTCTACATCGCCATAGGCGTCCTTCACCACTTTGGTTTTCACAGCGGTGTTCTCAGTCGTTGCTTTCTGCTCAGTGGATGTTGGCTCCGCTGCTTTTTCTGCACACGCAGTTAACACGAGCATCATGATCAATAATAATGCCATCCATGCCAATCCTGCATTCCGAACCGTTCTGACCATCTTTCTACCCTCTCTCGCATCTGTTGATGATTATCCAATTGATACTCATTCTCACCTTTTGCATCCTGATCATATTTGTTTCCACTCTATCTGACAATGCATTTTCTCCATTATTTTTTGTCCAAACTCCACAACCGTCCGTGTGAAACCCTTCCCTTTGCACAAAATCAATGAAGGGTATCTGACGTTTGTCCATTGAGCTGGTAAGCTGTATATGATAATGATTATCAGTGATAGCAAACAGATTCAAACGAATACTGGAGGAAAATAGAAATGAAACACATGCGCAACATAAGCGGAACGCTAGGAATCTTCGTGCTGGCTGGTAGCTTGCTCATCGGATGCAGTCCATCTGCTTCGCAAGCAACGAGCTCCGCGAGCAGTGAAGCAAGTCAGAAAAACCAGACGCGTCCCTATACGGATTATCTCGGGCATGCAGGCAACATCCCGGTCTCCCCTGCACGAATCATCTATTCCGGTGAGACATTTGGCGATATTCTCGCGCTGGGCGTGAAGCCGATTGGGGGATTCGGGTATTCCAACCAAATCTTTGAGGACCAACTCCATGATGTCGAGAATGTCGGTTTTCCCATTAATCTCGAAAAGGTCCTGGAATTACAGCCCGACCTGATTATCAACGCAAATACGGAGGAAAAAGAATATGAACAGCTAGCCAAAATCGCTCCTACCGTCATTTTTGATACATTCGCGCCGTTGGAAGAGCGGATGACCCAGCTCGGTGATATTCTTGGGAAACCGGAGGTAGCTAGGAAATGGCTTGCTGATTACAAACGGAAATCGGAGGAGATGTGGAAGAAGCTGAAGGAGTCTGGCACTATGAAAGAAGGGGAAACCGCCTCTGTCTTTACCTATTATCCGGGTGATCGGCTGTTTGTCATGGCTAGAACAGGGCTTTCCCAAGTGCTCTACGATACAAACGGATTCAAGCCCACCGCGCCCATTCAGGAAATACTCCATGCACAAAAAGGATTTGAGCTCATTTCCGTGGAACGTTTGCCCGAAATAGCGGGAGATCGTATCTTTATACTGAATACGCCGAGCGAGGAAGCTGAGAAATCAACGCAGAATCTGCTAAAATCACGCATCTGGAAAGACCTTCCGGCTGTTAAAAACGGATCTGTCTACTTTATCGACATCGAAAAATCTAGCAGTGATGCGACAACAAGAGAATGGCTCCTGCAAAAGATTCCTGAAATCCTGGCGAAGTAATGAAATAGGAGAAGCTTTTCAATAATGATTGAAAGGCTTCTTTCTTTTGTATACGAATGATAAAATAAATGATAATGATTCTCACAAAAAGGAGGGCAAAACCGATGCTTCACTCTATACCACCTCATCCTCCGCTCGGTTCCCTTCATTTTCAGTTGTGTAAAGTAGAGCGGACAGCTAGTCCTTCAGCCACTCCCTTCCATTCCCTGCTCTTCTTCACAAAAGGGTACGGCAGCGTCCGTATTCACGACCAAACGTTTTCACCTTTGGCAGGAAAGTGTTTTTTGCTTTCACCGTCTACTCCTTTTGCTATCGAATCCTTATACGACAGCGCGATTGAATGCTACCAAATCTCGTTTACTATCATCCAGTTCGATGCAGACAATAGGCCCCTATCTTATCCATACGAACTGCTTGATGGTCGTATCGAGCTGTCCGCTCACCCCTCTGCCCAGCTCTTGCGCTTATGTGACGCTTTGCTCTTGGGGCGTTCAACTTCTTCTGAAATGGACAGCTTTTGGCAGCAATTACGGTTCCAGAAGCTGATCGGATTTTTGCTGGAGCAAAATCTCTCTCCTAGCCTTATCCCCAACAAGAGCAAAGAGGTCGAGAACAGCATTCGTTATATCCAGCAAAATTATCAAGAGAACATGACGGTCAAGCAGTTGGCAGATCTGGCCAATGTACCGTCGTGGCAGTACACACAGCTCTTTCGCCAGTTGACGGGTAAAAAGCCTTTGGAATATTTGACAGCGCTGCGTATTCATCATGCGAAAAAGCTCTTGAAAAGCTCGAACGATTCACTGCGGGACATCGCCTCGCAGGTCGGCTTCACGGATGAGTATTATTTTAATCGTCGCTTTCGAAAGACCACCGGTTACACGCCTAGGCAATATTCCAGGCTGACTCAACGCATGGAGCTCGTGCAGGACTGGACAGGGCATGAGGTAGAGATCCCCCTTCGCCCACAACGCATCGTCTATATTGGGGAGACATTTAATGATTTGCTCGCGCTCCATGTGGAAAATATCGTCGGCGGAAATTTTACCTGGGTAGAACGAACAATCTACCGGGACCGAGTAAGACACATGAAGGATATTGCGTTTCCCGTTGACTTTGACCATTTGACGGCATTGAAGCCAGATTTGATTATTTTCGCGAACGCAGAGGAAGACAAATACAAGCAGATGAACCAGATTGCCCCAACACTCACGTTTAATTCATTTGCTTCGCTGGAGGAACGGTTGTATACACTCGGAGATTGGCTAGGGAAGAAGAACGAGGCGCGGGAATGGCTCAGGAAATACCACACGAACGCTGCCACCATGTGGAATCAGCTCCGCTCCGAGCTTGTGCCCGGTGAGACTGCATCCGTCTTTATCCATGAGCATGGCGGGCGTCTGTTCGTAATGGGCACTTCCGGGCTTTCCTCCGCCCTCTACCATCCAAACGGTTTTACTCCGGTGGATAAAATTCAGGAAGTAATGCAAGCTGGCTACGGTTTTATCGAAATTCAAGAGAAGGACATCCACCTGTACGCGGGCAATCGGATCTTTATGCTGCTGTCCGAAGACCCCGAATCGCGTCAGGCTGCTGCTGCATTGATGCAAAGTGATAGGTGGCACAGTCTGCCAGCCGTTCAAAATGGGTATGTTTATTTTGTAGAAGCGCAAAAATGGAATGGCGGCGCTGCCCTTACCAGAGAGAGATTGCTGCATGTGCTACCACTTTTGCTGCGCCATTCTTCCTGAAGCAAACAGGCCAGCTTCCCTGTCGTGGGGAATCACTGGCCTGCTTACTACTCCTCTGCTACCATCCATGCTACATTTTTTGCTTGGAGTTCTTTATTCCATTCTGCTGGTGCTGGCGTATCGCTGATCACAATGTCGACCTCTCCTAAATCTGCGATCTTGCACAATGTGCTAACCCCGATCTTGGAGTGGTCCGCTAGCACAATGCTTTCATTGGCATTTTCGATGAAACAACGGGCAAGTTCTGTTCGATCCGGCTCATAGCAGGTCAAGCCTTTATGGAGTAAGATGCCGTCAGCCGCGATAAACGCCTTGTCCACATAAAATTGTTTCATCATCTTCTCTGCATAGGTCCCGCTTACCCGATGATGCTTGGCGCTCACTTTTCCACCCAGGAAGTAGATATCTGCCGCAAGCATTCCACTGTTTTGGTACTCGATTAATCGATTCAGCGCCGTGATCGAGCTAGTGAGGATCGTCAAATCTTTTTTCGTGACGAGAAAGCTGATCATCTGCAAAGGCGTTGTCCCTTCATCGATGACAATGGTATCGCTGTCTTGCACCAAGTCTGCTGCCAACCGTCCAATCCGTTTCTTTTCTTCCGCTCGCAAGACTTCACGGGTAATATGAGAGGGCTCGGAGCGCTCCACTGTCAGCTTTACTGCCCCGCCATAAACGCGCTTCAGCTTTTTCTCCGCTTCCAGCTCTTCCAAATACCTCCGGATCGACTCAGACGAAACCTGCAGCTTTTCGACCAGTTCATTGGTCCGCACCTTGCCATTGGAATTGATCAACTGCAAAATGATTTGCTTACGCTCTTCCCCGAACAACGACACGCCGAATGTCCCCCTATATCGTACTTTACGTCATTTCGAGCTTCTCTCCATGAATGTAAATCTGACGTTTTGCCAGCTCGTGAAAAATCACTGCCGGATCGAATGCCTCTTCTGGAGTAATGACGCCAGTAGCTTTTACGTTTCCTTTTGCGATCTGCTCAGTAGCAATCGCCAGCGGGATTCCTACGTTGCGGGTATAGGCGCGCAGCCCAGCCCAGTCAGCTACAGAGCCGTCAGATGCCGGATGTGTATGGTACAGGACGTGTCCTACTTTCCGACCGTCCTTGGTACCTGTTACTTCGACATGGAGAGAGTACCCGTATAATTCCGTCTCTTTTCCCTCCCTAGAATTGTAGAGGTATTGGGAGATACAATCAAGGATTCCCACCTTTGTTTCGCCTACCGTGATGGGATCGTTCCGTAAAAAGCCATAATCGTAGAGGGCTTTGACCAGCTCCATGTTTTGCTTCGGCCATGTTCCCCGTACCTCGATCAGCTTTACCCCTTTTGGAGACAAAGCCTGTGCCAGCGTCTTCGTTTCTGCATGAGGAATGATGTACTGAATGGTTTTTCCATACGGCTCGGGAAGCTTTATTTCGCGTGGGCGAGCAAATGGCGGAACTTGAATAAATTCCCCATTTTCATAGACGACGCGCCCTGGCAAGTCTGGATCATACTCATAGGTCGTCGTCTCTGTGATCGATTTGGAAAAGGCAATCGGGCGAAAGGAACCGTGGCTGACGCGGACTTCGTCGACTTCATCGAGCTGGTTCGCTGCATGCATCGCCATCATTTGGGTCAATCCAGGTGTCATGCCAAAGCCTGGAAGGCAGGTCTTCCCATGGTCGCGGAAGATCGCATCTGATGCGTTTTCTTCCCCAAAACCGTTCAAATTGATGCCATGGCAGCCAGCCTCCGCAATTGCAGCAGTAGACAGGCCGTTCAGTGTGATCGTGGTTCCGTCCATTACGATGTCGTAACCGCGCATTTTTTGGACCGTATCCGCATGATCGCGTACGTTTACCGGAACAAAATCTACGCGTGGATCATTCAGCCACTCGATTACCTTGCGACCTTCTTGTTCGTTAAAATCACCGATCGTGATCTGCTCAAAATCCGAATGCATCACGAGATCGAGCACAGCTTCCCGACAAATATTTCCCGCTCCACCCAAGCAAAACACCTTCATCACGATAGCCTCCCTTTATTTACTCCAGCCAGAAACGATTGTTTTCCATTGCCGTGATTAATCTCTCGATATCCTCTGGGTAAACCTCTCCGATATTGCCAATCCGAAACGTGTCCGCTTGCGAGATTTTGCCCGGATAAATAACAAAGCCTGCCTGCTTTAGCCGCTCATACAGCTGTGCGAAGGTAAATGCCTCGCTTTCGGGATAATAAAAGGACGTGATGAAGGGCGATTGCGATTCTTTTGGCAACAGGATGCGAAAACCGATGCGATCCATGCCTTCTGCGAGTAGCTGCTGATTGCGCTGGTAACGCTCGTACCGTTTTTCCACTCCGCCCTCAGCCTCAAGCTCTATCAGTGCTTGATAAAACGCTCGCACGACATGGGTCGGAGAAGTATAGCGCCACTTTCCGTTTTGCTCCTCCATCGTCTTCCACTGGCTGTACAAATCAAGGGACAACGTACGGGCAAACCCTTTGCATTTGATGAGCGCAGACGTTTTCGCAATGACAAAGCCAAAGCCAGGCACGCCTTGGATGCATTTGTTCGCGCTTGAGATCAGGAAGTCGATCGAGAGCTCTGCTGCATCCATTGGAATGCCTCCGAAGCTACTCATCGCATCTACGATATAGACTTTTCCGTATTTCTTGGCGACCTCACCGATTTCTTTGATCGGATTGAGCATACCCGTAGTCGTTTCGGAGTGTACGACAGCCACATGCGTGATCGTTGCATCCGCCGCTAGTCTCTGCTCCAATACCTCTGCATCGGCTTTTGTCACTTCGCCAAAATCAATGACCTCCGTTGCAATTCCATGAATTTGTGCCATTTCCACGATCCGATCCCCGTATGCACCATTCGTCAGGACGAGCAGCTTGCCGTCTGCGGGAATCGCACTGCTTATCACCGCTTCCACACAAAAGCTCCCGCTGCCTTGTATCAAGACGCTCGTATAATCTTCTACCTGCGAGGTTGCCAATCGGACGAGCTTTTGGCGGATTGCCTGTACCAGTTCATTGTAATCACGATCCCATGTGCACCAGTCCCGCAGCATCGCCTCGCGGACGGTTGAGGAAGTAGTCAATGGTCCGGGGGTGAGCAACAAGTACGGGTTGTCGGTTGGTCTTGTCTGATTCATGGTCTCTCTCCTCCTGCATGACGCATCTCGATCTTTTTCAGCACCTCGTCCAAGCATCCAATCTCCTCGATTACGTAGTGCGCGCCCGCCGCCATCAGTCGTTCTGTTGCGATAGCAAGTTTTTTATCCAGCTCTTCCTGTGGCATGCTCGTCACTTCCTCCAAGGACAGACCGAGCTCGCTTCCACCCTTCAGAACGCCAACGGTCCACATTCCGGCGTTTCTGCCTTCTTTCATATCGCTCGTCGTATCACCGACCTTGACCATCTCGTTCATTGGATATACGTCCAGCAGGATCGCATTTTGATAGCACATCCATGGATATGGACGTCCAGCAGGCACTTCACTTGGGGTGATCAGTACGTCCGGCTCGTAGCCCTGTTGTTTGGCCGATGCTGCTACAACATTCATCATTTCCCTTGTGTACCCTGTAGTTGAGCCGATTTTGATGCCTTGCTCACGCAGTCGTCCTACCAATTCGATTGCCCCCGGTATAGGAGTAGCATACTCGTGCAGCGTAGCCATCAGCATCGGTTCGAAGTCAGCGTACAATTCGTCCACATCCGCTTCATTCGGAAGTCGACCGTAACGCTCTTGCCACAGCGCTGCTACCCGCTCCATTTTGCACAGCGCCTGGATATGATCGCGCTTGAGCATCCCCATCGGCTCGCGTGCTTCTGCTGCTGTCAGCTCGATCCCCCGTTTTTTGAACACCTGTAAAAAGACCGCCAAAGGAGCGAAACACCCGTAATCTACCATCGTTCCCGCCCAATCAAATACTACTGCTTTCATGCTTTATGCCACCTGACCTTTCTCTTGGTAGGACCCTGTTGTCCGCTTGCGAAGTTTGGATGCAATCCATTCTGCACCAGCACGTGCGAGGATGTTGAGGAAGACGATCAATACCGACATCGCTGCTGCCGGAGCCACATCCCCGGCGTCATCCATGTTGACGATGGAGACAGATGCCAACTTGAAATCCGCTGCGTACAGAAAAACAACCGCCGAGATCGTCACCATCGAGTTGATGAAAAAGTAAACCGCCATCTCGACAATTGCTGGCATACAGACGGGAATCGTGACGCGCCACAATAGCTTTGTTTGCGAGATCCCCATGGACTCTGCCGCCTGCTCGAACTCGGGATCGAGCTTTTTCAACGCGCTGGTTGCTGTAATAAAACCGACTGCGAAAAAATGAATGACGTTCGCCAAAATTAGAATCCAGATCGTTCCGTACATGCCGTGAAATGGATTCGATGGATTATTGAAGAAGAAAATGTACGCTAGCCCAATGACCATCCCCGGCAATGCCAGCGGGAGAATCGACAGGAAGTATCCAGCTTGGCGAAGCCCCTTCCACACTTGGGACTTTTCAATCGTGTAGGCCGTAATAAACGTGACCGCCGTCCCGATCACTGCCGTCAGCAAGGCGACGAGAATGCTGTTCCACAGTGGCTCGATCCCTTCTCCGGCTACATTGGAAAAGTCGTAATGATCCAAGCCAAAAGTCAGATTATACGGCCATACTTTGATGAAAGAAGCCAGTACCACTGCAGCCATGAGAAGCAGCAAAAATCCGCTGACGCTCACACAAATAACGGAGTAAAACAAGTCGCGCAAACGATTTTCCTTGATTCGATACGGTTTGGACTTGGCTGTAACAGCCGCATGTTGCTTCCGCTCAACAATCCGGTCCACGACAAACGCCACGAGAGCGGGAATGATCAATAGCAGCCCAACCGTTGCTCCCATCGTCATATTTTGCTGACCGATGACCTGCTTGTAGACGTCTGTCGCCAGTACAGAAAACTGTCCACCGACAACCTTTGGTGCTCCGAAGTCAGTAAACGAGAGAGTAAAACAGACAAAGCAGGCGCTGACGATACCGTATTTCACACTGGGAATCGTCACTACAAAAAACTTGCGCCAATGGTTCGCCCCGAGCGTATCCGCCGCTTCGTACAATTGATAGTCGGCAAAAGCAAGGGAAACGGCGAGAATCAAATACGCTTGCGGGAAAACATAGACGATCTCCGCCAAAATTATCCCAACAGGGCCGTACAGATCGATGTCCCATTGGAACGGGAGCAACCCGAAGATTCCTGTCGTCATCAGCCCTTGATTCCCAAAAAGGTAGGTCAGGGCGATTCCGTGCATCATCGTGGGTGCAAACAGCGGTAGCAGCGCGATAGCCCGAAAGACTCGTTTTCCGCGAATCCCGCTGCGCGTCAAGGCATATGCGAATAGAAAAGCGAGTGTGACTGCAATAAGCGTGGTCATCGCAGAAATATACAAAGTGTTGTTCAGCGACCCTGCCAGTGCTGGGGTGGAAAAGTACGTAACGAAATTGTCCAGGCCGATGAACTGACCGTTCTTGTTATAGAATGCTTTGGAAAACAGCTGGCCAAGTGGCAACAGAACACTCGCTGACAATCCAAGAACGACAAGGCCGATGAGCCACTTTTGTATGGCTTTTCCATCGAAGATCGATGTCATTTCCTTCATGCTGCTCACTCCTGTCCCTCTATGGTTGGCGCATGCTCAAATGACAGCAAATTCTCCAGCGGAAACTCCAGCCACACCTTTTTGCCTCGGGCAATTCCAAGTCTTTGTGCCTCGGCCGCTATTAAATCGATTGTCAGAAGCTCTTTTTTTATCTGACCTTCCTCTTGCCACTCCAGAAAGATTCGATAAAAAGCACCGCGAAATTCTATTTCGGAAATAGTCGCAGGCAAGGTGCATTCGGATTCTTGCTGCAAAAGCCGCACATGCTCCGGTCTGATCGCAAGTAAGCGATTCGGATCAGATTGCGCATTCTCAAAGCGACTGTACTCAAAAAAGTTGATCGCTCCGATAAAATCAGCAACAAACGGAGTCGCTGGTCTGTTATAGATCTCCTCGGGTGTACCTACCTGAACGACCTCGCCGTGATCCATGACGACGATCTTGTCAGCCATGGTTAATGCCTCATCCTGGTCATGGGTGACCATCACGGTAGTCATGCCGTACTGCTCATGCAAACGCCGAATCTCCCGGCGCAGCTTTTGTCTTACCTTTGCGTCCAATGCTGATAATGGTTCATCTAAAAGCAAGATATCCGGCGATAGTGCAATCGCTCGCGCCAAGGCAATTCGCTGCTGTTGACCGCCTGAGAGCTGGCTGGGATATTTGGCGGCGGCATGAGACAAATCAACCATGTCTAGCGCCTCTTCTACTTTGGCTGCGATCTCTTTTTTCCCGAGCTTCTTTTCTTGCAGACCAAAGGCAATGTTTTCGGCAGCCGTCAAATTGGGAAACAAGGCGTAAGATTGGAACATCATCGCAATGTTTCTTTTTGCAGGAGGCAGAGAAGTAATCTCCCTGCCTCCCAAGATCATCTTGCCTGTTGTCGGCTGTTCCAATCCAGCCAGCATTCTCAGTAATGTCGTTTTACCGCAGCCACTGGGACCGAGCAGACAAACAAATTCATTCTTGTCAATTTCGATGGAAATGTGCTCCAATGCGGCAAACAAACCAAAGCGTTTACTGACCCCTTGAATGGATAGATAGGATTGTGTCATGCTGTTCTCCTCACTGCTTACTTGGGTTCACTCTTGGTCGCGTATCGTTTTTCCCACTCCGCCAAGACGTTGTCACGATTTTGTGCGGCTTGATTCAGGTCGAGCTTGATTAATTGCTTGATCGGATCTACTGCGTAGCCTTCCGGGAGCGTCGCGCCTTCTTGCTTGACACTGACGATGGCGAAGTTCTGGTTGTAGGCTTTCATGACTTCATCCGAGATAGCCCAGTCCAAGAACAGCTTGGATTCTGGCTTGATCTGACTCTTTTTGATCAAGGCATTCGCCTCTACATCCCAACCCGAGCCTTCTGTTGGAAAGACGACTTCCACGGGCGCGCCTTTTTTCTTCTCAGTAATCGAACGGTAGCCAAAGGAAATGCCGATTGGATATTCGCCAGATGCGGCCATTTTCGCTGGCTTCGAGCCGGAATGCGTGTAGATCGCCATGTTTTCATGCAGCTTGTCGAGGTACGCCCAGCCTTCTTTCTCCCCTTTTAATTGCATGATTCCGTTGACGGTGAGAAGCCCGGTTCCAGAAGACGCTGGATTCGGCATCACGATCAGCCCTTTGTACTCCGGCTTGATCAGGTCTTCGTATGAACGCGGGATTGGCAAATTGCGTTTTTCCAGCTCCTTGGTATTGACTGCGATCGCAGTCTCCCATGCATCGATTCCTACCCAGCTTGCAGGTACCTTGGAATCCTTAAACTCCGGGGATACCTTCTCGATTCCTTTCGGCGAATAGCCTTCGAGCATGCCTTGCTGTTCGAGTACAAGCAGGCTTGTCGCTGCCGTTCCCCATACGACGTCTGCTTGTGGATTGTCTTTTTCCGCCAGCAGCTTTGCTGTGATGATTCCTGTGGAATCGCGGACGATATTGACCTTTACATCTGGATATTTCGCTTTGAAGGATTCCAAATATGTTTTGATCTGGTCATCCTCCAGCGCTGTATAAACGGTAATCTCTCCGGAGGCGTTTGTACTTTCCTTTGTGGAAGTTTGTGTGTTTGGTTGTGACCCTGGTGCTTGTCCACATCCTGCTAAAAACGCGATTGATAGAACGGATGCAAGTAAAGGATAATGCCATTTCTTCATGAGAACCTCTCCTCTTTGCGGAATGTTCATTTCTTGGTTCCTACGACACCAATCTTACGGGGGAAATATTAAGCGAATATGAACACAACGTAAATTGATTGTTTTTATGTGTGTTTAGTTGTGTTTTATTGGTTTTATAAACATGTACGTTTGCACAAAACAAAAGACTGAGTCATCCATTCCAATAGCAAATGGGATGAACTCAGTCTTTTGTTTTAGCGTATCAACTACTGCAAAGCAGCCTCTACAGCCGCCTCTGCATGAATCGCAGTCGTATCAAATACCGGGACCGTGCAATCCTGCGCTGTGATCAATAGGCCGATTTCCGTGCAACCGAGGATGACTGCCTCAGCGCCTTCCTTGACCAATCGCTCAATAATCGCCTGGTAGGTACGTTTGGATTCTTCGCGAATGATCCCGACACACAGCTCATTGTAAATAATCTCATGGACGAGTTTTCGTTCTTGTTCATCCGGCAGCAATACCTCTAATCCATGAACATCACGCAGACGCCCTGTATAGAAATCCTGCTCCATCGTAAACTGCGTCGCAAGCAGTGCCACTCGTTTATGTCCGTGGCTCGCGATCGCTTGCGCTGTCGCATCCGCGATATGAAGAAAAGGCAGGCTAGTAGCTTCTTCGATGGCATACGCCAACTTGTGCATCGTATTTGTGCAGAGAACAATCAGGTCGGCTCCTGCCGCTTCCAGACTTTTCGCCGCAAGCGCCATCCGCTCGCCGGCTTCTTCCCATCGTCCTTCTCGTTGCATTTCTTCGATCTCGGCAAAATCAACAGAATACATAATGCTTTTTGCCGAATGCAAACCGCCCAGCCGCTCCTTGACGGTTTCATTGATCAAACGATAGTAGACCAAGGAGGACTCCCAGCTCATGCCGCCAATTAATCCGATTGTTTTCATTGTTCTCTACTCTCCTTTATCGTTATCGTTTCCATTCGCGTTTTCCCATCACGCCTGACGAAAACGGGTTTGTAGTAGTTCATGCGCCTTTTTCGTACATAACGAAGTGTCCAACGGAATCCCTCGTTCCAGCGCCTCCACTTCTGTTAACAAGGCTTCTTTTACACCATCAGCATTCAGCCCTAATGTCAGAGCCATCTTTTTGTAAAAAGAATAATAACTCTCTTTCTTTGCTGGACCGAGATGAAGAGTTCCAAGATAGGAGCTGTGCAGCAATTCGTGGATGGCCTTTCCCACATCTTCCACATGGACAAACGTCTTGTGCAAATTACCTGACCGGCTTACTTCTCTGCCAGCTTCCAGCTCTGCATACATCGAAGCTACGCGTTTATCCCATTTCCCAACTGCATTGCGACCATAGATCGGGCCCACTCGCACGATGACATGATTGGGATGCCGCTCACGAATGCGTGCTTCCCCTCGTATTTTGGCATTCGAATAAGCAGCTAACTGATTTCTCTCTTCTAATGGCTCGGGATGATCTTGTTCCCGATAAGAGCCTGTCCCTCTTCCGAAAATACCGTCTGTGGAGATGAAGATGAATTTGCTCTTTTCCGGCAACTGAGAAAGCAGAACATCCAAGCCTTTTTCTATTAGCTCTCGTTCATCTGTTGCACTCATCAACGCCCAAATAACAACATGTGGTGCAAGCTCTTGCAGTATCGCTGAAAAAGAAGGGGTGTCAGTCACATCGACCCGAAGCAATTGATGGACAGCTTGTGCAGCAAAGCATGTACCCATCAGATCAATGGCATTATCCCGCAAAAGCTCCTGATAGATTTGACTTCCCAAGTAGCCGCTAGCCCCGAGCAATAATACGCGGCGTTTCTTCATGGCATGTCCCCCTCTATCACTTACCATCTCGATTATAATCTAATATACCACTATCTCCCATATATAGGGACGCATAAATAACAGACCCGCTGCGTCCCGCGTAATATATTTTAATTTCCTACATCGATTATTCAGACCGGTATAGCTGGCCGCATGCCGCGTTAATGTCCGATCCGAATTGAGTTCGGACCGTGACGCTTATCCCCTTTGACTTCAGGACCCGAACAAATGCTTTAATCCCAGAAGGATCAGATTGCCGATAGCTATCTGGCGTAACTTCGGTCGAATTGAATGGAATCAGGTTAACGTGGTAGAGATGTTCCCAAGATCCCCTTCCCCGTAGCAACTCGGCAACTGCTTCCGCATGCGCCGTCGAGTCGTTTACTCCACGAAGAAGAATATACGCAATATATACCTTTCTCCCTGTTTCCCGGATGTGACGATCCAATGCCATCAGTACGTCGCGGACTGGGAATCGGTCGTTTATCGGCATCAGCTCGCTTCGCTGATCGTCAAACGGCGAATGCAGCGAGAAGGTTAGATTGACCTGGGGAAACTCCCGCGTCAGCTTGTCAATCCCCGGCAACAGGCCGATCGTGGAAATCGTAATTCGTCGATGTCCTAAACCGAAGAGAGAAGGATCGGTCAATATCGCCATCGCATCAAAAATATGCGGGTTTGCTAGCGCCTCCCCCATGCCCATAAATGAGATGCTGTCCAAAGAGTGGCCGTTCAAGCGAAAATACAGCAATTGGTCGGTAATCTCATCTGCGGTCAGATTTCGTTTCAGACCAATGGTACCGGTTGCACAAAACTTGCACCCGAATCCGCAACCGCACTGTGTGGAAATACAATACGATTTCCACCCCCGCTCATAAGTAAGTCGTACGGCCTCGACCTGTTCGTCGCCGGGAATCGCAAACAGCACCTTGCTAACCTGTTTCGACGTGAGTTCCTTTACCGGAGCGATATTGCAAACGTTCGGTCCAAGTACCCGGTTCAACTCGTCGCGCAAAAATTTGGGTAGTATGGTCATCCGTTCGTATTCGCCGATGTTTTGCCTGAAAATGGCGTCCATAATCTGAGCAAACCGATACTCGGGCTGCTTGCATTCAGACAATATTCGCCGAATCGTTTCATATTTAGAGGTTAGTTTCATGTCTTCTCCTTACTGCCGGAGAAACCATATAAAGCAACCGTCAATTGGCGCTATGACACGTTATTCATCTATATAGAAAAAGCGCATACGTTTGCAGATGACTACGTGCATCTGTCGATAAATTGGTAAATCTCCGGCAACTGATTAGTTTTTTTGTGAACCGCTTCATCCAATTGGAACCGGTTCACATAATCATCTACAACCTCAATCTCCATCGCTTTCATCCTCCTAGAAATGGCTTATCTCTTGTCAAAATAAAAAAGAGCTACAAGAAAGTTACCTTTCTTGCAGCTCAAAAAATACGGCACATCCAACCCGTTGCAGGGTATAAACAGGATATATTTTCTGAGTGAAAAGAATAAGGTAACGATCTTGCCAATAAAGAATAAGACAAATGCTGCTTTATTCTTTAAAAAAGTGGCAAGAATGATTACATTATCCTCTTCAACTCCTATCGTTAATTGTCAGAACGATTTTAACATACCAGTTTCTGCATGACAACATCCGTGAGTCCTACTCTTCGACCTTACCTGTCAGGGCATTGATATTGTTACCAACGATGTAATAGGCAAGAACCGGTTTGGCTAACCTCTCACCATTAACGAATGGGTAGATGTATCGCAGTTCAGTGGGTTTCGCCAGCAGGGCCTTGGCTGCTGCATCTATGGAGACAGCCTTCCTCTTATCCGGGAGCTTGGCGGGCTTTTGGTCGAGCACTTGAAAGTACCCGATGATTTTCCCTGTGAATCCATTCACCCTAATAACAATGCATCGTCCGTATACAAGCGGTAGTCCCTCAACAGATGGCACAAACTTTACTTCATATTTATTTGGATTCTCCTCATCAGTATTCAATATGTAGTAGAACTCCTTTTCTTCCTGTTTGAGATATGGTTGCATGAACTGAACAGCTTTCTCAAGAACCTGCTTTTCCGACAATGTTGCCTTCCCTTTTTGGGGTGGGGCGTTCGAATAGCTTGTAAATCCGATCACATCACCATCCTTCGCAACTAATAACTCCTTTTCATCAGGGGAAAAATAGATACTCTCCATCTCGTTATGGAAGCCGTTTAAGGTACTACCCTTCAAGCTCATACCAAACTCGCTTTCGTAAATCCGCACTGCCTCCTGCTCATTCGTGACCTTTAATACCTTTCCACCAGGCGTGAGGGAGATTGGTTTCCACCTCCAGTTTCCGTATTTCCGAATAGTGAGCAGCTTAGCTCCTGTTACTGCGTCTATATAACCGGAGTCTACAGAGGAGTAGACGAGATCGGTCTGATTTTCGTCATGGGTGTACATAAGTTGCAGGCGGGGTGCGATAAAGTGACTGAGCTGATCTTTCTTCATCGCCTGGGCTGGGGGGAGGAAGTCAGCTGGATCGATGTTTGTCAGCGTGTTTTCTCCTCCCGAAACGTGGGTTACCTGTCCCGTACTGTTTACTGACAACCGAAACTCATCGCCAACTACCTCAATGCCATTTACATAGCGGGTATAGATGACATCCCCTGCAGGAGCCCGCGTTACCTTGTACAGGCTACGCATTTCACCGATCCACCCCTCCATGAAGGTATCGGCGCTCTTATAGGCCAGCTTGTCATCAGGATTTTCAAGATCCTTGTCATCCAATAAATACGTGAGCAGTTTCCCGGTTTCTGCATGGATATAGGCTCTGGCAAAGAATTCATTATTCTTTTCATAACGGATCTCGTACACAGGCTGGTCTTTCGTTTCCAAGGTAATATGTCTTGATGTGTCATCGAGAGCTGGGAAGAGCATTTGCAGCTTTTGCTCTGTTCGTTTTGCCTTTTCGCTAAGCTGATTTTCCTGAAGATGAGCTGCAGCTTGTTGGTTCCCTGTCTGATCTGCCGTGACTGTGCCCGTGGCTGGTGACAGGAGCAGTGTGGCTGTTAGGAGTGCGCTCCTTGCCAGTACAGGATAACGCCTTTGAGAGGTCATACGTATATCCTCCATTTTCTCTTGACGTTGAAGCTCTCACAATAAGACGATGTTAGGTAAAAATTGTCACCTCAACTTACGCGAGACAAGCCTACGCACCTTTAATAGAGAAGAAATCATGGCGTAAGATACAGGGAAAATAACAAAGAGAAAAAGGGCCTTTTAAGGCCCTTACATCCGTGTTTCTTATCTGCTATTCAGTTACCTTCTACGCTTGGTTCAGCTTGTGATAGTACGTAAACAACTGATCGCAGTCCTCACGCTTCTCCACCTTGATCATGTTCAAAACACTCGGATTCTTACCGGAAAAATAGTCGCGAAGATGCTTATCCGAAAAACCGTTCTCATGCGCATCCTCCGCAGTTGAGCAGTAATGAACAACCTTGATCCCGGACCAAATGATAGCGCCCACGCACATCGGGCAAGGCTCGCATGTCGCATAAATTTCGCAGCCTGTCAGGTCCATCGTGCCCAGCGTCTTGCACGCTTCGCGAATGGCTACCATCTCTGCGTGCTGGGACGGGTCCATATCTGCCATCATGCGATTACTGCATACGGCGATGATTTCGTTCCCTTTCACGACAGCCGCTCCAAAAGGTCCTCCGAGCTTGTTGTTCATGCCTTCCATCGTTTTTTCCACTGCCAGCTTCATGTAATCCATAGACTTGCTTCCTCCCTCAAGAGGCCTTTATTTTACGATGTGTGTCCCTGCTTTGTTCGTAATCGCATCCTTTAAGCTCTCCGGGTTCGTAATGATCACGCTTGACCCGTTTTTCTCCAAAAAGCTCAGGCTTGCCTCAATTTTTGGCAGCATGCTGCCTTTTGCGAAATGCTCTTCACGAACGTATTGCTTCGTTTCCTCTACCGTGATGCGCTCCAGCGCCTTTTGATCCGGCTTGCCGAAGTTAATGCATACCTGCGGAACACCTGTCGTAATGATCAGTGTCTGTGCATCGATTTGCTCAGCCAGCAAGCTGGTGGCAAAATCCTTGTCGATGACAGCATCAATCCCATCGTACGTATTTTCGCCCGATTTCACAACCGGAATACCGCCTCCGCCAACAGCGACTACCACATATCCCGCTTCTATCAACGATTTGATTGCGTCTTTTTCCACGATGTCGATTGGCTTTGGAGAAGGAACCACTCTTCTGTAGCCGCGACCGGAATCCTCGATAAATACCCAGTCTGGATGCTCTTTGCGCATCTCTTCCGCCTGCTCCAGCGTGAAGAAGGAGCCGACTGGCTTCGTTGGATTTTGGAAGTTCGGATCATCCTTGCTGACCTCTACCTGTGTGATGACGCTCGCAACCTTTTTGTTGATTCCTCTTTTGGCGAATTCGTTGGTGAGTGCCTGCTGGATTTGGTAGCCGATTCCGCCCTGTGTATCCGCCACGCAATTGACCAGCGGGATCGTAGGCATCCCGGACACTTCATTGGCGATTTCGCATCGTTGCAAAGCAAATCCAACCTGCGGTCCGTTGCCATGAGTAACGACTACGTTGTACCCTTCTTGCACCATATCTGCTATATTTGCTGCGGTTTCACATACGGCTTCATACTGGTCTTGAATCGTGTTGCGACCATTATCCTTAACCAATGAGTTGCCGCCGATTGCAACAATAACGAGTTTTTCCACTGGGCACTTCTCCCTTTGTTAAGATACTTTTGCAGTTGTTTCACTCTGCGTGATCGTGCTTGGTTTGTTCCATTTATAGCACAGCGCGTATAAAACGCCGGATATGATCGACCCGCTAAGGAATGCTGACTTGCTGATGTTTGCCAATAGTGGCACATTTGGCAAGAAAGAGCCGGATAACGTAATCAAGAAGCTGACGATCAGTACGCCGCATGCCACCATATTAAAGCCGTTCTTGAATTCTCCATTTTCACCCGGTTTTACGTAGATCGCAGATAAATCCAGCTTTCTTTTTCTTTCAATGAAGAAACTGACCAGCATGATCCCCGTAATTGGACCGTACATGGAGCCGATAAAGCTATAGAACATATATAGCGCAGCCGTACCATTTACCAGCTTCCAAGGTAAAATGACAGTCCCCAATACAGCTGTCAAGATAGCCGCTGATTTCACTGTAAACATTTTCGGAAGAAGCGCTGTCATTTGCAGTCCAGATGGAAGCAAATTCCCAAACACAACATAGCTCGTCGAACCTATATTCAGTGCCAGCAACAAAATAATGACGGCAACCGGATTCCCAATTTGATTAATGGCAGCGACGACATTAAAGTCTTTGATGCCAAACGCAATTTGCGTTCCAACCAATAATCCTACACACGTAATTCCAAACAGGATGTAGGATGCAATCATTCCAAGCGGCAGACCAATCATCGGAGCTTTCGGGTGTTTTGCCCTTTGCGTAAGGTCTGCGATATTGACAATCGGGCCACCCCAGTTCGATACCAATGCACTCACACATGCGATAAATACAAGCCAATTCTCCATCGGTTTGACAGGAGCATAGGCAAAAATCGGACCAAATCCACCAGCAACGCTGATCGCCCAAATCGCTGCACCTACGATGAAAATATAGATGATCGGTGAAGACCATTTACTAAACAGACTGAGAATTTTCATTCCACCTAAAAACAATCCAACTGTAATGACCCAAAGGATCACATAAGAAAGCATCGTCGGGAAATCTAATCCGAGAAAATCAAAGCCTGGAACCATATTCATATACCCAGGGAATATTTTCTCAAAAATGAC
Organism: Brevibacillus sp. MER 51; assembly: GCF_023714195.1. NCBI lineage: Bacteria > Bacillati > Bacillota > Bacilli > Caryophanales > Paenibacillaceae > Brevibacillus > Brevibacillus sp. MER 51. The sequence continues at coordinate 69,149 of NZ_JAMAUS010000004.1, read as the reverse complement.
ATTAAAGGATTGTGCGCCAATAATTGTTTTTGTCCCAAAAAACACAACACCAGCGATAAGCCCGCGACATATAGCAGGAATGACCGAGCCTTTTACCCCAAAGGAGCTGCGCAACAGCATCGAATAGCCAATCCCGTACTTCGTTCCCGCATAGCCATTCAACACATAGCCAGCCGAAACAATCAAGGCAGCAATCATGACTGCCCACAAGACTTGCGGAACGGATAATCCGAGGACAAAGAATCCGGCTACCGTCATGTACGACATGAGATTGTGCACAGCGCCCATCCATACGGTCACGTAGTTAAAGGTGCCCCAATCTCGATTTTCGGAAGTCTTTGGCAAAATATCGTCCGCGTATCCATAGGACTTGAATTCTTCATATGATTCCTTTACGTTTGCCTGTCCCATGTTCATTCACCTTCCTCTTTCAACTCAGCTTTCGCAACCTTCTTTTGCTGCGAAAGCTGAGTCACCTAGGATGAAAAGCTATTGGCTAATCGTTTCCGTCACTGCGAGCAATGCCTTTTCAAAAGCTTCCATCGGCGGATACGTAATACCCGCACCGATCATGCCGATGCCTGCATCTTTATGCGCAATGGCGGTGTTGATAATCGGCAGAATGCCTGTTTGGATCACCTGGCGAATATCGATTCCCGTCGGTACTCCGCTAAAGTCCAAGAGTGGAATCGTGACGTTTGGATTTTCGGCTGTGGTGATTTCTTTCATCGTGGTGGAGAAGCCGATCGCTTCTTCAACCGTTCCGCCTACGAGCGCAACAATCGCTGGAGCTGCCGCCATCGCGAAGCCACCGATCCCATATGTTTCGGTGATCGCACTGTCCCCGATATCCAAGCCGGAATCCTCTGGCTTGTAGCCTGCAAACATCGGACCAATTACCTTTTGTGCTGGTCCAGTAAACCATGTGTTGCCAGCCATGCCGCTTACACGAATACCGAACTCTACCCCATTGCGCGCCATTGTGGTGACAATCGTGCTGTTTTCGATTCCATGTGCTGCATCCAGCGCGCATTTGCACATCGCCATCCATGTCGGGCCAGAGAAGTAATCGCTGCTCGCTACGAATTCGAACACTTCGCGCTTTTGCTCTTTTGTGAAATCTGTCTCCAAAATGTACGGAGTCAACGCTTGAATCAACAAGCTCGTACCTGCGTTGTTGCGGTTGTGGCATTCATCACCCATGTGCAGTGCTTGCGCCAGCATGAGACGCAGATCGATTTCACCTGCAATTTTCATCGCATCACGCAGCATTGGTCCCAATACATCGCGCATCCAGTTCAGACGAGCGATGACACTTTCATCGTTGGCACCCATGCGCAAAATTTTAGCCATTTGCTCACTCAGGTTGGTGTAAGCGATGTTGCCATACGTCTTGTTTTTCACCACATGCATGAACATTGAAGCGGATGTCACACCTGCCATGGAGCCTACGCAGTTGTGTTCGTGGCATGGAGAGAACGTGATTGCGCCGGAAGCAGCTACCTGTTCAGCTTCCTCGATGTCTTTTGCCAAGCCCTCGAATACGATTGCTCCGGTTACGGCACCTTTCATTGCTCCGCACATTTTGTCCCAAGTAATAGGCGGACCTGCGTGCAGAATCGTGGTTTTCGTCATGCCTGGTACCACATTGATCGCTTGGTCGAAGCCAACAAGCATTGGCTGGGAGTTGATGATTCGCTCTACCGCCAGCTTGTTTGCCGCCGCGATTTTCTCCGCAACAGCTGCATTTTCCAGTCTGTCGAGAGCTATAATCAGCTCAGGCTTTCCGCCGCCTGGTGGCTTCCAATCCAGATGAGACGCATTCGCATTTTGCTTGATGATATCGTCTTTGAAAAACTCGATCCCTACGTTGATCGCATGAATTTTCCCGTTAAACAGCTCGTTGATTTTGCTCATGATTATTCCCCTTTCGCAACAAATTCTCTAGCCAGAAGACCTGCGTTCGTGCTGCTGCTCGCAATCGTTACACCCGCATCCATCAGCTTTTTCACTTGCTCATCGAAGTTCGGAGTATCGAGGTCAGTACCCAACACATAGCCCAGAATTTCCAGATGTCTGCCTTCCTTGGCAGCCTGCGCTTTTGCTTCAATGATCGCTGGCAGCATCACGCCGACAGGATCTTCGTGGGAACCGAAGCCCAAGATGAAGTCCATCAGAATGACGCCGACGGAAGGATCTTTCGCTTCTTCCAAAAATCTCGCGATGCGCGTGGAAGGATCGATCATTGGATGCGGCTTGCCATTTGTAAAGTCGTCATCACCCATGTCGAGGAAAGTATGAGCCTTGCTCTCATGGATGTTTTTCAGCTTGTAGTCCGCTTTCTTTTGGATGTTGCTGTATACGTCTTCATACTTGTCCATTGCGAGGTACATGGCTTCGTCGCACAGTGTACCGCCGCAGAACAGCCCCCGAATGTATTTTTGTTCAGGTAACAGCTTTGCCCGGACTTCTTCAATCAGCGGCCAGTTAAGAGCGCGCTTGTTGAGCTCGTCTTCGTTGGCACCAGCCAGCACAACTGCTTTGATGGCAGCCTCCTTGCTCGTCTTGGCAAAATGTCCGCCTGCTTCCAGAACTGCGGTTTCTTCTCCACCAATGAAGTACACAACGACAGGCTTTTTGCAGCTTTTCACTTGGGCCAACACTTTTTCTTGAACACTTGGTGCTGGCGGTTTGGAAATGAGCACGATGACCTTTGTCGCCTCATCCTCTTCCAGTGCTTTGATTCCGTCGAGCATCATGATGCCGCCGACTTGCTCGGAGAGGTCGCGACCGCCTGTTCCGATCAGCTGCGTGATACCGCCGCCGAAGTCGTGAATACGCACGCTCACCTCTTGGCTTCCTGTACCAGATGCACCTACGATCCCGATGTTGCCTTTTCTCACAGCGTTTCCGAAGCACAGTGCCACATTGCCGATAATCGCCGTACCGCAGTCAGGTCCCATCATCAAGAGGCCTTTTTCATGCGCAAATTGCTTGAGGGCGATCTCCTCCTCGATACTCACGTTGTCGCTGAACAGCATGACGTGCAGATCGTTTTCCAATGCTTTTCTCGCTTCTCTCGCCGCAAATGCGCCGTTTACCGAGATGACAGCGAGGTTTGCCTCTGGAATGCTGGCTGCCGCAGAATCAATCGTGGAATATTTGATCTCTGTTGCGGATTTGCTGCCGCCCTTTTTCTTGAACAGTTCTTCGATGGCGATGAGAGCACTCTCGCACAGCTCGTCTGTCGCTGCCTTCACCACGATCATCAAGTCGCTCGTTTTCGCTGCTTCCAGCTCAGGTGTGAGCAAGCCAACGTTTTTCAATACTTCTTTGTTCATGTCGGTGCCCATCGCGATAACCGCTTGTTCGACACCTTCAATTTGATTCGCTTTTGTAGATAGAGACATCAGGGATACCGAGTCAAAATACGTGCTTTGATTGATTACGACTTTGGTAGACATACATTACCTCCAGCTTCAAGATTTCGTTCCAAACCACATAGGATGCCAAGCAGGATATCCGTACCCGACGACGAGCCGATCCCGATGATTTTGTCTAAAACAGGGACAAGCTCTTCCATGGAGCCAGACACCATGCATGAAAGTAAGTCATTTAACGACTCTCTTACTTGTCCATGTACTGCTTTTTTCAGCGTGATCGCACTGATTTCGTTCGTTAATGCCTGGGACGAACGGACGATTTCATCGAAAAATGGGCATGACAAACAAGAGGAAATGTTCTGCATTTTGTATACACTGCACAATCCCACTAAAAAATCGTCACCCGATGGCGTTAAGCCCGGCCCCAGCCCGATTAGACTGATCGCATGCTGAGTGGCTGACTCTATGCGTTTGTTTGCCAGATCGTCGGAAAGCATGCCTGCACGCTGGATCAGCATACGGGACATCTCTTTCTCAAACGGATTGGCAGGTTGGGAGGACATCTTCATGCCCCCCGTCTTGCCGTATACGTCCACGTAGTTTTTCGTGAACGCCACATTTCTGCGCAATACATCTACGCCTTCTATGTCACAAGGATAGGAAGGAAGCTCTCCTTCCCACTTTGTTGCTTGCTGAGTCCATATTCGTATATTCGCTCCAATAACGAGCGAGCTATCATCTTCCGTAATGACCGGAGCGTTAACGGACAGCCCCAGCTCTGAAAAGCCCTTTACATCAATGATGAGCGTGTTGGGTGCATTGTCTAGCTGATGGTTGCCAATGGTGTACAATTCCCCGTTTTCGCTGCATTTCAGATTGATCGTGCGCTCAAAAATACTGTGTACGGTCCCGCTAAAGTTTGCTCGTGCCAAACGCTCAAGGAAACCAGCATCGCCAGACAACGCCTGGATGTACATGGGACGCTTTACTTTGCTCCTGCTTCCAGCAAGATTTTCTCGATCGCGGTGTAGCCTTTTCTTCTCGCAAGCTCAAGCGGTGTTACCCCGTATTTATCTACCATGTGAACATTGCAGCCATGCTCAATCAACAGTTTGATGATCGTTTGTTGCTTTTCACCGCCATCGCCTAAAATGATCGCTTCGATGAGTGGCGTCCAACCTACAAAGTTCGTATGGTTTACGTTGATGTCCGTCGTCGTTACGAGCTCACGTACGATGTCCACATGACCTTTTTCGCACGCTGGTGTAATCCCTACGCCACCAAAACGAGTCAAGAGCTCCAGGTTTGTTCCTGCCTTGATCATCATTTTGACGAGCTCCAGCTTGCCGTTGATGCAACCGAACAAGAACGGGTTGAAGCATGTCTCATCCTGCAAATCTACATCTGCACCCGCTTCTACCAAAAACGATACCGCTTCCAATTTGTCGTTCATGGCAGCAGTCAAAATCGCTGTACGCTTTTGTCTGTTTCTTGCGTTAATATCTACGCCCTGCTCCAGATGCTTTTTCAGTGCTTCGATATTCCCCTCAGCCGCTGCCTCGAGAAATGCTTGTACTACGCTTTTGTCTGTCATAGTAAGCCCTCCATGATCTCGTGATGGAACAACCTGCCAAGATTGGCTGAGTGCTTGCTTTTTAAAAAACAATTAGACAAGCCCCCGTACTTACATCATTATTTTAGACAGGGTGAATGGAATCGTCATTGTGTATGGAAACTAAAAAAATCGAGGTTCACTTGTGCACATTGCACAATTACAGGAATCCCTTTGTGGCAAAGGAGTGAACAGGGTGCTGACCATCAAAGATTTGCTTACCATTCAATCCATAGACGGCATCAAAATCATCGCGGGAGAGCAAGGCATCAATAACGTCATCTCCATCGTCAATATCATGGAGAACCCGGATGCTTTTGACTGGCTGTCTTCCAATGAATTACTGCTCTCCACCGGATATATTTTCAAGGACAATCCCGAGCTGCAAAATAAAATCATCAAGGAACTGGCGGAGATCAACTGCTCCGGGCTCTGCATCAAGATGCATCGCTATTTCGATCAAATCCCCCAAAACATGATTGATCATGCCAACAAATATGGACTGCCGCTCTTGGCCCTGCCTTTTGAATACACGCTGTCGAAAGTGATTGCCATTATTAATGAGAAAGCCTCCGGGCGCTATGATTTGTTGAACCGCAAAACATTGGACATGCATAACGCCCTGTTTCGCATTGCGCTGGAAGGTGGCGGACTGGATCGCATCGCCTCCGAGCTGTCTGAGACGATCAACAACCCCATCCTTATTCTGGATCAGGACTGGCATCTGCTTCATTACACGGAAATCTGGCACAATCCGATTCCGCTTGACTCCTGCCTGACCTTGATCAAAAACAGACCTGTGTTTACCCGTGACTTCACGGAATCCGTCCCGAAAAATATTAGCCAAATTAAAAAGTCTATCAAGCGTATCTACCAGGCGAAGGATTATGAGGTTAAATGCAGGATTTTACCCGTTGCCGTTGCCAATCACATCTACGGATACATCGTCGTCTGGCAAACTGTGTGGGAGCTGACTGAATTTGACTACATCGTGCTGGAACAGGCATCCACCATCGTGGCGCTGGAGCGGATCAAGGCGAGGGAAATCGAGGAAGTGAAGCTAAAGATCAGACAAGACTTTTTTGATGACTTGCTCACAGGTAAAATCACTTCGGCTGACTCACTGCAAACCTTATGTGATTTGCACGGACTGCAATCGAGCTACATGTATTTTTGTACGGTTATTAATATTGAGCCAGTTGAGCTGGAAAATTTGGAGGATATAATCGATCGCAAGTACGAGCTGGACCGGATCGCAAAAAAATGCGTGGATCTTGTGTATGATTACGCGAGCAAAGCACCGGGAGAGGTGACCTGCTTTTATCGAAACAATCGAATCATCATTCTCATCGGACAAAATGAACATCGTCCTGTGGTGTCTGCAAGTGAAGCCAAGCAATTCGCCAATGAGCTGTACAGCGCTCTCGTGGATAAAATCAAGAAAACCTTGTTCTTTATTGGGGTCGGACGTCAGTATAAAAATATCGCTTCGCTGCATAAGAGCTTTACCGAAGCACATGAAGCGATCCGCCTGATGCAAAAGTTCAACAGCAAGGGCGACGTCTCTCATTTTGATGATTACTCCGTCTATCATTTCCTGGGTTCCAACATTAAGGACATCGAACTGGAAGACTTCTTTTTGAAGCGTCTCGGGAAACTGTACGAGCATGATCAAGAGTTAGGCACCAGCCTTATGGTGACCTTGGACAATTTCTTTCTGTACAATCAAAACGTCAGTGAGGCGGCGAAAGCGATGTTCATTCACCGCAATACGTTTATTTACCGGATCGAGAAGATCAAGGAGATTTTGAACATGGATTTGAAAAACTCGGAGGAGTTGCTCCAAATCCAGCTGGCGCTCAAGATCGGCAAGCTTTTGCATAAGGAGTAAAGCTTGAAAGAGCGTTGTCTTCCTGCTGCTGTGGTCGGGAGGAAGGAGTGCCACATGTTTTCCAGTCGCCTTTTTCCTCACATTGTTCGGGCGGTCTCCTTCCAAACATGTGACACTCCTTCCCGAACAGCTGTTGGGGTACTCGTTTCAAACTGCTTTGGGAGTGGGGCTTGCCGAAGATTTCGCTTGAATACAAAAAGAGCCTCTTTAAAGAGGCTCTTTTCTCTTAGTTGCTACTGTTTAGTTATGAATGTATTTTTCAAAGACTTTACCAAAATCTTTGACGACATACTTGTATCGGATGTCCTCCAGCCAATCGAAGGTGTATTGGTTGATGGACTTGAATTGTGAAGCTACGTCCGCTTGCTGGCCAGTTACGCGACCCAGTGTGCTTTGGGCGACGTGGAGGCTTTCTTTTGCATGCTGAAGCGCAATTTCGTTATCGTGCATAATCGAAGCGATCTTCACAAGGGCTTTGTAGAGGTCTTTTAGCTCCTCCAAATGCTTTTTGTTAACATCGATCGAGTAGTGCTCATTGCCCATCGTGAACTTGATTTCTACATCCAAATCGACGGTTCCGGCTGTTTCCAGATACACGTTAGAGATCGGATGTGTATGGTAGGAATAGCGGCGCAGCATGCGTTTTTTGCTGGTAGCACTCGTTCCATCCAGATGAACCAGCCCCAGATTGGTGAAGCAGTACTCATCCGACTTTGATTTGATCAAAAAATAGATTTTCTCATGGTCCTCGTGCAAGATGTAATCATCCGCGTCTACCTTGTCGTAATCCGCTGGTTTTACCACGATTCCCACATTGCTCAAGCCGAGCGCGTCTGCGGCAAGCTTTCCAAACATGATCTAACAGCTCCCCTCGATATGTACGGTGTAACCTTTACCATTTATACGTGTGTGGGGGGACTTGGTTGCAAACAACTACAGTGCTTCACCCAGTTTTTCTTTTCCGTTCCGTGTTTTTCAATGAAGCCAGCTGGAGCATTACAGCCAGGTCGTCTTTTCTTCCGCTGCCACCCTACTAGTCTCAGGAGCATCTGCCTCAGGATAGCCAACAAACAGCGTGCCCACGACCTTTTTATTTTCAGGCGATCCAAGGAATTGCAGCAAGCGCTCGTCGCGAACCAAGCCGACTCCTCTCGTGCGCCATACCATGCCCAGTCCCAGTTCCTTTGCTGCCAGCCACATCGAGTGAATCGCGCAGCAAACCGCATATTCGTTATCCTCTGAGGATGCTTCATCTCCTGGGATCACATCAGCAGTCGCAACAATGACGAGCGGTGTTTTTTCCAGGACGGCCAAGGAATCCTGCACGAGATTCGGCTTGGTCGGAAAACGCTCCAGCAAAAATTCCTTCGCGATTGCCTCGAACCGCAGCTTCGCTTCTCCTCTGATTACGTAAAAATGCCACGGCTGACGCAAGCGGTCGTTCGGGGCTAACACTGCACAATCTAGCAACGCTTGGATTTTTTCGGTTTCTACTTCTTTTGGAATATAGTTACGCACGGCTCTTCTGCTTTTGAGTGCCTCTAGTACGGACATACTGGTTCCTCCTCGGTTTACCATTTTCATACGAATCCCCATCATTATATCGAAGGTTATTCGGGTTCGTACAGGTATCTATCACCGAGCATGTATCGCTGAATGTGCTTGGTGTTCGTCTTTTCTCGCAACATAGATATCATATTGCTTATGGTCTTTTTCTTGGGGCAGCATCCCCATGTCTCCCCCTAAATGACGAAGCGCATGGGAGTGAATGCGTGTGCGAAAACGAATGCCACGAGAACTTAGCTTATTTGCCACACGAATGTATTCTTCATGACCAAACGCAGTGTGGATCAAGCACTTGTACTTGGAAAAAAGGGTGAGAAAAGAGTCCATAAACCGCTCCACTCCCTTTCCTTTTTGTAGTATATTCCAATTATTGCGGAAATGAGAGGGGGCATTCTACTATGAATCGAAAGAAAGTATTCACGGGTTCACCTTGGGAGCCTGTCGTGGGCTATTGCCGCGCAATCCGAATAGGCGACCGGATCGAAGTGGCTGGTACCACTGCCATGAAGGACGGAGAAGTCGTTGGCTTGGGCAATGCCTATGAACAAACAAGATTTATCCTGGAGACGATTGAAAAAGCATTGCAAGAATTAGATGCTGACTTGTCTCATGTGGTCAGAACGCGGATGTTTGTTACGGATATCAGCAAGTGGGAAGAGATCGGAAAAGCACACGGGGAGTTTTTCCGCGAGATTCAGCCTGTCGCTACGATGGTCGAGGTCAAGGCATTGATCGACCCGCGTCTGCTCGTTGAAATTGAAGTGGAAGCTATTGTTTAAGCATGCTTATTAGTTGGAGCGGACCGACGACTTTTTTCTGTCGATCCGCTTTTTGCATTTTCTACGATTGTGTGAGCTCCTCAGGGATATCAAGACCTGCCTTCTCTGCTTCTTCGAGGTGATGTTTCGCCAGAAGCTCGTCCACATGTTGCGCTTCATTCCGGTAAATTCTTGCCAGTTCGATATGTGCATGCGGGTAATCTCTTTCCAAAGCAGCATGAAAATAAGTGATGGCGGCGTCGATATTTTTGGCTGTACCATACCCATTACTGTAGAAAATCCCCAAATTATAGGCACTGAAATCGCTGCCTGCTTCGTAGTCCTGCTGATAATAATGCAGCGCCTTTTCGTAATTCCCTTTTGAATCATGCAAATAGCCAAGCCAATCAAAAACCGGAGAGCCTAATAACTCTCCCTGTTCATAATGCCAGAGAGCTTTGTCCAAATCTTGCGGCACCAGCTCCCCGTCATAATAGGTGGCACCAAGATTGTTGTGAGCCAGCGCATGACCGTGTTCTGCCGCCTTGCCCATCCAGTACATAGCCTGATCGGCATCAGGCTCCGTGCCTATCCCATGTCGATAGCAGCAGCCTAATCCGTTCATAGCATGGTGGTTGCCTGCCGCAGCCCCTAACTCATACCAGTAAAAAGCTTTATCAGCATCCTCGAAGCCTTCCAGATTGTAATACATATGGGCAAGATTGTTCATGGATGGGGCAAAGCCCTTTTCAGCAGCAAGCGTATCGTACAGAATGGCTTTCTCATAATCACCTGCTTCATACGCTTCCATGCCCAGGTTGTACAACGTTTCTACTGGCGTGTACTGATCTACGCTGTCAACATCGGATTGCTCTCCTTTGGCATAAGCCAGCAGTCGCTTGCGAACCTCGGCATCAAAATAATAGCTGTAATAACGATCTTCGACTTCCTCCAGAACGAGCGTTTTATCTGCCCTCGACAGCCCGTACTCGCTTACTAAATAAACGTCGTGATCCTTGAAGGCATAAGCAAAACCCTCGACCAGTGCCTTTTTCACCACCAGATCATATTCGAAATCACTCCATCGCTTTTCCGGCGATAAGGCAATGCTCCATAATCCATTTTTCTTCAAAGCATACGCATCCTGATGCAGCCAAAAAATGTTCTCATAATCGTCTAGGGGGAATAACCACGCTGGTTCATCGGCATCTCCATGAAAAACGCCTAGCTTCCCATCTTTTTTCGCCAGCACCTGATTGCCCTGCCCTGCCTCCGTATACACCTGCAAATCAATCAGTTCATCGTATTCATACGGCAACAAAAGGCTCTCCTGCTGCTTGCCATAAGCGGCGTACTTCTTCCCCTTGCGCAGAACGAGCAGATTCGGAAAATGGGTTTGCCGATTCAGTTTATCGAAGCCGGATGCCCCGACAGTGCCGTCTTTTTTGTACAAGGTGCTATGATTTGTACCCTTGTGTGGTTTGACAAGGATTAGCCCTTCGTCGATCTGTTCCACAGCCGCCAGAGGGAATTCTCCGACGTATTTCCAATATTCGTTAAAGATTTTCCGATTTTTCCTGCCTTTGACCGCCGTATGGTAAAAGCCGACCCCACACTTGAAAGCCTCTTCGTGCTCAAAATCTATCGTTACAGAACCAGATTCGTCCAGAACGCCCCATTTTCCGTCTTTCTTTGCCGTGTAAAATCCTTGGTAATCAAGCAGTTCTAACTCTTCGTAGTGGGTAGGGACAATCGTTTGGCCTTCCAGATTGATCAGACCATATCGACTGTTTCGTTTGACGATGGCACCAGCAGAGCCGTATTCAAAATCGTAGGCGTCCTCCCACTCCAACGGAATGACGATTCTCCCGGATTTATGTACATAGCCGTATTTGCCATCTCTAGCGACTACGGCGAGATCTTCGGAAGCGAAATCGTAAAAGGCATCGAACTGAGGGGCGAGCAATACGTTTCCCTCTGCGTCTTTGAGACCAAACAAGCCAGCTTCCTCAAAAATCTCTACATCAGGATGTTCTTCATAAGGCTGCCAGATGTGTCCCCAGCCGTATTGGTAGTCCTCATAATTGAGCAGCTCGGCAAAAGAACGAAAGCCCGGGTTCACATCCACCAATTCGGAGTAGTTCAATAGCGAGATGTCATCGTTGTCCATTGCCTTTGTCATGATCTCGTTGTTATGGGCAATATTTGCCCGCAAAGTTTCCGCCTGCTCGTCATGAGGGATGTCATCCATATTAAATACGTCCCAGGCATCAATGTGAAAATACGGAAGCGTTCGTTTTTCCAGATAGTTCAGAAGCTGATTCCTCGCTTCCAAAAATGCTTCTTCGTTACGGATTAGTCCTTCCTGTCTCTCCAGGAAATCGTAGAATCGCTTCACGTTTTCGATGCCTGCCTGCGCGTCGTAAAAGAGTCCGGAATTGTCCGGTTCGGTATGATTGTTGTAATTGTTTCCGGCGATTACACCACCTTCTATGAAGAGCGGCTGCAAGAGTAGTGGGACCTCATAGCCCCATTCCACCATCATCGTGTCGTTGCCTTGTGCTTGAGAAGGTTCACTGACGTTATATACATAGACTCTATGTGACATGTCTTCTCTCCCTTTGATTTCCAATTGCTTCTTGACCACATTGTAAGCAATTCTAGCACGGTAAAACAATCCGACTGATGGTCTATCCAATGAAAAAGGCTGACAAGCGAAAATCATGCTGGTCAGCCCTTTCTACTTTTTAGACTATAGCTCAATGACAGGAATACTCCCACCCACACTAACCGGCTCGATCGCCTTGCCCGCTGACCGCACCAAAGTAAAATACTCATAGCAACCAATGACACCAAAGTCCCCATCGATCACACCCGGATAAGCGCGGTTGACGGAATACTCCTGACTGAGGTGAGCCTTCAGCGCCTCTCCTTTTTGTGTCCGATAGCCTGAAATATCGACCTTGCCTGTGATGGGAACCGCTGGCTTTGGACCATGATCCGGGCAATGATCGTAGTAGTGCGGGATCGAAACATAGTACAGATCAGGATATTCTGCCGGAGTCAAGCTTGCCTCCGCTTGTTCGACCGCTCGCGTCGTCGCCTCGCACGTGACGATATGATCGGGATGACCCGTTACCCCGTCCGGCGGAAACGTAACGACGACATTGGGCTTCCATTCCTCTATCGCTTCCCGAATCTTGCCAACCAGCTCGTTCAGGTCGGCATTTTGCAAGGAACCATCCGGGTACCGGAACAAGTCGAGACGACTGATTCCCAGCACTTCCGCCGCTGCTTTCAGCTCTAGCTCTCGATGCTTTGCCAGCTTTTCTCTGCAATCGATATCGAATGGACCGCTGCGACCTTTACAACCGGAGGTAATGCACAAATAACATGTTTCGTGTCCGGCATCCTTGCACTTTGCCAACGTTCCCCCGCAGGCAAAAGACTCATCGTCCGGATGGGGAAAGACAACCATTACTTTTTTCATATCTGCACCTCACTTGCCGCCCGATTGGCGTTCTAAATAAGCCAATCCCTTTGCTATGACACCGTAAATCGGATCGTTTTGCGCATTTTCGATGACGACCTGCGAAGCATACTCCCGGACGCGCTCTACGACAATCTCTCGCACGCGATCATCGTTTTGCAAAACGCCTCCCTGCATGATCATCTGAAATGGCTTGGCTTTCATTTGCAACGTATCAATGACCGCCCGAGCAGCATCGAAAAGCTCTTCGCCTGCAACCTGCAAGATAGCTGCTGCCACCTCATCTCCGGCAAGTGCCGCTTGACTGACCAACGGCGACAGCTCTCCTACCTTCTCGACGGAATAATGCTCACTGTACGTCCAGTTAAACAATTCATCTACGCGTCCCAGTCCAACGTGCGGGAGGAGCAGCTCCTTCAATACGGTCGGCTCGCCGCGGCCATCCGCTGCTTTTAATACTGCCATAATCGCTTGCTTTCCGATCCAGTAGCCGCTGCCCTCGTCACCGACCCGATGCCCCCAGCCTCCTGCTCGAGCCGTTTCCTGATCATCATTTACACCAAAGGCAATCGAGCCTGTGCCTGCGATGACCAGAATGCCTGGTTTGCCTCCGGTCGCACCGAGCAATGCCGCAAACCCGTCGTTTTCCACAATTAGCTGCTGGACGCGAATACCGAGCTGGTGCAGCACCTTGCTCACCATTCGCGAGATCACCTGTCGATCATACTCCGTATCCAGGCCAGCGATCCCGAACACTGCGCACTCGATTTCCCATTCGATTCGTCCATCCGGGGTCGGCGTGCCGCTCATAAAAGGGGCAACTGTTTGACGAGCGACCGCATCGTCCAAAGCTTGGCTGATCGCTGCAACCAGCTCACGAGCTGCCGCTTCCTCCCCGATCCCTTGATAATTGCATGAACCGGAGCGTCCTGCACCGATTTCATTTCTGGAGCGGTCCACCAGTACCGCCAGACACTTGGTGCCCCCTCCGTCCACTGCCAGAAGAGGTATTCGCACCACTGCCATTACCCCACACTCCATTCAGCTGTCATCTGATCTAACCCTTTCATCACATTCGCAATCGCCTGTTTTTTCTGTGCCAGCCATTCTGTTTCCTGATGGAGAACCCCTTGGCGAACAGCGATCATGCGCTTCATTTCCTCTGGGTTTGGTCCACCAGGAAGCTTGCGGATCATTACGAAATGAACCGGGTCAAGCGCCAGTTTGAGCTCTTCTGCTGTGAGCGACAGCTCCCGCCCGATTACTTCCACGGCTGCACGGTTTACCAGCTCCAAGCTGATTTGGTTTGCAGCAAGTTGCTCGCTCATCGCTTCCTTTACCACACGACTCACGATGTGATGAGATTTGCGGAACGAAAGCTGATCCGTGCGCACCAATGTATCCGCCAGCTCTGTGACAGTCGCAAAGCTGCCCTTCGCCCGCTCCAAGAGAACGTCCTTGTTCACTTCCATCGTACCCACAACGCTCGCCATCAAGCGATACATCTGCTCGAGTACTCCCATGCTCCGCCACGCGTATGGCTGCATGTCATCCTCGGTGTCCACGATATCGCCAAAAGGCGTATTGTGCATCATCGTAAGCACTGTCGTCGCATTGCCTGCCGCACTGGACAACAGAGAGCGCATATGCTCAAAAGAAACCGGATTTCGCTTTTGCGGCATGATAGAGCTGATCTGCACGTATGGACTCGCGACTTTTAACCCCGCGAATTCTTGTGTGCACCACAGCAGCATATCTTGAACCGTACGCCCCAAATTGATAGCTGCCAATTGTACGGCTGTCGCTACTTCCCCTAAATAATCCGCGCCGCAGACTGCATCATAGGAATTTTCCACCAACTCATCAAATCCGAGCAATTCGCGCATCCGCTCCCGGCTGATCGCAAAGCCAGAAGTCGTCAAGGCCGCTGCCCCCATCGGTGAGCGGTTGACTGTGTGATAGGCCTGGATCAGTCGTTTGATATCACGGCTGAGCATGTCAGTAGCCGCCATGATGTAATGCGCCATTGTCGTCGGCTGTGCCTGCTGCGTATGTGTGTAGCCAATCATGATCGTATCTACATGCTCATTTGCAAAGAGGAGCAAATGCTCTTTCAGATAGAGGGCAGAAGCCAAGGTCACCAACAATTTTTCACGCAGCACCATTCGGTAAATCGTAATCCCCATGTCGTTGCGGCTGCGAGCCAGATGCAGATTTCCTGCCACATCAGGAGCCAGTTCCAGCAACCGGCTCTCTACCTGAAAGAACAAATCTTCAAACTGTCCGGTGTAATGCGATTGGCGCAGCTCTTCCATTTCGATCCCACACAGTGCACCAGCAATTTTTTTAGCCTCGTCGTCTGTGAGCAATTCTTGTTCACGAAGCATGATCAAATGTGCCTTGTTGATCGCCATCATCGGATGCAGCAGATGGTGCTTCGCTTCATTAAATGCAGGCTCCAAAACCGCCTCCACGTATGTCTTGCCAGGGAAGCTGGCTCCCTCCTGTTGAAAAATTCGCTCTCTGTAATTCATCTTTCTTGCATCTCCTTCCCTACCCATTCGTAAGCTGCTTCTATTTTTGCGTCTGTTCTTCTTTTAGGGAGGGGGGCGACCGCCTGAACGATCGCCTCCCCTTCTACTATGATTACTGCTGTGGGCTGATCATGTTGACAAACAATCGGATCGCACCCGGTACGAGTGACGGAATTTCGCGATACCACACAAGTGAGCTGTAGGTATACGTTCCTTTTCCATACTTGGCAGTGAGGTACGTACCCGTAAATTCCTTCTCGCCTTCGTCTCCATTGGAGATAAGCTCTGTGTATTCCTTGCCCCACTCGGATGGGTTGTAAGCGGAACGATCCTGAATCCAGTTGTCCCAATCTTTCTCCGTGATTTTGTTTGGTGAATGGAACAAAGCATGATCAGGCGCCAATACTGTCACTTTGGAGTTTTCATCTGTGACACGCCATTGAATCAGCGGAGCACCGATTTTGATCGGATAAGGAGCCAGTTCCGGCTTCCATTTATCCTCTGGCTTGTGGTATTGCACGACCAGATTTCCGCCGTTTTCCACGTATTTCAGCAAGCGTGCATTCGAAGAAATCAGCTCAGGCCGGAAACCATAAGCGCGAATGCCCAGCACGATCGTATCGTATTGATCCAGATCACCAGACTCGATATCTTTTGCCGACAAATTGGTCACATCGACTCCCAATTGGGACAAATACTGATCGATATTGTCAAAGCCACTGGATACGTAACCGACCTTCAATCCTTCCGGCACCTTCAAGTCAAATGCCTGGATGGCAAGCGTCGCTGGTTGGACAAAGTACGTCGTGCCGATATGCGGGTAACGGATGACTTGGGCTCCGTGTCTGCTCTCTTTTCCACTGCCAGACGCTACTGCTGTCACCGTGTACTTATCCGGTTGGACGGAAGCATCTGCTTTGACTGTAAAGGCAACCGACTTCGTTTCTCCCTTGGCTTCAAAGGCGAGCGGTGCTGCTTGTGGTTCTACGCTCCAGCCTTTTGGTATATCGAGAGAGATGGTTGTTTTCGCTGCACCTGGATTGTAATTTTTCACCGTAACCTTGACCGGAATTGGCTCCTCTGGCTTCTGCGTATTCAAAACCGTCGCATTTGGACTCAGCACCATAGAAAAAGATGGAAGAACTGCAATGGCATCTGCTGGTGTCACATGGCTATTCGCCGTCGAGCCTGCAAAGCTGTAGCTGACGTCTGCTGTAATGGCAGGAGCGGCATACGGTTGGAACAGAGCAGCATCAGAAGGAACTGAGACATCAAAAGTCGTTTTCACCGTCTGATTGTAGCCGAGCGATGAGAAGCTCGTGGTCGATTGCGGCTTGGCTTGCCAGCCTTTTGGTACATTCAGCGCGAGATTGATCTTCCCGACTTTTGCTTGGCCGCCGTTGTAAGCCGTGACCGTTACTTTTGTCGTTTGCCCTGCTACCAGTTCGGTTGTCTCAGGCTTTACTTTGGTTACGAGCGAGAGCGCTTCGGCACTAGCTTTGTTTAGCTGGGATTTCTTCACTCCCAAACGATGGCGCAAGTCTGTTTTCGTGTCAGTTGGCAAGGAGGAGGCTTCGACTGCTGCCGTCGCTTTTTCCACATCCGCCAACATCTCATGCGCTTCCTTGGCTACGGAGGCAAAGCTTGGGTACGCAGCAATGACCTCTGCGGCATCCTTTTGCAGCTTTTTCAGTTCACCCGCGACTTTTTCCCCGCCAGACTGGCTGGCCACTTCCTTCGCTAAATCGTCAAACGAATAGGCAATTCCCTCAAAAAAGTCTGCTTCCTTGTCTTTTGTCTCTACGATGGATTGATCGAGCTTGTAATAATTGAAGCTGGGTCCCTCGTCATAGTGACGTCCCATCCCCTGGCTCTTGTGCATAAAACGGGATTCTTCGCCGAGTTGGACGTAAGAGGCCCCATAAATTTCGTCATAGTCGCCAACAGGCACTTTGACTGAGTAATCCTGTTCCTTTGCAGGCAGATACAGCTTCTTCACCTGCCAAGTAGCCAAGCCTTCTTTTGCATGCTGTGGAAAAACGTTTGGATCTGCGGCATCCTTGAATGCCCGTACTGTAATGACATTAATCGCGCGATGATGACCGTGAGTCGAAGGTTCGTTCAAAAATGCGGGAATCACGACATCAGGTCTCAGTGTCCGGATACGGCGGATGAGCTTTTCGTACGCGACATCCTCGCCCCATTTTTGCAAGGTTTCATCCGGGCTTTTGGAAAAGCCGAAGTCAAAAATAGGGTCGTCGATTTTTTCACTGAGGTTCTCCAGATGGATGTTCGTGATTTTGGAAGCTTCCTGCAATTCGCGGGTACGAATGATCCCCAGCGCATTACCCAGCTCGCTGCCTATCTCGTTCTGTCCTCCCTCGCCTCGGTTCGCAATGACACTGGATGTGTCCACCCCTTTGCCAAGCGACAAGTACGCGAGCATCGAACTGTGCTCATCGTCCGGATGTGCTCCGGTGTTCATCGCACTGGCAATCGTGGTGAGCGGCTTGATGGCTTTCCACAGGTCGACAACCCCGCGGTCCGCATGGGCGGTCTCGGGTGCTACCGGCATAATCAGACTCGTGGCTAGCACCGCTGCAGTCGTAATCGTGTACAGCTTGGCAAGTTTCCCCTTACTCAATGAACAACTCCTCCATTCCATTCAGATTGATGTCTATATCAATCATGGCGGTCTGTACGTATGCATTTCATTGATGTAGCCATGGATCGACCCACGGTTGGCCCGGAGTGGATGGGGCATTACTGCTTCTGACTGATCATGTTGACAAACAAGCGAAAAGCGCCAGGGACTAGCTGTGGAATCTCGCGGAACCAGGCAAGCGAGCTGTAGGTGTACGTCCCTTTTCCATAGTGCGCCGTGAGGAAAATGCCGCGGAACTCCGGTTCTCCCGGATCACTTGTCGCAATCAGCTCGGTATACTCGCTTCCCCAGCGAGAAGGATTGTAGATGGAGCGCTCTTGCACCCATCCATCCCAGTCTGCTTGGGTAATGACGTTTGGCTCCTGGAACATCGGATGTTCAGGGGCCAGCATACGGACGTCTGATTGCTCATTGGTCACCCGCCAATCGATCAGCGATTCACCGATAAAAATGGGGTAAGGTGCCAAGTGCGGCTTCCATTTGTCCTCCGGCTTATGATATTGAACGACGAGGTTTCCGCCGTTTTCTACATAGTGCAAAAGACGCTGATTGCTCTCGATTAATTCGCGCCGGAATCCGTATGCACGAATACCGAGTATAATCGTGTCGTAGCGGGACAAATCGCCCGATTGGATTTCGTTTGCGTCGAGATTGAGACAATTCACCCCGACCGCGCGCAAGTATTTATCCATATTGTCAAAGCCGCTGGATACGTAGCCGATTCGTTGGTTTTTCGGGATGGCCAGATCAAAGGCTTGAACAGTCAGCGTAGCGGGCCGGATGAAATACGTTCGGCCAACATGCGGGTATTCAATGACCTGCACATCTTGCGCAATCTCTGCCACACCGTCTGTCCCCGCGACCGTAGCGCTGATCTGATATTTGCCGTTCGTCACCTGCGGTGTGGTATGAACAGTAAAAGCGATCGTTTTCGTCTCGCTACGGAAAGAAAACGGAACATCGACAAAGGCTGGCTCCGCTGTCCAGCCTGCCGGGACAACGAGAGCGACCTTGGCTGTAGAGCTTCCCGGACGGTACTGTTTCAGTGTTACCTTAACCGGGATCGTCTCATCCGTATGCAGCGTATTCCGCACCACATCGGACGGGGTCAGCGTCACGGCATACGGCGGAAGCACAGCTACACGGCTATCCGGCTCCACGCGAATCGTACTGGCTGTCTCGAAGGCGAAATAGAGCACCTCGACATCGAGTACAGTCGGCTTGTAAGGATGGAACAGCTCCGTCTTTGCAGGAATCGATACCTCAAATACGGTGCACACCGTCTGATTGTAAGCAAGTCGTGGAAAAGCCGTTGGCGTGAGCGGTTTCGCCGTCCATCCAGCGGGGACACGCATACGCAGCTGCACATGCTCAACCTCCAGCGAGCCGCCGTTGTAAGCCGTTACGGTAACCGTTGTCGTCTGGCCCGCCACCCACTCGCCCGTCTCCGGCTTGATTTTCACAACCAGAGACAGAGCCTCCGCACTGGCACGGTTTAGCTGCGCTTCCTTGAGTCCTAGCCGATACATCAAATCGACCTTTGTTTCTTCATCGAGTGAAGCCTTGCTTACTTCTTGTTGTGCAGACGCAAGCAAAGCCTTCATGCGGTGAACCCTTTGAGCCACCTCAGCAAAACGCGGGTAGGCATTCAATACATCTGTAGCCGCATCATGTATACGGTGAAGCACTTCCGCAAGTTCTTGTCCGCCTTTTGCAGCGATGCTCTGCGCCAGATCAGCAAAACTGACGGGCAGTCCGGAAAAAAAGTCGCGCTCTTTTTCCGGTGCCGGAAAAACCGAGGCATCCAGGCGATAGTAATTGTAGGTCGGGCCTTCATCGTAGTGAACTCCCATGCCCTGTGTCTTATGCATAAACCTCGATCGCTCACCAAGCTGCACATAGGATGAGCCGTAGATTTGGTCGTATTCCCCCACGGGTACGGCGACGTGATAATCATCGTTGTCCATGATAGGCAGATACAGCTTTTTCATTTGCCACGGCAAAAGTCCAGCCTGTCTATGTTCAGGAAAGATCTGTGGATCAGCTGCTTCGTGGAAAGCTCGCTGTGTCAGTAACGTAATCGCCCGGTGATGTCCGTGTGTCGTCGGTTCATTTTCAAAGCAAGCGATAACGACATCGGGGCGCAGCTCCCTGATTTTTCGAACCAATCGCTCGTACACGACCTCTTCGCCCCATTTGCGGAAAGTTTCTTCGGCGCATTTGGAGAACCCGAAATCATGGATGGGATCATCCAGCTCTTCGCTTAAGATGCCAAGCGTCACATTGCTAAGAGATGAGGCTTCTTCCAGCTCACGCGTGCGGATAATCCCCAGCGCGGTACCTTGCTCGCAGCCGATTTCATTTTGTCCGCCTTCCCCTCTCGTCGCGATCACACTGGTGGTATACACGCCTCTCCCCAGGGCCAAGTAAGCGAGCATGGCACTGTGCTCATCGTCCGGATGGGCACCTGTATTCATGGCACTGGCAATGGTAGCGAGTGGCTTGATCGCTTTCCACAGATCGAGCAGTCCATGTTCCCCCTGCATGGTGCGAACAGATGCGGGAATAGTCGGGCAGGGTAGTTTGGTCGGCTGCACTTTCGGTGATTTCTTGTCCATCGATTCACTGACATCCACGTGAAGCCCTCCTTTTTCACGAAGGCATCCAGCTTTACACGGCAGTTCCCGCCTTATCTCCGGTCAGTTTTCTGGAGATGAACAACACGATGATGATGACCACGATTTGCAAGACACCATAGGCGCAAGCGGTGCCAAATTCATTACTGTACATGCGTTGGAATACAGCGACAGACAATGGCGTTGTCTTCGGTGTGAAGATCAGAATCGAAGCCACGAATTCCCCGATACACTGGACGAATGCCAAGAGCGTACCTGCAAGAATTCCACCCCAAGCCATCGGGAACACGACACGCCTGAAACTGTACCACCAGGAAGCACCCAGATTTCGCGCAGCCTCCTCAACAGATGGGTCCATCTGCATCAAAGTCGCATTGGTAGAGCGAAACACAAGTGGCAGATGTCGGACAAAATACGCCAACGGGATAATCCAGAATGTTCCGATCAAAACCTGTCCAAAGCTGAATGCATTCGGCTCACTGAACGCTGCAATCAGGTTGATCGCCACGACTGTCCCTGGCAATGCCCATGGCAGCATGATCAACACATCCAGAAGCGTTTTCCCGCGAAACTTGAGGCGAACCATGGCATATGCCGCAGCTACACCGAAAATGACGATCCCGATTACCGCGATCGCAGACAACTGCAAGCTGTTGAGAATCGGACGCCATGTCTTGCTATCCGTGAACAAATCCATGTAATGCGACAAGGTATACTCAGGAGGTAATATTTGCACCGTCCAGGTACCATCTACCGAGAAGGAGATGAGTACCAATACGAGAATTGGCAGCATCAGAATGATTGTACCGATAAAAGACAGCACAATCGTGGTGTAGCGTCCCGCTTTGCTCTTGATCTCGGTACGATGCACGCTGACCCCTTTGCTCAAGTTCTGGTAGTTGCGCGCGCCTTGGTACCAACGCATGATCAAAAGAAAAGCCACAGAAACAATCGAAAGAATCGTAGACTGTGTCGCAGCCATGTCCAAATCTCCATTGGTGCGAGACAGATAGATCTGCATCGTCATCGTCCGGTCAATGCCGAAAATGAGCGGTGCCGTATAAGAAGCCATCGAAATCATGAAAACCAACAGAGAAGACGCGACCATGGCTGGCGTGAGCATCGGCAAAATAATGCGCCGCCAAACGGTAAATCGATTCGCTCCAAGACTGGCTGCCGCCTCTTCCAAGGACGGGTCGAGTCCCTTGATTGCTGCTGTTGCTGTCATGAAGAAATAGGTGTACATCGTAAACGTATGAACGACGACCACACCCCACATTCCTTTTAACGAGAAAGGAACCTGGGCAAGCCCGAACAGCTCTTTGATTGCCCGTGGGATGATTCCGCTCTCTCCGTACAAAAAGGTAAACGAGAGAACACCAATCAGTGGAGGCAACGCCATCGGAACCAAAGCCAGCACAGAAAGAATTTTTCGTCCTGGAAACTCATAGCGCTCCAATAAAAACGCCATCGTAACCCCGACAATTCCGCACGTAATGACACTCAGAACCGATATGTAGACACTGTTCCACAACGCTTCCAGGTTGGCGGTATGCTCCAGACTGAAGAAGCGAATGTAGTTTTTCCACGTAATTTCCTCATCGATTTTGATACTCGCAACGAACGTTTCGAACAATGGATAAACGACATAAGCCAACAATATTAAAAAGAGTGGCGATACCAGCACGTAGACGAAGGCGGGTGAAGCGGTGATGGACTTTCGTCTGGCTGCTGTCGGCGCTTGCTGCAACTCTGCTCTCAAAAGCTTCTTCCCCCTTATCCGGCAAAATAAATGCTCTCTTTCGGTATATGTAGGCCGATGGCATCGCCGCGCTGTTTAATCGGTCGTCCCAGGTTGATGGACATGCTGCGCAGGCTCTCCGTTCCTACTTCCGTGACATAATTGACACACGCCCCTGTAAATTCAGACATGACAACAGAGCCTTTCACTACATTTTGTCCCTCATTGCCTGTACTCTCCAGAACGGATTCAGGACGAATGGACATCGTTACTTTCTCCCCGACAGACAGCTGTGCACGTGGAGAGGCATTTTCCTTCAATCCGCTAAGCATTTGTCCAGAAGCTGTGCGAACCAGCACTTCATCGCCGTCAAATCCTGTAACTGTCCCTTCCCACAGATTCGTCTCGCCGATAAAAGAAGCGACAAAACGGTTTACAGGACGATGGTAAATCTCATGCGGTGTTCCGATCTGCTGCACTTCTCCGCTCTGCATGACCATAATCCGGTCTGACATCGACATCGCTTCTGCTTGATCGTGCGTGACGTAAATCGTTGTAATTCCCAGCTCCAGCTGGAGTCGCTTGATCTCGAAACGCGTCTCTTCCCGAAGCTTCGCATCCAGATTGGACAGCGGCTCATCCAACAGCAGAATCTGCGGCTCGATGACCAGCGCCCGTGCCAGTGCTACCCGTTGCTGTTGTCCCCCGGAAAGCTGATCAATGCGGCGTTCGCCATAGCCCTCCAGACGTACCAGCTTCATGATCCGTTCTACGCGCTCTTTTGCATCTGTTTTGTTCACCTTCCGAACCTGCAAGCCAAACGCGATATTTTCAAAAACAGTCATGTGCGGGAACAACGCGTAGTTTTGGAATACCATCCCGGTATTGCGCTTGTGGGGAGGAAGAGATGTAACCTCCTGTGATCCAAAGCGGATATGGCCTTCCGTTGGATAATAAAAGCCGGCAATCATGCGCAGGGTAGTCGTTTTGCCGCAGCCACTCGGACCGAGAAAAGTAAAAAACTCTCCTGATTCGATATGAATGTGCACATCTTCGACCCCTTTTGCTTGGCCAAACCTTTTGTAAACGTGATCAAGTGTTACGCTGCTCATCGGGTTGTGTTTCCTCCTTCATCGCGAGTCATTTCAAGCTGACGGCCGTTTTCAAACAACTGCTATAAGTGACTAGACGGAAAGGACAACGCCTTCCCGCCTAGCTGCTTGAAAAAATCTTCCTTACTTCTTGCCTTTTCCCTTGATGTTTTCATCCCAATGCTGCATCCACTCTTTTTCTTTTTCAGCCATGACAGCCCAATCGAGTTCCATTGGCTTCAGCTCGAGATTTTTCATGAAGTCTGGCAATTGGTCCTTGCTGATGTCTGTACGAGATGGGAACTGGAAGCGTTCCTTCGCCAATTGGGCAGCCATTTCAGGACTCATCAAGAATTCCATAAACTTTTTCGCCGCATCCAGGTTTTTCGCGCCTTTTACCAGAGCCACGCCGTCAACGAGAATCGGTGCTCCACTCTTCGGATAAATGAAGTCATACGGATGGTTGTTCTTTTTGCTTTGGATCAGAACATCTTGGAGGTTCCACAAGGAGATGACGCCCTCTTGACGATCCAGCTTCAGATACAGGTTTGTCGGGTCTTGTGTGTACTCTTTTGTATTGGCATCGAGCTTGGTCAGCCATTCAAAACCTTTTTCAGGAGTATCCGCCCCTTGACGGAAGATCATTGCGGAATAAATGGTACGCATGGTGCCGGACGGCAGTACGTTTCGGATCACGATTTTGTCTTTGAATTTCGGGTCGATCAATTCATCCCAATCTTGCGGCGCTTCTTCTGGCTTCATTACCTGCGAGTTGTACATGATGACCTCTGGCAAAAGCATTTCGCCGTACCAGCGATCTTGCGGATCTTTGTACAAATCTGGAACCTTGTCTGCAAAAGTCGGCTTGTAAGGCTCCAGCAGATCTTCATTGGCTGCTGTCGCTAGAGCAGATTGAGTACCGCCCCACCAGAAGTCAGCCTGCGGGTTCGCCTTCTCTGCACGGACGCGCTCCAAAATTTGTTGGGCACCCATTTCAAGTGTTTCTACTTCAATGTTCGGGTACTTTTCTTTGAATTTTGGCAACACGATTTCAAAAATGTTTTTGTCCCGTCCGGTGTAAATCACCAGTCTTTGTGGGTCACCCGATGAATCAGCAGGTTGAGCAGCCGTGCCAGATTGGCCGCCTGCGCTGTTGTCGGCAGGCTTTGCTTCCTGTCCTCCACTGCCGCACGCAGCTACAGTCAGAGCCAAGGAGCTGACAAAAACGCCCTTCATCCATGTTTTCAGCTTGCTAGTTGTCTTCTTCAAAATGAACTCCCCCTCTTGTTCTTCTCACTCTTTGTCAAGCAGTCGTGTGAAAGGAAACGCTTCCAAAACGCTGTGGACAGCACCAATCAAACCAGCGCGCTCCCCCAGACTTGCTTTTTCAAGATTAGGCACCTCAGGCACCCATTCTCTCAGCCATTCGTGAATTTGCTTCACCCCTTCACCATCGACATGGACCATCTCCCCGCTCAGGATCAATATTTCCGGGTTCAAAATACTGATGATGTTTGCCATTCCGTACGCCCAATGTCGATACACATCCGCAAGAAGCTCCTTTGCTTGTGCATTTTGTTTGGCGTGCCGGATCAGCTCTTCTATGACACTCGACCCTTCCTGAAGGTCAGAGAGAAATCCCTTTGCCTGCTCTTGGATGCCCGGAATCGAATAATGCGTCTCAAACACGCCTGACGCGCCATTCGGGCGATTATGTACCGGGCCGATCATCATGAAGCCGATTTCTCCTGCTGCCTCACGACTCCCCCGATAAAACTGTCCATCCAATATAATCCCGGCCCCAATTCCCGTCCCTACGTACATGTAGACAACGTTGGTATGGCCGACCCCTGCTCCACGGACGTACTCGCCCAGTGTCATCATATTCACGTCATTGTCGATAATGACGGGCAGTCCGAGTCGCGCTTCGATGGTCTGTTGAATCGGTGAACCCATCCACCCCGTGCTGGGTGAAAAGCTAACGGTTCCACTGCCACGCTGTGTGACGCCTTGCAAACCGACGCCCATTCCGAGCAGGCGCTCTCGCGGGATGCCGCTTTCACACAACAAGCGATCCAGTCCGGCTGCCAAATCTTCGATGACAGTTTCGCCATTCGCTGGTTGTGCCAGCCGTTTGCGATAGCGAGCCAAGAACTCGCCTTTCATATCTGCGATAGCCATGTCCAGGGTAGAGCCTTCAAAAATTGCCCCGGCAATAGCGTACGCCTGGTAGTTGTACTCCAACAAAATCGGCTTGCGGCCGCCTTTGGAATCGCCCATTCCTACTTCTTGCAGGAGTCCTTCCTGGATCATTTCATCTACAAGGGCGGAAACACATGGACGGCTGAGCTGGGTCTGTTTGGAGATATCCGCACGGGAAATCTGCCCGTGCAAGACGACCTGCTGTAATACTTCTTCTTTATTCAGTTTTTTCACGAGTTTGCTATTACCTGTTTTTTTGGGAGCTTGCACGCTTCATCGATCACCGCCACACAGTTAGTTAACATTACTAACAAAGATAACCAAATTATAGACACGGCAGCACCCAATAGTCAAACAATTTACATTTGTCTTTCAGATATTTTATGGATTTTTTAGTGTATATATCCCTTGTTAAAAAATACTAAAAACATGGTCGTCACGCTGTTGTGGTGGGGAGGAAACAGAAGAAAACGCTCAGATTCTTGTCCCACCCGCTGTGGGATTCACTGCCCGCCTCCATGCAAAAAGCGAAACCGCGTCCAAAGTGGTCCATTCAGGATGTGTTTCAGAGGTGGACGCTTAAGAACGTGTTTCGCTTTTTGCATTCCGTCTCGGTCGGTGTACCAAAGATCTTCGCTTATTTCTCCTGTTTCCTCTACGAGCTTTCCGTGTTTAAACAGGGTTTAAAAGCATTAAAAGATTGAAGATTGTACTCCGTCACGACAGAGAAGAATATTTCCAGACGTAGCGACTTGTGGAGTCCTACCGAGCGGAGAAGGGATTCGCGGGCAAAAGAAACGCAACCGTGCCCATGCGACGTAGCGGCTACCACTTTTGCGTTTCCCCGCGAATCCCTTCGGAGCGGACAGTCTCAACCCCCAGAGGGACGGAGCCTGGAGCCTAGACTGGAAATATTCTTCTCCCCACCGCAGCTGCATATTTAGGGACCTTGAGTTGTTGCTGTTGTGGTGGGTAGGAAACAGGAGAAAACACTCAGATTCTTGTCCCACCCGCTGTGGGATTCACTGCCCGCCTCCATGCAAAAAGCGAAACCGCGTCCAAAGTGGTCCATTCAGGATGTGTTTCAGAGGTGGACGCTTAAGGGCGTGTTTCGCTTTTTGCATTCCATCTCGGTCGGTGTACCAAAGATCTTCGCTTATTTCTCCTGTTTCCTCTACGAGCCTCCAGTGTTAACCGGGTTTTAGAAGCCTTAAAAGATGGAAGAATGTGTTCAGTTACGACAGAGAAGAATATTTCCAGACGTAGCGACTTGTGGAGTCCTACCGAGCGGAGAAGCGATTAGCGGGTAAAAGAAACGCAACGTGCCCGCGCGACGTAGCGGCTACCACTTTTGCGTTTCCCCGCTAGTCGCTTCGAAGCGGGCAGTCTCAACCCCCAGCGGGACGGAGCCTGGAGCCTAGACTGGAAATATTCTTCTCCCCACCGCAGCCACTGCATTCAGAAATATAAAAAAGCACATCACCCTCTACGGGGGAATGTGCTTGGAACGTCCTCTATTCGTCTATGTATCCAGCGACTCCTTTTTTAATCAAGTATTCCATCTCTACATCCAGGATCTTCTCGACGGTGATCTCATCCAGCTTCACATCTGACTTACCCATGACATAATCTACGAGATCATCAAAATCAACGTCGACATCACCTTTTGCATCTGCCTTCGCACTGTTCATGTACGCTTGCTCATGCTTGAGTACGATCCTGATTTTTTCCGGGTCTACTTTTGTTTTCGAAGCTACATGCGAAACGAGTTCGGTTTCGTTTACTTGCTTACTCATTTGTTGTCATCTCCTATTTCTCTTACCTTCTGTCATTTTACACTATCATTGCGGAAGAAAATATTGTTTCCAAGAGACAATTTGCCCTTATGTCGAGTTGGGTATTCGGGCAATCACTTTCTGTGAACCAATAAAATCGAAAAAGAAGCTGGGAAAAACGAAACTGTTTTTCCCAACTTCTTTACTTTTGAAGGACTTCTTAGGCTGCCTACTCTTCTCTTACGGATAACCAGATGTCTTTGACGAGCTCCATGAAGGTTTGGATTGCGGGTTCTTCTCTTCGGCGCCCCAGACAGACCAGTGATGTTTCTGCTTTCTTGGAAAAGCGGTACAGCTCAATTAGTTCTCCTGTACGAAGCTCTTTTTCCACTAAAACCGTACTGAGCAGGGCTATGCCTGTTTGATTCAGGACTGACCGTTTGATCGTTTCTTCGCTGCTACATTTAATGACAGAAGGTGGGATGTAGTTTAACTCCAACAGGCATTGGGAAATAAATTCATCGAGATTGCACCCCTCCTGATAGGACAAAAAAGGAAAGGTCACGAGTGCATCTTCCAGAGTTTTGTCCTTCATCAAATCAGGAGAAGCAATCAAAGTGAATTGTTCTAAGTCCACGACACTGGAATGAATACCTGGTTGCGAGGTGATGCCCGCAATGATCCCAATATCCGCCTCGTGGGCTTGGATTTTTTTCAAGGTCTCCTGACTGGTGCATGAAATCACCTGCAGATTGACCTGTGGGTGTGTCTCCACATATGCTTTCAGAATTTGAGGCATGTATTGGATGCAATAAAACTCCGGGGCCGCCACGACCAGCGGCCCTACAGGCATGTCTAAGTAATTAAGTCCCTCCGCCATGTGCTGGAGAACGTAGAAAAGCTGATCCGTATGCTGTTTCACTATTTTTCCGGCCGGTGTCAAAAACGTGCGCTTGCCTACCCGATTGAGCAAAGGATGTCCCAGCTCCCGCTCCAACGCTTGAATCTGGAGTGTAATCGTTGGCTGGCTGTATCCGAGTTGCTCTGCAGCCTTCGTCAAGTTCAAATGCTCGGCAACGACCTGAAATGTCTTCAGATTGCGTAACTCCATGATTGATTATCCACTCCCTCACCGAACGACACCCATTCTTCTGTAAGTGCGTGTTCAAAAAGTCGGCTTTTTGAACAATCTTTGCTAGAAAAAGTGTAGCCGAGAGTGGCTCTGTGTTCAACCGATAGCCTATGCGTGCTTCCCTATAACTTCCGCCAGCTTGCGAGCATCTACATTACTGCCGCTCACGATCGTCAGTACCTTTTTCCCTGCCAGATCGGGTACCGTTCCCTGCATGAGTGCAGCGATACCTACCGCCCCTGAGCCTTCCACCATCAGATGATGCTCCTTTGCCAGCCAGCTCATGGCTTGGGCAACATGTTCTTCCTCTACGAGCAGGAAGTCATCGACGATCTGCAGGGCCAAATCCAGATTGCCTTGTGTAATTCCCCCATGAAGACCGTCTGCGAGCGAATCACTATATACCACATCTGCCAACCGCTTTTCGCGGAACGAGTAGTACCATGGGGGAGACGCATGTGTCTGAATCCCAATCACCTGAACATCCGGATTGATTGCCTTTGCTGCAAGCGCCACTCCGCAAATTAACCCGCCACCGCCAGCAGGTACGAGTATGACGTCAAAATCCGGCTCTTCCAAAAGAGCTTCCAGGGCTGCCGTTCCTTGGCCTGCTATGATCTCGTTATCTTCAAAGGCATGGACGAATGTGCGCCCAGTTTCTTTCGCCAGTTCATAGGCGTGACTTTCTGCGTCATCATAGCTGTCACCATAAACGACCAACTCCGCACCGTAGCGCTTGATTCCCGCTTTTTTGGTCTCTGGTGCGGTTTTTGGCACGACGATCAAGGCCGACACCCCTCGAAGCGATGCCGCATACGCGACCCCTTGCGCATGGTTGCCTGCTGAAGCGGTAATAACACCCCGAGCTAGCTCATTTTCCGTCAAGGATGCGATTTTGTTTAGCGCACCGCGCGCCTTGAATGAACCTGTTTTCTGATGGCATTCCAGCTTCATCCAGACATCGGCATCTGCGATGGCAGACAGCGCGGGTGATGAAATTAACGGGGTATGGATAACCTGCCCCTTTAGATTCTTGTGAGCTTTTACAATATCAAGAAAGGATACGGACAACGACATGAACTTCTCCTCCTTACTGTCAAAACACCGAATGTTCCGCTAATTATCAATACAATAAAGATCAAGCCTGTATGCTAGAATTCCAGGATAAGAGTGTCTCTTTTCTTCTACCGAAGAGACACTCCCTCTCCTACTTTATCCCTTATTTGCGTGACTCCAAAAACTCCGATACTTTTGCCAGACCTACTTGAAGCACTTCCGTCGAGCAGGCGTACCCGATTCGTACCCACCCTTCCATGTCAAAGCAACTGCCTGGTGTCAAAAACGCCCCTGTCGTTTTAAACAGGTCAATGCAAAACGTTTCCGAAGGGATATCCAGCTCGTACTTGAGCATTGCGGTTGTTCCTGCCTGCGGCTTTACGTAAGAGACCAACGGCTCCTTCGCCACCCACTCATCGAGAATCTGCAGGTTGTCGCGCACGATCTTCAGGCTACGCTCCATAATCTTGTCACGGTTTTTCAGTGCATGGACAGCCAGCATGTCATCCAGCATCCCGCAGCTGATGGTCGTGTAATCGCGGTGGGTAAAGCAGCTTTTGATCACATCCTGAGGTGCTGCAATCCATCCCAGACGCAAGCCCGCCAACGAAAACACTTTGGACATGCTGCTTGTCGCAATCCCTTTTTCGTACAGGTCGACGATGGATGGTACCACAACCTCCGGGTCTTGGTGCAAATTTCGATATACCTCGTCACACAACAGGTAGGCATCAACAGAGCGGGCAATCTCTACGATTTCTCGCAGCAACCCTTCCCCCATCAAAGCTCCGGATGGATTGTTCGGATTGTTGATACAGATCAGCTTGGTCTTGTCTGTAACGAGCGAGCGCAGCTCATCCAGATCAGGCAGAAAATCATTTTCCGGCAAAAGTCTGAGCAGCTTGACCTGCGCTCCGAATGACTCCGGTACCGAATAAATTTGCTGATAGGTCGGATGAACGGTAATGACTTCGTCACCAGGTGCAACGAGCGAGAACAAGGTAAGAAAATTCGCTCCAATCGCCCCGTTCATCGCTAAAATGTTCTCCGGCTTCATCGTTTGATACATACTCGCGACGAGGCTGCGGAATTCCGGTGAACCCTCGATATGTCCGTATGTCAGCTTCTTCTGGGCCATCTCGCGGAAAAAATCCTCCGGCTCATCGGAAAGGCGAATCAACTCTTCTACCGTCAGTGAATCAACGCATGTTTCGGCAATATTGTAAACTGCCTCCATCTCGTAAGCGTTCATCCATTCTTCTACTTTAAAAGGTGCAATTCTCATCGTCGTTCCTCTCCTTATCCTTTCACTTTTACAGATCCACTATCGTACCTACACCGCGTTTATCCGCCACTTTCAAAATGTGTGCAGCTGTCAGTAAATCTTGGAACGCGATCCCGGTGCTATCAAAAATCGTGATTTCTTCTACATGTTGTCGTCCTTGGGCTTGACCAGAGATGACATTGCCGATCTCTGCTGCGATATCGCCTTCTGTTAACAGACCCTTTTTTACAGCTACCTTCGTCTCTCCCAGGCGTACAGCCTGTCCAACATCATCAACGAAGACGCGCGCTTTTGCAAAAAGCCGTTCATCGATTTCCTGTTTTCCTTCCATGTCTGCCCCTATGCAGGTAATATGCGTCCCCGGCTTCACCCACTCCGCTTGGATCATCGGTTCACGTGAAGAGGTTGCGGTGATGATAATATCTGCTTGTCTAGTCGCTTCTTCGAGGTTGTCCACTGCAATAAACTGCACGTCACAACGGCTGGCAAACCGCTCGTACTCTTCTCCTGCATATTTGGAAACGAATCTGGTCAATAAGCTTTCTTTGATGTTGGCGGCAAAGCTTTGCGCCTTTTCTGGTGATCGCGGATTGCAGATGTACACCCGCTTGATCTCTGTCATCGTCATCAGTGTCGCCATGATTTGAAAAGGAGCCTGATGTCCCGTCCCGACAATCAGCAGGTTCTCTGATTCGGGACGTGCCAAATACTTTGCCCCGATTCCACCGGCAGCTCCTGTACGCATACAAGTGATGTGCTCTCCACTCAAAATCCCCTGCGGTACGCCAGTTTGGCTATCCAATACCATCACCGTACCCACTAATTGTGGCAGGCCTTTCTTGTCATTGTCACCGAACCACGAGACGAGCTTGAGTCCAAATATATCGGCTTGGGGCAAATGACCGGATTTGATATCCATGTCGGCTTTCCCCTCTACGAACTCATGAAAAATGAGCGGAAACAACGTCGCCTGCTGACTCGATTTCATTAGATAGGCTTGCTCGACCACTTCAATCACGCTAGCCATATCCAGCACATCTTCCGTGGTTTCCTGATTGATGACGCGAAATGGAAACATGTCTATCTTCCCTCCCCACTGTTTCTTTCACACTAACACAGTTTTTCAGGGCGAAAAAATTGAAAGATCCAATGGTTCCTATTAAAAAAAGCAAACCCTCCACCAACAGATGCTGGAATGGAGGGTTTGCCTATGCGCCGCCGATTCTTGCCGAAATCGTCGCAGCCTGACGTTTCACTTTTTCGATGAGTTGGGGCAATCGATCTTCTGTCACCCGAAAGCACGGAGCATTGATCGAGAGCGCTCCGACGAGTTGATTTCCGTAGCCGATGATCGGTGCGGCAACTGCCATGGTGCCTTCCGTCTTCTCCTCGTAGCTGATCGCATAGCCACTTTTCTTGGCTTCACTCAGCTGCTCCAAAAATGACGGCTGCTTGTCTCGTGCAAGCTGGGCGGAAACGACTTTCGTGATCGCATCCTGCTTCAAATACGCGAGAATGATTTTACTGGGGGCGCCGATTGTGAGAGGTATCCGCTCCCCCAGGTTCTCGTCGATGCGTATCTTCAGTGGACTTTCTACTTTTTCGATCGGCATCGAATCCGTCCCCGCCAATACGTTGAGGAAGATACTCTCCTCGACTTCATTCGCCAACTCCTCCATGAAAGGTTTCGCCACAGCCCGCAGGTTCAGCTTTTCATGCAGGATAAAACCGATTTCCATCCACGTATATCCCGGTTTGTAATGCTTGGTGACTGGATCCTGCTCAACCAATCCGAACTGGATCATGGATTCGAGAAAACGGTGGAGCGTACTGATTGGAAGACCTGTTGCGCTCGCCAGCTCCGAAATCGGCCAAGCATGTTTTTCGTCTGAAATCAGTACCCGAATAATTTTCATCGCCCGTTCGACTGATTGAACCATCCTTCTTTCGTCCTCCATGACATAAAGTTACGCTGCAACACTCGTGTTATCTTTCGTTTGTTTAGTGGGGGCTTTTCCTTTGGCAAGTCTTGCTTCCAGCTTGTTCACGAAATACGAGAAGATCATGATCAGCACGAGATAGTACAACCCGACGACCATATACGTCTCCAACTGCTTGTAGTTGGAAGCTGCTTCACCGAGGCCCGTTCCCCATAAATCCTGCATCCCTACGTAGGCGACCAACGACGAATCCTTCAACCCGATAATGAACTGGTTGCCAAGCGATGGGATCGCCCGACGGAACGCCTGCGGCAAAATGATTCTGCGCATCGCCAACGGATACGACATTCCGAGTGATCGGGAAGCCTCCATCTGCCCGCGATCGATTGACTGGATGGAGCCTCGGAAGATTTCTGCAATATACGCACCATTATGAACCGCAAGCGCGATGGCCCCTGCCCAAAACTGGGACAATGTCACCATATTCGCCAAGCCGAAGTACAGAATACAGATTTGCACAATCAAAGGCGTTCCACGAATGACGGTAATGTAGGTGTGTGCGATGTAGTTCAACACTTTGGAATCGGATATTCGGAAAAAGGCAATGACAAGACCTACCCCACAACCGAGGATCAGGGCAACTGCCGTCAACTGAACCGTGAGCCATGTCGCTTTTAGAAAAAGGGGATAACTGGACAGAAAAATATCAATAATCACGTTCAATCCTCCTCACATGAAGCGTTAAAAAGGGGGGCGTCCATCACGGACACCCCGTTGCCCACTCACTGTTTTTGCAAGATATTGCGACCAAACCATTTTTGGCTGATCTTTTCATAGGTACCGTCTTTGACGATCTCATCCAATGCCTTGTTGATCCGCTCCACTGCCTCCTGGTCACCCAAGCGCACAGCAATCGCTTGCTCGTCAAAGCTGAGTGGTTCACCTACATCAATCACTTTTCCGCCGCCTTCTTTAATGAAACGCAAGCCTACTACCTGGTCGGTAATCACAGCATCGAGACGTCCTGTCGGCAAGTCCAGCAAAGCGGTGATATCGCTATCATACTGAGTAATTTTGTCTTCATCGGTCAGCTTTTTCGCCCAATCCAAGTAGTTGGATGCTTTCACGACGCCGATCTTTTTGCCTTTCAAATCCTCTTTGCTCTTGATCGCTGTATTGCCTTCTTGCACGAAAATTTGCGAACCGGAACGGTAGTATGGATTCGTGAACAGAACAGCTTTTTGGCGTTCAGGTGTGACGGTCAAGCTCCCGATGACAGCGTCGTATTTTTTCGCGTCCAGACCAGGGATGATCGTTTCGAATGGATTGGTGATCGGCACTGCGTTCATGCCCATTTTTTCTGCCAGCGCTTGTCCGATCTCTACGTCAAAGCCGGTCAATTGCCCGTTTTCCTTGAAACTAAACGGCTTGTATACGCCACTCATGGCGTACGTAAAATCTTTCTTTCCCCCGTCTCCAGAAGCTTGTCCACCTGCTGCTGGCGCACTTTCCTGTGATCCACAAGCCGAGAGCAACAACGAGCCTACCAGAACAGTGGACAACAAAATTCCAGACCATTTTGCACGTTTTTTCATTGGTGATTCCCCCTGTATTCATCTCTATTATTCGTGATCAAAAGACGCCTTTTGAACTAGCTTTTTCGTGGGTTTTAACGGATGCTGCCTAAAAATTGCTTGGTACGATCATGCTGCGGTTTTTCAAAGAATTCACTCGGCGGTCCTTGCTCGAGGATTTGCCCATCGTGCATGAACACCGCCCGATCTGCTACTTCACGAGCGAAGCCCATTTCATGCGTCACGACGATCATCGTCATTCCTTCTTTAGCGAGCTGCTTCATGACCTGTAACACTTCACCGACGAGCTCGGGATCGAGTGCGGAGGTAGGCTCATCAAACAGCATGATCTTCGGCTTCATCGCAAGCGCCCGTGCGATGGCAACCCGCTGCTTTTGTCCACCGGAGAGCATGTCCGGGTAGACATCGGCTTTATCCTGCATATTCACTTTTTTCAGGAGCTCGTACGCCAATTGTTTGGCTTCTGCTGCATTCATCCCTTTGACGTGAACAGGTGCCTCGATCACGTTTTCCAAAACGGTCTTGTGCGGAAACAAATTAAAGTGCTGAAAAACCATGCCAACCTCGGCGCGGAACTGATTCAGATTCGTCTTGTGTGGATCAATCTGCTGACCCCCGATTCGAATCTCTCCGCTGTCATAAAATTCCAGAAAATTCAAACATCGGAGTAAAGTACTTTTGCCTGAACCACTGGCTCCAAGCAAGACGACAACTTCCTTTTCTTCCACCGTGAGCGTAACGCCCTTCAACACGGTTAACGGGCCAAAAGATTTGACAAGCTGCTTAACCTCAATCATCCTGCTATCCCCCATTTATATCCCGGATGAATTGCGTATTAGTTTTTCCGAATACCGGAAATGATTTCTGATTTAAATTATAATTATATATTTTCTGATATTCAAGAAAAATATGTTTTATTGAATAAATATTCATGATAGGGATATGGAATAGTTTTCCTCCATGCGAGGAATGAATAAACGGGAGTGTTTTATACATCAAGGAGGACCGTGATGAAAGCAGCAACGTACTTCTCTGTAGGACTCATCATCATTTTTCTGTTCTCCGCCTGTTCACTGCCAGGTCCACAAGCAGCACCACCGCCACAGCAAACGGCTCCATCTGACCCTGAACGAGAAGTGAAAAGACCTGCAACCGATGAGATCAAAGGTCGAACCATAAACAATCAGTTCACGGTGCCGATCCCGATCATCGAGACATTTACTTTTACCATTCCGCCCTCTTGGACAGGAAATTACATCGTGAAGGAGTTTTCATCAACACCAAAACGTCCGCCTCGCCAACAGCCACTGGAGGGCAAGCTGGATGTGCAAATGGTCATGTCGCTTGATCAGGTAAAAAATGCATTTTCCGTTCAGTAGATAGAAAAAAGTGGTCGACAGCACAACGTCTGCTCAACCACTTTTTTTCGTAAAGACAAATAGCTTCCCATCCGCGTTCAACACTTGTGTCCCTTGGGCAAGCTCGATCCAAGACCGCTCCCAGTGAACATGCCCACAGCAGACGAGTACTGGAGGATGCTGCTGCAAGCACTCACGAATCTCAGGCAAGCCTTGCAGATCGAATGAAGGCTCATCCGGACCTTGATGAAGTAACAAAATGTCAGGCTGCTTCCGAAGCAGTTCCCGCATTCCATTCAGGAACTCCTTCCTTTCCCTCCGATTCGGTCTATCCGCACGACCTACGATTCCACCCAGGCCCGCAATACGGAGCTGGCTGACTTGCACCATTTCAGGATCATTGATTACGGTGATGTCTGCCATGCGTTGAAGCTGTGCGAAGGAACCAGAGTCAAACCAATCGTGATTGCCAACAACCCCGACCACCTCTCCAAACTCGCGTTTAAAGGCCTGCCATACGGAGGAAGGGTCCCCGCTACTTCCCCGTTTCCAAGGATCGGCATACAAGTCTCCGCATAGCAAGACCAGAACGCGTTCCCTTGAAATGGATGACTTTTCGATCTGGAGTAACAGTGATACTATCTCTGGCAACGCTTCGCCAAGCAGTACCTGCTGCTGCCCGTGCCAAGACTCTATCACCCCTTGCAGATCGGAAGTAATGATGATCGCCTCATAAGCTTCAGGAATATTCGCCATTTCCCCAAAAAAGATAGGCAACATGCTCGGAACAACACCTTTGCCATTCGCGCCTGCTGCTAGATAGGGAACCTGCTCGACGGGTTCTTCTCCGATTTTGGTAATCCGAATCACGAACGCAACTGCTCCCTGACTGCCATCAATGCAAAACCGAGCAAATTTTCTCCCCGCCATTTCTCGGGCTGTTCCGCATGCGGATGATCTTGGGCCATCCCGATTCCCCATATCCGATCATAAGGACTCGCTTCGACAATAATGCGGTCACCTGTGTCCAAGAGGTATGCTTTCAAATCGGCATGCTGGCTGAATTTTAACAGGTTTGCCTGACGTACAATCGCCGTCTTGTTCGCATTCCACACAGCCTCGTCAAAGGAATGAACCTTTCGTCCCAAATCCTTCGCTTGTTTTGGATGGCTTTTCTTGAGTATTTCATCACGGATGGCAAGATCGCCGAACAGCTCAGCCTTTTTCGCCATCATGTAATGCTCAGCGGTCAGGTACGTGATACCGTCCTCTACAAATGCGGCCGGATACCATTGGCTGAAACAAGATTTATCGATCGTGCCTGATTCCTTCTGTGTATGTCCCCAAAAGAACAAGTATTTCACTCTGGTCTTTTGCGATTCTTTGATTAAGGTTTGGACGTCATGTATGTGCGCCATCGTTGTATCCCCATCTTTCTTTTATAAACAATCCCATGAATACGAAGCCTTTGAAAAACCAGACGAAGCAGATCCTCCCTGCGAACGAAGAAGTTGCCCACTCCGCTATCTCCCCACGAGACATAGCTGAAAATTCACCGCCTGTGGATCTCGATGAGGGACGTACTGCGACTCTAGTTTTCCTGTCAGCTTGTATGGCCCACCTAGTACCGGACTGTACACGTTCAGGATCCTCTGGTGTAAAGGGGGGTTATTTGCATCTAAGAAGCTCAAGGAAGATCACCTCGGATATTGAACCATATGGAAAATGGTTACATTCATTTTATCTGAACCATCTACCTATCCGCAAATTTCTTACATCACTTGCGCAGCAGGATGCCAGCCTGCGGTATACCAAGCCAGAAGCCAGAGGTAGGCATGGCAATTACCCCGACCACACATATCCCGAGTAACGTCCACCCAAAGGCAGCTGGCGTCTCCATTCCCTTCTTTTTCATCAACCAATCCGCCATATATCCGAGCAACATCAGCAAAAAGCCAAACATCATAAACCAGACAGCAGCAACTTCTTCTTTCCCTACAGCATTCCAAAAACCGTTTGCGACGATCTGCTGAAGCGGCTCCGCGTATAAAAACAGACCGACAACTGTATGCAGCAGTCCTGTAATCATGAGCGTGAAACCCATTTGGCGCTTGATCCCACTTACCATGTCAATTCTCTCCTCTCAAGTTGGCCTATTCCTTAGAAATGTTGATTTTATGAGCTCTCGGACGGTCTTGTTCATCCTGTAACACATCAATCATGCTGTCGATCACTGATCGCGATGCGAGTAGCCATTCTTGGCAGGCATTTTTCACATGGCGCTCGGTTCCGTACTGTTCCATGTTCGTAAGAATCGTCAGCACCCGATTCAATCCAGTACCTCTCAATGCTGAGCAGCCCCTTCCCTTGCGCTAAAACGAATGATCAGCCGATCTTCCGCATATTTCGCTCCTGTAACCCGTCGTCCCATTAATACGCGTGGCAAGATGACTTTTCGTTTGTAGGCACCTGCATTTACGGTCAATTCATCCCCTGTTTGCGTTAAATCCAAGGCTGCTTTATCCACAAAAGGAATCATCAGCTCCAAATGCAGCTCGCCGTCCACTTCTCGAATCAGTTCCGTTCTGCCCTGATAAAGCCTGGCCGATGGGTCTTCTGTTCCAAAAACGATATCTGCCAATTCTTCTAAAACAGGAAGCCCAATCACTTCTTTTGGCATCATCGGTGCTTTCAAAATCGGCAGCGGCTGAAAGTTTTCCACGATTTCGTTCTCATACTTTCGTTGCAGCTCTCGCCAGTGGGCAAAAAAGCCTTCTCCTGCTTCGTCCGGAAGCACCCGATTCACGATGATGGCATCCGTATTGAACCCGAACAGATTCAAGTACGTGAACGATCGCTTTGCTTCCGCAAGCACCATTTTCTCCGGGTTTACTACGATCCTCACTGATGTAATCTCCGGGTCCAAAACAATGCGTTGCATTTCCTCCAGCCCTCGAGCGAGCTGCTCGACACTGTCTAGTACATCATCAGAAGGAAGCTCTACTTTGTTGACGATCTTGGCCACTGGGCGAACCAGTTTAATCAGCTTGCGCTCGGTCGGAAAAATTTTCTCCAGCCACCAATTCAATACATTCGGATAACTAAGCAGACGCAGTGTTTCCCCGGTTGGGGCACAATCCACTACCAGGACGTCGAACTTCCCGCTCATGGCGTGTTCCTTGATCTGTAGCAAACTGAACATTTCCTCCATGCCAGGAAAAACGAGCATCTCTTCCGTTGTAATATCAGTCAGCTGTGCTTTGTCGAGCAGTGTTGTCAGCCATCCCTGAACGGCTCCCCAGTTGCGCTCGGTTTCCCGCAAGCTGTTTACTTCCTGGCCCCATAAATTTTCACTGATTGGTACGGGATCTGGTCCGATCACAGTCCCCAATGAATCTGCCAAACTGTGTGCGGCATCCGTACTGAGTACGAGTGTCCTCTTTCCCTGCTTTGCCAGCTTCACAGCCGTTGCTGCTGCAACACTCGTCTTCCCAACCCCACCTTTGCCGGTGTAAATGACGATTCTCATCTCGACTCTCTCCTTCACGATCCATTTAATACGATTTCGTAGTAATTAGACAAAAAAAGAAGCAGGCTCGATCAGACTATTCCTCAATGTTGATCTTGATGGAACGAACCTTTGTTTCACGAGGCTTGACAGGTCCTCCGTCCTGAAATACCTTGGCGGCTTTGAGTAAAAGGGTAGTGAATTGCTCCATTTCTTCCGGCGTAAATGCCTCTTGAAGCCTTCCCAGCATCGTCAGCATCATTTGCTCCGATTCTTTGGCGAGCTGTTTGCCTGGTTGTGTTAGCGTGACGAGCTTCACCCGTTGATCCTCTACAGAGGTAGCCCTCGCGATGTATCCCTTGCGTTCAAGCCGTTTCGCGATGCTAGTCATCGAACTAAGCGGCGCCCCCATCTCCGCAGCCAGCTCTGACATCGTCAAGTCTCCGCGGAAAAGCAGGATGAGGAGGGTCGACAAATCAGAGCGAGTCAGTTTTTCTTCCAGCTGCATCGTATCGGACATAAAGGCGAACGGACGTAAACCGGTTTTCAGAAAGAGGTCATATAGTTGATGCATACCGGCGACTCCTTTTAGTACGATTTCGTAGTAATTTCTATCTTCAATTTATTACATATTTTAGGGAATGTCAACAGGCGTAAAAAGTATACCATGCTGGGCTGACGTACATATTAAAGCTGTTACAAATGACAGGAGGAATCAAAATGAATATACAGCGCGCGAAAGAAATCGCCGCTTCGCCCGTTATGGCGAATGTTACCTGCGACGGAATACCTGTATACATCCAGCATATCGATGATGACAACGACATGGCGAGGATTTACCCGCTCAACCAGCCGGATCAGGAGATGAGTGTTCCTGTAGCCAGCTTGCGGGAGCATAGTGAGTACTGATTTTTGTCACGACAACGATGGAGGGGACCTGTAGCGAATATGCAGGTCCCCTCGTCTTTTTCTTTTTCATTGTACAAATGGCCTTACAGCAAGCCTTGGATGAACGGCAGCTCCAAATTATCGATCATTTTTTTCTGACTCGCCGCCAATTTTGCTGCGATCTGCTCCTTGCGTGCGATTGCCTCCCAGGTGCAGGAAAGAATTCGTTCACCTAATTGCGGCTCGCCTGTTGACACGATGAGCTCTGGGAGATCCAGTGAATAAGCGAAGTCAATGCCCTTAATGCGGTACGCCAAACAAACGAACGGAACACCCGCAGCGGCACTCAGCACATTCGCATGCAACTTAAAGTTGATCGTCGCCTGAAAGCCTTTCATCAGCTGCAGCATTCGCTTATGATCGTGCAGCTCCAGGTCGAGGATTGTATGAGCTGGATCGTCGATTTTTTTGTACAGTCTTTTAATGGCTTCCCGATCCGGTCCCCACATGGTGAGCAAGTGGATATCGTAGCCTGCCTTGATCAGCTTCTTGGCTGCATGTACAAGCCCATCCTCTACTGCGGTCTCGTTTTTCCCATAAATCCGGTTATAGGACGTACCCCAGTTGATGCCAATCGTGGATCGCTTGCTTTTATCTACCACTGTTGGCAATGATGCGGGGAGAAGCAGCATCCCCGGGTCTCCGCTAATCGCTGCCCTTTCTCCCACTCCCGCTTGCTGGAGGTATTGGAGTGTAAGTGGTCCGCGTACACCAAAAAACGTGGCGTGCTCGGCGATTTTTTGCAGCATGTGGCTCATTTTATCTTGGCCAGTTATCAGCTTGTTCGTCAATCTGCCGGAAGAATCCAGCTCGACTTGATCTTGCGAGTCAAATCCGCTTCCCCAGACCCATAGATTTTTTTTCTGTTCAACAGCACGATAAGCTACATCCACATACCCCGGGATGAGAAGCGATCCTCCCCCCAAAACGACGGTATCATATGGGCTTAAATCCTTCAGATCAACCCCGGGCAGGGAAGGTATTACCTTGTATTGTGTAGGGTCGAGGTATTTGCATGACAGATCGTAAAAGGCATGCCACATCAGCTCATCGCCCAAATTGTTGAAACCTAACCAGCCAACGTACAAAATTTTTTTCATGCTTGCCGCCCCCCCTCCATTCTTTATTTGTGCATAAATGGTAAGCAAGGAGGTACATTTTTGCGTGATATGAAAATGGTTTTGAATCCACGCTCTTCCTTTACCTCCTATTTCCTTCAATTGACTCCGGTCGCTACATGCTTGACGCAAAGCACTATCAATCAACGCAGGAGACGGCTTCTGCACAGAGGAATGGTCACCGAAGTAACAGTCCCATGCCAACTCGTAAGACGAAGGTTCGACCATACCGACGTAGCCATGATTACCGATTGCAAGCACAGGCTTTCCACACGCCATCGCTTCGAGTGCGACCCTCCCTGTTCCAATCACCAAATCGCTGATTTCGTAATACGGCCGGACATCTGTTTGCTCCCCCACAATGTGAATATAGGGCTCCCCTGCGGCTTTATTCAGAGCTTTGGCCAACTCATGAACATGAATGGCCTGGGCACCTGAACCCACCACCACGATATGCAGGTTGGGGATTTCACTCCGCAGTGTTTTGGTTGCCCGCAACACCATGTTGCACACCGTCGCTTTTTGCCAAGCCAACCGGCTCACGTACGTAACCACCATGGCATCAGGCGGCAATGACGGCACATCAGCCTTACTTGCAGAGCCAGACTGAAACTCTTCTACATCAACCCCATTGGAAATGAGTGTGGTTTTTACCCCTCGCCTTTGCCAGAATAGTTGGACAGGTTTACTCACACTGATAACAGCGGAGCAGAGCTGGGCTACTTTTATCGCCTCATCCTTTGGATAGTACGTTCCATGCAGGGTGAACACGACAGGAATGCCAAGCTCATTGGCTGCCGTAGCAGCAAGAAAACCTGATGGCGTCTGGTGCACATGGACGATGGTAATACGATGCTTCTTCATACATGCACGGTAACACTCGATCAGATGCTGTCTGCGTGCCTGGAGCGGCTCACGTGCGGATTCTATTGGTTCTATCAAAAAGCCTGCATCAACAAATTCTTGGTAAAAGGGGCCATTGCCACCTGCATAAAACAGTTGCACGCCTTTTTTCCTCAATGCTTTACCCATGCTAAGAACATGTGTCTCCGTTCCGCCTGTCCTCAAACTGTCCAGCACCATCAATATCCGATCATTACTGCTAGTCAACTTTTTACCCTCCCTTCTTCCGATAATAGTGGGCCGAACGCTGCTCAGCGTGGGTGCGGTAATAATACAATGCTTCTGCTATATTGTTCACGCCTGCTCTCGCATTCAAAGCTTTGGCGATAAATTCGTAGTCTTCTGCACCCTCAATCCGGCGTGTCGGGCCACCAATCTGGTCAAACAATCGCCCTCGAAACATGCAGGTTCCGTGACAGACGCAGTGTCCCCCGTTTCCGTATACTTTGCGAATGTCATCGCCGTACTTGATCCATCCAGCGAGCTGCTTTTTTTCCGGATTATCGGACGAAAACGCATAGTAATTCGTACCGACCAAATCAACCTGGGGATGATTTTTCAAGTATTCAACCTGCCGTGAAAAACGCAGGATATGGGAGAAATCATCCGAGTCCTGAATCGCGATGAACTCGCCTCTGCTCAGGTAATGCCCGACGTTGATGGCACCCGAAAAGCCAATATTGCGAGGGAGCTCATGAATCAGCACCTGATTCTCTCTTGGAAAAAAACTTTTACTCTCTTCCAGCCATTCTCTGACCACTTCTACGGAATGATCTGTCGATGCATCATCGATCAGGACAATCTCCCAATTCTCATAGGTTTGCTGGAGGATGCTGTCCAAGCATTCACGTATATAAGCAGCCCTATTGAAATTGGTAATGACAACACTTACCAGACCTTCTATTCTCTCTCTTGCCAATTTCATATCCTCCTTCCAGTCTTCTTGTTTCCAAATCGCATCACATCACCGCTCTTTTGCCAGAAACTGCAAAGCTTCCACGTGGTCACCCGCAATCTGTTCGACGGCAGGGGGCATTCCAGAGCTGGCGAAGTGTTTTTCTGGCCGGAGTCGGTTGGAGGTGAAGCTGTTCACCTGATGAACCAATTCCATCTTTACACCTGCTTGTGCATATGCTGCTTGGGCTTTTGGCGGGCAGAGCAGTATGGGCCACCCGAGCGGAGCAACCGCTTCCCTTCGTAAGGCAAAGGGGACGGTCGCCATAGACCCGATCCCCAAATCCTTACGATTTAAAGCCAAGTTGAGAGCTTGGCGACAAGCCACAAAGACATTGTCTACGCAAGGTTGATTCAGAAATACAGAAACGTCATTTAGGGCCACATCCACGCCGCACTCGCATGCGAGAACAAATGGATACAGATCATGGGCAGTTATAATCGTATCCGCATCGACAAACAACAGGATGTCGCCTTTCGACAGACTTGCTCCAATTGCCCGTCCTGTATCTACACCCAATGCATAGGGGAACTCTACGGTCGTCGCGCCGCATTCACGGGCAAGCTGTGCCGTTTGATCAACCGAGCCATTGACGACCACGATAATTTCAACAGGCTCCAGCCGAAAAACTTCACGGATCACTTGCTGGATCGTCGCTGCCTCGTTTAGGGCTGGAATGATCACCGATACCGTCTTC
This sequence comes from Brevibacillus sp. MER 51, assembly GCF_023714195.1. Lineage (NCBI taxonomy): Bacteria > Bacillati > Bacillota > Bacilli > Caryophanales > Paenibacillaceae > Brevibacillus > Brevibacillus sp. MER 51. The sequence goes on along the minus strand of NZ_JAMAUS010000004.1, from coordinate 25,310 downwards.
CCACCGTAAAGAGTTGTTCGTCGCAAGGGCCATTTGCCTACCTGCATCACAGGCATACCCCAGTTTTTACCGCCCACATTCTCTGCTACATCTCTTCGCCGACCTCCATCGGACAGTCCGCCGCGAAAAGGAAGACGCGAGACAAGATCAAGCTGTTCGGCAATCACCAGCTTTTCATACAAAGAGAGCTCTTTGAGCGACGAACCGTGAAGCTGTGGCAAAAACATCCGTTCTTCCGTCCCTGTTCCCATGGTTTGCGCGGTAATGGACAGCCCACTCATGACCGCCCGCTTGTGCGCTTCGGCAGGCTGTGCCAACTGTTCCACTCCAATTTTGGAAAGTGCCTCTCTGGTCATTGCGTGAGGTGTGTCCAGCAAGGAAGCTTCGCGCAGATCAGCTCGACCGAAGAGGTTATTTACCAGCAGGGAAAAACTGTGGATGGGTCTTGGTTTTGTCATCCTCCTGTGTCGCAGATCATGCTGGGGCAAAACGACCTGTGCATTGCCATATAAAATCGGGAACAAGAAGCGCTGCAATCCAGACAGCGTTTCGATTTGTTCTTCGCCAAGAAAAATCAGGACACTCCCTTTTGCATGCTTGGCAGCCTCTCTCCGCCATGAGAATAGATTCTCGACTGCCTCTGCAAGAACGACGCGCACACCTGCTTCATGTTCCAGTGCCCTTTTCGAAATCACGATGATCTCCAGAGGTTCAAGCTGTTTACATACCGCAATCAGCTTTGGCAAATGAGCTGTCCCATGCACGGCAGGAATTAGAATGGATAGGGGCACTAGGCCCCTTCTCCCTTGCTGCTCTGCCATTAGAGAACGCGCACATACGTGATGCGATCGAGTTGAAATACCACTGTTTGGCCACCGCCATAGCCGGGCTCACTTGCTGCAAGCACGGTTAATGTCGAATTGGTCACGCTGAGCAACTCACCGGTAGTCACGTCCAATCCGGTTATGACTTGTACACTATCGCCTATAAACGTTCTCAATTTTTGAACATAGTTCATTTGTCTTCTCCTCCTTACACCTCATGAACATAATTAATTTGCGTGAAACGAATCAGCACACGTGTACCGCTTGACTCTATGATTTCAGCATAGTCCCGGCCAACCTCGTTCAGGACCCCTGTGACACTTCCTGCATCTGTTCCCAGCTCGACGGTTTCATGCAAATAGCGCAGCAGCACTTTACGAAAAGAATCTTGTCGAAGCAAATCACTGTGGTTTTCTTGCAGAAACGCGGCGAATTCTTCTGCATACAGCTCTTTGCGAAGCGAACAACGAACTGCTTCTTCCTTCTCATTTTCGACTTCTTCGTCTCTTTGGTCTTTTCCCCAAACGAGACGTCGCAGCCCTTGAAAATACTCTTTCAACTCTTTTTCATTCACAATTATTTTCATCTGGTCACTCTCATCTCCTTGATCCTACTCTTTTGATTTTTTTCGCCGCTTGTACACGGTATACAAGTAAGTTCAAAAACGTACTAGGACAACTGTGTAATTTTTTGGTTTTAATGAAAAGTTCACAGGGTTTTTACCGAAAAACAAAAAAAGACTGCGAAAAGTATTCGCAGCCTTCCTTCGGTATTCTACAACTCTTTCATTGTTACGTACTGTTCTGTCTAACTCTTTGCCACCTGTGCCTTTTCGTCCCTGTTCTTGCCTAGCTCATGCTTGATGAACAAATAGCTCTCAATTTCCCGAAGGAGGTAGAACAGCGAGGCACGTGTCTCAAATTCCTCCCGCGTTCGCGGCAAATCTGCTGCCTTGATCTCCTCTTGCATCACGCGCAGTTGGTCGATAAAGCGGTAGGCGGTATTGCCCGGATGTACCGAGTCGCTGATTCGCTCAAGAAAATCTGCGATCCGATGGCTCTCCGCCACCTGATTGTCCAAGGAAGAGACGATTGGCATCATGCGTTCCAGTAGCTCGAACTGCTTTTGCCGCATCACAAAATACTCGTAGTACGAATCGTTACGACGGCCCAATCGATTGCCAACATCTCGTGAAGCCAAACGAATCGCCGTTTCCAATACACCATTTGTTTCGATCAATTCTTTCCCGTCCCACTCACTTTCCCCGTGACGCAAGTAGTAGCAGAACTCCCGCAAGATTTTGCTGAACAGCTTCTCCACCTTTACTTGCATCCCTTTTAGCTCTTTATCCAGGCTCGGCATGTACAGATTGACCAGTAGGGCTACGCCCACACCGATGACGAGCAAAGCGACCTCATTTAGCAATAGCATCCCGTCGATTCTCTTTGAAGAATACAGATGCATGAGCACAACCATGCTGTTGACGAAGCCTTCCTGAATGCCAAAACGTACCGCGAGTGGCAAGAAAAGCAAAATGAAAAGGAGAATGGCAATCGGCGTATAACCCATAAGGGAAAACAGGCAAACACCGATTCCCAGACCCAATAAACTGGCCAGAATCCGATTCCACGCTGTCTGAAACGATTGCTTGACTGTTACCTGGATACACAAGATCGTAATGATCCCCGCTGAAGAAGCAAACATCAAGCCTAGCTGCTGGGCGATCAGAATCGAGATAGCCGTTCCAATGGCTGTTTTTAACGTACGATAACCAATTTTAAACTTGAGAAAGCCCAGTCTTGTTCCCCTCCGCTGTCAAAAATGCTTTCCTGTTTACTTTAACAAAAAGTGTCCGGGAACCAAAGACAAGGTTTCATAAATTTTTGCAGGAATGTCGGCGCGGGTATTTATGCGGTCTGGCTTGTTACCCACTGGGCTACTGCTTCCGTTCCTTGGTAAAACTGTGCCACTTGCCATCTGCTGTGACGAGCCCTTTCTCTCCCACATAACGGTAGACGAGGAGGGGTTGTTCGAGCATTTTCATTCGTCCATTACCCCCTCTTACTTTTGGCTGAAAGTAAGTGAGCATGAGCTTTTTATTCTCTTTCACGACTTTTTTCGCCGTACTCAGATCGTTACCATCTTCATTTTTTTGGGGAAGAGATGAATCCCCCGCATGATTAGACAGGTGGTTATACAGATCCACTACTTCCCCTGTCTCAGCGTCAACATTGACTTCAAAGATCGCACCATCTACCGGTAAGCCGTTTATCAGATAGCCGAATTCGACCTCATACAGTTCATCATTTTCCCAAATTTGTTTGATCTTTTCCTCACTTGGAGCATTGTCGACTGCGTAAATGATCCCTAACTGATCGGAGTAGAAGGTTTGTACGAGTTTTCGTGCACTCTCTTGTGCTTGTTCCCAGGTAATACCCTTTTCTACTTTCTTGCTCTCTTCCCTGAATCTGTTTTTTTGATTCAAGTTGTATTGGACTAAATAGCCACTGGCGTTAATCCCAATTTTCACAGTATCTGACTTTTTGCCATCCCCTGGTTGGGAGGTAAACTCGAAAAACCAAACCTTATCATTCAATCCTGAGCCAGATTCAATAATCCTGTTATTCAAAAGGTATGTACCAGGGAGCTTTTTGAGCTGTTGCTCTGCTATTTTTTGCGCCTCGTCTTTCGTAATGAGCTTTCTTTCTGCGGTGGATGGAGGAACGGTTTTCCCTAACGGCTGTATCTTCCTTTCATGGGCAACCTGTCCGTATGAATCGAGCATCTTTCCTGTGATGGCATCGACATACTGCGGGTCGATTCTCTGGAATTCATACACGAGCTGGTATCGTTCAGTTTCCTTACGAGAGACGGACGCCATATCCTTGTTTAAAAATGTTGGAAATGCCCCTTCATCCCATTTCCTCTCAGCTTCCGCTATCTTTAAGACTTTCGAAGCATCTGGAAGTTTCCCCTCGGACCAGCGCCGCTCAAAATAGGTCACCTCCCCATCATTGCCCACTATCAGTCGAAACCCATTCTCAAGAAAAGGAATCCCGTTTTCGATACGAGTAAAATTTACATCTATTCCCTGTTTATCACTCGTATAGAAAATGTCCGAATCAGGATATTCATTGGGCTTGGATAAACGGCTCCGTTCTTCTTCTGTCGCTACCTGCTTAAGAAATTGAATAGCCACTTGAAACGCTTGATCTTCCGTAAGCTTCTGTTGATTTGCTTCCCAGTCCTGTTCTTCCTCAAGATACTCGTATTTCCATATTTGCCCTGATGTTGCATCCTGTTGCACACCTAAACTTCCACCATTCTCTTTATTCCAGCTGGTATACCATATTGATTTTCCCCATAACATTTCAATGCCGTCTACAAATTCGGCATCTCTCAACTTATACTCACCCAGCATCGCCAACTGCTTCTGGGCAAGCGCGATTGCCTCTTTCTCCGAAAGTGTCTTCTCGGCAGCATATACGACTGGCGTCAGAATTCCTCCCCCTACTGGAGCAAATACAGTTGTCATCAAAAGGGTAGATGACACTCCTAGTGAAAGTCTCCACGATGAAGTACGTTTTAACACAAATCAACCTCTCCTCTCCAATTCAAAACAACCTTATTTTACCATTTTTGAACAATAAAGGCTGAAATAAAAAAATCCGCCAATGCGACGATCTCGCACAGCGGATTTTTGGGCATGTTGTTTATACTTCCAGCTTTTTCGCCAGTGTTTCTACGTTCAATACGTTTCCTACAAGGAAGTTGCCGAATTCACCGAAGCGCGCACTCACTTCGTCAAAGCGCATTTCGTAGACGATATGCTTGAATTCCAGCGGATCGTTGGCAAACAGGGTAACGCCCCACTCCCAATCGTCGAAACCAACGGAGCCACCGATGATTTGCTTCACGCGGCCAGCGTAGGAGCGACCGATCAAGCCGTGGGAGCGCATCATTTCTTGGCGCTCCTGCATGGAGAGCATGTACCAGTTGTCTTGCAGATCACGTTTTTTGTTCATTGGATAGAAGCAAATGTGCTCCCACTTTGGCAGGATCGGATAGAGGCGGTCGCGCACATGCGGGTTCGCTTTTGGATCTTCGCCTGGGTTATGTACATAGTTGCTCAGCTCTACTACGGATACATACGAATAAGGAGCTTCTGTATAAGCAGCAAAGCGGGTCTTATTGAACGCTGTTTTGATCTCATCGAGTTCTTGCATAGTTGGACGCAGGAACATGAACACGAGGTCTGCTTTGTGTCCGAGGATGGAGTACACAGCGGTGCTTCCTTGGTTCTCGCCCTCATTCGCTTCCCATGTGCGGATCAATGTATTCAGCTCGTCCAACGCTTCTTGGCGTTCTGCTGCGGACGCTGCTTTCCACTTTTCCCAATTGATGGTGCGGAAATTATGATACGTATACCAACCTTCTAATGTAAGCAACGCTTCGTTTGCGCTCATTAAAATCAGCTCCTTTGAAAAATCTGGTGACCTTCTTGCAACATTCCCAGTATAGCATAAGGAACAAGTGCGTATTCGGAACAGATTGGTGAACAAGCAAAATGAAAACCAAGCGGTGCATTAGCTGCCGCTTGGTTTGGTTCCTGCCAGTACGGAGGTGGTCAGCTTGCTCGCTGCTTCCTGATCTACAAAAACGGTTACATCTCTATGCAATTGCAATAAGGAGGCTGGGACATCTGCCGTAGGCTCTTCTTCTAGCATCAATCGCACTGCCTCTGCCTTTGCCTCTCCACTTGCAAGAAGTACGACTTTTTTAGCGCCAAGAATCGTCTTGATCCCCATAGAAACGGCCTGAGTCGGCACCTGATCCACACTATCAAAATAGCGGGCATTTGCTTCGATAGTGCTGTCAGTGAGCTGGACGACGCGTGTCAATGAGTCGGCAGGGGAGCCAGGCTCGTTGAAGCCAATATGGCCGTTATTGCCGATCCCCAGCACCTGGATGTCAATCCCACCTGCCAAACGAATCGCTTCCTCATAGCGTGCACACTCTGCCAAATGATCTGGCGTATTCCCAACTGGCACATGTGTATTCTCCGCAGGAATGTTGATGAGATTGAACAAGTTTTCTTGCATATACGAGCGATAGCTTTGCGGATGAGTCGAGGAAAGTCCGACGTATTCATCCAGATTAAAGCTGCTCGCTTGCGAAAAATCGATGCTCTGTGCTTGCGACAGCTTGATAAGCTCACGGTACATCCCTACTGGCGTGCCTCCGGTTGCAAGACCAAAGACGGTTTTCGGATTTGCTTTTACTTCGCTCACGAGCATTTCAGCAGCTTTTCTGCTGAGCTCCGCGTAATCTTTCACGATCACGAGCTTCATTTCCAACCACTCCTATTCCATATAAAATAAACCACTTAATATTTTCTCTCCAGGACAGCCTTCGCTGTTCTTTCTTTATATAAAAGGGCCTTTTCCTTGTTGCGCATCGTGATTGTCGTACTAATGACATCCAGTACATGCAGCTGTGCAATTTTCGCTGCGAGAGAGCCTCCCTGCAATGGACCTTCTTGCGCTGCGGTCAATAGCGTAATGTCCGCTACATTCGTGATCGGCGAGCGTCGATAGTGCGTCAGGCAAATGCAAGTTGCGCCTGCCTGCTTGGCGACTTTCAATGAATCGATCGTGTCTTTCGTACTGCCTGATACAGACAAACCGATCGCAACATCCCCCGGTCCCAGAGTAGCCGCAGCCATCGCTTGCAGATGCGATTCATTAAAAGCGTCCACGCGAAGCCCGATCCGCAAGAATGTGTACTTGGCATCCTGGGCTGTTACCGCTGACGTACCTACCCCGTAAAAATGGATCGTGTTTGCTTTTTGCAAAAGGTCTACACAACGCTCCAGTTGTTCGATCTGAAACAGGGCCGAGGTATCCCCGATCGCCTGTTGATTGGCTGCGGTTACTTTGTGCGTGATGATGTCCAGAGAATCGTCTTCTCCTACTTCGCCATGCAAGTTTTTGACTGGATTGACTAATTCCTGTGCCAATGCCAGCTTGAACTCCTGGTAGCCATGGAAGCCTATTTTCCTGCAAAATCGCAAAACGGTCGTCTCGCCCACTCCTGCCTTTTCGGCAAGGTCAATCACCGATGAATAAATCACGCTGTCTGTCTGCTGTAAGACGATATGGGCAACCTTTTGCTCCGATTTCGTAAAGGAGGGAAGGAGACTCTGAATATGCAAAAGCGTATTTGTCTTCGTGATAGTAGCTGTCAATGGATGGGCCAGCTCCTCCTGCTGTTTCACCATATGGCTCGCTCCCCCTTGTTGTTTTTCCCCCAAAACAAAATAGCTGTATTTCTACAGCCATTATATCAAAAAAGGAGTTATCCGCCATATTTTTATTTTTTAGTGGAGCAATTCTCCAGAACATCAAAATGGGGTAAACAAGATGGTCGGACATGTTGCGACTCGAAAAGATCCACTCATAGCTGCTGGAACCAGAACCAGGTCGAGCGTCACGATTTCCCCTGCACCTAGCGTCGCTGTCCCTCTCGCTTCTCCACTCCCCAACGCATTAGCTACAACCAAGTAGGTGCCAGGAGCAAGACCAGTCACCTTGTACCTCCCGAAGCTGTCTGTTTGGACGACCACAGTCGTTCTGTTTGGTTGATTTACCGTTTGCACATATACGGTCGCTCCAGCAACTGGCAAGCCTGTTAAACCAGATCGAACCGTTCCTTGTATCGTACCCGTTTGAGAAAGGCGGATGATGATAAAGGTTGTTTGGTTCGGCAAAACGACTACTTCTGCCTGACCGGTACCAATGCCCGGGATGGTCCCGATAACGGTATACGTCCCCGGCGCCACATTGACAAAATGGAATGTGCCATCCGGCTCAGCCAGGATATTTTGCAGGCGAATCTGGTTTGAATGAAATAACGACAATTGAATATTGTTTCCGCTGGCTTGACTTCCGTCTGGCAAGAGGACAATCCCGGATATCGTTCCAACGAATGGCAATAGCTCGACTGTCGTTACGGTCGTCTGCCCGCCTGCGACCGTAACTGTGCTGTAATGTGTACCGAAGCCATCTGCACTTGCTATGACATTGTAAACTCCGGCCGTCAAGCCATTCACCTGGAATTGCCCGCTCTGATTTGTTACGGTGTTGGCAATAAATTGGCCATTGGCAAACAGTTGCACGTTAACAGCCGCTCCCGTGATCGGGAGTCCCGTCAACTGATTGGTCACCTGTCCCATGATGTTGCCTGGAAGAGGAGACATCGTGAGAATGACTCCGCTTATTGTCTGTCCAGTCGGCACTGTTATGCTTTGTGTTGCTGTCGCGTAGCTATCTTCACTTGCGCTAATCAAATAGGTCCCAGGCGGAAGGTTACCAACAGAGAAATTGCCCGAGTCATCCGTGATTGCACTTCCGAACAATGTTCCATGTGAATCCTTCACCTGTACCAATGCATTGGGAACAACGCCTCCGCCAGCAGCCTGTACCTGACCTGTTACAGTAGCTGGGAAGGGGGGAAGCCCCACATCAATCGTAGTCGTCTGCACGGAAAAGATCGTCGCACCAACAGGCTGGGTGGTGTAGTTTTGAGCGCTTATCGCAAGTGTATAGGTTAACGGAGCCAAGCCGTCGATTTTAAACTGGCCGAGACCGTCCGTAACGGTACGAGATAACAAATTGTTTGTACCAGGGAAAAAGATCAATACTTCCGCTCCTACCAGCGGCGTACCATCAAGTGCATCCCTGACAGTGCCCTGCAAAATACCAGGATTCGGGTCCAGTGGGATATTGACTGTAGCTGTTCCCCCGGGAGCTACATCAAAGGAGACACTCTCCCTCTGATAGCTTTCGTTCCTTGCCAAAATCGTGTAATTGCCAGCCACAAATCCATCAATGAAGTATATCCCTTGAGCGTCTGTCTGGGTAGAAAAGAGAATCGTGTTATTGTTGCCCAGCAAGCGGACAAGTGTATTCGGCAAAGGTGTACTGAGAAGGGCGTCACTAATTTCGCCTGTGACATTCGCAGGCAGATTCTGCAAAGAAAAATCAAGGCCGGTAGTCGCCCCCAATCCGACCATAGCTGTTGATGCCTCAGCAGCGAATCCCGTAGCACTTGCGATCAGTGTATAGCTCCCAGGAGACAGTCCACTCACCATATACTGACCCTGCGCATTCGTCAGGACAATAGCCAGTATCGTTCCAGACGGACTTCCTTGTCGAACCGTAATGACCGCACCGGCAATCGGCGAGGCCGAACCTTCCTCTCGCACTGTACCAGCTATCCCACCGGGCAGCTCGTTTAACGCAAAGCTTAATACAGACACCACCCCTGATTGTATCAGTGCGCCAGCTACATCGCTTGCATATCCAGTTGCATTGACATTGACGGTGTATCCTCCAGGAGCCAACCTATCAAGCGAAAAGTTACCATTTGCATCTGTCAGTACGGAGCCCACAGCGGCACGAGTACTGTCGTAGACGATAACTGTTGCGCCAATGATCGGCAAGCCCGTCTCCAGATCAGTCACAACACCGGATAAACTGCCGGGATTGGGAACTAATGCCTGCTGATAGTTGGTGGTAATGCCCCCTTGCAAAATAACCGCCTGTGAAACGGATACAAAATTCGGCGCAGAAACAGTTACATTTACGACACCCGGCGGAAGCTTTTCTGCCAAAAAATTGCCTTGATCGTCTGTCAATAATTGAGCAAGCACAACTCCTTGGCCATCTGTAATGAGTACGGTGCTTCCCGGAATCCCGAATCCCGACATCTGATTCGTCACCACACCGTAAATAGCCGCAGGCAAGTCAGGTAACGTGACGGTCGTTGAAGTTGCAGCATTGGCCGTCACGATCACGCCGATACTTCCTACGGCATAGCCAGTCGCTGACGCGATCACGGTGTAAACGCCGGGAGCGACACTCCCAATGAAAAATACACCCAATTCATTCGCGAGCAGGCTCTGTTTGACGGCTTGATTGCTATCCAACAGCTTGACGTTGATTTCGCTACCTGTAACAGGTGTCCCCAAGCTGTTTATGACGCTTCCCACGATGGACCCAGGCATTGGCAAGAGCGCCACACTAGCCCCCGTCGTTTCTCCACTGACTACATTGGCCCCTACTGATTGATCAGCATAGCTAGGCGCACTTACCGTGACGGTATAAGCACCAGGCAACAGATGTTGAATCAAATAACTGCCCGTCTGGTCGGTACTTGCTGTAGCCACTACATTTCCGTTACTTATGGAACGAATCAGTACAACGGCGCCTGCAATGAATACCGCGGGATTCGTCGCGTCCGTCACCTGTCCACTAATCCCGCCTGCATTTGCCTCAAGAGTGAAGTCTACTCCGGTCTTATTATCACCGGGTCCAAGTGTAACACCAACCGAGCCTGTAACATATTCAGGGGCGCTTGCCACCACGACAAATGATCCGGCAGGCAGGTTGCCAATTGTATAGGCCCCGTTTGAATCCGTATAACCAAAGCCTATTGTCGTCTCATTCAAATCCAGCATACGGACAACGGCATTGACAATCGGCTGCATCCCCGTGTCTTGCACAGTTCCAGATATACTGGCCGGATTCGGGGTAAGCGTAAATGAAGCGCTAACCGTCTGCCCAGGCTGTACAATCGCCCCAACAGATTGAACAGCGTAGCCTGGAGCCGTAGCTATAAGGATATAAGAGCCTGGTGCGACTCCCAAAAATGAAAATGCCCCATTCCCATCTGCGACGACAGTACCGACCAACAGGTTATTGATATCAAACAATTGAATGGTGGCTCCCGGTACGACAGGTGCTACTGTACCATTAATAAAACCGATATCCTGATTGAGCTGGAGCTGGACAGGAGTAGTGGTATTCGCGTGCACAATGGCTCCGACATGATTGGACTGAAAGCCATCCGCTGATGCACGGATAACGTATTGACCTTGAGCCAAGCCCGTAATAACAAAGCTTCCTTGACTATCGCTGTATACCGAATGCACGATGGAGCCATTGAAATCGAGTGCATTTACTTGGGCACCGGCAATCGGCTGTAACGTCCCTGAAGCGAGCACCTGCCCTTGGACCTCACCCGGACTCGCAAACAATGATAAGTTGACAGTCGTATTCGTATTCGCTAGTACAGTGGCGGAAGCACTGTTCGTTTCATAATTGGCAGCACGGGCGGTAATGGTGTAAACGCCCGGTGCAAGCCCTGTGATCTCGTAACCGCCAGAAAGATCGCTGCTGGCATGAGCGACGATTGCCCCCGCTTGGTTCAACACACTAACTACTATCGAAGCACCTGTGATCGGAAGACCCGAGGTAGCATCAAAAATAGAACCTGAAATACTTCCCGGCAAGTCTGCCAGCCGTACATTCACTGTTGTTGTCGTCAATGAAGTGACGATTGCCCCCGAGATCACTGTCGTTTGATTCGGAGCAGATACGATGACAACGTACGCCTGCGGTAGCAGATTAGGTACCACATACTGTCCGTTCCCATCAGTCAATACAGTAGCGACAACAGCACCTGCTGCCGTATTATCCCTAATAATGACAGTGGCACCCTGAATCGGCTGATTGCTGTTGTCGACCACCTGTCCTGCGATTGATCCCGGAGAAGCTTGCAGGACGAAGGCAAGGGACGATATTTCCTGAGGCTGTACAGTTGCCCCCAACACAACAGTGGAATAACCAGAAGTAGAAGCGGTTACGGTATACGTGCCTGGGGCCAAGTGTGGAAAGGAAAAGGTACCAGCGCTATCGGTAATGGTCTGCGCCACAGGAACAATTCCCTTCATAACAATGACAGTGGCATTGCCAAGCGGATTGCTCCCTGTGTCCGAGACAGTCCCATTCAGTACCCCTGCCAGTTTTTCCAATTGGAGGTCAACCGGCGTAGTAGCTCCAGCATTGATATCTATCCCAACTGTTTTGCCCGCATACCCCTCTGCAGAAGCCGTAAGGACATAGTTTTCTGGACCAAGCAAGGATAAAGTGTAGTCTCCATTCACGTCGGTTAATGTCTCTCCTACAGCAATCCCCGAGCGCGTTACCACCTTAATGCTCGCATTTGGGATTCCCTCACCCGTTTGCGCATCGGAAATGGTTCCACTTACCGTTCCAAATGAAGTCATCAAAGAAAAATTAAGAACCTTGGCATCGCCCGCTTGCAGACTGATTCCAGCTAATTGTGTGGAAAAACCCGCGGCACTGACACGGATTTGATAAATACCTCCTGCGAGCTTGGTCAGCAGATACGTGCCAGCTCCATCTGTAGTCGTTTCCGTCAGCGTAATACCTGTCTGGTTCAGCACTTCCACCAATGCCCCGGCAATCGGTATACCGCCAGGACCTGTTACCAGTCCGGAGAGCTGGGCAACGGATGTTTGGAGCGCTACATTTTGTGTAGTCGTCTGAGCTCGAATAACATTGATTGCAACGGTTGCTGGTTGGAATGTATCTGCACTGACTGCCAGGGTGTAGGCACCCGGCACGACATTGGTAAACAGATAGGTCCCCCCGCCGCCAGTCACTGCCTGGTTTACGGTCACGCCTGTCGTATTAATGAGCTTGATCACTGCCCCTGAGATGGGGGCCAATCCGGTATCTGTTACCGTCCCGTTCACCTGCCCTGGACTCGGAGGAAGCAAAATGTCCGCTCTTGTGGTCTGCCCTGCCAAAACGCTCACGAACTGGATTTTGGGGTCATAAGTCGGCGCGGTCACCGACACAGAATACAGACCAGGAGCCAATCCGGTAAACGAATAGGCACCATCTGTGTCTGTTGTCGTCGTTCCGATTAGGACAGGAATCGAATCATACAGCGCGACCTGCGCACCTGCAACAGGCAAGTTCGTGGATTGGTCAAGCACCACCCCAGCAACACTACCAGCCAAGTTAACCGTGATGACGATATTATCCTGGACAGGGGAAAGCGTCCCGCCAGAAAAGCTGTCTACACCCGTGACTGTCGCTGTGTTTAATCGCCGTGTTCCGCCGGGAGAGACCGCGAAAACTCCACTAACCGTAAATGACAAGCTGGCAGTAGAACCAGCAGCCAAATTGCCGATCGTCCAGCTGAGCACCTTCGTGAGGGAATTGTAGATCACAGAGCCGATACTTGTTGCGTTTACCGTAAAAGCCGTTACCTGATCCAGCTCGATCAAATCGTTGACAACAACTGTCGTTGCCTGACTCTTCCCGGTATTGGTGACAGTGATCGATCCTGTCCATTGTGATAGTTGTCCTGTGGTAACGACGGCTGGTCCTGCTGTTACTTGCTTGTCGATGGCAAGGCTGGCCCGTACGTCTCCTGTTGCTACCGTAGTCGTATTGCTCAAGGAATTTTCAAAGCTAAAGCCTTCACTGATTCGCAGAGAATCTTTGTTGTAATTGTTGTCATTTGCAGAAGTAAAGGGGAGGAAGCGAACGGAAGTAAGGGAGGTAACACCGATCGTTGAAAAAAAAGTAGCTGCCGGCATGACGAGATCGATGAAGTAATCGGGATTGCCGCTAAAATTTGAGCCATCATTCGTTAAGCGCACACGAGCCGTGTCAAAATTGATAATCGGCGCTTGCCAGTTGGGTGCTCCACTGCCGTTTGTGCCCTCTGCCGGATCATTCCATGAGTTGACTTCTATAACCGTGTTTTGAATCAGGGCTATGCGATTGCGCAAGCCTTGCACGCCCAGCATCCACTGATATGTGCCTGTCACTCCGTTTGTATTGATCAGATAACCCCAAGCAAAGTTTTGAAAGCCTGTTTTTTGCGAATTTCTTGGATCTTCATTGACTCGCATCCGAAAGTAGAGATTCGTTCCATCGTACGCCAAAAAGGCAACGGGAAACGTAGCGTTTCCTACCATGTCAGTTGAGCCGGGACTTTCATCGTTTGGGACGTCTGCGAATGGACTTCCCCCGAGCATAAACGGGATGAATTGACTGTCAGAAGGATAGGCCATTTTTCTTCCTCACCTCTCCCCTCTAACATATGAACATAGAGTAATATGGCCCCATCCCTCCCTTTGCTAATTGACTTGTCCATACCCGTACAAACAAAAAAAGGGCTTTCGCCCGCAAATATTTCTTGCGAGGAAACCCTCTTCCTTCCCGTATTGCCTATCTTACATAAATACGCGATAGCCAAGCAGAATAACCAGCACCAAAACGACAATACAGCCGATAAAGAAGCCAATGCTGCCTTCTTGTCTCTTTGCTTTGCCCAGGGACATTTCCATCAAACCAAAGGCGATAACCGCGATGATGCCCTTCACGTAGTAATAGAAATCTGTTGCGTGACCCACGAAAAGCATCCAAGCTCCGGATACAAGAATGATGACCATCATGAGTCTGAGCAGCATATGTACGATCTTGCCTGCTTTTGCTTTGCCCACGCGATACAGGATGTAGGCAACGATCAAGAGCACGAATGCGACTTCCCAGCTACCCACATGCGCTTCAATTAACGCTTTGTACGGCAAAAAATTCAACCCCTTTACTCCTAAATTCAATCTTGTCCATTATACCAGAAGAAGGGAAAAAATGCTGATGTCCCAATGCGTGGCAGTATTGTGACCAGGCTTTTTGAGGGATGAAAAAGAGGCTGCCCGTGATCGGCAACCTCCTTTTTCTCGCAAACGATCCTATCGCAGTAAAAATCCGTCTTTCAGTGGGTCGGTAGGGTCAACGACAAATTGATGCAGACCTGTGATAAACGCCTTTCCTTCTATGCTCGGGATGACAGCCGGATAACTCCCCACCTGCGTGGTTGCTACCACCTTGCCGATAAACTGGCTTCCGACAATTCCTTCATGGACAAACGATTCTCCAAGAGCCAGCTTGCCTCGTGCATGCAAGGTGGCTACGCGAGCCGCAGTACCTGTACCGCATGGGGAGCGATCGATCTGCTTGTCGGCGAAAATCGTCACGTTGCGCAGGTCTGATCCTTCCACTCTCGGCTTATCCGAGATAATCACCCCGTAAATTCCTTTGAGCTCAGGCTCCAACGGATGAACGACCTCCATTTTCGCCTCGATTTGTTCCTTGATTCGTCTGCCCCACTCTTGCAGCTCGGCCAGTTGTTCAATATCCACCTGAACCCCGAGATCATCCGCTTGTACTACTGCATAGAATGCTCCGCCAAAAGAAATGTCCACAGAAAAAGTACGTCCTCCCCACTCAATGGAAACGTCCTGTGCCAAAACAAAGGAGGGGACATTTTCAAACGAGACGGAATGAACCAGCGATTCTTTCACAGTGGCGTGTGCAATGATTCTTCCTGCCGGACTGTCAATCACAATACGCTCTGTTGAATCTTTTCGCCGAAGTATTCCAGTCTCAATGGCTGCTGTCACTACCGCAATGATTCCATGCCCGCACATTGTACTGTAGCCCTCGTTATGCATGAACAGCACTCCAAATGCCGCATCCGGGCTGACGGGCTCTGTCATGACACACCCGTACATACCATGATGCCCGCGCGGTTCATACATGAGTACCCGCCGGATATGATCCAGCTCCTCCCGAAAGTATCGTCGCTTCTCCAGAATCGTCTTGCCCGCGAGCGGTGGGATGCCGCCTGTTATGATGCGCAGCGGCTCCCCTCCGGTATGGGCCTCGATCGTCGTAAACAACTGATTGATGTGCATGACATCCTCACCTTTTTATGCAATTGGCAATTATTTGATGGATCACCACGCGTATTTGATCGCGCATGTTTTCGTCGTACTGTAGAAATCAAGCGCCGCCTGACCCTGCTCCCGTGTATGTGAGCTGGACAGCTTCATGCCGCCAAATGGAGCCTGGTATTCTACACCTGCCGTCTCCTGATTGACCCGAACCATCCCCGCCTGCGCCACATCCAAGAAGCGGTGGGCACTCGCCAAATCTCGGGTGAACAGCGAAGCGCTCAGTCCGTACACGGACTGGTTGCACAACTGCACTGCCTCGTCAAAACCGTCTGCTGTCAAAAGCACAGCCAATGGTCCGAACACTTCCTCCTGAACGAGGCGATGATCGGCAGCGACACCCTCGACAATTTGGGGACGGATGTAATAGCCTTGCTCCTCTTTTGCATATGAGGGGCTTTGGGCAATGACTGACGCTTCCTCATTCGCCAAGGCGATGTATTGCCCAACCGTCTCAAACTGTGCAGCCGAGGCAACAGGACCCAAATACGCTTCCAGATCACTGGCATCTCCTACCCGGCATGTCTCCATAGCTGATTTCAATCGCTCGACCAGTGGCTGATAGATCGCCTTCTCTACAATGATCCTGCTGGTTGCCGTACATTTTTGACCAGCCGATCGAAACGCGCCACTGAGCAAAATCGGAACAGTTTTATCCAGATCAGCATCAGCCAAAACGACTGCCGCATTTTTTCCGCCCATTTCGGTTTGATATTTCATATTGCGACCCGCGCATGCGATAGCAATCTGTCTGCCTGTTTCCGATGAGCCAGTAAAGCTGACTGCATCGACTTCGGCTTCATTCGTGAATGTATTTCCGATCTCTCGCCCCTTGCCAATCACCAGATTCAGCACACCCGCAGGCAGCTTCGTTTCCGCAAATATTTCAGCCAGTCGTGTCGCCGTAAGCGAGCCATTTTCCGCTGGCTTCCAGATGACTGTGTTCCCGCAAATGAGTGCAGGGGCGATTTTCCAGATGGGGATCGCAACAGGAAAATTCCATGGTGTGATGACCGCCACGACTCCGAGCGGGACACGACGGCTGTATTGCAGAACATTCGTATCTGAAGAAGGAATCAGGTTGCCGTTGGAACGCATCCCCTCTCCAGCATAATAGCGCAACAGACTGACCCCGCGCGCCACTTCTCCGCGCATCTCGCCAAGCTGCTTGCCCATTTCCCGGCTTGCCAGCTGTGCCAAGCTATCTGCATTTGCTTCTAATGTGGCAGCCATTTGAAAAAGGATTTCGCCACGAGCCGCCCCCGTTTGTTTTGCCCAACCGATCTGTGCCGCACGAGCTGCCTGTTCAGCCGCAAAAACATGTGACCGATCAGACAGATGCAGAACGCCGACTTCTTCTGTGATACGCGACGGGTTTTTGACCGTTAGTTCCTTCCCTGACGGCGTCATCCATTCGCCGCCAATCCAGTTTTTGCTGTGCATCCTGCCCGCCTCCCTTATCGTCCACTTGCAGCGCCGACTGCGTAGTCAAACGCCTTTTTAATGCCTGCATAATATTCTTCAGACAGCGGCAGACGTGGCGGACGAGTCGGTCCCACCGGGAAATTCGCCAGCTCCATCATGTATTTGATCGACTGCACCAATTGTGGACTCGCATCATAGTGGAACAGCGGCAACAAACGACGATAAAGCGCTTGTGCTTCGCCGAGCTTGCCTGCCCGTGCAAGACGGAACAGCTCCACACCTTCTTTCGGCAGCGCATTCGGCACACCCGAAATCCAACCTGTCGCCCCAATCAAGCCGCCCTCCATGACGAGATCATCTACACCGACCATAACTTCCAGATCCGTCTGGGCGAGAATATCCTGCATGCGGCGCACGTCGCCGGAGAATTCTTTCACAGCGACGATATTTTCGAACTTCGCCAGTCTTCCCAAAATGTCCGGTGTCAGGTCGATTTTGTAGTCGTGAGGATTGTTATAGGCAATAATCGGCAGCCCGACAGTGTTCAGTGCCTCGTAGTGAGCAAACACTTCATTTTCCAATGGCTTGTAGTTAATCGGAGGCAAGGCCATCACGCCTGCTGCTCCCGCATCCTTGGAGAATTGCACCCATTCCACTGCTTGGCGGGTAGACGGTGCAGCAGAGCCTACGACTACCGGAACTCTACCTTTTGCGGCAGCGATCACGGTATGAATGACTTTTGCCCGCTCCTCTCCTGTCATTGTCGCGTATTCCCCCAGCGAACCCGACGGAACCAGTCCGTCTACTCCCTCCTGAATCAACCAGTCACACAATTCCGCCAAACGTTTGTAATCCACCTCATAATCGTTTGTAAACGGCGTGACAATCGCCACGTACACTCCTTCAAATCTTGCCATTTTCATTCTCCTCTCCCATTTGGGTTTTGTTTTAATGATCAGTGGCGGCTGGGATGAGCAAAAAACCATTCGCCAGCTCGTCTTCCGGATTATAAAAAATCGTATGCTTGCCCATCAGCCAGGCCGAGCCTGCAATTCGGGTGATGACAGCAGGTAGCCCCCCTTCCTCCGTCACCTGTAGCACTCTTCCTGTAAACAGAGAACCGACGATGCTCTCATGCACAAACGGTTCGTCTATCCCGATCTCCCCTTTGGCAAACAAAGTCGCCAGCTTGGCGGAAGTGCCTGTTCCACATGGCGATCGGTCTATTCCGCCCGGCGGTACGACGACGGTATTTTTCACATCCGCTCCCGGATTGTCTGGAGCCGTATAGAACTCCACATGGGTCAGTCCGCGAATAAACGGCTTCGCTGGATGAACGATCTCCATCGCCTGATTAATCGCTTTTCGAATCGTAACGGCCGTATCGACAATGGCGGATGCATGGGCTGGCGTCAGTTCGAGATGGAGCTTGCGTGCATCTGTGATGGCATAAAAGTTTCCACCGTACGCAATATCGCAGGTCACCGCTCCAATCCCTTCTACTTCAACAGTCACATCTTTTTGATAGAGGAAGGCTGGAATGTTCACAAACGATACTTCCTTGGCTTTCCCTCCCTCTACCTGTATATCTACCTCGACCAATCCTGCTGGGGTATCGAGCGTTAGCCTTGTCACCGGCTCCGTCACGGGGATCATGCCTGTCTCTACCAGAGCGGTACATAGACCGATCGTAT
The DNA here is from genome assembly GCF_023714195.1 of Brevibacillus sp. MER 51. Lineage (NCBI taxonomy): Bacteria > Bacillati > Bacillota > Bacilli > Caryophanales > Paenibacillaceae > Brevibacillus > Brevibacillus sp. MER 51. The sequence goes on along the minus strand of NZ_JAMAUS010000004.1, from coordinate 6,684 downwards.
CGTGGCCACACATCGGCAAGTATCCGCCTGTCTCGATATAGATCACTCCTACATCCGCATCTGGATGGCATGGATCAACGATCAAGGCCCCGGACATCACATCATGCCCGCGCGGCTCATACATCAAAAACGTGCGAATCCAGTCGTACTCGTCCTTCATCTGGAGCATTTTTTCTCCCATCGTGGTTCCGGTAAGCTTTGGCAGACCACTGATTACCGTGCGGGTAGGGTTTCCCCCAGTATGTGTGTCAATGGTGGTAAACACCCTCGTTGCTTTCATGGATGCAACACTCCTTTTTTCGTAAACCGGTCCAAGCGCAGCGGCTCTGTCGGAATGATGGTGTCTGTCTGATCGATCAGCATCTCGGACACCAGCTTGCCTGTGACGGCAGCCAGACTGATTCCATCTCCTTCATGACCAGCCGCGATAAAGTAACCGGGTACTTCCTCTACGCGAGAAATAATTGGCAAGTGATCCTCTGTCCACGGGCGCAAACCGCAATAGGTGCGGATGATGGCGAAGTCTGCGATCTTCGGGTAAAAGCGCAGTGCTCTTCTCGCCATGCATCTGATTACATTCAGATCAATCCGCGTGTCGAAGCCTGCAAACTGACGACTGGAGCCAATCAAGAAGTTCTGGCTTTCTGTCGGTTCAAAAACGAGCGCGACTCCGTACTTCTCTGTCTCCTCGTCTACTTGTCGCACGCCGCCAAACTTCGAGATGAGATAGCCGAACTCCATCACCTTTCGTACGCCGACAGGCATCTGTCTCGAGGCGACGATCAAATGCCCTTTGCGCGGAACAATCGGAATGTCCACCCCGACCATTTGGCCAATGACTGGCGCCCACACCCCCGCTGCGTTGACGACCTGCTTGGCTGTCATGCTGCCTGTACCAAGCCCGATGTGAAACGTTCCCGTCGCCTGATCACGTCTGAGCGACTTAACCTCTGTACGCCGCATAATCCTCGCTCCATGCTTTTTCGCTCCTTCAAACAGGGCAAAGGTCAGCATGTACGGATTGACGGTGGAATCGGTGGCGCACTCCAAGCCTCCCAGCAAGTCGTCGGCAAAGTAAGGCGACTCCTGCCGAATATCCGCCCTATCCAGCATCCGAAACGGCAATCCTGCTTCTTTTTGCCGTCGCACCCATTCTTGGGCGGCTTCCATCTCAGCCTCTGATTCGCAGACGAGAATGCTCCCCGGTGCCCGATATTCAAACGTATGGCCCAGCTCCCGGCTTAACTGATCAACGAGCATCTGGCTTTTCAGGGACATCTGACTGTCAAAGCCGGGGTCCTTGTCGATCGCCAAAATATTCCCGTCACAGCGCGAGGACGTCCCCGATGCCAGCTCGCCTTTTTCCAGGACAACGACATCCAATCCAGCCTTCGCAGCGTAATACGCAATCGCCGCGCCGATGATGCCACCGCCGATTACCGCAATCTGCGCATGGGTTTGTACTGTCATGCTGATTCTCCTCAAATGCGTATTCTGCTACTCTCTTACTTCTTTTTTGTTTTTGCAAAAGCCATGCCAATCGTTCCAAGCAAGATTCTCAAAACATTTCGTCTAAATTCTTTGACAACAAAAAGAGCGAATGTATAATAAATGAGAAAATGTTCAAAATTTTATACACTTGAACGACCTCTTTTAAAAGGGATGATCACGTTGAATCACAAACTTCCTTCCTTAACCGAGTTGATACAGACAAACATGCGGATTTTCAACGATCAAGAGCTTCTCCCTCCTCAGCTGGACGAAACCATTCCTGTATTTGCCCAGCGTCAAACCAACTGGTATGTCGCCGATTCCTCTCATTTCACCGCCCATTTGACGATCGATTTCACACAAGCCCCTTGGGAACCAGCTGCTGTGACGATACTGGATTCAACATTAGCCGATGCCATCCGTCTGTTAGCTACTCACAACTATCTCCTGATCGAAAAACAGCCTGGAGTCCCTGTCGGCTACCTTCATCGAGGTTCAGTCATACAAGCCATTTTTTCCTCGTACGAGATCTTGGAAGCGTATTTCGAGACGATGATTAAGACCATGGATGCCTCCATATCCGTCATCGATGAAAAAGCGCGTGTGATGGTTTGGACAGAAGGCGCTGAACGAATCTTTTCCTTGAAAGCAAAAGAAACGATTGGTCGCCCGATCACCGAATTTTTCCCGCTCGAAATGCTCGAAACACTCAAATCTCTACAAAGCGGACAGTCTCTCTACCGTCATCAGCATCAGCCACGTGAGGATCTCGTCGTGCTCATCAATACCAACCCGATCTATTTGCATGACAAAATCATCGGTGCTGTTGCGGCGGAAACGGATATCACGAGCCAAGTCCGACTGAACCAGGAGCTGTTGAATGCCAATAAAAAAGTGAATCACTTGCAACAAGAAATGGCAAAGCTCAGTCCGACGCCCGATCCATTTGCACAGATCAAGGGAACGAGCCTCCCTATTCGCCATATCAAGTCCATGATCCAAAAGCTCAGTGCAACACAAGCAACCGTCCTGATCACAGGGGAAAGCGGCGTCGGCAAGGAGCTTTTCGCCAAAGCCGTGCATGATGTACGGGAAGGCTCCAATGCGCCCTTTATCGCCATCAACTGCGGCGCAATTTCGCCTACTTTGTTTGAAAGCGAGCTGTTCGGATACGAGAAAGGTGCCTTTTCTGGTGCGGATCAAAAAGGAAAAAAAGGAATGATTGAGCTGGCACGTGGAGGAACGCTGTTTCTCGACGAGGTAGGAGAAATGCCGCTCGATATGCAAGTGAAGCTGCTTCGCGTGCTTCAAGAGAAAAAGTATTATTCGGTCGGAGGGACCAAGCAGATTGAGGCGGATTTCCGCGTGGTTGCCGCCACGAATAAAAATTTGGAGGAGGTAGTGAAGGAAGGGAAGTTTCGCCAAGACCTATTCTATCGACTCAATGTCGTGACGCTAAAAATTCCTCCGCTTCGAGAACGCATTGAAGATACGATTGAACTCGCCCACTTTTTTCTCTATGAATTCTCGTTACGTTATAACCGTCCTATCCATGCCATCTCGCAAAATGTGATGCAAAACTTGCTTCAATACGACTGGCCAGGCAACATTCGCGAGCTGCGAAATGCCATCGAACGATTGGTAGTATTTGCGACAGACGGCATTATCAAAGAAGAAGATTTGCCGTATTCCTTGCAATCTCAGACGAAACAGGTACCGATTGAGCTCCCGCCTGATCTCTTTTCCTTGCAAGAGGAAATCGAGGCACACGAGCGCCGTGTCATATTGCGCGCCATCGAGCTGGAAAACGGCAACAAGCAAGCCGCCGCGAAAAGACTCGGCATATCGCGGGCCACTCTGTATAACAAATTGGGGAAGTAAAAAACGTTGTTCTTCAATGGTTGTGCATGGGGAAGCCCTGCCACATGTTTTCCAGTCGCCTGTATCCTCTCTACGTTCGGGCGGTCTCCTTCCAAACATGTGACAGGGCTTTCGAGCTGTTAATGTTCATCGAGCTTTTTAAATCGTTTTTGGGTTGATCAAGGTAGATTTCTTGTACTAGCTGATCATCTTGAGTGATCGAATTACGATCATGAAGCATTTGTAGTTCATTTTGAAGACTCCATGATCCTGAGTTGCCCCTCGATCTTTATGTGGATTGTCAACTGTATAATTTGGATTTCATCCATAAAAAATAAGCTTGTAATAAACACCCAATATTGTTTGTAATTTATAATTGGCGCACAGTACTATCTGCTACGTGTCAGTTGGGTATGCTACTAACTCTTGGTTGCGACAATTGGCGAGCACAAGAAGTGTTGCTTTAAAGAAGTTCGGCTTCGATAACTTTCTAAAAAAACCTACCCCGCTTGCTTAGTCTCTCGGGGATTTGGGTTTATCGCCGCTGCAGCTCGTTTATAATATCCCTCATATGCCGTCCCAACTTCTCGCTAATAACCGTCCTTGTTTGTTGGTGGTCAATTTCAATCTTTTCTTCAATAGCAGCCAGATCATCCGTCAATCGGACGTGTATCACCTTGCGGCCGAGGTATACAACCGTCGGATCGGGTCTAGCTGCAGAAGTTTATCCGCATCAGCGGTTCGCGGGCGCAGCGGGAACGGATCGACGAAGGGGCCCGGGCGATCGTCGAGGAAGTGCGGCTGGGGAACGGGGGGTAGAGCGATTGGGGCGGCTATTTTTACTCGGTCAGTAGTTCATAGGGCCCAGCGTCAAATAGCCCCCAGCGCGCATAGCCAAGCTAGGTACGCATGAGAGCATTTGACACTTACTTTAGTGTAATGGAGATTCAGTCTTTAATCGGAAATTCTTTATCAAAAAATACGACAGATGCGATTTCCTTATCATTGATAAGATTTTGAAAAGATTTGGTCGTGATCATTTGGCCAGTCATTAAATCCATTCTAGTTGATCCGGTAAAAAAGTTTGTCGTTTCTGAGGTACCGTCTTTATAGTTTATCGTGATTGGGAAATGATCCAAATGGGGACCTCTACCATCTTCTTGCCTCAAGCCGAGAGTGAAATTGTAGATTTCTTTCAAGTAATTGCTGTCAATCTTTAAAGTTATTGAAATGGGCGAAATCGAGATCGTTTTGAAAACGGCCTTATACCCATACAGGGTGATGTCTTGATCAATCTGATAAAGACGAGAAGTATCCTTGAAATCCAGCTTAAGCGCTGTTCCCCAAGAACCCGGTATAACTGTTTCAAAAATTTTCGTAAGCGGATTGACTGCTTGTAAATTTTCGACTGAGAAATCAAAGGTTTTGCCTTTGCCTGTTATGGAATTGTCGGTCCCGATACTCATAACCAAGCTAATTTTATTGTCATTAGGATTGCCATCGTCTAGCACTTGGAACTCGTAACTACGCTGGAATTTATCACGTCCCGCCCCATCATAGGTAAGATCGGGAAACTCAAAACGGTATCCTTCCGCATTTAACACCGTGCCTTTCGGAGCAGTAAAGTCCATTAGGATATAGGTCGTATTACTGTCGCCGATCGCTTGCTTAATGGTAAGCGTTCCATTTTCGTTTTCCACTTGCTTGTTAATTACATAAGCGCCATTTGACAAATAATGTGCCTGCTCCTGATTTACCGGCTTCAAAAATTTCAAAAATGCTTCATCCAATCCCATATATGCCGCTGCCAAAGCAGTTGAGGTTAAACAGCCAATCAGTATGGCACACAGAATCGCAGGTCTCCAACGTTTCACGGGAGCAAGCTCTCTCCGTCTTTTATTTTCATTCTGGCTCTGTACTAAAATGTTCTGTAACATTTTTTCTTTTTGCTCCGTGTTTGGCGTAATTGCTTCAAATAGCCGATTAATATGCTTGTCACTCAAGATAATTCCCTCCCAGGTCAAGTTTAAGGAGTTTTCGGCCTCTGGATAGCTGCGTTTGGATCGTGCTTTCCTTGTGTCCTAACATCTCTGATATTTCTCTTACCGAGTACCCCTCGAAATAGTAAAGATATAACACGGTTTTGTATTTTTCGGGAAGTGAAAGCAATCTTGCAAGCACCTTCCCTGATGATTCATAACCGTTCCAAGAAGGAACTTCCGGCAAAGTGTCTAAAGCCACACGGCGGGTTTTCCACCAACTTTTTAAAATGTCCTTGCAGTGATTTCGGGTAGTTACCGTCAACCACGCCTTTTCATGCTCATAATCATTAAAAACCATTTGAGATTGGATGAGTTTTATAAATACAGATTGAACAGCGTCTTCTGCATCAACAGGGTTTTTCAAATAGATATAGCACAACCTATACACTAGATCTGCATGCCGTTGATAGAGTTCAGCCAATTCTTTATCCGTACGCGCTAAAGAATTGCTTTCCATGTTTTCGCCTCCTACATACAACACGATCGGTAATTCGAAAATATCCCATTTCCGGTTAAATTTTTTCAACAGTAAATACAGAGCGCCGCGTACCCAATTACTAGGGAACGCGGCGTTTGGTTTTGTTCGCCTTTGCTTTTATTTCGGATCGCTAGGCTCTAGCAGCTCCCGCAAGATGCGGTACGCTTGGTGCTGCTTTTGTTCGTTATGTTCAAAAGGAGCAGGATGCTTTCCCATACCCACGTTTTCCCTTGCAAGAATGCTCCTTTTCGTCACCAAATAGCCACGCAACGCTATCCCTCGGTTTTCTATAAATTGTTTGGAGACATACGCCTAAAAATGCATAAAAAAATCTAACGATTCTGGTGGTAGACTACATTCACTACAAAGTTACACATTTAAGTTTTTTTAATTGTATTTATTTATAAGGATTTTTTTCTTGATTATACATTGGAATCACGTGTAATCATAAGTGATACTATGACCAAAAAAACACCACCATCAGATTACACAGATGATAGTGGAAAATCTACTTATTTATCAAGACATTTCCTCCCTTTTCTTTATTTCTTATCTTTGTCATTATAACTTCCTTCTTGGATCGACTTGCAATCATGTTTTACAAAAGCCGCGTAGGAAGAAGCGGATTTCCAGTCCAAGCGCCTCTGGAGCCCGCCCCAGCATAGGAATGAATGGCGGGGAATTTCAGCTTCACTGATATGAACGAGGACTGTCAATAGCATGACGGCCCCGTTTTTTCTTTTTTCTTGTTGCTTTATATGGAGAGGCGGGCGTGGTAGACTGCTCTGTTGCGGTCAGCGTAAAGAAACCCAC
>NZ_JAMAUS010000049.1:0-500 GCF_023714195.1 Brevibacillus sp. MER 51 | reverse complement strand
CGAGACCCTTCGTCCGCTCCATAACATGTGCCCTTAGCTCAGCTGGATAGAGCGTTTGACTACGAATCAAAAGGTCGGGAGTTCGAATCTCTCAGGGCACGCATCTTCATTTTAAAAAGTGAAGAACTATAATCGGGAAGTAGCTCAGCTTGGTAGAGTACTTGGCTTGGGACCAAGGGGTCGCAGGTTCGAATCCTGTCTTCCCGACCATCAATTTCTTAAAAAGATGGTTGACATGAATGTAACGCACATGATATATTGTGAATCTGCTCTTACTAAACAAATTGCAGATTGGTTGAAAAAACACTTTAAAAAGTGTTTGACAACTGAAAGTTGATGTGCTAACATAGAGTTCTTGCTGGTTTAGCAGGACTAAAAATGCTCTTTGAAAACTGAACAGCGAAAGCGTTAATGAGTCTATCATTAAATGATTTGCCAGCTTTGAACCAGTAACAAACTTTATTGGAGAGTTTGATCCTGGCTCAGGACGAACGCTGGCG
>NZ_JAMAUS010000048.1:0-557 GCF_023714195.1 Brevibacillus sp. MER 51 | reverse complement strand
TCTTAGCAATCATGCGTATTCAGTTTTGAAGGAATAAATCCTTCAACGTTCCTCGGTAGCTCAGTTGGTAGAGCAATCGGCTGTTAACCGATCGGTCGGCGGTTCGAGTCCGTCCCGAGGAGCCATATATACGGAGAGTTACCCAAGAGGCCGAAGGGGACGGTTTGCTAAACCGTTAGTATGCGCAAGCGTAGCGAGGGTTCGAATCCCTCACTCTCCGCCATATGTTTTAATCTCATAGCTTCATGGCGGTGTAGCTCAGCTGGTTAGAGCGTTCGGTTCATACCCGAAAGGTCGGGGGTTCGATTCCCTCCGCCGCTACCATATTAATTGCGGTCGTGGTGGAATTGGCAGACACACCATCTTGAGGGGGTGGCGGGGCGACCCGTGCGAGTTCGAGTCTCGCCGACCGCACCATACTTCATAATCCTGGCCCGTTGGTGAAGCGGTTTAACACAGCAGCCTTTCACGCTGTCATTCAGGGGTTCGAATCCCCTACGGGTCACCTAGCAAAATGCCCTGCGTTAGCAGGGATCCTGGAGGCTTAGCTCAGCTGG
>NZ_JAMAUS010000047.1:0-587 GCF_023714195.1 Brevibacillus sp. MER 51 | reverse complement strand
AACTGCCTGGCAACGTCCTACTCTCCCGGCTCCCTGCGGAGCAAGTACCATCGGCGCTGGAGGGCTTAACGGCCGTGTTCGGCATGGGAACGGGTGTGTCCCCTCCGCCATCATCACCAGACGATTTAGCTATTTCTCAAAAGTGACGAAGAATAATATAGCACATCTTCTTAATCACATTCAAGTGTTGTTTTTTGGAAAATGGTGGAGCTGAACGGGATCGAACCGATGACCTCCTGCTTGCAAGGCAGGCGCTCTCCCAACTGAGCTACAGCCCCATACTAGGGAAATATATGGTGGGCCTAGGCTGACTCGAACAGCCGACCTCACGCTTATCAGGCGTGCGCTCTAACCAACTGAGCTATAGGCCCTCGTAAGCCACAAAAAAAGACGTACTACTTCAAAGGCCAAAAGCTGCGGCACTTCAAAGTTCTATATACGTCAGGGAGTTGATGCTCCCTCAAAACTGAACAGCGAATGTGCGTTACGGTCATATCTCCATAGAAAGGAGGTGATCCATCCGCACCTTCCGGTACGGATACCTTGTTACGACTTCACCCCAGTCATCTACCCCACCTTCGGCGGCT
>NZ_JAMAUS010000046.1:0-667 GCF_023714195.1 Brevibacillus sp. MER 51 | reverse complement strand
GACGTAGAGCAAGTAGAAAATTTGGTTGCGGGAGCAGGATTTGAACCTGCGACCTTCGGGTTATGAGCCCGACGAGCTACCGAGCTGCTCCATCCCGCGATAGTCAGGACGACTGAGTGTCAGTGTTACCACAGGACGTGGCACTTTTAGCTGACCTTCCTTGCCCTTTGATATAAGTGGTGGAGGCTGACGGGATCGAACCGCCGACCCTCTGCTTGTAAGGCAGATGCTCTCCCAGCTGAGCTAAGCCTCCAAATCACCTACAAGTATGTAGGGATTTTTCTAGGTGACCCGTAGGGGATTCGAACCCCTGTATGACAGCGTGAAAGGCTGCTGTGTTAAACCGCTTCACCAACGGGCCAAGATGGCGGATGGAGTGGGATTTGAACCCACGAGACGGTTCGACACCGCCTACACGATTTCCAATCGTGCTCCTTCGGCCGCTCGGACATCCATCCATATGGCTCCTCGGGACGGACTCGAACCGCCGACCAATCGGTTAACAGCCGATTGCTCTACCAACTGAGCTACCGAGGAACGTAGAAGGTTTGTTCCTTCAAAACTGAATACGCATGATTGCTAAGAATGTGTGGATAAGTCCTCGACCGATTAGTATTCGTCAGCTCCACGCGTTACCGCGCTTCCACACCGAACCTATCAACCTCAT
>NZ_JAMAUS010000045.1:0-695 GCF_023714195.1 Brevibacillus sp. MER 51 | reverse complement strand
GCGACGCTCTACCAATTGAGCTACGTCCGCATATTTATTGGTGCGGTCGAGAGGACTTGAACCTCCACGGTGTTGCCACCACTAGAACCTGAATCTAGCGCGTCTGCCAATTCCGCCACGACCGCATATAAAATTCAATCTCTCACTTTTTAAAAACTGGTGAGCCATGAAGGACTCGAACCTTCGACCCTCTGATTAAAAGTCAGATGCTCTACCAACTGAGCTAATGGCTCTCGCTATATTTATCGCCATTTCAAACCACCTAAGATTGAAATGGCGGAGCTGACGGGACTCGAACCCGCGACCTCCGGTGTGACAGACCGGCGTGAACTCCAACTTCACCACAGCTCCATATTTGGTTGCGGGAGCAGGATTTGAACCTGCGACCTTCGGGTTATGAGCCCGACGAGCTACCGAGCTGCTCCATCCCGCGATAGTCAGGACTACTGAGTGTCAGTGTTGCCACAGGACGTGACGCTTTTAACTGACCTTCTTTGCCCTTTGATATTAATGGTGGAGGCTGACGGGATCGAACCGCCGACCCTCTGCTTGTAAGGCAGATGCTCTCCCAGCTGAGCTAAGCCTCCAGGATCCCTGCTAACGCAGGGCATTTTGCTAGGTGACCCGTAGGGGATTCGAACCCCTGAATGACAGCGTGAAAGGCTGCTGTGTTAAACCGCTTCACCAACGGGCCA
>NZ_JAMAUS010000044.1:0-865 GCF_023714195.1 Brevibacillus sp. MER 51 | reverse complement strand
GAGTCTGTAAAATATTCTGTGTAAACTCTCAACCTCTAAACTACAATTAGTCTTAGAAAGGTTGGGAGATTTTTATGATGTCAAAAGAGCAGATCAAGCAGTGGATCAAAGAGAAAAACATGAAGTCAGTGGACGACGTTCAATCAGCGTTAAAGGATCTATTTGCTGACACGATCCAAGAAATGCTGGAAGGCGAGATGGAGTCCACTCTTGGGTACGCCAAACATGACATGAAAAACAAGCGGACAACCAATAGCCGCAATGGTTATAGCAAAAAGACTGTCCGTTCTGAGTATGGCGAGGTTGACATCCAAGTACCTCGAGATCGTGAGGGTGAATTTGAACCGGCCATTGTAAAGAAGCATCAGTCCAGTGTGACAGGGATCGAAGATCAAATACTTGCGATGTACGCAAAAGGCGTATCCACACGTGATATCCAAGACCATCTGCAGCAGCTCTACGGCATCGAAGTCTCACCAACACTCATTTCCAATGTAACGAATAAAGTTGTTCCACTGATTAAAGAGTGGCAAAATCGCCCTTTGCAATCGGTTTATGCAGTTGTTTTCTTAGACGCAATTCACTTTAAGGTAAAGCAAGATGGAGCCATCGTCAATAAAGCCGCCTATATGGTTATTGGTATTGACCTTGACGGTCATAAAGATGTGCTTGGAATCTGGATTGGCGAGAATGAATCGGCAAAATTCTGGCTGCATGTACTCAATGAACTGAAAAACCGCGGAGTCCAGGATATTTTGATTACAAGCGTCGATAACCTTCGTGGCTTTACGGAGGCAATTTCGGCATGTTATCCGAAAACAGAGATTCAGAAGTGCGTTATCCATCAAATTCGAAATTCCATCAA
>NZ_JAMAUS010000043.1:0-958 GCF_023714195.1 Brevibacillus sp. MER 51 | reverse complement strand
CAACACCCGAAGTCGGTGAGGTAACCGCAAGGAGCCAGCCGCCGAAGGTGGGGTAGATGACTGGGGTGAAGTCGTAACAAGGTATCCGTACCGGAAGGTGCGGATGGATCACCTCCTTTCTATGGAGATATGACCGTAACGCAACATTCGCTGTTCAGTTTTGAAGGAGCATGAATCCTTCACAAGATGAAAGGAAGTTCTGCTAAAGGCTCTCGCGTCCATGCGAGAACGCAGAACGACTTACATCCTATAAGTCTGGTGATGATGGCGGAGGGGACACACCCGTTCCCATGCCGAACACGGCCGTTAAGCCCTCCAGCGCCGATGGTACTTGCTCCGCAGGGAGCCGGGAGAGTAGGACGTTGCCAGGCAGTTACTCTTGCGAGTAACTATCCATTTGTTCCTTGAAAACTGGATACTGCATGAAATTGCTAAGATATTAACTGTAAGTACTTTTAGTAATTACGGAAATGCAAGGATGGCCTGCTAAGTTCGTCTCATCCATGAGACAACGCATGCACTAGCACATCCTGTGCGTCGTGGTTAAGTTACTAAGGGCACACGGTGGATGCCTTGGCGCTAGGAGCCGAAGAAGGACGCAGCGAACTGCGATAAGCCTCGGGGAGCGGTAAGCACGCTTTGATCCGGGGATCTCCGAATGGGGAAACCCACCATCTGTAATGGGATGGTATCCGTATCTGAATACATAGGGTACGAGAAGGCAGACCCGGTGAACTGAAACATCTAAGTAGCCGGAGGAAGAGAAAACAATAGTGATTCCGTCAGTAGTGGCGAGCGAACGCGGAAGAGCCTAAACCGTCGGGTTTACCCGGCGGGGTTGTGGGGCGTCTCACACGGAGTTACAAAAGACGCGCGTAGGTGAACAGCTTGGGAAAGCTGACCATAGAGCGTGATAGTCGCGTAACCTAAACGCGCGTCTCTCCGAGACCAACCCCGA
>NZ_JAMAUS010000042.1:0-1209 GCF_023714195.1 Brevibacillus sp. MER 51 | reverse complement strand
TAGGCCGCTCACCCTATCCTCCTGCGTCACGCCATTGCTCAAGCGGAACAGAGGTGGTACAGGAATATCAACCTGTTGTCCATCGCCTACGCCTTTCGGCCTCAGCTTAGGTCCCGACTAACCCTGGGAGGACGAGCCTTCCCCAGGAAACCTTAGGCTTTCGGTGGACAAGATTCTCACTTGTCTTTTCGCTACTTACACCGGCATTCTCACTTCCAAGCGCTCCACCGCTCTTTCCAGTACGGCTTCACTGCTGCTTGGAACGCTCCCCTACCCAGTCCGTAAGGACTGCCATAGCTTCGGTGATACGTTTAGCCCCGTTACATTTTCCGCGCAGAGTCACTCGACCAGTGAGCTATTACGCACTCTTTAAATGGTGGCTGCTTCTAAGCCAACATCCTGGTTGTCTGGGCAACTCCACATCGTTTCCCACTTAACGTATACTTGGGGACCTTAGCTGATGGTCTGGGCTGTTTCCCTTTTGACGATGGATCTTAGCACTCACCGTCTGACTCCCGGACATAAGTCATTGGCATTCGGAGTTTGACTGAGTTCGGTAACCCGATGAGGGCCCCTAGCCCAATCAGTGCTCTACCTCCAAGACTCTAAATTCCGAGGCTAGCCCTAAAGCTATTTCGGGGAGAACCAGCTATCTCCGAGTTCGATTGGAATTTCACCGCTAGCCACACCTCATCCCCGCACTTTTCAACGTGCGTGGGTTCGGGCCTCCAGTAGGTGTTACCCTACCTTCACCCTGGACATGGCTAGATCACACGGTTTCGGGTCTACGGCAGCGTACTATCGCCCTATTCAGACTCGCTTTCGCTGCGGCTCCGTCTCTTCAACTTAACCTCGCACGCTACCGTAACTCGCCGGTTCATTCTACAAAAGGCACGCCGTCACCCTTTTAACGGGCTCCGACTATTTGTAAGCACACGGTTTCAGGTACTATTTCACTCCCCTCCCGGGGTGCTTTTCACCTTTCCCTCACGGTACTGGTTCACTATCGGTCGCTAGGTAGTATTTAGCCTTAGCAGATGGTCCTGCCAGATTCACACGGGATTTCACGTGTCCCGCGCTACTCGGGGTTGGTCTCGGAGAGACGCGCGTTTAGGTTACGCGACTATCACGCTCTATGGTCAGCTTTCCCAAGCTGTTCACCTACGCGCGTCTTTTGTAACTCCGTGTGAGACGCCCCACAACCCCGCC
>NZ_JAMAUS010000041.1:0-1236 GCF_023714195.1 Brevibacillus sp. MER 51 | reverse complement strand
TAGGTTAACTTTTTATGACGCTTGTTCCATTTGTCGAGTGATCGCCCAAATAAAACCCAACAATTCACGGGCAACAGCTGTCACTGCTTTTCCGCCTGGCTTTCCTTTCGCCATGAGGCGACAATATTTTTTATGCAATCGATTTTGTGCTTTCCATGAAATGGCTTGAACTTCCTTCGACTGGCCTTCCTGTCTTTTCCGAATCTCCCCTTTTAACGCAGGTGGATAACGGTAACTCCAAGCAGCCTCTACCAGAACACGACGAAGATGAGTGTTTCCTGTTTTAGTAATGGCCCCTTGTCGACGGAGATCCCCACTTGACGATTCGGAAGGAACCAATCCAGCATAAGACATCAGCTGACGAGGGTGGGCAAATCGGGAGAAAGAACCGATTTCTGCAACCAAGCTGGTAGCGGTTATTTCTGCGACACCACGTAATGATTGGAGAGCTTGAATCATAGGAGCATGAACACTTTCTGTCGCTTGAGCGTGAATTTCCTCATGAAGACGTTTTAAACGTTGCTCGATCTCGTCTAGATGATGCAAATATTCGCGAAAAACGGTACGTGAGCTGTTTTGTGAAAAGGTTAAACGATCAAGCCACTCTCTGTACCTAACGGTCCATTTTCTAATTCCTACAGGAGGCCGCAAATCGTGACGAAGAAGAAATTTCGTTAAACGGTGTCTGGCTCGAAGCTGGTCTTCTTTCGCATCTTCCCGAGCACGTACTAAGTCACGTAGAGCTTCATCTTCTTCCGTCGGTACATAAATCGAAACCAACTCACCTGCACGAAGCAACTGAGCCAAACGGAGTGCATCTCGACGATCCGTCTTTACTCGATCTCCTGGTCTTTGCGGGATAAGAGAAGGAGCAACAACTACACAATCGATTCCGAGACGAAGAAAAAGCCGATATAGTTCATAACCGGTAGCACCTGCTTCATAGCACACTTGAAAAGAGTGAAAATCTCCTAGTTGTTTCATGAGTTTACGAACAGCTTCAGGTGTATGAGCAATCATTCCCCAATAACGTGGGGCTTCTCGGCCATCTTCAGCTATTGCCACCGCAATTTTATCTTTTGAAACGTCTAAACCAACGTATTTTGTGAAATCCTTCATAAGTAGCAGCTCCTTTCGTATTGTAGCGCTCTGTCTATTGGCGTACTTGCCCTTAGTGTAGCCAGAGTAACCTACGAAGTTACGAATAGGGGCTGTCCTCGTTCATAATAACTTATG
>NZ_JAMAUS010000040.1:0-1278 GCF_023714195.1 Brevibacillus sp. MER 51 | reverse complement strand
TGACCCAGTAAATTGAGACAAGGAAAAAGCACCTCCTGAATCGTATTCCAAATATGATTCTAAGGAGGTGCTTCTTTAATGGGCACAAGAGTGCATTACCCAGAAGAAGTAAAATGGCAAGTGGTAAAGATGAAGCAAGCAGGCATTTCAAATAAAGAGATTTTAGAACAGTTAGCGATTAGGGACGTAAAGCAAATTAAGACCTGGATGAAGTGGTACCGGAATGGTGAAACACATCGATTTTCCCAACCTGTAGGCAAGCAATATAAGTATGGAAAAAGTTGTTCAGATCACTTAGATGGGATAGCGCAAAGGGATTTAAAAATTCGCCAATTGGAGTTGCAAATTGAAGTCTTAAAAAAGTATCAGGAACTACAGAGGGGGTGGAAAAATCAAAATTAATTGAGGTTGTAGAGAGCTTTCGGGGAAGAACCTCTACCGCGGATGTCCTTAAACTGTTTGGTGTGCCACGGGCGACCTACTATCGTTGGAGAGCCAAACTTAAAAATAAGGAAACAGAACTTGATTCTTTAATCGAGCAGTTGTGCCAAAAATATCGCTATCGTTTCGGCCATAGAAAGATACGTGCCTTACTGGATCGTAATTATAACATATATGTAAATCGTAAGACGGTCCAAAAGATTATGCAAAAGAAAAACCTTCAATGCCGTATCAAGCCAAAGCGTAAGTCGTTCATCAACGGGGAAACGAAGATTATTGTAGCAAATGAACTTAACCGACAATTTACTGCTTCTAAACCAAATGAGAAGTGGGTAACGGATATTACGTATTTACCTTACGGTCAAAACATGTTGTATTTATCTACGATCATGGATTTATATAACAACGAGATCATTGCTTACAGAATAAGTGACCGACAAGATGTTTCTTTGGTGCTGGAGACCTTAGAGGAAGCAATAGATACTAGAGAGGCAGCTGGTGTCCTTCTCCATAGCGATCAAGGATCAGTTTATACTTCATACGCATTTCAAAACAAAGCAAAAGAAAAAAGCATTACCACGAGCATGTCCCGAAAGGGAAATTGCCATGATAATGCCGTCATTGAATCCTTCCACTCCTCGCTAAAGTCGGAAGAATTCGCCTCTCCAAAAAGAGAGATCCTAACAAACCTAATGGTAATGGAAAAAGTGGAAAATTACATCTGTTTTTATAACCAAGATCGAATTCAGGAAAAATTGAACTACCTGTCTCCATACGAGTATGGGAAACAGGTAGCCTAGGTGCTTTTTCAACGTCTCATTAATTAGGGTCAGTCCA
>NZ_JAMAUS010000003.1:0-530723 GCF_023714195.1 Brevibacillus sp. MER 51 | reverse complement strand
GAAAATTACATCTGTTTTTATAACCAAGATCGAATTCAGGAAAAATTGAACTACCTGTCTCCATACGAGTATGGGAAACAGGTAGCCTAGGTGCTTTTTCAACGTCTCATTAATTAGGGTCAGTCCATCTCTTGTCGTTAGGGGATTTTCTTTTGTCCGAATGAAGTCAAGTTTTCCTCTTATTTCATTTTTGCAATAGTCCGATCATATTTCCGAATTGGTCAGCATCATTTTGCAGTGCTAGAATGATCAATAACAATATTCCTGCTTTTTAACTGCAAAGGTTGTGACAGAAAGATGGAATTTTCTTGGAAACGTAATTTGATTGTGTTATGGATTGGGGTATTTTTCTGTAGCACCGCCTACTCCATCTCGATCCCTTTCCTGCCCATCTTCCTCCATACTTCACTGGGGGTCAATGAGCATCTGGAAGCCTGGTCCGGTATTTCGTTTGGCATCACATTTTTGGCAAGTGCACTTATTTCGCCATTTTGGGGCTCGCTTGCGGACAAATATGGACGAAAGCCAATGTTGATTCGGTCTGGATTTAGCCTCGCTTTGCTGTATTTTTTGACGTATTTGATTACGGACCCTTATTTGTTTCTTGTGTTACGGATCTTCCAGGGTTTGCTTGCCGGCTACGTACCTGCCGCCATTGCGCTGGTAGCGACGAATACACCAGAAAAAAACGTCGGGTATGCACTGGGGATTATGGCGACTTCGGGAGCAACAGGAGGAATCATCGGTCCGTTGGTTGGCGGTGTCGTCAGTCACGTATGGGGAAACGCAGAAGCTTTTATTTTTTCTGGATTTGTCGTCCTCGTAGCAGCGCTGATCGCTACTTTCTTCGTGAAGGAAACGAACTTCAACCGCTCCGGCAGTCGATCTAGTGTACGAGAAGATTTGCGGGCTGCGATGGCAAACCGGCCTTTGATGTCCATATTAGGTATGAGCCTGATGGTCACGATTTCCGTTATGCTTCTTGAGCCTTTGTTAACCGTGTATGTTATGCAATTGGGCACTTCGCAACAAGACGCATCCCTCAGCTCCGGCATCATTTTTGCGGCGGTGGGCATCGCAACCGTCATTGCAGCTCCACAATGGGGAAAGCTCGGGTCAAAGGTTGGCTATTCCAAAATCTTGTTCATCGGCTTAATGGGTGGAGCGATCGGAAATTTACTGCAATTTTTCTTCACCAATCTGTATGGATTTGGCATTTTGCGCTTCGCGTACGGACTGTTTTTTGCCGCTGTTTATCCGTCGATCAATGCCATGATTGTAAAAGTCACAGAACCAGAATTTCGCGGCAGAGCGTTTAGCCTGAACCAATCCTCGACGCAGCTCGCTACAATGATGGGACCGATCATTGGCGGCGTTCTCGGAGGACTCATCCCGATTCGCTTTGTTTTTATCATCAATGGTATCGCGCTATTGATTACTGCCATCATGATTCGATCCAAACGATCACAATTGGCCGGACAGCCGTTGAAGCAGCAGACAACGGAGCGCCAGCTAGCAACGAAGTAACGTGTATAGCATATTCACAAGCGTAAACTCCCTCTCATGCGTACAGGTGAACACCTTGCGTTGACAGAAGGGAGTTTTTTCACGTGATCCCGCCTTTCCTTCCACGATTGTATTCGCTACAATAGTAGGTATCCAGAGTGCGGACAGAAAATTCCGACAACCAAAAAGTCAAATTACATACGCCATGGAACGACCCGCATATTCCGATTTGACGAAACCACTCATTTTGTCTGAGGAAAGGGGTAACACGTACATGTCGGGGAAAACGGTGATTTTGCTTGTTCTGATCATTATTGGGCTAATCTGTATCAATCTGTTTGTGTCCAACGGTTTCATTCGACTGCTTGCCATCGCAGGAATTTTAGGGATTACCTTTGTCCTGCAGGGGGCCGTGATTCGAAGGAGATGAAGCTGACGATTACCAGCGAAGGCGATTTAGACTAGACCGTAACGCTGGCTTTATCATGAAAACAACAGCGGGCTCGGTTGAAAACGATACTCCTAGCCCGCCGCTGTTCCATTCGCGCAACCTACTCGTGCTCTTTCTCCCTTTCATGATCGGACGAGCACAATCTTCCCACGCACTCTACCCGTTTGACTAAAGAGATGCGCATCGCGAACCCCCTCAATCGTCATTGGATATATCTTCGTCAAAAACGGCTTTACATGTTTGGCTTCCACTAGCTCACGAATACGATTCATGTTTGTCCCATCTGGACGCGTAAACACAAAAGTAACATCCAGCTCTCGTTCTTTCTCAAACGCATCCGCGAACGAAGGTTTCTTGGCATCGCGCTCGCTGATAATGGTGGCCACTCTTCCTTGCTGCTTCATCAATCTTATAGCTTCTCCGTACGCTTCTCCACCCAACGTGTCCAGCATGAATGTAAATTGCGCAGAGGTATGAAGTGCTCCCTGGTCATACACGATGGCTTCATCTGCTCCCAGCTCACGGACATAATCGCTGTTTTTGGAGCTCGTTGTTGTTGCCACATAGGCACCTAGCGCTTTTGCTAGCTGGATCGCCATGGAACCGATCCCGCCGCTCCCCCCCAACACAAGGACTTTTTCTCCCGCTTGTACCTTCCCTACCTCCACCAATGCCTGCCAAACCGTTAGTCCAACCAGCGGAAGTGAAGCCGCTTCTGCATACGACAAACCACGTGGCATCGGGGCTACGATATTCGCCGGAACGACCATTTCATCTGCGTATGTCCCTTCCCTTTCCAACTCCGGACGAAAGAAGACATCATCCCCGATATGAAAATCCTGCACATTCGTACCAACAGCCTTTACCGTGCCCGCCGCATCCCACCCTAAAATAAGTGGCAGTTCAAAAGGAAAATCTGCTTGCAGCAGACCTTCCCGCACCTTCCAATCGACAGGATTTACCCCGCTCGCTTTTATTGAAATGAGCATATCGTCCGGTCCGATCGGCTTTGTTGGCAGTTCAATTTCTGTTAGCTGTTGGATGTCGCCGTATTGCTTGATGCCAATTCCTCTCATCGAACTTCCCCTTTCATTCGGCTATTTTTTGCAATTGGTTTTCGATGTGACTCTCTCCCCATTCACACATGACATCTAAGACCTTCGAAAGTGTCTTGCCGTACTCGGTCAATTCATATTCGACGCGTGGGGGAACCTGCTGATACACATTGCGGGTAATGATGTTGTCCGCTTCCAATTCTCGCAGTTGCTGCGTTAACATTTTTTGCGTGATGGCAGGCATTGCGCGTTTCAATTCGCTTGTCCGCTTTGTCCCTTTTGCCAACAAACAGAGGATTACTACTTTCCATTTCCCTCCAATGACTTCCAATGTTGCCTCTACAGGGATATTGTATTTTTGCATGTCCTCCCCTCCTCATAAAAGATGTTGTCAAACCTGCTCCGGTGTATCGATATGGGCCGGGAAATATGGAAGTACTTCTTGTCCAAGCTCATCGATGACCTCGTCAATAGGACGCTGGCTAGGGAACAAGGCGAAGAACAAATGATTGACGCCGACCTCTTGATACATGGCCAACAGTTCTATAAGCATCTTTCTTCCGACCCGGTACCCTAATCGAATCGGCGTGACCGACTCATCCGGGTTTTCTGCAAGATCCAGATGAAGAGGCTGAATAAACGGCTTGAATACACCTGGATGATATTTCTGGACAAGCTCTCTCCATTCCTGGATGGCATGTGCTTGGTTGTATGGGTCACGCGGATAATAAATCCACCCATCTCCGTTTTGCGCAAACCAGTCCATCGTTTGTTGACTATACCCCGTGATAAAAGTAGGAATGGGCGCAGTCGATTTAGGCACCAGATTCGCTCCATTAATCATACCGTATGGAGAGTTGATTTTTGGGAAATCCTCTGCCATGACCTTCTGCAAGTAGTCGTAGCCATCACGAAACAGCTCTGCACGCTGTTCATGCGCCACATTCAATCCATGAAAATCTGCCCGTCTGTCTCCTGAAGAAATCCCCATCATCAAACGTTGGGGAAACAAATTTTCGATGGTCGCTGTCTCTTTTGCCACTCGCAACGGATGACGCAGTGGAAGCACGATACTCGAGGTACCGAAAGCAATTTTTTTGGTTTGCGCAGCCAAATAGGTTAAATAAATCATCATGTCATAAATTTGCCCGGTTGCGGGGTCACCAAAAGCGGGGTCCTGCAAAATCACATCGCGCAGCCAGATTCCGGTAAAGCCGTAGTCTTCTGCCGCTTGAACGAGTTCAACCTGTCGCTCCATTATCGGTGCTTCCCATTCGTATGCCTCCAGCGGAATGTGAAATCCCAAGGTCATTCTCCCTTCTTGGAACATTCGCTGAAAACCATAGTGACCGTCGAATTTGCTCATCGATGCTCTCTCCTCACGTGATGTTTTTGAAAACCAACGGCGGACACAGTGCTTTCATCATATCCGCCGTCTTTGTACAATTAGCGACGAGCTTTTTCCAGCTTACTGCTGATCACCGTCAGTAATGCTGCACCTAACACCATCACTCCGCCGACCCATGGTGTATGAATTAGTCCAATGGTATCGACGATGATTCCTCCCACGAACGCTCCTATCGCAATGCCAAGATTGAATGCCGCAATGTTAATGGCAGAAGCTACATCAACAGCACTTGGCACGTATTTTTCAGCCAGCTGCACGACATATACTTGTAAGCCTGGTACGTTCATAAAGGCCAAGAGGCCCATCAGCATAATCGTGAGGGTTCCCCCCCATTTGAAAGACGCAGTAAACGTGAGAATGACCAAAATGATCGCCTGAATGATAAACATCCAACGCAGCGCTTTTATCGGATTCTTGTCGGCCGCTTTTCCTCCGACCGTATTTCCAATCGCTACCGCAATCCCATAGACGAGCAGAATCAGACTGACGGCACTCGCCTGATAACCTGTGATTTCTTCCAGAATCGGACCTAAGAATGTAAAGGTTACGAAGGTACCGCCGTAGCCAAGAGCCGTAATCGCAAAGACAAGTAACAATGGCAAATTTGTGATTATTTTCACTTGGTCTTTAATGGAAGCAGGCTTAGCTTTTTTCAAATTGCTTGGTACCAGAATCGCTGTCGAGATAAGTGCAATTACACCAAGAATGGCCACTCCCCAAAAAGTCGCTCTCCATCCAAACATTTGTCCAATAAACGTTCCCAAAGGTACGCCTGTAACAGTTGCGACAGTCAGACCCGTAAACATGGTAGCAATCGCACTGGCGCGCTTGTTTTCTGGCACCAGATCGGCTGCAATCGTCGAACCGATGGAGAAAAATACCCCATGAGAAAACGCGGTAAAGAAACGGGCAATGATTAAAAGTGTAAAACTACTCGACAAGGCTGCCGCGCTGTTTCCGACAACAAAGACAATCATCAAAAGCATGAGTAGCGCTTTGCGTGGAATTCGACTTGTGAGTGCTGTAATAATCGGCGCTCCAATAGCTACCCCTAATGCATATCCAGAAATAAGAAGTCCTGCTAAGGTAATGGTTACTTCCAAATCCTGTGCGACTGTAGACAACAAACCGACGATAACAAATTCAGTAGTCCCGATACCGAATGCGCTGATTGCGAGAGCAAGTAAAGCAAGAGTGGAGTTTTTGGCACCAGTTGCTTGCTGCTTCACATTGGATGTAATTGTGCTCATCTGAGTTGTATCCTCCCTTAATTTTTCTTGCCGTTCACAAAGCAGGGCCCTTACTTATCATGATTGGCGAATATGTTGGTTCTGAATGCTATTATGTCTCATGCCTCACTTGGTAGGAAGTACGTACTTTCAAGTATCATAGGCACTAAAAAGTACCTAATAGCCGTAAACATGCAATAAAAAAGCCGGGAAGACTGTCTTCCCGACTCATTTCTTTATCTTTCATGCAGTGCTACTTTTAAGCCCAATAAGATGTAAACAGAACCTACGATCTTGCCACTCCAGCGACCCAGCCAGGAAATTCGCTTCACCATATGCCCAAGTGGTCTGATGCTGATCGCAATCAATGCGGTGTAAAAGAACCCCAAGATAGCGAATATCAGTCCCAGGACAAGGAATTGGTAAATGGCTCCCCCACGCTCCGGATGTACGAATTGTGGCAGAAACGCCAGAAAGAACAACGCCGTCTTCGGATTCAAAACTTCTGCGAGGATAGCTTGCCCATACGATTGCAGCGGAGCCAACGGTGTTACTTTTGGCAGCTCTGGGTCAGATGGTTTTTCAAGCATGGCCCGAACACCTAAATAGACCAAATAAGCCGCTCCCGCAAATTTTACGAGATTGAATGCCCATGCAGATGTCATCAATATCGCGGACAAGCCGACTGCAGCAAAAATCGTATGAATGAAATCGCCTGTAGCAATGCCCAGCCCAGCCATTATCCCTGCTTTACGTCCTCCCTGGACGGTACGCGTCGCAGTTAACAGAACAGCGGGTCCCGGAATTAAAAAGAGGCCGATCACAACAGCCAAAAATGCTCCCATGGTAGTCCAATCAAACATGTGCTCTCCCTCTTTGTATCGAATATTCAAATTCTCTTCCTATGATAAACGATGTGCTGGGAGAACGATACGGGTTTGGCTTACTTTTCGCCTTCATGAGCTGACGGAAACAAAATCGTGATGGTCGTTCCCTCTCCCACTCTGCTATCCAACGAGATGATTCCCTTGTGCGCCTCCACAATCCCTTTCACAATCGTCAACCCCAATCCTGCTCCACCGCGTTCCCTTGCTCGCGAGCGATCTCCCCGATAAAAACGCTCAAATACGTACGGGAGATCCTTTTGGTCGATACCCGTGCCGTTGTCCTTTACTTGCAACCGGACCATCGTACTCGGTTTGTCCACTGTAACTACGACTTCTCCACCCGCTGGAGTATACTTGCAGGCATTCGTCAACAAATTGGCCACGATTTGCGCCAGTCGCTGCCTGTCCCCTTTGATCCAGGCAACGTGATCTCCTTTGAAGTGAAAATTCACTTGCGCACGGGCAAACGTCGCACTCATCGACTCGGTGACTTCTATGACAACCTCACGCAGTTCCACCTCTTCACTGCGCATTTGCAAGGAGCCCGACTCCACCTGGATCACCTGATCTAAATCGCGGACGAGACAGCTCAACCGCAGTACCTCAGACCTCGTGCTTTCGAGATTTTTGGGAGTCGCTTCCCATATGCCATCAATCATCCCCTCTACTTGCGCCAACAAGGTGTTCAACGGAGTTCGCAATTCATGGGCAATATCGGAGGTCAGTCGCTTGCGCAGCTCCTCCTGATGCTCAAGACTTTGGACCAGGTTGTTAAAGGCAGCGACCAATGACGTAACTTCATCCTTGCCACGAGGTTCCGGTACACGTATCGACAGATTGCCTCGCGCGACTCGTTGTGCTGCGGTACTCACTTGTACGACAGGACGTACCATAGTCCGGGCGAGTGGTATGCTGATGATAATGACCAGGATAAGCAGCACAGCCATTGTCCACAATGTTGTGTTTTTATGCGCCCATTGAAAATGACTTTCCAATGTCATATACGCACTGCGATCATCATGGCTAATCACCAGTTGCCCGATCATGACTCCCTTACTGACAAGGGGAATCTTGTCTACACTGTAATTGCTCGTATGGACTGGCCGCTTGCCCCATTCGTTTTGTACTTGTTGCTGTTGATCGAGGAGTGTGATATGCAATCCCAAGACCTCAGAAACCGCTTCAAGCTTATGATAGGCTTCCGCTCCCCAGCCTTGATTGTCCTGATACGCCTGGAGTGCGACACGCGATATTTCCTGGTTATGCTGATTCCTCACTTCATTGGCATACATGGAAAAATGAACATCCATTTCCTTTACGGACAACAACGAGGAAAAAAGAACAGCGCAAGCACCGACTGTCATGATCACAAAGGCGAGCTTTACCCAAATATGCTTCATTATGGCCTCACTTCTTCATGGGATCGTCAAAGCGATAGCCCAATCCATACACCGTCTTGATATACTCTGGTTGCTTCGGGTCTGCCTCTATCTTTTGGCGAAGATTTTTGATATGCGTATCAATGGTTCGATCGTATCCATCGAAATCAAAGCCCATGACCTCACGCACGAGTTCCTCCCTGCCCCACGTCCTCCCCGGATAACGGACAAGCGTTGTGAGCAAGCGGTATTCATTTGGCGTAACCTCCAAAGCGACTCCCTTTCTCATGACTCTCTTCTCATTCATTGATATGGTCAAGTCGCCCACTTCAACGAAATCGGAGAGTGTTGAATAATCGCCCGCACGACGCATAACGGCTCGAACACGGGCTACAAGTTCTCTCGGGCTAAAAGGCTTGATTAAATAGTCATCAGCGCCAATCGTAAGCCCGCGAATCCGATCCGCCTCTCCACTTTTCGCTGTTAGCATCAAAATCGGGACACGCGACTCTTTGCGAATTTGGACGCAGACTTCTTCCCCACTCAAATCAGGAAGCATCAGATCCAAAATGATACAGGTCAATGAAATCGTCGTGGCCATTTCGACTGCTTCCTTGCCTGTTTGGGCGGTCAGGACATGATAGCCTTCCTTTTGCAGATAGGAGGACAATATTTCTAAGATTTGCGGCTCATCATCGACTAGCAAAATGGTAGACATGTAAATCCTCCCTACTCCTCTTGTGTTTGATCCTTTCCATTTTTCCAGAAAAGTAAAAAGACGAGAGCGCCTGCCAGCAAGGCAAAGAGCAAGCGAAACTTGTTTTCACCAAAAGTAATCAGATCATGACCGACGAATGTTTCAAAAACCATCGACGGCACTTTTCCTAGCAAAGTCGCCACCAAAAATTGCACGAAGGTGATATTCGTCATAGCCGCGCCTAAATTGATTACACCCGAAGGCATCAGCGGATTTATCCGGAGCAAAACGATGGCAAGGCACTTGCGAAAACTCGTCGTTCCATTGATGGTATGTACCCATTTGAATGATTTTAGCTTTTCGCTTCGATCTGCTTTTTTGATCGTGTAGCGGTAAAGAAAGAAGGCTATGCAAGCCCCAACCACCTCTCCCGTTAAGGAAATCAAGAACCCTCCGTACAAGCCGAACACGACTGCGTTCGCACCCGATAAAAAAATGGACGGCAATACACCCGCCACACTGATCACGATGTTCAATAAAATACTACCGACAATCCCCAGCATCCCCAAAGAGCGAATCCACTCTGCCAGGGCTTCTATATTGGTTATCCAATCCATTCGTCTGTATGACTCCCCTCTGCCACTCTTCCTCTAGAGTAAACGAAACTTGTGAAGAAATCATGGAAAAAAGCAAAACAGTCGTAGCCTGATCGACTACGACTGCATGGATGAGATGCTGCACTATTATTCTTCTGCGATCGCGATGTACAAATCCACTTGTGCGTTGTTGGGATCAGCGCAGCGCACTCCGTCATATCGTTCGAAATCTCCGGTAAATGTCCGCTTGTTCCCCGGTTGATGGGACCACTCCCACACCTTCGCCCAGGTCTCCATCACAACCTCTACCATCGGTCCTACGCGAGTCGTAAATACAGCGTAAGTAGAAGCCGGCAGGGTCTTGACTGTAAGCTCAGCAGGAAGCTCACCGTTTTTTTCTACAACGGTTCCTACTAACAAGGAGTACTCACCGGTCTCGTCACTGTCGTAATCGGAGTACACCCCCAGAACAACACCCGGCTCTTTTTGATGGGGAGTTTTGAAGGGATGCTCTTCTTGATAATAGCGCTGCCATAGTCCCCCAATTTTCGCATTCGGTCCGCACTCCGCCTCATTGGTTGTCCGAATTTGCAAGCCTGCTACACGCATTTCATCCAGTTTGACAATCGTTGGGTTCATCATTATCCACGCTCCTGTATGAGTTTGTTTACATGACTCAGTATAACGACCATACCCTGACAACTATCTGTCAACGT
This sequence comes from Brevibacillus sp. MER 51, assembly GCF_023714195.1. NCBI lineage: Bacteria > Bacillati > Bacillota > Bacilli > Caryophanales > Paenibacillaceae > Brevibacillus > Brevibacillus sp. MER 51. The sequence continues at coordinate 520,799 of NZ_JAMAUS010000003.1, read as the reverse complement.
TCCAACGTTTATTCATAAAGTTTCGTCATTCTTTTTACCGTGTCCCCAATTCTCTGTCTAACATACGCAGGTTCATGTACACACAAGGCATCGCCAAAGCTAAGCAGCATACCATTTAACCATTCATCGTCTGTCATCATCGTCCGTACGAGCAAGGAGCCATCCTGCATGGTCTCTATCGCTTCTGTCCCAAACATATCTCGTACCCTTACATGCACACGCGGAGCAAATTCAAGGACAAGAGAAATACGCTCTGCCGTATCCCATGATTCGAGCCATTCCAGTTTGTCTATTTGATACGGGCGCGGGGAGAACTCCTCTGTCAGCACGGACATGTCTGCAATCCGTGACAAGCGAAACAGACGATCCTCCTGCCGCTGTAAACAATAGCCATACACATACCACACATAGCCTTTGATAATCAGTGTGACAGGCTCAATGATGCGCTCTGTCGCATCGCCTTGCATTTTCGTATAAGTGATTCGCACACGATGTCTCTTCTCGATGGCTTCCCGCAGCTTGTTTACTTTTTCGGCAATCGCAGGTGTACTACCCCATGGATTAAAGTCATAAACAACGGGATGTGAACTTCCTTGCAGTGAGGATGGTGCAGTGGTGAGCAACGCTTTTATTTTTTCCAGAAGCTGTCCGATTTGCTTGTCGTCTGTAGAGGAATGAACCCCTTTTAACGCAGCGATTACCGCGACCAGCTCGTCCAAGGATAAATATTGCCGATCGATCGTAAAATTCTCCATGATCTCGTATCCGCCGCTTGCCCCAGGGTACGCGACGATCGGAATGCCGGCTGCATTAATGGTTTCCAAATCCCGATAGACTGTACGCAAGGATACTTCAAAGTGGTCGGATAGTTCACGAGCGCTCACACGACGCTTATTCAACAGCATGATGACAATAGCGAGTAGCCGTTCTACCTTCATGAACGCCTCCATTTTTTTGAGTCAACATAGTGGAGGAGAAGAAAAAGCACAGTTCTCTTCGACTCTGACACGCCAGCATGGGGGATTGACTGGACGTCTCCACTTCAAAAAGTGGACCATCGAGCCAAAGCCACCCTACGGGCGGAAGTTTCTCAGAGGAGAAGTGTTCGACAAGCATGGTCCCCTTCTTGAAGTTCCGACTGGGTAGGCGTTGTCAAGGTCTACGAGCCCTGTGCTTTTTCTTCTCGCCAGCTTAGATGGTTCATCGATACCTTTTAAAAATTTGAAGATCACTCCCGTATGAATGATCATACAAAAAAGGAATCTGCAGCCTAAAGTTGCTGCACATTCCTTTTTGCCTTGCTTCATTCGAAACTATACGCCCATACGTCTGCGTTGATTGTTTGGTTTTTTGGTGAGCTGGCTTTTCATCGTTTGATTTTTCGCCTTTTGATTCAATGGGTTATTGGCCTGTGCTTGCGCTTGTTTCTTCTCTGCCAGTTTGCGCTTCATCGCCTCTTGCAGGCTGATCTTCCCAGGCTTTTGCTCTGTGGTTTCTTTTTCGTTTTGGTTTGGCTCCGTCATGCGTAGCAACTCCTCATAGAAATTGGTTATCTTCTATGTATTCTAGTGCAAGACAGGAGGAAGCGCCAGTGGGAATCTACCCGTTAATCGCCCGAAGCTGTGATAATTTTACTCCACTCGCCTGGTACTTCAAAATTTCCTCCAAAAGCTCTGCAAGGTAAGCACCTGCCTCAATCGGAAGCGTGCCACCCTTATGAATATTAGAAATAACCGTACGATCCGATTCTACCGTATTGGCATCCGGTTTGTAAATCATGTAAGCACTGAGACTTTCTGCCGTCGCAAGCCCCGGTCGCTCCCCGATCAAGGAAATGACGACCTTGCAATTGACGATGGACGCGACCTGGTCCTGAATCCAAACGCGACCCTTGTGAATAAACACTGGTTTCCCAACGCTGATGTTTCGCATGGACAGACCCTGCATCAATGCAGGCAAGAGATCTGGAATGGTCGCCTCACATGCAGACGTGCTCAGCCCGTCCGAGATGACGATTTGCACATCTTTGTTTTTATCCCCATTCTCCTCCAGCCAGCGAGCGGACTCATCTGATAGCATCCGTCCGGAGTCGAGGTTCATTAAATACTCTTCCATGCTCGTCGCTCTTGAATGGAGGACAGGTAGCTGCAGACTCTCGATCAGCTCTGGACTGATCGTTTTCATGACCGCATCGCGTGCTGCTGCTTGATCAATCCGAAATTGGAGGTAGCTTCCCGTCTTCATTCGGGTACCCGCACGCCCGATTCCGATGCGAGCCGGCGTTCGTTTCATCGCTAGCTCCAATGCTTCTGGATTGTTTGGGTTCTTGACTCCGCATTGCTTTTGCTCAGGAAAATGAATAACTCCTTGGCCTTTTTTGGACAGCTCATCGATTACGCGCTGGACCAAGTCTTCCATATTGATCTGTTTCATCTTGCTTCCCTCCCCGCTCGTTAGTCAAAAATGGTTAAATCGCCTGCGCGCTCTGTCAAACGACCATTTTCCATAAGGCCCATTTTTTCCATCCATTTCTCAAATTCCCGGAGAGGTCGCAGTCCCAAGAGCTCACGGTAGCTGGCGTCATCGTGATAGCTCGTGTCCTGGTAACTGAGCATGACATCGTCCCCACCTGGTACGCCCATATAAAAATTCGCCCCTGCCAAGGTCGTCAGCATCCCTGCAATCTCCTGGTCATTCTGATCCGCGTACATGTGGTTCGTATAAGTCGGAGCGATTCCCATCGGCAAACCATGCAGCTTGCCCATGAACAAGTCCTCCAGATCGGCACGAATCATCTGTTTGCCATCATAGAGTGTTTCTGGTCCAATAAAGCCAGAAACGTTATTGACCATAAACGGCTTCCAGTGACGGCAAAAACCGTACGTACGCGCTTCCAGCGTCTGCATATCGACACCTTCATGGGAGTCCAGCGACACTTCGGAGCCTTGCCCTGTCTCAAAATACATGACGTTTGGTCCCGAAGCTGTGCCTTTTCGGAGCATCAAATCCATTGCCTCATCCAAAATCTCCTTGTTTACGCCAAACGCATCATTCGCTCGTTGTGAGCCTGCCAGACTTTGGAACATCAGAGAAATGGGCGCTCCGCCGCGAAGAGCCTGCATCTGAGTCGTGATGTGAGCCAGTACGCAGTTTTGCGTAGGAATTTCCCACTTTTGCATGAAATCATGTGTCATTTTCAAGAGCTTGGTAACGCTTTCAACGGAATCATTATTGGGGTTAATTCCAATGACAGCGTCGCCTGATCCATAGGACAAGCCTTCCTTCATCGAAGCCAAAATGCCATCAGGATCATCGATTGGGTGATTCGGCTGGCAGCGGAACGCCAGTCTTCCCGGCTCGCCAATGAGTGTGTTGCAGTAAGCTTGATGCTTCATTTTTTGTGAAGCCATAACCAGGTCAATGCTGGACATCAGCTTCGCCGTAGCGGAAATCATCTCGCTGGTCAGCCCACGACTAATTCGTGTCAGCTCAGGCATTCCTGTGGAAAACGACAAGATGTACTCCCGCAGCTCCCCTACTGTCCAATTTTTGATCTCATCGTAAATGGAGAGATTGATATCATCATAAATGATCCGCGTCACTTCGTCTTTTTCGTACGGAATGACGGGATTTTCATATATATCACGCAGTTGCATTTCACTTAATACGACTTTGGCCGCCATCCGCTCCAGTGCGGAATTGGCTGCTAGTTTACTCATGTGATCGCCAGACTTTTCTTCACTGGCTTTTGCCAATACATCACGAACCGAAGTAAACTGGTAATGCTGTTTACGTACAACGCAAGCCAATTTCATCTCTAGCTTCACTCACTTTCTTTTCAAATTTCCGTAAACTCTATCTAAATAGAACGAAAAAAAGCGCTTCGAAACATAAGACGAAATGCTCGCCTTGGTCCAAGCGCCGTTGCTCTTCATACGATTCACTTTTTTGCGTTCATTGTTTACCCGCAAGCACGAACTCCACTGCCGGTAGCAGTTCTTCCTCCATGACGGGTTTGACCAGATAGGCACATATCCCTTTTGCTTTGGCTTGCATGACCATGTCCTTTTGACTGTAAGCAGTCAAGAGAAGGATAGCCGCGTCCGAATGCTCTCGGATAATCCCAGTCGCTGTCAAACCATCCATAATTGGCATTTTCACATCCATAATAATGAGATGCGGGTTCCACATTTGCGTCAATCGAACGGCCTCTTTGCCGTTTTTTCCTTCAGCTACGACGTTATATCCCTGCTCTTGCAACATCTCGACCAGGTCCATACGTGTTATGGGGTCGTCGTCTATGATGATGACTCGATAATGCTGACGCAATACTCCACCTCCCGATCACCAGTGAACGGACGTGCCAACTACTCTTCATTCAATACGCAACCGACGCCGTTGTCGGTTTCTTGCCTATTTCTGAATACTTTTATTATATCTATATTTTCAGGCTAATTCCAGCTTAAATCCTGTCCAGCCTTCGCCCTCATGACTTCATAGTGAAGGAACAAGAAAAAATCAATGTACGATTTTCGGCTGCAGTCGTTTTTGGCGAGCGGTAAAATGAAAACATAAAAATGGAGGGGGAACCGAATGATAACGGCCGAGATGAAGTCCGAGTATTATCAGGCGTTACTGGATAAAAATTCTGAATATGAAGGTGTCTTTTTTGTTGGAGTCAAGACAACTGGCGTATTCTGTCGCCCGACATGTCCAGCAAGAAAACCTAAGTTTGTTAATTGTGAGTTTTTTGATCATGCCAAACAAGCACTCCTGGCTTCGTTCCGGCCCTGCCAACGCTGCCGTCCACTTTCACATCCCAATCATGTCTCAGAGCTCGTTCGTCTGCTAGTAAACGCTGTAGAAGAGAACCCCGAGCAGCGCTGGACGGAAAAAGACTTTCAAAGATTATCCGTGGACGCTGCAACAGCGCGACGCCAATTCAAAAAACGTTTTGGCATGACGTTCGTCGAGTATGCAAGGGCGCGGCGTATGGGGATTGCACTAAAAGAAATCAGAGAAGGAAAAGCCATCATCGATGCCCAACTATCCACCGGTTACGAGTCCAGCAGTGGTTTTCGAGACGCATTTTCACGAATCATGGGGGCAGCCCCTACTCTTCTCGGAGATCATCATATCTTAAAGGCATCTTGGCTGGATACGCGACTCGGTCCCATGATAGCAATCGCGGATGAAGAAGCGCTGTATTTACTTGAATTCATTGATCGCCGCGGCTTGGAACGAGAAGTTGAACGTCTTAGACAAAGAACGAAGTCAGCGATTATCCCTGGTTCCACAGCGCCAATCCGTTCCATTGAACGTGAGTTAGAGGAGTATTTTGACGGAAAGCTCACACAATTTGCAACGCCTTTGTTTTTGTGCGGATCGCCTTTTCAAAGGATGGTCTGGGAGCAGTTACAATCGATCCCCCCCGGTCAAACTTCATCCTATTCTGAGGTTGCAGCAGCAATTGGGAAACCAAGTGCCTTTCGTGCTGTCGCGCAAGCAAATGGCGCGAATCAGTTAGCGATTGTCATTCCTTGTCACCGGGTCATCAACTCCAATGGTGATTTGGGAGGTTACGGAGGAGGACTTTCGCGCAAACGCTGGCTGCTTCATCATGAAAAAGAAACACCCCACCCCATTTGACCTGGATTCATGAAATATTTGAAAACTGGATGCGGGCACTCCTTTCTCGTAAAAATGCCCTCGCTTACGCAAGGGCATTTTTATTCTTACTGCGCTTTTTCGGTTATTTTTTGACGCAGGTTATCTACGAGCTCGGACATTTTCACTCCGCCCAAAATATCCTCCATGGCATTCTGCGCACGGGTCAAAATCAACTCCAGCACAAACTGTATATTCGCTCCCACTGGACAATCGGGGTTCGGTTGCTCATGGATGTGAAAAAGTTGCCCTTCCTCCACGACATCTACTGCACGGTAAATCTCAAGAAGTGTGATTTGATCCAATTCCTTGGCGAGAGACGCGCCGCCAGCTCCGGCACGTACGTTCACGAGCCCAGCCTTCTTCAACAGCCCCAGTACACGTCGGATCACGACCGGATTTGTATTCACACTACCTGCGATCCATTCGGAAGTGCAATGCGAATTCGAATCAATGGAAAGCAGTGATAAGATGTGAACCGCAATAGAGAACCGGCTGCTGATTTTCATACGTAGTCACCCTTTCGTTGTAATGATTATAGTTACACCACAGACGAGAAGTCAAGTTAACCATACCGTCACATTTCTTCCCGGCGAACTTTTATTCATCTACTATAATGACTGTGTCAAGTGTTCCCGTAATCTGGAAGGAGTGTTGACAAAATGATGCTTCCACAAATTGAAGTTACGCCTGCGACAGCCTTAATAGATGTTCCTGTCCATATCACGCTGAGCGGGTTTATCCCCAATCAATTATTCACCCTTCATGCCACTCTGAAAAATGGGTTGCCTGGAGGAGATTTGACTGCATCATCACATGCTATATTCCAAGCAGACGAAAATGGCTCGGTGGATTTGGTTTCCCAAGCTCCTTTATTTGGTACTTATGAGGGAATTGATCCGATGGGGCTTTTCTGGTCGATGAATGTCCAAACCATGCGCTTTTATCATGCCTATTCTCTGGACGACTTTCAGTTCACCCCACGCTCCACTGAGATTGAATTAACGGCAGAGGTCTACGATAAACCCGTAGCGAAAGCCGTTGTGAAACGTATTTTTATCTCTCGTGACGTATCGATACAGAAAGTGACAGACAACGGGCTAGTCGGTCTGTATTTCTCAAAACCTCACACGGAGCAAAGACCCGCCATTGTCGTACTTGGTGGAAGCGAAGGTGGAAGCGGTTCCTGTTCACAATTCGCAGCTTTGTTCGCCTCTCACGGCTATCCGGCGCTAGCACTCGCTTACTTCCAATGCAATGATCTTCCTGACGATATCCGCCAGATCCCGATCGAATATGTTCAGCGAGCCATTCATTGGCTACAGCAGCAGCCCGCCGTACACCCTGAGAAAATCACGTTATTCGGACGTTCCAAAGGAGCAGAATTGGCATTAGTCACAGCATCGCTCGAGCAACATGTACATGCTGTTATTGCTTCAAGTCCCAGTTCTACAGTTAGTATCGGTACAGATAAAGCATTCACTGGATCAGATACGTTCTCCCCACAATCCTCTTGGTCATTTCAAGGAGAGCCTCTTCCATTCGTGCCATGGACAGAGGAGCAGACAAAAGTCTCGCAGGAGCGGCTCGACGCTGGTCAACGTATTGATCATATCCATGCCGAAGCATGGGCTGCTTGTGAGCGGTTAGAAGATGCCGATATTCCGGTGGAAAAAATCAATGGTCCGATCCTCTTCCTCTCCTCGGATGACGATCACTGGTGGCCAGCAGCAGAGCATTGCGAGCAAATGGTCGAGCGGTTAAAAAACCATCAGTTTGCTCATTCGGTACTGCACTTGCGTTACGCGGATACAGGACACGGGATCCGCTTTCCTTACATACCGACGACCCGTACACAGCTCAATGGTGGTACGCCCAAAAACAACGCCTACGCATCTGAGCACTCCTGGCGTGAGGTTCTTCAGTTTTTGGAACAGACTTTTCCAGAGTAAAAAACAGGGAAAGCCTACTCGCATGACGAAGTAGGCATTACGATCTATCATTATTAGAAAGGATGTATCGCCCTATGGACTGCCTATTTTGCAAAATTGTAAACGGAGACATTCCATCTAAAAAAGTGTATGAGGACGAGCATGTATTGGCATTTCATGACATTAATCCTGTTGCCCCTGTTCACGTCCTGATGATTCCGAAAAAGCATATTCAATCCGTTCTGGCTATCGAGCCTGAGGACAAGGAGCTGATCGGTCACCTCCATCTATCCCTGCAAAAAGTGGCAGAAACAATGGGCGTGAACGAGGATGGCTTCCGAATCGTAACCAACATTGGCAAGCATGGACAACAAACCGTCTTCCATCTGCACTACCACCTCATCGGAGGCAGACAATTAGAGTGGCAGTTCTAATCAATAGCAGCTACTACTCCTTATGAGAGGCAATGTGGCGGGCGATTCCTTCACCATGAAACCTTCCATTTTCAATAAAAATGGCGTTCGCGTGATGGCCCGCCGCAATGACTCCCGCTATATAGAGTCCTGGGATGTTCGTCTCCATTGTCTCTGGATGATGCGCTGGAATTCCCGTTTCCTCGTCAATCATAACTCCTAGTGAATGAAGGAAGGTACGATCCGGACGGTATCCAATCAAAGAAAACACATGGTCATTGGCAAGCGTAATGACTTCCTCCCCTGTTTTCACCTTGATGGAACGCTCCTCAATGCTCTCGACTGTTGCACCGAACAGCATCTGGATGCGTCCTTTTTTGATCAGACTCTCAAAAACAGGTCTTGTCCATGCCTTGACCTTATCAGATAGCTCCGTTCGGCGGCAAATCACCGTAACTTCTGCTCCAGCCCGCTCCAGTTCCATTGCCGCGTCAACAGCAGAGTTGTTTCCCCCTACTACCGCTACTGCAAGCCCAGTGTACGGATGTGCTTCCTTGTAGAAGGACGAAACCTTCGGCAACTCCTCACCTGGTACATGTAGTCGATTCGGATTGTCAAAGTAACCTGTGGCGATCACCAAGTTTTTCGCTTCGTACGTATGTGTTTTGGCGAATCGGTCTGTGGTCGTGATTTGAAAGCCAGCTGGCGTCTTCTTCGCACCTGTCACCGTTTCATATACGTTCACGCGCAATTTTTCTCGTGCTGCTACCAATCTATAGTAATTGAGTGCCTCCTGTCTGGTCGGCTTGTCGTTCGCCGTTGCAAAAGGCACACCTCCGATTTCCAGTAAATCAGGTGTGCTATGAAAAATCATATAGGTCGGGTAGCGATAAATCGAATGGACAAGCGCCCCTTTTTCAATAATGATGGGATCAAGTCCAGCTCGCTTGCAGGCTATTGCCGCTGCCAGTCCACAAGGCCCACCGCCTACAATCAGTACGTCTTCCATTTCTCTCCGCCTCGCTTTATTCTCTCTATTCTTATTCCTCCATCATATCATATCGCGTATACAACAAAAGAGTTCCCCCGCACTCCTGCAAGGTTTCTACCAAAATCTGACCAATGAAAGAATGGTTCTCTCTCCTTATACTGGATGTATGATGAAAAAACAAAACATACATATCTGGTTAGTCTCCTTTGCTTTTCTGGTGTACGGTCTCTCTTTTGCCATAGGAGTCCCTGCATCCACAGCATCGACGAAAAATTTAAAAGATATCGCAAACAGCTATGCGAAAGAGCAAATCCGTTCGCTACAGGCGGCAGGTGTCATCGCTGGGGATGAAAACGGGTATTTTCACCCAACTCGCCCGGTGACGCGTGCTGAGTTTGTTGCGATGCTCACACGCACGCTCGGTATTAAGCCGGTGGCCAGCAACGTCGCAGCCTATTCGGATGTCCCAAAAAACTCTTGGACATACGGGTACGTACAAGCTGCTGCTGGACTTAACATTGCGAATGGCATCGGCCCTACTACTTTTGCTCCGAAGCGGACGATCTCTCGCGAAGAGGCCGCTGCGTTTCTCGTACGCGCACTGGAGCAGAGCATTTCTCCTTCCTACCAGTTGTCCGTGAAGGATGCCCATGCGATTTCCAGCTGGGCACGGGCCTCAGTCAGCCACGCCATAGAGAAAAAATGGTTGGTTGGCTACAACGGCTACTTCCGTCCGACTCAAGCACTTTCGAGAGAAGAAACGGCTGTTATTTTGTATCGAATTCAGGAGAATCTCAAGAAGCAGAACGTTACAGCAAAACCGCTCGTCTCTCTCGGATGGCAATACCAATCCACGACAGAGGAGTTCATTGCACAGGTCAAAACAAGCGGAGTCAACACGCTATCTCCACGTTGGTACTTCCTACAAAAAGACGGAACGATTAGCGACTTGACGGATGCTTCACTCGTCCATTGGGCGCAGGCAAATGGCAAGCAGGTGTGGCCTCTATTCGGAAATAAATTCGATCCCGACGCTACTCACGCCATGCTGTCCGATCCCAATAAACGAAAAGCAACCGTGCAAAAGCTTTCTTCCTACATTGAACAGTACCAGCTAGATGGGATTAACATCGATTTTGAAGGGTTCTCTCCTGCGGATCGCAACAACTTCACCTTGTTTATCCAGGAGCTCGCGACTGCTCTTCACGCAAAAGGTGCTGTTCTATCTGTAGATATACCGCCTGATGGTGATTCAGACTGGAGTGATCCTTTCGATTTTGCTAAATTAGCAAAATATGCGGATTATTTGGTAGTAATGGCCTATGAAGAGCATTGGGTAGGCGGTTCAGAAGCAGGCTCCGTGGCATCCTTGCCTTGGTTTACGAAAGTCATTACCGACCTGCTTGACGAGGTTCCGACCCAAAAGCTGATCGCCGGAATGCCTCTTTATACACGCGACTGGTACCAATCGAATGGGTCATTGAAATCGACAGATATCAGCATCCCTCAGTCATACCAGTTACTCTCGCAATACAGAGCAAAAACAGTCTGGGACGACAAAGTTGGACAATACCGTTCGACGTATCAAAAGCAAGGCGTCACACACACGATTTGGCTGGAAGAAAGCCGTTCGATTGGGCTTAAGGCTCAGGCTAGTCTGCAATGGCAAATTGGTGGACTGGCGTACTGGTACGTTGGCTCTGAATCACCTGATATGTGGACAGCCATTGCCAATTCGATCACCCTCAAACATGCACGTGAAAAACTGTAAGAATCATGCAAGAAGCGCCCTCGTCCGGCTATAGCCGTGGCAGAGGCGCTTCTTTTTGTTAGGCTAGGCAAATCCTCCTAGTAAGTTCCTGATGAGCCTGCGCCTCCAGGATGTTTTGGCGCCTCGACAACTTCGTCCTTCGCCGCTTTTCGCGTCTCAAATAAATCGGTGCTTCCTGCTGCGTGCGTCCCCAGTACTTTCAGTTCTTTATTTTCCACTTCCTGATTGTTTTGTTCAGTCAATTGCGATCCCTCCAGCATGCAAGTTAGCAGTAGTTTGCCTCCTTTAAACGATTATTAGACAATCTTTGGTGTTCTGCATGGGATTGCCCTCCTTTCTTCATACTGAAAGGGAGCAGAAGGAGGAAAGATTCTTGTCGGATATTTTGATGAGCCCTGAATTAAAAAGAAAAACAGAGGAAGCTATCCAAGGTCTCACTTTCACGAAAAATTTCCGTTCTGCAACAGCCGAGGAATGGTATCTGTTTTTGCCGGGATATCGAGATCCGCAGACAGAAGGGGCTTGCGGGAAAGTATTTATTCATTACGACTTGATTGGAAATCGGGATGTGTTTATCAACACCACCGTGATTTTCGATGACCCAAAGCTGCATGACCCTACTCTGCATCCGCTGGTCTACGCAGTGGTAGATGAGACAGTTAATCGTTTGGTGGGTTATGCAAATACATTGCTTTCGGTACATGCAGGCTTCAATTCGTACTCGGCTGAATACGTAAGCTAGCACCACTTTGCAAAATGTCCGTTGGATTATCATTTAACTTCAGGAGGGAACACGATGAAAAACAACGATGAAGATTTGCTTAAAGCTGCCGAGGAGGTCGCCGACAAAACGTACGACCCGTCCTTTTATAAAAGTGAATCGTTGACAGAGCAAGGACTCGCCATTACACACGAACAAGTCAGTGACAACTACATGGAAGGTACAAACGACGGAAAAATCGATGAAAATGCTGGACAAAAAAATATCGAGATACCACGCACTGGCTACGAAAACATGTTTTAGATCCCGGTTGACATCCCCTTTCCCCACTTTTTTCCTGAATATCCATTGATTCTATACAAACACTATCAAAGGTTGACAGTAACCCAATTCAATTTCAGGAGGCCATTATGCAACGATTTGCTGCTCATGAGTTTTTGGAAACACAAGAAGCACTCCGCTCCAAACACGCCGCGATTGAAATGCACGGTGTACTTGCCGAGATGGCACAGGACCCTCAATTAACAGGCATCATTAACAGACATCAGCAATTAATCATGAACGCCTATCAGCAAGGGATTAGCCTCTTGCAAGGAAAAGGTTTCAACATTGCACCAGCTCCTATTCAATTGCGTGTAGCACAACCTACAGCAGTTGGTCTTAATAACCCGCAGATGGCTGCTCCCAACCCACACCCGACCCGCTTGTCAGATATGACAATTGCTACCCTCATGCTGAACTGGCATAAAGCGGGTTCGGCAATTGGCATGCTTTGGGCGGCTGAGTGCGTTGATCCAGGAATCCGGCAATATCACGTAAATGGTGCAAATGCTTGCCAGCAAATGGCTTATGAAACCTGGCAATACATGAATGCCAAAGGCTACTACCAAGCTCCGCAGCTTGCCGATCACACGATGAACACGATGATTAACGCTTACCAGCCCCAACAGCAAATGCTCCTGTAAGCCAAAAAACCGTCCTCGTTTGGACGGTTTTCATATTATGCGTGTCATGGCTTCTTGGAATAAGAAAAACCTTCCCGCTTCCGGGAGGTTTTATTTGTTACGATGTGTCAGCGATCTCGAACGGTCTCTGTATTATTAGACCAGCCCCAGCTTTCTATTGCTTGTTCCTCAGGACTACTGGCCTTCGCATCCTGTAGATTTTGGATGACCTGTCCTTCTTCGTCGTGCTTCGAATGGTTGCCATGTAGGTTTTTTTGCTTGTCCATGGCTCTCCCCCTCTCTTTTTCGTTGGATTGAGCTAGCTACTCTGGAGAATACCCCTCGGATTCGTTCAGCAAGCCCTCATACTGGGTAATGGCTGAAATCAAATCTGGATGAGTATCTCTATTTGTCTCAGCGAGCTTTTTCAGATCGAAATACACTTCTGATAATCGAAATAGAGGGTTGTTACGCTCAGAATCACCACTCGTTGCAGAATGTGTCACTACCCCATTCGTTTGCAAATAGAAGGTTTCTGCGGGGACATTTTCAATATCCTGCTTCACCTCTTTTATCACAGCCTGCAACCGTTCTGGCATCATATCGTTGTGTTTCTCGAATTTTTCAATAATCGTAAGGATGTAATCCTTTTTGCTCATCGATCTCGTTCATCCTTTCCTCCAAGCATCCTTTGTTAATGTGCCCATAGAACAGGAAAGGCATTCAAAAAAAACTGCCACCTCTCTCGCATCTCGCACAAGAAGAAGTGGCAGTTTTCCTTTTCTCTATTCGTTTATCCGACTTGCTGGAGCAACTTTCCCCGCAGTTTTGCGAGCATGTCCTCTGTCATTTTGTCCAAGTCGTACTCCGCTTTGAAGCCCCACTCTTGCATGGCAGCCGTAGCATCAATCGAGTTCGGCCAGCTATTGGCAATCGCCTGACGAACAGGGTCGACTTCATAAGAGAGCGTAAACTCAGGAATGTGTTTGCGAATCGCTGCTGCTACATCTTCTGGCTCAATGCTCATCGCAGTTACGTTGAACGCATTGCGGTGAATGAGCTTGGAGGCATCCGCTTCCATCAGGGAAACAATCGCATTCAGCGCATCAGGCATATACATCATATCCATGTACGTGCCTTTGCCGATGTAAGACGTATACGCCCCATGCTGAATCGCCTTGTAGTAAATGTCAACTGCATAGTCGGTCGTACCACCGCCCGGAGGCGCTACATACGAGATCAGACCTGGGAAGCGTACACCGCGCGTATCTACCCCAAATTTTTGATAATAGTAATCGCAAAGCAACTCACCGGAAACTTTATTTACACCATACATGGTCGTAGGGCGTTGAATCGTGTCCTGTGGCGTGTTGTCCTTCGGGGTAGTCGGACCAAATGCACCAATCGAGCTCGGCGTAAAGAACTGGCAGTTCAACTCACGCGCTGCTTCCAGAGCGTTTACCAACCCGCCCATATTCAAGTTCCACGCCAAGAGAGGCTTTGCTTCTGCTGTTGCAGACAACAAGGCAGCCAAATGCATGATCGTATCCACGCCATGTTTCTTCGCCAGTTCAAACATCCGGTTCCCGTCTGTGACATCAAGAACTTCGAATGGACCCGATTGCACCACAGGATCGTCTTCGTTTTTCCGGATATCTGTAGCGATGACTTGATCCGCTCCGTAAATATCGCGTAATTTCATGATGAGCTCAGAACCAATTTGTCCTAACGCCCCGGTTACCAGAATTTTTTTCATTTCAGGATCCCCATTTCTTTCCCAACTTTTTCGTAGATGCTAAGGGCACGATCCAGCATTTCCTTGCTATGCGCCGCTGTTGGCATATTCCGTACACGACCAGTTCCTTTTGGTACAGTCGGGAACACGATCGCTTTCGCGTACACGCCTTCTTCATACAGTCGCTTGCTGAACTCCTGGGTTTGCTGTTCGTCTCCGATAATGCAAGGAGTGATAGGCGTTTCGCTCTCCCCGATGTTGAAGCCGAGTTCTTTCAAGCCTTTTTTGAGGTAGTGTCCGTTATCCCACAGCTTGTCGTGCAGCTCAGTGCTGTTCATCAAAATATCGATAGCCGCAATCGAAGCAGCCACGTCCGCTGGCGTCAGCGAGGTCGAGAACAGGAACGGTCTGCTGCGTACTTTGAGCCAGTCGATCAGCTCTTGGCGTCCCGCAACATAACCGCCGACTACCCCAATTGCTTTGGAAAGTGTGCCGATCTGGAAGTCGATTTTATCCGACAGGCCAAAATGCTTAACCGTTCCTGCGCCTTTGCCGAGAACACCAGAGCCGTGGGCATCGTCTACATACGTAATCAAGTCATATTCTTCGGCTACCTCTACGATTTCCGGCAGCTTGGCAACATCGCCATCCATCGAAAATACGCCGTCAGTAATGACCATCAGCTTTTTATATTTGCCGGATTCTTTCGCTTCCTTCGCTTTCGCACGCAGGTCATCGATATCGGAGTGGTTTACACGGATAATTTGCGCACGAGACAGGCGGCATCCGTCAATAATGGAAGCGTGGTTCAACTCGTCAGAAAGAATCGCATCGTCCTTGTCCATGACAGCAGAGATCGCTGCCATGTTGCAGTTAAAGCCCGATTGGTAAGCGATTGCAGCTTCCGTATGCTTGAAGGCAGCGAGCTTTTCTTCCAGCTTCACATGCAAGTCCAAGGTACCATTGATTGTGCGCACAGCCCCTGCTCCTACGCCGTATTTGCTCGCTGCTGCAATCGCAGCGTCCACAAGGCGTTGGTCAGTAGCCAGGCCCAGATAGTTATTGGAGGAGAGGTTGATCAGTTCTTTTCCTGCAATCGTAATGACAGGACCATTTGCGCTTTGCAAAGGATCAATGACGTTGTACAGTCCCTTGCTCTTCAAATCTGCCAAATTTTCATGTAAAAAGTGTTCAAGTGTTTTGCTCGCCAACGAGAATCCCTCCATTATTCAGCCATCGATTAGTAAGTTCCACAAAAACAATTGTTCACGCTGTATGGACATATCATTTTGATAAAATTCGCATAAAATCAACTTAATCTACAGACATTTTACCACCATTTACTTAAAACGTCCACATCACAAAGACATATTGTTAACGTTTTCAATCATTTTCCTTTCCATAATGTCATCTCTCCTACTTTCTCCTTTTGTCGATATTCGTAGACTCCCAAAAATGAAAAAACCACTCTCTTGCTTCCTATAAGCAGATCGTGGCTCTTTCCTCATTTTTTTGCCTTTTGTGATTTTAAGATACCAGGCTTGTTGTCAATCGTACGCACAAAACCGTTCGATTCAAAGCGATGCGTCATCAAGGACTCTACTGGTCTGCCGTTTTGAAAATGCTCTTCCACCAACAGCTGTGCATCTTCTGGCGTCACGTTTTCGTACCAGATTCCCTCGGGGTACACGATCATCACGCATGCGTCCTCACAGCGTCCGTTGCAACGCGTGCGGGTGGTATGTACATAGTCATCCAAGCCTGCGGTGGTAATTGCTTCACGTATCGCTACCGTAACCTCTTCGCCGCCCTTGCGCATACAGCTTCCACCGTTGCAAATCAACACGTGATGTCTCGTCTGAGATAAGTCCCATGTTGCCACTACAAATCCACTCCGTTCTTGTCCAGCATCTATCCACACTCCCCATCATGACGGTTTCTTGTTCAATTTGCAATTCCCAGAACGTTTGGTTTTTGATAGAATATATGTTCGTATACGATTTACAAAAAGATGTTGGTGGTGAAAGCATGTCCGTTACCAAACAGCGCGATGCCTTGCAGCTTTTGCAAACAGTGGGCTCCTACCCTTGGTATGTCGAAAAGTTTATTGAGCATAAAAAAGCAAAAAAGAATTCACCCTCCACCTTGCTTGGCTACCTCCGCGATTTCTCTTTTTTCTTTCGCTGGATGATGACAGAAGGTTTGAGTACCGCGACGGATATGAAGGACATTCCGTTGAGCGATTTGAATGACTTGAAGAAGGAAACGGTAGAAAGCTACATATTATACTTGCAGGAGTCGCATCTGTATGAGCGATCTGCTTTGCTCTCGAACCCTACCAAAAGCGCGAAGAAAGAGTACAGCGACCGCACCATCAGCAGAAAAATATCGAGCCTGAAATCGCTTTTTCATTACTTGTCTGCCCTTGCTGAGGATGAGAATGGGGAATCGTATTTGACGCGGAATGTACTCGCCAAAATCGAGCTGGAGATCACGGAGCTGACTCCCCTTGCACGCGCCCATGCCATTCGGGCAAAAATCCTGATTGACGACGAAATCTATCAGTTCGTCGATTTTGTCTACAACGGATATTTGGCTCACTGCGATACGGAAAAAAAGAAGCAGTATCACATGCAAAACCGCGACCGGGATACTGCCTTGATCGCGATGATTCTATCCGGTGGCTTCCGTGTGTCAGAGATCGTCAGTCTCGATCTATCCGATATTATTATGGAAAAAAACCAGTTGAAATTGATCCGCAAAGGAAAGAAAGAAGACGCTCCTTTTTTCAGTGACTGGGGCAAAGAGTACTTAGCCAAATACTTGCAGCTGCGTGACAAATACAATCCCGCCCCACAAGAGGACGCTGTTTTTCTCGCTGTTTCCCCTGCCAATCCGAATGGGCATCGCATCGAAGTGCGGTCTGTCCAAAAGCTGGTCAAAAAGTACGCGAAAGCATTCGGCATCCCCGATTTGTCCGTACATAAGCTTCGTCACAGCTTTGCTACACAGTTTCTTCGGTTGAACCCTGACCCCCGTCAGCTCCAAGCACAGCTGGGGCACTCCAAAATCGAGACGACCATGCAGTATGCCCATGTATTAGAAGATGCGCTGGGCAAGGCTGTGAACCGAACGACGTAAGAAGTCCCAACAAACAAGTGACCAATCTGCATCAACTGCGGACTGGTCACTTTCCATCACATTCGATTATTTCACTCGTTTGACAGTAGGCACAACGGATATCTGTTCGTTCTTCGCCAATGTACTTTCGCTTTGGTCGATCACGGCCAATTCGTTCATCCGATTCAGCACTACCTCCTGCCGTTGTTTGGCTCGGTCCCAGTTCTTTACCGGTGAGTAGCGCTCTGGCCCTTTTGGTAAAGAAGCCAGCATTGCCGCTTCTCCCAGTGTTACCGCTCGATCTCCTGTTTCTGTTGCTTTTTTTCCGAAGTAAAAGGGAACAGCCTCGCCGATCCCGTATTTTCCGTGCCCGAAATAAATGACGTTGAGGTACATTTCGAGCAGTTCTTTTTTGCTGTATCGCTGTTCTAATTGCAAAGCGATCGCAACTTCCTTCACTTTTCTGGTCATCGTTTTGTCGTTTGTCAGAAACAGGTTCCGCGCCAACTGCATGGTGATTGTGCTTCCGCCCTGCACGTAGGCACCTTCCTTGATATCCACCCAGATAGCGCGGCTCAATCCAATCGGGTCCACTCCTGGATGCTGCATAAACCGATGATCCTCTATCGCAACGAACGCCTTCCACACATAATCAGGCATTTCGTCCAGCTTTACATAGCTGTTGGATTGCTGAACAGCAGCCAGCTTATTTTCATCTATCCATATATTCCCTGTCCACGCAAGCATGATCGGCGCCAAGATAGCTGCCATCATGATCACGAGAAAACTGATACGCAGTCGTTTTTTCCAACGAACACCGAGCTTCTTCATGCTCTTAGGCATGCTCGCCACTTCATACAAGTCGGTGTTTCTTCCTAATGGGATTGGAAGGTGGTTCATGCTGCATTCCCCCTTGCCTTGCTTCTACTCACATTGTAGGGGATGCGCGCATTTCGTCCCATCGAATCCACTTACAGCAATCTTACAATTTCGTAAGACAAACTATTCACTACATATGCTGATTTTGCTGTACCTCCTGCTGACGCAGCTCGATCCGTCTGATTTTACCGGAGGTCGTTTTCGGTAGCTCGTGAACAAATTCGATTTTGCGCGGGTATTTATAAGGAGCAGTTAAGTGTTTGACATGGTTTTGCAATTCCGCGATCAACTCTTCGGATGGCTCATTCCCTTTTTTCAGGATGACAAAAGCTTTAACCACATGCCCACGCTCTGGATCAGGACTGGCAACCGCCGCACACTCCGCTACTGCCGCATGCTTCACCAACGCATCCTCAACCTCAAACGGACCAATCGTATATCCGCCTGAGATGATAATGTCGTCTGAACGTCCTTCGAACCAGATGTAGCCATCTTCGTCCATGCGACCTTGGTCACCCGTCACGTACCAGTCTCCGCGAAACGCTCTGGCAGTTCGCTCGGGATCATCCAGATAGCCCTTGAACAGCGCCACCATATGACGATCAATAGCAATATCGCCCACTTTGCCTACCGGCAGCTCCGCTCCTTCTTCGTCAATAATGGCAATCCTCACAACTGGCGATGGCTTGCCCATTGAACCTGGCCTTGGCTCCATGCCAACAAAGGTACCTACCAGCAACGTGTTCTCTGTCTGTCCGTATCCATCTCGTACGGTCAACTGGAATACTCGGCGGAATGTGTCGATCACCTCCCGATTAAGCGGTTCACCGGCGGAACATGCGGAGCGCAAGGCGGACAGCTTGTATTGTTCCAGGTTCGTTACTTTTGCCATGATTCTGTACTCGGTTGGCGTCGCACACAAGACAGAAACCGGATAATTTTGCAGAATCGTCAAATAATTCTCCGCGGAAAACTTTCCTTTATAAACAAATGCGGTCGCTCCCAGTCCTAACGTAGAGACAAACGGGCTCCAGATCCACTTGGCCCAACCTGGCCCAGCGGTTGCCCAAACCACGTCACCTTCTCGAACGTCCAGCCACTGTGTAGCGGCTACAGCCAGATGCGCAAACGGCCAACCGTGAACGTGCATAACTCCTTTTGGTCCCCCAGTCGTGCCTGATGTATAAGACAGGAATGCCAGCTCATCCGACTTCGTGTTTACTACCTCAAATTCTGTGTCCTGCCCTTGGAGCAGCCCCTCAAGCGAAATCCAACCTTCTTTCACTTCTCCCGTCGTGATGTAGTGTTGCAGCGTAGAACAGTTGCCTCTCGTCAGATCAACCTCACTCATTGCTCCCCCGAAGCTGATCACAGCCTTTACTTTTGCATGATTGATCCGGTACTCAATATCTTTGGAACGCAGCATCTCAGACCCTGGCAAAATCACTGCCCCCAGCTTCAGCAGAGCCAAATAGAGACCATAAGCCAATGTTCCCCTGGAAACCAGAACGAGTACCCGATCCCCATGCTCGATTCCAATGGAATCTAGTCCATTTGCAATTTTATTTGAATATTGGCGCAAATTTTCGTACGTAAGGATATGTTCCTGACCTTGTTCATCTAACTCCCAAACTGCTCGTCTCTCCGGGTGTTTTTTCGCCCATTCGTCCACCTGGGCAGCGAAGTTATAGTTCACTGGCATGTTTAGTTCCATAGGCACATCTCCACCTTTTCTAAGATTGATGAATAATAATTCGACATCACTATAATTCTCACCTTTTTCTTTCGACAAAAAATTGGGACAAAAAAAGGCCTATGACGCTACTTGCTCCGTACTACTATTGGCAAAAATTGACGCGAAACGATCTGCGCGAACAAGCGTCCTATATAAAACAGAAGCCCCCATGCAAGTGCATGAGAGCTGAAATGGATTTGATGCTTAAATGACGCGCTTGATTTTAACTGTGCGCTTTTCCCAGTTCGTTCCGTCGTACTTGGAATAAGTCACACCAGGACTGCCGTACGTGTGCAGGATTTTCCCATCCCCTGCATAAATGGCTACGTGTGTAATCCGATCAGAAGACGTGGTTACGGATGCCTTCATGAAGATCAGATCACCTTTTTGCAGATTGCTCTTGGAAACAGATTTCCCCACAGTTGATTGCTGGCGGGAATCGCGCGGCAATGTAATGCCGGCTTCTTTAAACACGCGCTGTGTAAAGGAAGAGCAGTCGAATGTATTGGTCGTACTGCTGCTTGACCCGTATTTGTATTTGGTACCCATATACTTTTCGCCATTTTTAATAACTTGGTCAGCAAGATTGCTTGCCGGCTTTTCTGGCTTAGTAGGCGTAGTCTCTGAGGAATTGCTATCAATAACACGACGAGCCCCTACAAATTTGTCACTGTACTCCGAATATTTTTTTACAACTACCTCGTCTTCCCCTTTTGAAGAATAAACGAATTGATCACTGCCTATGTATATTCCCATAAAAGTTGGGCTGCCGCTTCCGCTAGAGGCGAAGAACACCAAATCTCCTGGCGCCACGCTTTTTTCGGATACTTTAGTCCCGGTCTTGTACAGGCTAGAGATTGTGCTCCCGATGGAAATCCCTACTTGTTTGTACGCATACGTAGCCAGCTCTGCTGATCCGAATTGCTTCGGTCCCTTTGCTTTGTACTCATAATCCTTCCCGATCAAAGAAGTAGCAATGTTCGCAATCTCTGATTGTTTTGAATCTGGTGTCTTAGCGGCCACTTCTCCAATTTGACCACCCATTAACAGGGACGTACTCAGCATGACTGCTACTGTTGACCTCATTACCCAATCTCGTTTCGTCACTTTCTTTTCCTCCTTGTCATGTTGTGGCACCCGTCTTGGGTACATGGACAGAATAGCGCAGGAGGAAACAGGAGGATAAGACCGTAAAATTTTCCAATGATGGAATTGGTAGCATGGGACTAGTCAGAAAACGGTGTGCAAAGTAGGCGGTTGTTACTTCTTAGTTCCATGGAACCATAAAGGTTACAAAACGGTTTCAAAGTTGATTTTCTTCGCGAAAAGCGGCTATTTTCCTGGCCTGAGCCCCAAACAAAAACCATCTTCTGCTTGTTTCTGTCAGAAGATGGTTCGCGATTCGTCTCTATTTCATTTTGGCTGTAAAATGCCCCCACGTCTCTTCTCCCCACTTGAGAGTGAGCACATCTCCATCCGAAACCGGGCCTACCCCTGCTGGCGTACCCGTGTAAATGATATCTCCTTGATCCAGTCCCAGATTTTCGGAAATATAGGCAATAATGGTTTCCAAATCAAAAATCACATCACGCAGATTGCCTCGTTGCACCTGCTCTCCATTTTTCAGCAAGGAGAAATCCGTTTGGTGCAGCTCATGGATACCAGGGAAAGGATGAAATGATGTCAAAATAGCTGAATTTTTAAACCCTTTTGCCAACAACCATGGATGCCCTGCTTTCTTCAGCTCGCTCTGAACATCACGCAAAGTAAAGTCGATCCCGAGTGCTATTTTGTCAATCATTTCGTCAAGTGTAACCCCAGCCTCATACGGTCTCGCGATGTGAATCACAAGCTCCGCCTCATAATGAAGCTCTCCACGAGATGCCGGAAGCTCGATGGCCTCACCATTTGCCATCGCAAGCGCATGTGTTGGCTTATCAAAGATCATTGGCTTGGTTGGCACATCGTTCCCTAACTCCGCAGCATGCAATCGATAGTTGCGACCGATACAGTAAATATTTTTGACTGGCTCCATCTCGTCCTCTCCTTTGGTGGCTGTCTCTTTTTTCACTATATCATGGCTGAATGGTGTATTACAGCTTGTCTTGTTCGCCCTCTTCCATGTAGTTTCCATAGCCAGGCCAAAGACGGGCATTTCCTCGTGCTTCTACTTCAATCACGGTATCACAAATAGATTCCAACGCACTCTCCAAATCCATCTCTTGCTCAGAGCTCCAGGAAAATTCGTAATGGAAAATCACTTGCTGCTCTGTCGCTTCGGAGAGGACAAAGGCAAACTGCTGTTGTTGTTCCACGACATGCTTTCTGGCTTCAACCGTCGCTTCTGCCGAGAACAAACCATCCCATTCCGCAACCATATATGTAGAAGTAACATCAATCCACAGGGAGGGAGTATCATTTGTCCGCCGGAAAACAACAGTATCCTCCCGATAAAACCCGTAGCCAGAGGGCAGCGCACCTGAGAGCTTGAACGGGATTCCTACCGGCAAATCATGTGGCTTCAATGCGTGGACAAGTCTCCCAGGCAAGAGATAACAACCATCCTGCTGGCGATCTAACCGTTCTCCCAAGACGAGAACCTCTTGATTGTGTGAATCACCTGTCACCTGAACGAACATCACGGCACCTCCCTCTAAAACAGTATGGTCAGGAATGCATGACTCAAAACCAAATCTCCATCCATTTTTTCCCTGAAGAAATACCGAAAAAAACAGGGTTCATCCATAGGATGCCCCCTTTATTCCTGCTTAGCTACGCACGTATGATCGCAATCACAACATGTTCGTCATCATATGATTTTGCTTTGATTTTCACAGGGAAATCGTACAAGTTGGTAAATTTAAAATCCTTATAGCCATACGCGACTGTGGCATCTTGACCCACTGGCACATATCTCACTGATTTGCTGTGGTTATGCCGTTCCAGCATGATCATTCCCGCTTCAGCAACTGCATTGTAAAGCGTGCTGGAAACCTGACAAACCCCGCCTCCATAGTCATCGACGAGCTGGCCGTTCTGAATAACCCCGGCCTGTTGCCAACCATCCTCTGGCAAATTTGAATTTCCCACTATTTCATTGAAAGAAAACACCTGTTGCGGCTTGATTTTTTCATTATGAATCTTGCTCAATGCTTGCTTGATGTTATGTTTACGAGCATCTGTGCTGTCTTTCATCGATGAGTAATAAAAGCCAAGAACCTCCTCTTCCTTGAGGCCCATCTTCTCCACATACTTTTCCTGTAACTTATCCTGCAACTCGATAGCAGGAGATAACCGGTCTACTTGTAATGCCATTGCATGCTCAGGCGCATAGTTCATACCGAGCGAGAACACAAGGGCTACAATCGCCATAGTGATCGGCCAATGCCGAACTTTCTTCATCTCTACTTCCTCTCCCACATTTGTTGATCGAAGTTCCCTATTTATATAGACTGTCAATATTTTTATACCTTGCCTCTTACAATGTAACGTATGGGAAAAGCGACGATCAACCTGCAAATGTTGGGCTTTTTGTCCTGCATCAATTCTACTCGTCGTCCTCATCGATAACCCCAAGGGCTTTGTTCTTTTCTTTAAAGCGCTGGTTATGAGAAGAAACGTACGCCATTCGATCTGCTACCGGGTCAATATGCAATTTGGCACTATTTACGGCCACAGCCGCATCGGTGAATGCTCCCGCAATCAGCGTAATCTTGCTGTCAAAGCTAGCAAAATCTCCCGCCGCAAAAATCCCTGGCAAATTCGTTGCCAGACGAGGACTGACAAACACGTTCCACTCATCCATGTCCAAGCCCCACTCGTTAATTCCAGTGAAATCGGCCTTCAAACCGTGATTGACAATAATGGCGTCTACATCGATTTGCTCTGTCTCGTCTGTCTCCAGATGACGTATCGTCACTTTATCGATCGTTTCTTTGTCTGAGCTTTGCAATTGCGTGACCGCATAAGGCGTACGAACGATCGCAGAGGACTCTTTCATGCGCTTTACATTCCGCTCATGTCCTCCAAATACATCTCGGCGATGCACGATAGTGACAGATGCTGCGATTTGTACCAGTTCATTTGCCCAATCGACCGCGGAGTCCCCGCCCCCTGAGATGAGGACATGCTTCCCACGGAATGGCTCCAGTTCCTGCACCGTATAATGAAGATTGGTCACCTCGTAGCGCTCGGCTCCTTCGATCTCCAGCTTTGCCATCTTCAAAATACCTCGACCCAAAGCCAGTATGATCGTGCGGGTCCAATGTCGTCTCCCCGATTTTGCAACGAGTATGTAAGTTCCATCTTCTTGTGGCTCTAATCCAATGATCGCCTCACCTAAGACGATGGTAGGATCAAATGTCTTTGCTTGTTGTACCAGATTGGCAATTAGCTTTTCACATAACTGTGGTGGTACACCGCCTACATCCCAGATCATTTTTTCTGGATAGATCAACATTCGTCCACCGAGTTCTTCTTTCGCTTCAATGAGTTTCGTCTTCATATCGCGCATTCCGCTATAAAAGGCAGCGTACATCCCCGCAGGGCCACCGCCGATAATGGTTACATCAAACAGCTCCAACTGTTCTCCCACAACTACCCCTCCACTTTCTTTCTTGTTTGTTTATGAATCATCAAAAACGATAGTGAAAATGAGATTCATTATCACAATGTGATTGTAATGGAAAATGGAGGACGATTCAACATGCAAGAAAAATAAAAAGGCTCGTCATTAGCTTCATCAGCTAATGTACGAACCTGTTGTTTGCCATATGGTGCGGTCGAGAGGACTTGAACCTCCACGGTGTTGCCACCACTAGAACCTGAATCTAGCGCGTCTGCCAATTCCGCCACGACCGCATAAAAATGGTGCCGGCAATAGGACTTGAACCCACAACCCCCTGATTACAAGTCAGGTGCTCTACCAATTGAGCTATACCGGCACATTAGAAAAACTATTAAATTCGCACATTCTCGCAAAAGAATGGCGGAGCTGACGGGACTCGAACCCGCGACCTCCGGTGTGACAGACCGGCGTGAACTCCAACTTCACCACAGCTCCATGTGGTTTTTGTCTCCATCTCGCGGCGACTTCTGTAATATAGCACGATCCTATCTCGTGATGCAATAGTTTTTAAAAAATAAAATAAAGATTATTTTTTTCATAGATTTACCAAGCAAAATCCGATAGAATTTTAGCTAGATATGCAGATTTTAGTAGATTGGTGGAGACGATGACATGAAAAAGACTTCGAGGCTACTCACCTTCCTCGCCCTCTTCACTCTGCTGCCTACTGCTGCCCATGCTTCCTCATCGGCATATGTGGTATCAGCAGGTGATACGCTGAGCAAAATCGCTCGCGAGCATCAAGTATCAGTGGAACAACTCATTCAATGGAACCAACTGAATGATGATAGATTGTCAATTGGACAAACATTGTCTATTCATGGTGAAAATACTTCTGGCTCCATTGCGACTGACACTCCTTCCGATGTAGCTGTCAATCAGAATGATAACGCTACCACTGAGTCTAAAGAACTAACAGCTGGTGAAAAAGCCCGCGTCACTGGTGACGTGCTGAATGTTCGTAAAAAGCCTTCGACTGACGCAAAAGTATTAGGCAAGCTACGATTCGGTTCTATTGTAGAAGTCGTAGAAACCGGTAGTGAATGGACGAAAATCGAATTCGAAGATCGTGAAGCATACGTTTCTACAGAGTTCCTAAGTCCAAACCTCACTTCTACCGTTTCGCTGCCTGCCGAGGTAAATGCAGAAGATCTGGGTCGTTTGAAGGAAATTTTTGAACCATTGCTTAATACACCATACGTCTTAGGCGGAACTACTCCGAATGGCTTTGATTGTAGTGGCTTTACTTCATACGTTTTTGAGCAGCTTGGGGTTACACTTCCGCGCACTTCTGAAGATCAATTTCGTGGCGGTCAAGAAGTATCATTGGATCAAGCACAGCCTGGTGACCTCTTGTTCTACGATGCGCTTGGCAAAGGACGCGTGTCTCACGTAGCGATCTATCTGGGTAATGGGGCAATCGTGCATGCGAATGGCGAAGATGTTCGTTATGGCAAAGTCGAATACATGCATAAGCTCTACCCGTTTTACGGCGTGAAGCGTTACGCTAATTTCCAGTAAGCTTTCCTACACAAATAAGCAAACAACAGCCCTCTCTGCTTTTACAGCAGGTCGAGGGCTGTTTGTCTTTTTTGTGCTTAATGTATTTCGTTATTATGGGCCTGCTGATGCTGTTGTTGTTGCCCTCCGATTTCGATTTTGCCCAACGCTTGCTTCATTTTGTCGAGTTGGAGTTGATAATCGCGAACGACTACGGTAAGAACACTGACAGATTCCTTGAAATCCGGCTCGCTGCTTACTCTGTCGATGGCTCTATGTAAATGCAGCATCTTGTTCTCCGTTTCCCGTAATAGGTCGAGTAACTGCAATCCGTTTACCACGTAATCACCTCATCTGTTTTTTCTTACTTTCTCCTTCCCCTCTGTTCCCTATGCGCATAAAAACGCTTTGTATCATGAATAAAAAACGTCCGCTCATGACATAGCGGACGTTCTTCCTGTTTAGTTCAGGCGAGCAGATGCGAGCTCAACGAATTTGTCGATATCTTTTGCAACCAAAGAGAGAGAATTCCGCCAGAAATCAACTGAGCGTACGTCAACATCCATGATAGCTGCAACATCCGCAACGCTCATTTTGCCCGTTACGGACAAGAGCTTGTCGTACTGCTCAACAAAAGCCTCCCCGCGCTTGAGATACTCTGCGTACAGGCCTTTTGCGAACAAGAGCCCAAAAGCATACGGGAAGTTGTAGAAATTGTAATCCGCGCTATAATAGTGCGGTTTGCATACCCACATGTAAGGGTGTAGGGCCGCCGGATCCAAACCATCTCCGTACGCGGCCTTTTGCGCTTGCAGCATCAGTTCGTTCAGCGTGGAAACAGACAAGGCACCTTCTGTTCTGCGCTCAAATACAGCAGTCTCGAACAAGTAACGGCTATAAATATCGACGATCACCTGACTTGCCCCGCTGATATCATTTTCCAAAATCGCAAATGCTTCCTCGGCTGTCGCTTGTTCCAGCGCTGCATTGGCAATGATGGTTTCGCACAAAATGGACGCAGTCTCGGCGATTGGCATTGGGTATTCGCTATTCAAGAATGCTTCGTTTACGAGACATTCTCCGTGATAACCATGTCCCAATTCATGTGCCATTGTGCTCACATCGCTGTAGCTGCCTGTGTAGTTGGACATAATTCTGCTCTCCCCTACGATGTGCAGGTTGTAACAGAATGCCCCTCCACGTTTGCCTTCTCGAATCTCTGCATCAATCCACTGATTGTCATAAGCTCGTGCTGCATAGTTGGCGAGCTTTTCGCTAAAGCTACCAAAGTGCTTCACGATGAAGTCGCGGGATTCCTCATACGGGAACCGCATGTCTGCCTCACCAACTGGCGCAAACAAATCATAAAACGGCAACTGAGCGCTCTCATGACCGAGCAACTTCGCCTTTGTACGGAAGTATTGATGGAAGGATGGAAGGCTCTCACGCATCGCCTGAAGCATCGCTTCGAGCGTCTCGCGGTCCATGCGGGAGTCTTGCAACGTCTTATCCAGTGGCGATTCATAGCCTCTGAGCTTCGCTACGGTAATAACCTCACCCTTAATTCCATTCAAGCTGGCAGCTGCAGCCTCATCGATTTTTTTGTAAGCGGCAAGTTCCGCCTCATATGCCGTTTTACGAAGCTGCGGATCTTTTTCGTTCGCCATGTTTCGTACTACAGGCAATGGAAGCTGTTTGTGCTCCCCATCGACTGTAATGTCTACCAGTAATGTGGAAGTCAGCATTTCATGGAGCTTTGTCCATGCATTTGACCCTGTATTTTTCATTTTTGCCAGAACGATTTCTTCTTTTTCGCTCAGCATATATTTGCTCTTGTCTGACATTTCTGTCAACATAAAGCGATGTGTCTCTAACAGCTCCGATTGGCTGATCAACTCGTCCAGGTTGCTCAACGATCCTAACCATTTTTGGAATTGTACGCCTGGTTCAACCAAATCAACAGCCTGATTCTGTACTTTTTCAATTGCGAGCAGTGCTGCTTCATTCTTGGCATCCACGCTAGCAGTCAACTCTCCGTAGGCGTACAAACGAAATTGCGTTTGCAGGACAGAGGTCATCATGGTGATGTATTTCTCCATTTTCGCTACTGCATCTTCTGAAGATTGCAAGTTTTGCGCTGCCCAACTTTTGATCTCTTCTGTTTCACGTACTAACTTCACCCAATCTTGTTTCCATTCTGGTGCATCAAACGAGGAATACAAGACATCCAATTTCCAACGCATATTCATGGGCACGCGCCTCCTTTTCGCTTATGTAACAAGCCTATTGTAAAAAAAATTAGATGGATTCTGCAAGTTTTTACTATGAAAACTTCTTTTTCGAGAATAAAAAGACTCTGCCGCTAGCATAAGCAGAGTTCTTTTATAGGGCGATCAAGCTCGAACTGGCTGCGTCAAAAACGTCAACGCCGACAAGGCAAAAAGTTGGGTGGATTCCACCAATTGGTCAATGGCTACGTACTCATCTGCATGGTGAGGGATGTGACGATCGCCTGCGCCTGTCGTCAAAATCGGAATGCCGGCCTTGTGCAGGAAGGTACCATCTGTCGCACCTGGGACGCCATTATAAACGGGTTCTTTTTTGGTAATTTCCCGATACGCGCTAGCGACAGCAGTCACGACTTCTTCCTTCATGCCAGTCAACGTCCATGGGCGCTCTTCGATGACTTCCAA
This sequence comes from Brevibacillus sp. MER 51, assembly GCF_023714195.1. Lineage (NCBI taxonomy): Bacteria > Bacillati > Bacillota > Bacilli > Caryophanales > Paenibacillaceae > Brevibacillus > Brevibacillus sp. MER 51. Next base: position 492,072 of record NZ_JAMAUS010000003.1, on the reverse strand, counting down.
GGTGGCTTTGAACTTGTCATCTTCTTTGCTTAATCCTTCTAATATCGCACTGATTTCTTTGTACAGCGCCTGGTGGTCCTGCCCGGGTACCGTGCGAATGTCAAGTGTGGTCATGCATTGATCGGGTACGACGTTGATCTGGGCGTCACCTTTGACCGGTGCCTGTAAAATCGTCGGAGTGATACTCGGCCACCCCAACATCGGGTGCTCTCCCAGACGAGCCATTTCCTTGCGCTCCAGCTCCTCTAATGCGACTATGGCGCGTGCCATCCTTGTGTTTGGATTGATTCCTGTCAGTGGCATGGCACCATGCGCCATTTTGCCAAACGTACGAAGAATCGCTCGCATGGCTCCTTTTTGCGTGATGCAGAGCTGATTTTCTTCCGGTTCGCAGATGATCGCAGCATCAACGTTGTTGGCCCAGCCGCGGCGGATGAAATCTTTGATCCCGATCATCATGCTCTCCTCATCGCAAGGGATGCACAGGAGGATTTTTCCTGTAAAAGACTGTTTGGATCGTTGGATTGCTTTGACGGCACATATCGCGGCTGCCAGATTTCCTTTTGTGTCACAGGAGCCACGCCCGTAGATACGCCCACCAGATATTGTCCCGCCAAAAGGGTCATAGCTCCAAGCATCCCGATCCCCTTCTGTTACGACATCTGTATGGGCTTCGAACAAAAGCGTTTTGCCAGGTCTACCCGAATCGTAAAAAGCGATGACATTCGGCCTGCCCGGAACAACCTCCTCATAGAAGACCTGCAAACCCATATTGCGAAGATAATCGGCGACAAATAGCGCGACCCGCTCTTCATTCGCTCCTGCCTGATCAGGGCGAAATACACTCGGAATTCTTACCAGCTCCTGCGTTAGGCGTACAACTTCCTGCTCGTCAACAAAGGATATTACCTGATTCATCCGCCAATCCTCTCCTCTGCATCCAATTATGTTACACCTATTTCTGGAAGTAACTGCGATAAGATGGCAGTCCTCCTGCTTCCTCAGCTTGCTTAACCGCTTGGACGACGGCTTCCGCCAGCACATCTGCGGACAACGCGCCCACCAGGTCTACACTCACCTCTACTTCGCCTGTTGCTACAGCAAAGATCGTATCGCCATCGTACATGGTGTGAATCGGACGGATCGTACGGGCAAGCCCGTCATGAGCCATTTGCGCAACTTTGTTTGCTTCTGCTTTGGACAAGCGGGCATTGCTCGCGACTACGGCAATCGTCGTGTTCGTACCTGGAGGGATTGGGGCAAAAGCTTGCTGGCGCATCATCTCCACGCTATCCCGAATGGTACCCTGTTCATCTCTCGGTCCGGCTATGATCGTCCCTGACTGTGGATCTACGACATGACCGACTGCATTTACAGCAACGATTGCGCCTATGACGAGTCCATTCCGTAGAATCACGGAAGCTGTGCCCACCCCGCTCTTCATCGCATTCACAAATCCATTCAGCTTGCCTACTGACGCACCTGTACCAGCACCGACGTTTCCTTGTGCTACTGTCTCACGGCTTGCTGCCTGTGCTGCCTCATAGCCCATATGACGATCTGGACGAACCCGATAGTCACCTACAGCCAGGTCGAACAAGACCGCTGCTGGAACGATAGGAACGACGCCATAGCCAACATCTAGCCCGATGCCTTGTTCCTCCAAATACTGCATGACACCTGTAGCAGCATCCAAACCGTATGCACTGCCACCTGAGAGGCAAATCGCATGGACCACACTGACCATATTGATAGGGTCCAAGAGGTCTGTCTCGCGAGTGCCCGGGGCTGAACCCCGGACATCCACGCCGCAGACAGACGGCTTTTCCAGCATAATCACACTGCATCCCGTTAATGTTTCTTCGTTTTGTGCATGCCCGACGAGAACGCCGGGTACGTCAACAATCGTTCCGGTCATTATAAGTCTCCTGAAATTTTTGATTTTTGCCTGCCCGCTGATCCTAATTTCTTCCAGGCCGCCACGACTGCCAATGTCACAATGACAGAAACAATTGCTTCTGGCAAGCCGCTCGTGATTGCGACTGTTGTCGCTACACCAAGCGTCATGTAGCCTCGAATAACGGCCATTCCCAGTACCAGAATCGTGTTTGTCATCGCCCCGATAAAACCAGCGGCACCAATCGCCAAGTATTGATTGATGTTTTTCAAACCAACATAGGTCAAGTAAGCAGTCACGCCGATGAACAACCGTGGCAGGATGGCGACAAGAGGGTCTTTAAACAGCGGGACGGTGGCATTTAAGAAAGAAGAGACTCCAAATATAAGGCCAATGATCATACCAACGCCCCAGCCCTCCATTATGCCCCCGATGACAGCCGGGATGTGCATAATAGTGGCATTGCCCGCTGCTGTCGGAACCGGAATGTAGCCGAGACGAGTCACCCCGAGCAAAATTGCGATCGCACCCAAAACGCCTGCAATGACAATCTTGCGAACGGTCAAGCCTTTTTCCATGCATACTCCTCCTTTTACGAGTTTTATGTGGAATGCCCTACTCGGGCGAGTTCCCGCTAGTCTTCCTTACCAAGGTATGGCGAGCATGGCGGCAGAAATGACTATGCTTGCGATCAGCGCGACGTAATCCTTGCCTACTGCCTTGTACTGGGTGTATCTGGTCCGTGCGGCACCTGGTGTATAGCATCTGGCTTCCATTGCCAAAATCAAATCTTCAGCTCTGGAGAGCGCCACATTAAACAGCGGGATGATGATGGGAAACATATCTTTTGTTCTCTGGATGATCCGCCACCATTCTCCTGTACCGAAGTCTGCACCGCGAGACGCTTGTGCTTTCATCATTTTTTCCATTTCCATCGCGAAGGTAGGTACAAAGCGCACAGCAATCGTGATGATCAATGCAAACGCGTGAACGGGAAACTTCACTTTTTCCAAAGGCCCCAGCAGTCGCTCCATGCCGTGCGTGAGTTCCGTCGTAGAAGTGCTGAGCGTGAGGACACTCGATAAGAAGATCACTTCTACAAAGCGCATGGCAGACACAATGACGAGGCGCACACTCTCACTCGTGATCGTGATGAAGCCGTATTTCAAATAAACCGTTCCGCCATTGACAACCTCCCCGTAAAAAAGCAACTGCATGATCGCCAATATAATGATAAAGGGGATAGCGGGCTTGATCCCGGATATGCCGTAATGCAGGGGGATCTTCGAGATTTGAAACATCCAGACACAAATGGCTAAAGCAAACAGGTTGCCTACATATGTATCGCAGATGGCAATCGCTAAGATGAGAATGACGAAAGCACCAAGCTTGAAACGAGGATCGAGACGATGAACGACCGAAGCAGTGGGCAAATATTGACCGATCGTAATATTTCGCGTCAATTCAAATTCTGCTGACATGTGGACCCCCTCCTTAGCGATTCAACAGTTTCAAAATTTCCATCGCTGTCTCTTCGGGTAAAAAAGCGCTAGGATCGATGCTGAAGCCCTGCTCACGGAGCCTGTATAAAATATCGACTGATTCCGGTGTGCCGATGTGATGCTGTCGCAGCAATTCCTGATTGCTAAAAATTTGTCGTGGTGTCCCTTCACAAACTGATTGGCCGTTTGCCATAACGTAGACACGATCTGCAAGCTTGGCGACCTCTTCCATATTGTGTGAGACGAAAATAACCGTTAGCTTTTCTTCCCGATTGAGACTGCGGATGCGTTCCAATAGCTCAAGACGAGAGCGCGGGTCCAGCCCGGCAGTTGGCTCGTCAAGCACGAGAACCTTGGGTTGCAAGGAAAGGACACCAGCTAATGCTACCTTGCGCTTCTGCCCTCCACTTAGGGCAAAAGTCGGACGATCTTTCATCTCCTGAAACGAGAGGCCGACCAAGTCCATCGCCCACTGAACGCGTCGCCGCACTTCCTCTAAAGGCAGCCCCATCCGAAAAGGGCCATAGGCTACATCATCACCGACCAGTTTTTCGAACAGTTGATCCTCCGGATTTTGAAAAACGAGTCCTACTTGTCTGCGCAATGTACGAATATCGATTTTGGGTGAAGATACGTCCATTCCATTGATGATGACCGTACCGGACTGCGGCCGAATCAGACCGTTAAAATGCTGGATTAACGTCGATTTTCCCGATCCGGTATGACCGATAATGGCCAAGCATTCGCCCTCTGCCACCTGGATGCTTACCTGATCGAGAGCCCGATGTTCGAGAGGTGTTCCCTGCATATAGATATGAGAAAGATTTTCTACGTTTACGATCGGTTGCGTCATGAACCACTCGCCTCCGCTTGTCTGACGTATAGACGATTAACCTCCGCAACAACTTCCTCATTGTGGATGAGATCAGGTGTAAATTCGCTATATTCGGAGTGGACGAGATGAGCGATTCGGCTCGCGTCTGGAACATCCAGATGGAGTTCGCGAAGTCTTTCCTGATGGGAAAATACTTCTCGTGGAGTCCCCTCCAATACGATCTTGCCGCCCTCCATCACGATGACGCGATCTGCTTCTGCTACCTCTGACATGTGATGGGTCACTGTGACAATAGTCATTCCTTCGCGATGCAGCTTGCGAACGACTGCCAAAATATCCTGTCTACCGTAGCTGTCCAGCATACTCGTCGCTTCGTCCATGACAAGGACTTGGGGCTTCATCGCCAATATACCCGCAATAGCGATCCGCTGCTTTTGTCCGCCAGACAAATGATGAGGCGGGCGATGGCGAAATGCACTCATTCCTACTGCCTCTAAGGCAAAATCCACTCGTGTTTTCATCTCTTCCGCCGATGTCCCGATGTTCTCCAATCCGAAAGCCACATCGTCCTCTACAATCGTCGCGACAATCTGATTGTCCGGATGCTGAAAAACCATCCCGACACGGCTCCTCACTTCATGGATGCGCTGTTTTTCACGCGTGTTGATGCCGTTAACGATGACGTCGCCTTCCTTTGGAGTCAAAATTCCATTGAGATGCTTAGACAGCGTTGACTTACCGGACCCATTATGACCGATGATGGCGACATACTCTCCTGGAAACACTTCTAGGGAGACATTTTGCAGGACAGGAATTTGTTGATCTTGGTTAACCTGATAGGCAAACGAGACATTTTCTACACGAATAATCGGTTGTGGTGTCATGCTCTCCCCTCGCCTCTTCGTAAAAGTCGTTATGTTGTGATCCCCATAAATAAGCAACTACCATGCCAAACGAATATGTTTTTAATTTTCTGTTAATTACGCAATTAACGGTGCTTACTCTGTTGCAAACATGCATCGCTGATGTTGCACTTGCATCAATTTCTACGACCTTTCGTAGCGCTTCATTTTTCTCCACAGGGTGGATCGATCCATTCCCAAAATTTTCGCCGCCTCCCCCTTGTTTCCCTTTGTCTCCGCCAACACCTTTCGGATGACTTCTGCTTCTCCCTCTTCTTGGTCTCGGTAAGATTGTCGCTGATACAGCTTCTTGGCAAAAAAAGCTGTGTCCTTCTTGCCAAGCGCGTCGTCCTTGCAAAGCAAGACCATTCTTTCCACCACGTTGCGCAACTCTCGTACATTGCCTGGCCAGTCATATTGTTTGAAAACGTGAAAAACGGCCTCTTCTACTTTCAAATGCCTTTTATTTTCCCGTTCCTTGATTTCTTCCATAATCGACGCCACCAATAGCGGAATATCTTCAATTCGCTCTCGCAAAGCAGGTAACTCAAGCGTCAACACGTTCAATCGGAAGTACAAGTCTGATCGAAACTGGTTTTCTTCTACCAGCCGTTCCAAATCCCGATTCGTTGCCGCGATGATTCTCACATCGACCGGGACGATGCGCTCCCCGCTGATTCTGCGTACTTTTTTCTCTTGCAAGATACGCAAGAGCAATGCTTGGATCGGGATTGACAACTCACCGATTTCATCGAGAAACAGAGTGCCTCCGTGGGCCAATTCAAACAGCCCGGGCTTTCCGCCTTTTCGTGCGCCTGTAAAAGCTCCTTCCTCGTATCCAAACAACTCGCTCTCCAATAAATTTCCAGGGAGAGCCGCACAGTTAACCGGGATGAACGGACCGGTTGCGCGCTGGCTGCTCAAATGAATCCCTTGGGCAAACAGCTCCTTGCCAGTCCCAGTCTCCCCCTGTATGAGAACTGTCGCATCTGTCCTTGCAAATGTTTCCGCCCATTCCTTCGCTTCCCGGATCGCAAAAGACTCTCCCACGATATCCTCCAGGCGGAATTTGGCTTCCAAGCCGCTCTCCATGCTCTGCTTGCGAATGCGCATCTCCATTTTTTGAATGTCGGTGATCTCTTTAAAAGTAGACACCGCACCCACGATTTCACCCTCCACGACAATCGGCAAACGGTTGATGATAATTTGTCGATTCAGAATCGTCGCAATGTCCCCAATCTCTTTTTTTCCTGTTGCCAAAATCCTTAACATATCTGAATTGGGGATATAACGGGTAATTTTTTGTCCAACGATATTGCTTGGCAGACCGAGTATTTCCATCGCGTTTTTATTGACCCCGATAATCATGGAATCCCGATCTACCGCGATAATCCCGTCGTGAGAAGCGTCCAGAATCGCCTGCATGTGGATGTCGTGAATCATTTGCCTGGCTCTCCTTCCTCGGCTTGCTCAAGTATAACGGCTACTTCTGGTGCTGGCCTTCTTGCCCGACGCTTTTTTCGTTTCTTTTTCCGTAAAACGAAAATGGACAGGAGCATCAGCGCGAGGATGGCCAACTCGATCGGTTGTGCCAGCTTGGCAGAAGTCCAGCCGCTCATGCCCAGCAAGTGAAAGATGACGGCTATGTAAAGGAAGATCGATGCTAGATTTTGAGCTTTCACCTGTTTCACCTCTGTTGTTTCTGGTTAGAGAAAGAATGCGGCAATCACTTTATCGTTGATCCCACTCTTGGAGTAATAATGAACGGGCTTTCCTTGTTCTTTCGCATACGCAATTTCTTGTCTTGTACTGTTCCCGATATAGCCCTCTACATCGATGACAAATATCTCGTCGGACAAGTCGATTTTTCGAAAGTGAATGTCTGTGAGTAAAACTGCTTGCTCCTGTGATATTGAAAAGCCCTCACTCTGCTCGAAAAAGGCAACACTCATTACGATATTTCCTTGGAGAGTCAAATACGTATTCGCCTGCTCAAATTCCTTTTTGAATTTGGTAGACCCACATAGGGTGATGATTTTCATTTTATGTCCCTCTCCAAGTGGTCTGTTTTTTTTCGTAATAATCTGACTAGCCTACTACGAAAAACTCCCATGGAGCCGTGAACATAGCTCCACAGGAGAGTTGGTTCTTGTTGTCTTTCGATTAGATGGGGAGCAGTTCCACCGTTTCTTTGCTCTCCAAGTCTTTCACCATATCGAGCCATGCCTGTGGCTTTTGTGGAAGCACAGCGTAATAACGCTTCAAGAACGTGACGATCAGTTCGGCTTCGAGCGTCGTTTGCTCTTCGTTTGTCGGCATGAAACCCAGATCGAGTCCGGATACCGCTTCGCCGTCATTTTGCCAGGATGGATGTACGTAGGTAAAGTTCGTACGTTTGTAGCCCAGATGAGAGAGCACTTCACGGCGTACAAATGGGTCCATGGGCTTAATTCCGCCAAAGCTGTGTTCTTCCACACGGTACGGGTCGTAGATTTCGGCAAACATCCCGTACAGCTCCTTGCCGTTTTCAGCAGCCAGCGCGAGCAGGTCCTTTTGACGCTCTCTAGCGAGGAATCGTCCTACTCCGAGTCCTTCGCGACCAATGATCGTAAAATCTGTCATGGCTACGTTCATGTCCGTGTAATAACGGTATTCGGTAGCGCCCACAACTTCTCCTTCGTGTACAGCTACAAATACACGAATGCCCGGATCTTCCAGTGGTTCTTTCCACAGATCGTACGCCAATACTTCCTCAGGCGGAAAAACCTCTTGCATCAAACGGTGCATCTTCGCAAACAGCGGATTGTCAATATGTTGAATACGTACGAATTCCATCAGTCGAATCCCCTCTCGATCGATTATGTCGGATAAACGCCCTACAGATGCTGCTGAAATGGATTTTTCCATTCCATGAGTGTCGCGTAGTTGCGAGATTCCTCATCTTTCAAATAATTCGCTACGACCTGAACAGGCGTACGACCACAGCGCATGAGAAATGTAATCACCGTGTCTCTTACTTCCCCTGTCAGAACACGCTCTAAATACTGCTCAGGCGACCATTGGTCTGCATAACGACCATATCCTGGCATGCGACCTCCGCCGAGCAATCTGCGCAGTTTCTTTTGTACCACCAGCTCATACATCGCTTGCATCATCTGTTGGCCCAATCCCAGCTTGCGGAAGCTCGGGCGGATGCAAATATCTACGATATACAGCGTGTCCCCTTGCGGATCATGATTACGGATATAACCGCTATCCGTGACATCCTCCCACTTATGCTCGGGTTGAGCGGGATCAAACTTCACGAGCAACCCTGTCATCGAACCTGCCAAAACGCCGTCCACTTCTACACAAATGGCACCTTCCGGGAACAGCGTAATATGGTTCGTCAGCTGCTCCTGATTCCACCATAGCTCAGACGGGAATGGCGGAGGAAAGCTCTCCGCCTGTATTTGGATCAATTCGAAGAAGTCTGCCCGATTGTAGTTGCGTATGACGGCTCTGCGTGGCTTGTTCCCTTCAAATACATACAGCTCTTTTCTGTACATATTCATCCTCCTGCTGTCCTGCTCACGATGGGTTGCTTACTTCCAGTCTGTATACAAATCGGTGCGGCGGTCGCGCCAGGTTGTGACAGAACCTTTTTCCCGCACGTCGTATAGCAATTGAATATCCAAATCAGCGGTTACCATCATGTCGTGATTGATTTCCCCTTCAGCAAGAATGCCTCGCGGAGGGAACGGCACATCGTTTGGTGTCAAGATCGCCGCTTGTCCAAAGTTCGCTCGCATGAAATCAACTGTCGGCAGCGAGCCTACTGTTCCAGTCAGCACCACATACACTTGATTTTCAATCGTCCGGGCATGACTGGTATAACGTACGCGGTGGAACGCATGGCGATCATCCGTGCAAGACGGGCAGAAAATGACGTCTGCACCCCGTGCTTTGGCGATGCGCACCCACTCAGGGAACTCGATGTCGTAGCAAATAATCATCGCGACCTTCCCTTTATCGGTCTCAAAGATTTGCAGCGAGTCGCCAGCCCCCATGTTCCAGCCTTTTACTTCCCATGGCGTGATATGGATTTTTTTCTGCTGGCCTACACGTCCATCCGGGTAGAACAGAAAAGCCGTATTGTAAAGCTTGCCGTTTTCTTCGATGATGTGCGTTCCACCAATCAGATGCATCTCATATTTGGCAGCGAGGGAACGAAACAGCTCGACATAACGGTCCGTGAACGATGGCAATGCCGTAATCGGCAGCGCATGGCCCTGTTCGTCTCCGATTGACATGAGTTGAGTCGTAAACAGCTCCGGGAAAAGGAGAAATTCTGTGTCGTACTCTTGCGCGTTTTTCACGTAGTGCTCAACTTGATTGGCGAAGTCTTCAAAGCTATGTATGGTATGCAGATGGTACTGCACAGCGGAAACACGCATTTTCATGTCATTCTTCCTTCCTCAGACGTGATAAGAACCTCTAAGAATAAAATATATCAAAAACAGTCTGTAAAGTCTCGTCATAGACTGTATGAAAAAAGTCGCCTATCCGCTTAGACGGGCGACTCTCTCTTTTATTGGTTGGTGCTCATCCGCAATACGGTTTTGTAAAGCAGCTCTGTTCCCAGCGCCAAGTCTTCATAGGCTGCGTATTCTTTTGGATTATGACTGATACCGTCCTTGCAGCGGACAAAAATCATCCCGTAATCACAGACGTAGGAGAGCGCCAAAGCGTCATGGAAAGGACCACTCATCAGTTCGCGCACAGAGGCACCGAGCTTGCTGCTCTCCTCATGCATGATTGCCTTTATCCAGTCGGCACAGTAACGCGGGTCACTATTCGTATCTTCCGTAATGGTATATTGCAATCCGCCTTCTACGGCGGCTAGCTCAATCGCCTCGCGCAACGCTTGTTCGCGCTCATCGCGTCGCTGCAAATCAATGTCGCGCAAATCAATCGAAAAACGCACCCGCTCGGGAATGATGTTACGCGAATCCGGGAAAACCTCCAAATGACCGACTGTACCAACTGTCGGCGCTTGTGGATCGAGCTTTGCCAACTCGTTTACTGCCAAAATTACTTTTGCCGCTCCGACCAGTGCATCCTTTCTCATCGGCATCGGTACGGAACCAGCATGCCCGGCAAAGCCAGTCAGCTCGACCGTCCACCACAAAGGCCCCGATATCGCCGACACGATTCCAATCGCTTCTTTGGCATCATCGAGAATTGGCCCCTGCTCAATATGCAGCTCGAGATAAGCACCAATGCTACCTTTTGGATAAATAGACGCTTCCAGGCGATCAGGATCGCAGCCAAAATCAACCAGTGCCTGCCTGCGTGTAATCCCGTTTTTGTCCGTCCGCTCCAAGTCTGTCGGGTCCAGCATGCCGAGAATGCCTTTGGAGCCAAACAGTCCTTTTTGAAACCGGCACCCTTCCTCGTCACAAAACGCAACGACTTCAATAGGTTGTGTGGGCATGATTCCTTGTTCATTCAACGTCTGGACGACCTCCAGTCCCCCCAATACGCCGATCACACCATCGTACTGCCCACCGTATGGCTGCGAATCGATATGAGAGCCAATCATCAGAATCGGGGCTTGCTCATCCTTCCCCATCATCCGGCCAATCAAATTGCCGAAGTCATCGATCCGGGTCTGAAGACCGGCTTCTTCCATCCAGCTACGCACCAGCTCTACGCCTGCCCGGTCTTCAGCGGACAAAGCGAGTCGACATACACCCGTCTCACCTATTTTCCCGATTTGCGCCAATTGCTCGATTCGTTTTTGCAGGCGTTCTTCATTGATCGCAAGCTTTCTCGCTTTTACGTTCATGCTAGTAGAACCTCCTCATCTTGGCGATGATAGACGAACTCTCCATCTATCATCGTTTTGTCTACGCGCAGCTCTTTGATGCGATCTGCCCGCGTTGCCAAAATATCGCCGTCCAGCACCACGAGATCCGCCAGCTTCCCGACTTCAATACTCCCTTTGATCCCCTCCTCAAAGCTGGCGTACGCTCCGTTCCAAGTAAACATGCGAATCGCCTCCATGATGCTGACCCTTTGATTGATCCCCACATCCTGACCTGTTTTACTCAACCGATTAACAGCAGCATGAATCCCGATCAGCGGGTTGAAATCAGTCACGGGACTATCCGATGCGCCTGCCGCAATGATCCCCGCGTCTACCTGATCCCTCGCCGGAAACATATGTCCGACACGCTCTCCGATATTTTTCACATACGAATCGCCGTAATCATAGATAAAAGCAGGATTCGGAATGGGTACGACACCTAGCCGAGCCATTCTCGCCAACAGATCAGGCGCAGATACACCCGCATGTTCAATCCGATGTCGGTGGTTCTCGCGCGGATGTGCTTCTAATGCCGTTTCAAAGCATGTCAGCAGCATGTCAATCGCTCGATCTCCCTGGGCATGAGCGGTAATTTGAAAACCTTTTGCATGTGCCTCTCCCAAAATGGTATTCAACTCGTCCTGTTCATAGTAGAGAATTCCGTAATCATCTGGTCGGCTGGTGAACGATTCACGCATGGCCATCGTGGGCGCAATGCTTGCCCCATCGGTAAAAACCTTCGCAGGTCCGATACGGAAGCGAGCATTCCCCGTACCCGTTACCATTCCGGCATCGATCATCCTGCGGACAAAATCATCCGATTGATTCAGCGCACAAACCATTGCGTAGATGCGAACTTTTACGTCACCTTTCTGTACCGCTTTTTGCATTGCCCGATAGTTCTCTGGACCGTATCCTCCCGCATCATGGACACTCGTAATGCCCGCAGCAACAAAGTCTTTCGAAGCCAATCGCAGACCTTCGATATACTCGGCTTCTGTAAAAGCAGCTTTTTCAAACATGTTCATATGTGCCGTTTCGATGAGGAATCCGGTTAGCTCACCATCTGCATCACGCTGAATACGTCCACCTTGTGGATCGGCTGTGTCTCTGTCGTAACCTGCAATGGCAAGCGCTCTGCTGTTTACGACAGAGTGATGAGCGCACGTCCTCATGACAAAAACGGGATGCGCTGTCGTCACTTCATCCAGCTCGGCGAGTGTCGGATGGCGTTGCTCTTGCATGAGATTTTCATCGAAACCACATGCCCTCACCCATTCCCCTCTGGGTGTTTTTTCCGCTTGTTCTTTCAGTGCAATGAGCAGATCATCAATTGACCTGATCCCTCTCGCTTTGCAATCAACCCCCAGCTTGTTCGTACCGTATATCGTAATATGCAGGTGGGCATCGATGAAGCCGGGCAATAGACTTTTCCCTTGCAAATCAATGACGTTTGTATGTGATTGAATCAACTGCTTCACATCTTCATTAGACCCGACAGCAAGAATGCGATTCCCTCTAACTGCCACGGCCGCCGCCACCCGATTCTCTTGATCTACCGTGATCACCTGTCCGTTGATAAAAACAGTATCTGCCATATAACTGCCCCCTTTAAAGGATTAGTATTAAAGAGTTGGTGTCCCTTCTGTGTTTGCAGCATGACGATTCAGTGCAAAAAGATTCCTCGTCACAAACGTCACAGTAAACATCACGACAAGATTGACTAGCAATGCCACGACACCAATGTTCAAGTCTTTGACAACGGCTGGCCAATTCGGGAACAGGGTCGCAATCGTCACTTGGAAAATAGTCACATACGCAACGGTTGACACCCCACATAAAATTCCGGCAAACGCTCCGTATTTATTCACCCACGGCTTGGCAGGAAGACTAAAAAGCAAGGCTGGAAACAACTGTGTGACCAAGCTGTAGCCCATTAATAGCAACGTAACGAGCGTATCTCCCCCACTCAGTGCAAAATACAGCGAGATCAACGAGATGACAGGCACCAACCATTTGGCAATCCGGGCGATTTGTACGTCAGATGTGTGCGGAGCCATAACTTTGTACACATTTTTCGCCAAAAGCGTCGCCCCTGTCATCAATAGCATCGAGCCTGGTACGAGTGCCGTTAGTAAGCCTGCTGCTCCAATGATCCCGACTACCCACGGATCGAATGTTTGCAACGACAGACGAAGCAAGGACAAATCACCGTCCGCCCCTTTTAAACCGGGGACTTGCAGGATCGCCGTAAAGCCGACAAAAAACACAAACAAAAGCATCAAGGTATAGAGCGGCAGCATGATCGTATTTTTGCGGAACACATTCGCATTTTTCGCAGAGAACACAGAGCCGAACGTATGCGGCCACATGTAAAAGCCGAACACCGTTACCAGCACCGTCGAAATGTACCAGGAAATGCTTAAACCCTCCTCAGGGAACGTCAAGAAACCAGGATTGGAGGCTTGTACGGCTTCAAACATTGGCTGGATGCCCCCGTAGTAATGAAACGGAAGATAAAGCCCGAGGAAAACGACGACAAAGAAAATCATGATGTCCTTGATCGCCGCCGTCCAAGCCGAACCGTGAATTCCTGAGATCATGACGTAAATGGTCACAACAATGACCCCGATCCATATCGCAGCAGCAGGCGAAATCGAGCCATAGGATGCTTCCGATACGATGATCCCCAGCCCTTTGAATTGGAGGACGAGATACGGAATAATCGCAATGACTCCGACTGCTGCGACCAAAATGCCGAGTATCGGACTCTTGTACTTGCTTACAAAAAAATCGGATTGGGAGACGAGCCTGTGCTCTTTGGCATACTGCCAAATCGGCGGCAAGAGCCAGTAGGAAATGACATAGGCGAGGGAAATATAAGAGAGAACGTAGTAAGAAGGTGCCCCTTTGGAGTACGCCCAACCACTGCCCCCCAAGAAGGTGAATGTCGTATAAATTTCGCCTGCTACCAGCAAGAAAATAAAGATCGAACCGAATCCTCTGCCGCCAACGGTCCATTGTTCCATATTCATGTCTTTCCCTTGTTGCGCACGAATACCGGAATAGAAGGACAGCAATAAAAAGGCAAAAATAATGATCAAGGCGATATTCATTGGCCGTCCTCCTTCGTAGCAGGATCGATTTTGTTGAGGAATGCCATGATAACGGAAGTTAAGACTACCCAGAGAACAATCCAAAACAGGACAAACGGCATGCCTAATACGTAAGGCTCAACCCGATTCACAAACGGAATTCCTCCCAGCATCCCAATGAATGGCAGTACCCCTAGCCAATCTCTCGCTTTCATACGACTCCCCCCAGTTTGCTCGATTTGTCCCATTGCCTGTACACATCCTGGACATGTACATTAGTATTATCTAAAAATTCAAATAGTTCCTTTGTTCACATGGCCAGAAAACGGAACGGGGTTTTGTGCGAGTAGCCAAAAGATGAAGAAGGCATGGTGAGCGTAATGATTACTGTCCGTGAGCTCATACAAGTTGGTGGCTTTGATGAATCGTCAGTGCTTGCAGGCGCGGACTCTTTAGAAAATGAGCTGTTGAATGTTACTTCCTTTGATTCTCCCGATGGCCATAGGTGGTTGCGATCTGGTGAATTCGTTCTGACGACAGGCTTTCCATTCCTCTCTCAGCAAAAACCATGTACAAAACGACTGATAACACTCATCGATGAGCTAGTCGCCATCGGTACACCTGGGCTCGCCATCAAATTAGGTCGATACATCGAGAATCTTCCTGAAGCCGTTCTCTCCCACGCTACGAAAAAAGCATTTCCCATCCTGTCCTTTCCGATGGAAAAAGCTTGGTCAGATGTTATCGTGCCAGTCGTTCAGTACATCAATGACAAACAGCGCATCGAGTTGGACAGAACCCATGCCATTTATGAACGGTTCCATCACTTTTTGACGGGAGGAGCTCCGATTTCTACATTGACAGATTTACTGTCCGATATCCTTGCTGCTCCTGTCTCCATCCATGTCCCCCAGCATAAATGGAAATGGGATTCCTCGTTTGGTTCGATCCCACGCGATGATTCATTGGACAAGCGGTACGGTCAACGCGCCCCGATCCGACTAACACAAGAGCCGCTTAGCAAACAAAAAGAGGGAATCCATGTCCGGTGGCTTCTCCACGACCAAATCGTGCAGGGAACCATCATCATTGGACAGCGGGAGCGTGATCTATACGCGTGGGAAAAAGTCGCCATCGAGCAAAGTGCTGCCCTCTTGTCCCTTGAAATGCAGCGACAACGAGCCATCCAGGAAACATTCCAACGTTTTCGCAATGATTTTTTGCAACAACTCGTCAGTGGGCAGATCGTCTCACACGAAATGCTCATGCGAAAGGCGGATGAAGTCGGCTGGGAGTTGTCCGATCACTATGTCGCTATGCTCCTAAGCACCTCCCCTCATGACAAAACCGGCATGGAACTTTGGCAAGAAAATCATCATCTTCTGAACGCGTTTCACAGCTATTTTTCTTCCAATGGAGCGATTCTGTATGGATTGGATCAGGAAAATCGTGTCCTCTTGCTCGTGCCGAAATCTAACCATTCACCCACTGAATCGCTCTCGCAATGGCTGCAAGAACAGTGCTTACAGACGTTCACCAAGCAATTGGATCAGCCCGTCTTTGCAGGAATTGGGCGATATCATCCTGAACGGGAAGGCATCGTTCGCAGTTATCGGGAAGCAGTAGTCAGCTTGCAAACCGCATTACATTCGGCAAGCCCAGCCAACGCCGCTTCTTTTCGCGTCAAAAGCTACCACGACTTGGGACTTGAGCGAATCATGTACGCAGTCGATCCTGCGACAGAAGCCCAAGCCTTTTCAGAAGAATGTCTCGGTAAAATCCAAAGCTATGATCGAGAAAAAAACGGACAGCTACTACAAACCTTGCAAGTGTTTTTGCAAGCGGATGGTAATTACGCCGAAGCCGCGCGTCGTTTGTATGTCCATAAAAATACAATCAAATACCGCATTCAGCTCATCCGCGAGTGGACCGGATTGAATGCGGAAAACGGGCACGATCAAATGCTGCTTCGCATCGCCATAACTGCACATGTCATTGGGCATCGTCATTAAACTTGGTATAATGAATGGGAAAATCAGGTAGGAGGAACAGCAGATGAACGAGTGGTTGAATAAACCCGTGAAGACGATACAAAGACCAAAGAAACGCGGCACGGTAGAATATATCGATGACCAGTATATCGTGGTGTTCTTTACTTCCCCACGAAAAGAGCGTGTTATTTTCTCGAGCAAGGAAGCGTTTCTTAACAAAATCGAGTTCGTGGAAGACCCCGTCACATGAGAAAAAGCCCATGACTTCTGCACGATTTGTGCGAAGCCAAGGGCTTTTTATATGTCGTAGGCAGCTTACGCGTAATGCTCGTCACGCAGGCGTTTGATTTCATCGCTCTCCAGGTATTCGTCATACGTCATCATTTTATCAATGACCCCCTTCGGCGTGAACTCAATGATCCGGTTCGCAATCGTTTGGACGAACTGGTGGTCATGAGATACGAACAGGAGTGTACCGTCGAACTCAATCAAGCCGTTGTTCAATGCAGTAATGGATTCCAAATCCAAGTGGTTCGTCGGTTCGTCCATGATCAATACATTGGCGCTCGCCAGCATCATCTTGGACAGCATGCAACGAACCTTTTCTCCCCCGGACAGTACGTTTGCCTTTTTCAGCGCTTCATCTCCAGAGAACAGCATGCGACCAAGGAATCCACGAATGAATGTTTCGTCTTGATCTTTGGAGTATTGGCGCAGCCAGTCAACCAGACTCAAGTCAGAGTTAAAGTACTCCGCATTGTCTTTTGGGAAGTACGCTTGGGAAGTCGTAACGCCCCATTCGAAAGAACCGCTATCAGGCTGAACTTCGCCCATCAAAATTTGGAAGAAGGTTGTTTTCGCCAGCTCATTCGGTCCGACAAACGCAACTTTGTCCCCTTTGTTGATGGTGAGGTGAAGGTTTTCAAACAGTTTTTCGCCTTCAATCGTCTTGCTCAAGCCTTCAATCGCTACGAGGTTTTTACCCGCTTCACGCTCTGGCTTGAAGTTGATGAACGGATACTTACGGCTGGAAGGACGAATGTCTTCCAACGTAATTTTCTCCAACAGCTTTTTACGCGAGGTCGCCTGCTTTGACTTGGAAGCATTCGCAGAGAAACGCGCAATAAACTCTTGCAGTTCCTTCATTTTTTCTTCTTTCTTCTTATTCTGATCACGAACCATTTTCAGCGCCAATTGGCTGGATTCGTACCAGAAGTCGTAGTTACCTACGTACATTTGGATTTTGCCAAAGTCAATATCCGCAATGTGCGTACATACCTTGTTCAGGAAGTGACGGTCATGGGATACAACGATGACGGTGTTCTCATAATCCGCCAGGAAGTTTTCCAACCAACGAATTGACTCGATGTCCAAGTGGTTCGTCGGCTCATCCAAGAGCAGGATGTGCGGATTACCGAACAGCGCTTGCGCCAACAGAACGCGTACCTTCTCCGTTCCAGAGAGGTCCTTCATCTGCTTGTCGTGCAGGTCTGTCGGGATACCGAGGCCGATCAGCAAGCTAGCTGCATCTGCTTCGGCCATCCAGCCGTTCAGCTCTTCGAATTCTCCCTCAAGCTGAGACGCGCGATTGCCGTCTTCCTCGGAGAAATCTTCTTTCATGTAAAGAGCGGTCTTCTCTTCCATGATCTCGAACAGGCGCTTGTGGCCCATAATAACCGTTTTTAACACTTCGTACTCGTCGAATTCAAAGTGGTTCTGCTTTAATACAGCGATACGCTCGCCCGGTGTCACCGAAACGTGACCGCTCGTCGGCTCGATCTCTCCGGAGAGGATCTTCACGAAGGTAGACTTCCCTGCACCGTTCGCACCGATGAGGCCGTAACAGTTACCTGGGGTAAACTTAATGGATACATCTTCAAACAGTGCGCGCTTGCCGTAGCGCAGCGTCACGTTCTGAGTGCTTATCATCGTCGCAATACCTGCCTTTTTTGAATCGTTCAAACACTTATCTTACCAGAGATGACCTCATTTTGCAAAAGATAAACGATTTGGCTGCACAGCAAAAAATACTTGATTCATGAAATGGACTTTGGCAGGGAAAACTACCATGGCAATCCAGCGGGAAGGAGGCTTACGATATGTCCAAGCAAAATGGTGTAAAAAATGAGATGGGAAAGAAAGAAAACCCTTCGCAAACACGGTCTTCCAACACACTTAGCAAAGAACAGACACGCTCCAAGCAACGCGGCGAGTAGCGAGTGCCTCCAATCAAAAACCGGCCTGCGGCATATGCAGACCGGTTTATTTGCCATGCTTGGATCAAACACTGGCCTGCAGCGGAACGAGGGCAGGGCGTTGTGTCTGTACAGGCTGGGAATCTACATAGATCGATACATTGTGCAACGTCACGTATACAATGCTCCCCTCTTCTACGTTCAACTCCATAAAGCGCTGCCTGCTCATCTCTGCCTCAAATACTTCCTCCGTGTCCAATCGCTTCAGGTCAAGGCGAACGATCGGCCCCAAGAGAGAAATATGGTTGATCTCAGCCTGAACAGATCTGGCAGACTTCCCCTCTGGCGCGCGCAATGAAATCTCTACATCATGTGGCCGCATGTATCCGACAGCGGGAGCCTCCACCGCCTTATCCTTCCAATCCGTCTCGAACTCTGCTTCTCCGAGCTTGATTTTGCCATTTTGGATTCGTCCGTGAAACAGATTGACCCGTCCGAGAAAGCTGTACACGAATGGATTCGCCGGATAATGATAAATTTCTTCGGGCGAACCGACCTGCTCCACTCGCCCTTCATTCATCACAACAACCTGATCCGCCAATTCCATCGCTTCCTCCTGATCGTGTGTGACGAATAGAATCGTTAACCCGAGCTTCCCGTGCAGATGACGGAGCCAGCGACGCAGCTCCTGTCTCACTTTCGTATCCAAAGCGCCAAACGGTTCATCCAGCAGCAAAAATTTTGGTTCCACTGCCAACGCCCTCGCCAATGCAACACGCTGGCGCTGCCCACCGGATAGCTGTGAGGGATAGCGATGTGCAAGACCTTCTAGCTGAACGAGTTTTAACAGCGAATGAACCTTTTCACTGATTTCCTCCTTGCTCGGTCGTGTTTTGCGGGAGCGCACGGACAATCCAAACGCGATGTTGTCAAAGATGTTCATATGCCGAAACAAGGCGTAATGCTGAAAAACAAACCCTACCTGCCGCTCGCGCACGTCACGGTTCGTATTATCCTCTCCGTGAAAGAGAATGCTCCCCTCCTGCGGTTGCTCCAGTCCAGCGATGAGACGCAAAAGAGTCGTCTTTCCCGATCCGGAAGGCCCGAGAAGCGCTACGAGTTCGCCTTCCGGGATGTGCAGATTTACATTTTTCAGTGCCGTAAAGCTTTTATATGACTTCGTAATGTTCACTACCTCAATACTCATCCGGCTCTCTCTCCTGTCACGTCGTAGTGTTGTTCCTCATCCAGCTTTGCCTGCCGCTCGGTTTTCCACTCGATCAAGCTTTTCAGAATAAGTGTCACTAAAGCTAAGGCAGCAAGCAAGGTGGCTACCGCAAAGGCAGCAGCGAATTGATATTCGTTGTAGAGAATCTCCACATGCAACGGGAGCGTATTGGTCATGCCGCGGATATGACCAGAAACGACGGATACTGCCCCGAATTCACCCATGGCGCGGGCATTACACAAAATGACCCCGTACAGGAGCCCCCATTTTACGTTTGGCAGCGTGACACGTAAAAATGTTTTCCAGCCGCTCGCCCCGAGCGAAACTGCTGCTTCCTCCTCGTCTCTTCCCTGTGCTTCCATGACCGGAATCAGTTCACGAGCAACGAACGGGAACGTAACAAAGGTCGTCGCGAGCACGATACCTGGAACCGCGAAAATGATTTTGAAATCCCAAGCCTCAAGCAAGGGCGCCGCCACACCTTGACTCCCAAACAAGAGGACAAAGATAAGGCCCGCAATGACGGGAGATACGGCAAATGGCAAGTCTATCAACGTAAGCAACACATTTTTTCCCGGGAACGAAAATTTGGCGATTGCCCATGCAGCAGCGATCCCGAACGTCACATTCAGCGGTACGCTAATAGCTGCGACTAGCAAGGTGAGCTTGACTGCAGATAACGTTTCCTCCTCCGTAATAGATGCTACGAACACCTCCGCCCCTTGCCGAAACGCTTCCGTAAAAACAGCTACCAGCGGCAGGATCAAAAACAAGCCGAGAAAGAGCAAGGCCACGATAATCAGTGTCCATCGGATATAGGCTGGCTCCGTTAAATGCTTCATACGCGTCATACCTCCTAACGAGCCGCATCGAATTTATTGATTTTCCATTGCAAGTAGTTGATGATCAAAAGCATGACGAAGGAAATCACAAGCATGATAGTTGCAATTGCCGTAGCGCCTGCATAATCAAACTGCTCCAGCTTGGTCATAATCAAGAGGGGTACAATCTCTGTTTTTAACGGCATGTTCCCGGAGATGAACACGACGGAGCCATACTCTCCCAGTGCTCTGGCAAAGGCGAGCGCAAAACCCGTAATGATCGCCGGTAACAGATGCGGCAAAACCACCCGCCAAAATGTATTCCATCGAGTAGCACCCAACGTAGCCGCCGCTTCCTCCATTTGCAAATCCCAATCCTGCAAAACAGGCTGAACGGTTCTGACGACAAAAGGAAGACCGATAAATGTTAGTGCCACCCATATACCAATCGGGGTGTACGCTACCTTGATCCCCCACTCCGCCAGGTACTGCCCGATCCAGCCATTTTCAGCGTAAATAGAAGTCAGGGCAATCCCGCCTACAGCGGTAGGTAAAGCAAATGGCAGATCAACAATGCCGTCTATGATCCGCTTCCCCATAAACTGATAGCGAACCAACACCCATGCCACCAAAACCCCGAACACTGCATTAAGACAAGCCGCAAAAAAAGAAGTCATAATACTCACACGAATGGAGGCAAGGACCCTCGTATCCATAATCGTCCCTATGAATTGCTCCCAACTCATCGTTGAGGCTTTTAAAAACAAGACAGACAGAGGGATCAGCACCAGAAGACTCAGGTAGATGATTGTATAGCCCATGGTCATGCCAAAGCCTGGCAGAAACCCTCTGTTGTGGAGTGATTTTCTCATGAAGGTAACTCCTCTGAGGAAAGTGTAGGTCTATGGTTTATAAAGTTGATCGAAGACGCCTTGATCTGCAAAATGAGTCTTTTGTGCTTTCGTCCAGCCACCAAACAACTCATCAATGGTAAACAGTTGAATGTCAGGGAATGCGGGTTTATGTGCCTTGAGTACTTCCTGCGAACGAGGGCGATAGTAATGCTTGGCTGCGAGCTCTTGGCCTTTTTTGGTATACAGGAACTGGAGGTATGCTTCTGCTACTTCTTTTGTCTTGTGTTTGTCAGCGTATTTGTCAACGAGGGTGACAGGCGGTTCAGCCAAAATGCTCACGGACGGATTTACAATCTCAAACTTGTCTTTGCCAAGCTCATTGACCGCGAGATACGCTTCGTTTTCCCATGCAATCAGCACATCCCCAATGCCACGCTCGACAAACGTAGTAGTCGAACCACGTGCCCCAGAATCGAGAACGGGGACATTTTTAAACAATTGTGCTACGAATTCTTGTGCCTTCCCTTCATCTCCCCCATTTGTCTTCAAGGCGTAACCCCAGGCAGCCAAGTAATTCCATCTGGCTCCCCCAGACGTTTTCGGGTTCGGAGTGATTACGGAGATTCCAGGCTTGATCAAATCATCCCAATCTTTGATTTGCTTGGGATTGCCTTTGCGCACGAGAAACACAATCGTGGAAGTATAAGGCGAGCTGTTGTCTGAGAGCTTCTTTTGCCAATCAGCCGGAATCAGATCGCGTTCGGCAATCGCGTCAATATCATAGGCAAGGGCGAGGGTAACTACATCTGCTTCCAATCCATCAATGACGGAGCGGGATTGCTTGCCTGAACCACCATGTGATTGCTTGATCGTCACTGTTTGACCTGTCTTTTGTTGCCACTCTGAGGCAAACTCCTTGTTGATATCTTGGTAAAACTCCCGCGTAGGATCGTAGGAAACATTGAGCAGCTCTACCGTAGAATTGCTGCTCCCCGCTCCACTACCAGTTTCTGCTGGTGCAGCAGCCGAGCAGCCAGCCATTGCAGCCGCCATAGCAACGATACCTACGCGTTGCAGGATCGTCTGGACCTTGCCTTTCGTGGTTTTCATACAGCTCACCTTCACTCCTCTTTTAATCTATAGTAATTTACTCGGAATACTCTGTTATTGAAATTATACCTGCCTTTTCATTCCTGTCAACGATATTTCCATCTACCCTATGCTAGGCAGGTAGGCCACGTTCAAATGTTATTCGCCTATCCAGCAAATTTGGGCCCGCCCGTTCTGATTTTTTCAAAAGGCTATGTTAAGCATTGTTGTTGATAGTGGATAGAAACGAATTATCTTTCTGTAATGAGGGTGAGCAGCAACGTGTACCATATCCAAAACGCAAACAGCTACCACAGCCGCTTAAAAAATGGATATTGCAACATTATTTGGCTTGGTTTCGGTACTTAGACAGCAAGGAATATGAGAATACAGCATCGAATAAGAAAAATATGTTGGTGATATCATGTCTGTTTTCTGAGACCGACACGAATGACAAACTTCGGCTTTCTGCTCAGATGTTAAAAATTTGTTCACATAAGGAGATAAAACTATGGCAAAAAACAAATTGTTAAGAATGGACAATGTTGGCATCGTTGTAGAATCCCTTGATGAATCAATCTCTTTCTTCGAGGAGATCGGCTTGAAGCTCGAAGGGCGAGCTACTGTCGAAGGTGAATGGGCTGGTCGTGTAACCGGGCTGGGTTCACAGTGTGTAGAGATTGCTATGATGGTTACCCCAGATGGCCACAGCCGACTTGAACTTTCTCAATTTCTCACCCCACCTACCATATCAGATCACCGAGCTGCTCCAGTAAATGCCCTCGGTTATCTACGCGTCATGTTCGCTGTTGAAGACATTGACGAAATGGTATCCAGACTCACCAAGCATGGTGCTCAGCTCGTTGGCGAAGTGGTTCAGTACGAGGACTCCTATCGGCTCTGCTACATTCGTGGAAAAGATGGACTTCTAATTGGATTGGCGGAACAACTCGGCAATAAATAAGTGACGTTTAAATTAACTGAAAATACGATAGCAAAATAAGCCGCCTCTTCAACGAGGCGGCTTTCTGATCGGAAAAATCAACATCAGGATTTAACATAGCCTTTCCAAAAACAAGCCTTCCCGTTTAAAATGGGAAAGCTTGTTTCGATCAGACTGTGGCACTGGCATATTTCCCCCGGTCAAAAGCAAAGAGATCTGCGTCCGCATGACTTCCTTTTGTAATCAGATCACTGATGATTTGCGCGCCGATCGTGGAATAAACGGTTCCGTTCCCTCCGTAACCTAGCGTGAACAAGCAGTGCGGATAGCCCTCCTGCTCCCCAAACAGCGGGAGTCCGTCATGTGTTCCAACAAAAGTCGCTCCCCAATAATATTCGGCTCGCATCGGAATCTGTGGAAATAACTCTTGAATCTTTGCCAGCAATTGATCCCGCTTCTTGAGACTGGAGGCCTCTCTCTTTTGCAAGTCTCTCAACGGCTCATCAAGTCCTCCGACAATGATTCTCCCTTCCAAACAAGTACGGATATACAAATAGGGACGAGCTGTTTCCCAGATTAAACAGGCATGCGGCCAACCCGTAAGCGCTTCGACTTGATTGGTCACGATGGAAAACGAGCTGGAAATCACAGCGTTGGCATTGCGTTTCATGTTTTGTGCTTCGTAGCCAGTAGCAAACACGGCACGCCTGCACTTGATTGTGTGCCCACTTTTTGTATAGACCAAAAGTCCTTCATCCTGCACTTTTTGATGAACGACTTCCGTGTTTTCATATACGCGCATCCCTTTTTTCACAGAGTGGGCGATCACACCGTTGGCAAATTTGTACGGATTGAGCTCTGCATCTCCCTTGGACAAAATAGCCCCTGCCTTCGAAAAGGAGAATCGCTGCTCTATATCTGAACGCTCCAAATACGTGACTGGAAAGCCGTACTTCTTCAATAACTGGTACTCTGTCCGCAAGCTCTTTGCATGAGCTGGTTCACTGGCATAATACAAGCTGTCACGCCTTATGTAATCGGGAGATTGGTTTAGCTGCCCTGAGATTTTTTCCAATTCATCAACAGCCTGTCGTGTTAGTTCGTAAAAACGCACTCCTTTTTTCTCACCGAACGAATGGATGCAGGCTGTCAACGTTTTATCGTTGCATATTTGCAGCAAACCGGTATTAGCGCTGCTGCTGCCCCCACTCACCCGCCGTTTATCCACGAGGATGACATCCATATCATGCTGTTTCAAATAATAGGAAACGAGTGCTCCTGCTTCACCGCCACCAATGATCAGAACATCACACTTCACGTCCTCGGTCAGCGCGGGATATAGGGGTGGCGCTGGCAATGTTTCTGGCCAATACAGTTTTCCGGTCACGAATATCATCAGCATGTCCCCTCAAGCTGAAAGTATCAATACAGTCGTTTCTTCAATTCTCAACCATAGGATAACCAACACACCAGCAGGCATCCGCTCCCCTATCGCCCAATTCATTGCTTATACGGTATGATGGGTGTCAGAAGGAGTGATTGCGCTTGACTACGGTGTACATAAAACTTCCGCATGAAAATGCAGTTGTCCGAGAAATCGCTGGGACGGATGAATTGCAGGAGCTGGTGGGTGGTGACTATGAGGTAGTCGAAGATGACCATCTGGAGGGAGTCTCCCTCGTCGTGAATGAAGATGCTCGCGGAGTGGAAGCGAACAATTTCCCCATCACGTCCGATGGTTTTTTAGACTGGGTCTATGGACCTTGCGTATTCGTCAAAGCGGATGGTCGTTCGCTGACGGCTGACGACCTTTCGAGAATTGACCAGTTTTTATCCGCCAAAGGATGAGGACTTGATTAAAACAATGACCCCTGACGCATCAGCTCAAGTCCATTGACACGGCTGATGATCAGGGGTCTTGTATTTTTACTCGATAGAATTAGCTCTTGATACCACTGCTTCCGAAGCCGCCCGCTCCTCTTTCAGTCTCATCCAGCTCATCCACTACTTCGAACTGCGCAACTGGAACGATTGCAATCACACCCTGTGCGATCCGGTCCCCTTTTTTGATCAAGTAGCTATGTGCATCGACTTCTTGTTCAACGGTTACTTCGTTTTCGCCCGCGCCCAGACATACCTTGCCACTTTTTCCGGATGCGATCCGAATGTTATCGATCAGGACGCATACTTCACCGCGATAGCCTGCATCAACAGTCCCTGGTGCATTGGACAACCGCAGCTTTGTTTTTGCACTGATCCCGGAACGAGGGCGCACTTGCAATTCAAATCCTTCTGGAAGCGCGAAAGCCAAGCCTGTTGGAACTTTTGCAGATTGTCCTGGGGCAATCAATGTATCCTCTACCGCGACCAGATCAAAGCCCGCGTCCATTGCTCTCGCGTACGCTGGGATCACGGCGTCTTGGTGGAGCTTTTTAATTTTCACCTGTGTGACCAGGCGCTCATTAGTCATGTTCATGTAATAGTCTCTCCTCTATAGCCTGTCGGCTGAATACCATTCATAGTGTACAGGATGCATCCACTTCCAGCAAGAAGCACCGAATTTCATAAAAACCTCACAAATCCCTTTCTTTTTCAGCGCTTTTAACAATGGAATGTGGTATAATCACCGTTGCATCTAAAATCACAATTGAAAAGAAAGGTGGAATTGTACCTTGCAAGTACAAAAACCATATCGCATTTTGTTGTATTACAAGTATACTCCTATTGAAAATTATGAGGAGTACGCAGCCGAGCACCTGCAATTTTGCAAGGATAACGGGCTGAAAGGGCGGATTATCGTAGCTCCGGAAGGCATTAATGGAACCGTATCCGGAACGATTGAGCAAACCGACGCCTACATGGAATATGTGCGAAAAGATCCACGTTTTAGTGATATGTGGTTTAAAATAGATGAGTCGGAAGAACATGCGTTCAAAAAAATGTTTGTGCGACCGAAAAAAGAGCTTGTAACCTGGCGTTTGGAAGAGGATGTTGATCCGAATAAATTAGTCGGCACCTATCTGAAACCAAAAGAATGGTATGAAATGATGCAGGAAGAGGACGTCGTGATCCTTGACGGTCGCAACTACTACGAATACGATTTGGGACATTTCCGTGGTGCGATTCGCCCAGAAGTTGATTCATCCCGTGAGTTCCCTGAGTGGATTCGTGAAAACATGAGCCAATTCAAGGATAAAAAAGTCCTCACCTACTGTACAGGCGGTATTCGTTGCGAAAAGCTGACAGGTATATTGCTGCAACAAGGTTTTGAAAATGTTTACCACCTTGAGGGCGGAATTGTCACATATGGAAAAGATCCAGAGGTCCAAGGACGCCTGTGGGATGGAAAATGCTACGTGTTTGACGAGCGCATCTCTGTGCCGATCAACCATACAGAAGAAGACGTCGTCATTGGCCGTTGCCATTACTGCGGGACTGTGGAAGACCGCTATGTAAACTGCGCCAACCCATTCTGCAACAAACAGCACTTCTGCTGCACAGAATGCGAGACAAAATTCAAGCGTTCTTGCTCCGATGAATGCCGTGAGCACCCTCGCAACCGTTATGTAGAAGCGGAAGAAAATGCGAAGCTGCAAGCCACTGGATCAAACGCATAATACGAACACAGACAAGCTGATTCTCTCGTAGAGTCAGCTTGTTTTTTTATTGGCAAAAGGCTCACACTCCCTCTCTTTCCCTTTACCTGAATTTGGTACTATAATAAAAATCAAATCATTCGTAAAAGGGGATACATTATGTCAGAGATTCATGAAACGAGCATACTCGAATGGCAAGCTGCAATGACAGCTGGAACCACGACTTCCCGGGAACTTACCCTCGCCTTTTTACAGCGGATTGCCACCTACAACAAACAAGGCATCCGAATCAATGCCATTTGTGAGCTAAATCCAGATGCACTGGCGATCGCAGAGTCACTGGATCGGGAACGAGCGGTGTCAGGCAGTCGCGGACCGCTTCATGGAATCCCTGTACTGATCAAGGATAACATTGCGACCTCTGACAAGATGCACACGACAGCTGGAGCCCTAGCTTTGGCTGATTCGTTTGCCTCAGCGGATGCATTTGTTGTGACAAAGCTCCGAGAGGCGGGCGCCGTTATTTTAGGAAAAACAAATCTAACGGAATGGGCTAACTTTGTCTCCTATAATATGCCCGATGGCTACAGCTCTCGCGGTGGACAAGTGTTGAACCCATACGGCCCTGGCGTACTCGATGTAGGCGGGTCTAGCTCCGGTTCAGCTGCTGCGATTGCCGCAGGTTTTGCCGTTGTGGCAGTCGGCACAGAGACTTCCGGGTCGATTCTCCACCCAGCCGAGCACAATTCGCTTGTGGGAATCAAGCCTACTGTTGGCTTAATTAGCCGTTCGGGTATCATCCCGATTTCACATAGCCAAGATACAGCCGGACCCATGGCGAGAACCGTGACAGATGCAGCTATTTTGCTTGGCGCGCTTACTGGTATCGATGCAAACGATCCGGTAACTGGAAAAAGCGAAGGTCTAAGTCATCCCGATTACCTCCCCTTCCTCGATGCAGATGGATTGCGGGGTGCGCGCATCGGCGTTGTACGCTCCAGTTTTTTGGCTGAGTGTGAAGACGAAGAAATGGCCTTGTACGAAGCAGCTATAGAAAAGCTCAAAGAGGCTGGTGCAACTGTCATAGATTCGGTTACCATTCCTACAGAAAATGCCAACTGGGACATCCATGTTCTCGTACATGAATTCAAGGTTGGGGTAAATGCATACTTAAAAACCTTACCCGCCTCCTACCCGATTCGCTCCTTACAGGATGTCATCACTTTTAATCGGGCACATGAGGAACAAGCCCTGCTTTATGGGCAAGCGTTATTGGAGGAATCCGAGCAAACCAGTGGCACACTGACAGAGCCGGAGTATCTGGCTAATCGCCTGTTCGATTTGGAAATGTCACAAAAACAAGGCCTTGATGCTGTCATGAAGGAGCACGAACTCGATGCCCTCCTGTACCCCGGCAGTACGGGTTATGCGATCCCAGCCAAAGCTGGTTACCCCTCGATTACGGTTCCGGCTGGCTATACTTCCGCGGGCAAGCCATTTGGTATCATGCTTACTGGATTGGCATTCCAGGAACCTACTCTACTTCGTCTAGCCTATGCTTATGAGCAAGCAACTCGACTGCGCGTAGCTCCGGATATGACGAAAGCGTAAAGGAAGCACTCTCCTATCCAGCAAAAAACGCATGAGACCTTTTGGCCCCATGCGTTTTTCTTTTTCTACATGGTCTTGCTTTCTTGCTCCGCTTTACCGAGTCGGTCCTGGAACAGCTTGCTCAATTGACCGATATTTACTTCCCATTCCTCATCCTTGTAATAAACAGTCGCTTTGGATTCGCCTTTTTTCCCTACGATACGAATACTCGTTGTCTTCACTTCATAGGTGCCATCTTCCTTGAAAGAAATTTCCGCATCCTTAAGCTCTTTGTCCAATACCGGAGTAATCGTCTTATCGACGACTTCCTGTGTCGCTACGGCTGCCTGGCGTCCCATTTGGATCACTTCTTCAGGACTGAATTGGAAAAACAACACGAGCACAACACCAATAATAGCTGCAAGCGAAATGATTCGAATGATACTTCGCACCACCCATTGGGCAGCCATGATGATGAGTATGATACCTAGCGCAATCGGCCAGTAATCTTTGATCAGTTGAAGTATTTGGTCCACGTCTATCCCTCCTTCGATTTCAGTCTCGCCCAAAAATACCGAAACCAAATCTTCTTACAGAAAAAAACCGTCACAGCAAAGCGGACGGAATCGCGAAAATGGGTTGTCTCTCACTAATTCTCGTAAAAAAAGCAAACTCCTGCTCTCATTTTCAATCGTTTTAAACGAATAATTGACATCATGATCATCCTTTATCCATAATAGGGAATCCGAGAAAAATTGGAAACGGGTGATAGAGGATGAAACAAAATCTGTACGATCAACCGGATTTTTATCAGGACTATCAAAAACTGCGTCTGTCCGGTCAATCGGAGAATGACATTATCGAACAGCCTGCCTTTCGCGGATGCCTCCCCTCCCTAAAAGGATTGCGTGTACTCGACCTCGGGTGTGGTGGCGGACAGTTTGCCAGGTACTGTGTGGAGCAAGGAGCACGTGAAGTGATTGGTGTTGATCTCTCGCACAATATGCTGGAGTATGCGCAAACGAATAACAGTCATAGAAACATTCGATATCTGCATGGCTCCCTGGAGGACATTGCGCTTGCTGATCATGACTACGATCTCATAACGAGCTCTCTCGTCATGGACTACGTTCGTGACTATGAGCACGTGATCAACAAAGTAAGCCGCGCCTTGCGCAACGGAGGACATTTCGTTTACTCTACCCTCCATCCGCATATTACCGCTCGCAAAAAGGTCGAGGGCTGGGTACGCGATGAAGAAGGACAGAAGCATTTCTGGCCCTTGGACAACTACCTGGAAGATGGAGAACGTGAAATGTACATGATGAACGGCAGAAAGGCCCTTTTTTACCACCGCTCCATGTCCACTGCCGTCAATACGTTAATCCGAGCGGGACTTACCCTGCAAGAGATCATCGAGCCAACCTGCACGCCAGAAGGACTCCGCTTGCAGCCGCATCAGATTTCAGAAGTAAGAAGACCAACGTTTATTATTTTCAAGACCCAGAAGACTTTGAAATGAATGAGCAACAGCCCGGAGAAGTGCTCCGGGCTTTCTGCAACATTTCGATGCTTATGAATAAGGCGAGAATGTGAAAACAGAATCGAGTTGACATAATAAATATTATGTATTCATAAGCAACGAGTTATCTTTTTCCATTCTCACCCAGAGCTTTCGCATAATATTCTTCTTGAATATACGCAGGCACCATACTCCCACCCGTCGCCCATACGATGTGGGTCGCTTTTTTCATTTTTTCCATTAGACCTTGCTTTGCCAAATAATGACGCCCTGTCTCCTGCTGAAACAATCGAACAGGTCCTGGCATTCCAGCCAATGCCGACGGCTCCAATCGAATGGACTCGTGATCGCGCAAGGCACGCAACAAAGCATATAGCTCTTCGTCGTCCACTGTAAACACGCCACTCAGCAAGTCCTCCATCATTTTTCCTACAAATCGAGAAGGACGCCCAACAGCCAGACCATCCGCCTCTGTCTTGTTATCGATTCCAAAGTCTTGAACGGAAACTTTGTCATGCAGTCCTGTCATTAAACCTAGCAGCATGCAGGGAGAATGAGTAGGTTCTGCAAAAAAGCAATGAACATTGTCTCCGTAGATAAGCTTCAATCCGTACGCCACACCGCCAGGACCTCCCCCTACCCCACACGGCAGGTAGACAAACAGCGGGTGATCGCTATCTACTGTAATCTGCTGCTCCTCTACCTGTTTCTTTAATCGTCCGGCTGCTACCGCATAGCCGAGGAATAGACGCTTGGAGTTCTCATCATCGATGAAATAACAATTCGGATCGGCCTCCGCCTGCTTTCTTCCCTCTTCCACCGCTTTCCCATAATCCGATGCGTATTCAACTACATGGACCCCTTTTGCCCGCAGCAATTCCTTTTTCCATGCTTTAGCGTCTGCTGACATGTGTACGGTGACTTGAAAACCTAGCTTTGCGCTGATGATCCCGATGCTCAAACCGAGATTTCCTGTCGAGCCTACTGCAATGGAATAACGGGAAAATAGTTCGCGGAACGCTTCCGAGGCCAAAATAGCATAATCATTGTCCGGTTGCAGCATCTGGTGCTTTTGAGCCAATTCTTCTGCATGTGCCAGCACCTCGTAGATACCGCCACGCGCTTTGATCGACCCTGCAATAGGCAAATGGCTGTCGCATTTTAACCAGAGATTCCCCTGTATATTCAATGCAAAACGAGACTCCAGGTACTTTTGCATCTCTTTAATCGGTACAAGTGGAGACTCGATTAGTCCGCCAGATTCTTTCGTCTCGGGAAAAGCCACTTGAATGAACGAGCCAAAACGCCGCAAGCGTTCTTCTGCATCCTGGACTTCCTCTGGCGAAACGGAGAGAGTTGCTTTTGCGATCTCGTCATAGCATGGGTTCGTCCAGAAAACTTCTTCTGTCTCCATCATGTTATGGAGAAGCGGATATTTCATTTTCCACTCCTCTATTGTTAGCCCTTCTACCTTTTCATTGTTTCCCATCTTGAACGAACCCCCTATTCATTCTTCCACTCTTCTTTGTTATTATAACGAAATATTACAAAACTTCTGTTGGAAAACCAAATAAAAATAACTGATGATTGCACTCATTTGATACAATGGTCGTGTTAAAGAAGTCGACTGCAACAAAAAGGAAAGGGATAACATGTATCGCTATACCATATGCTTTCTCAAACATAGAAATGGAATACTCATGCTGAATCGCAATAAATCACCGTTAATGGGGCTTTGGAATGGCGTAGGCGGTAAGCTGGAGCACGGAGAGACTCCACTGGACAGTGTCCTTCGCGAGGTTCGGGAAGAGACGGGCATTTTACTAGAAACCGCTTGCTACAAAGGAATTGTCTCTTGGCTAGTCGATGGAGTTGAAACAGGCGGTATGTATGCATTTCTCGCTCATCTTCCGGAAGACTACGAGCGCTCTCAAACCCCACAGGTAGTGGAAGAAGGCATCCTTGACTGGAAAGAGCTAGCGTGGATCTTGGACCCTGACAATGCTGGCGTCCCAGAAAACCTTCCCATATTTTTACCATACATGTTGGAAGATGCCGAACCTTGTCGGCATATCTTTACGTACAAAAAGAACCTGGTTGTCAACTACGAAACAGCTCCATTGCAAAAGCCAGTAACAACTTGAATCGGAGGAGAAACACGGATGGAAATTCGCAAGCTTGCAGCACAGGAACAACCACCAATGGATTTACTCTTATTGGCTGACCCCTCTGTCAGATTGGTGGAGGATTATTTACAAAGAGGTCATTGCTATGTCGCTGTTCTGGAGGAGAGCATCGTAGGTGTCTACGTCTTGATACCAACCAGACCGGATACGATTGAACTCGTGAATGTTGCAGTCGATGAAGCGTATCATGGCAAGGGCATTGGCAAAAAGCTCGTTCTTCATTCCATAGCAGTAGCCAAATCTCTCGGTTATAAGACAATCGAGGTTGGAACAGGGAATTCTAGTGTGAGTCAGCTCGCCCTGTATCAAAAGTGTGGATTTCGCATGAATTGGATCGATCGGGACTTTTTCTTGCGGCATTATGAGGAAGAGATTTACGAAAACGGGATTCAGGTGATAGATATGGTTCGCCTCTCCCAAGATATTTGAGAAGATTGTCTAGCAACAGTGTGAACCGAATGAGTATACATAATTTATATTATGTTATCTTTTTATAGGAAAAGGTGATGGCAGGTGATTACGCACTTTTCTAAATTAACCTTACGAACGGTGTCCATCCAAGGAGTTCACCAGGTTTACGCAGACCGTCTCGGTTTTCCGATTTTGTCTCAATCAGACAAACAGATTACGTTTCAAGTCACACCCGATTTTCGTTTAACCTTTGAAGAAGTGTATGAACCAATCTCCCCCGCCCATATTACTTTTCAAGTGCCTTATACCCTTTTTCATGAATCAGCGAAAAAGATCAAAGAATCTGGTCTGTTGATTGTTCGATGGGAGGATGGGCATGACATTGATCAGGAAAAAGGACGGATGAACCTGTATTTCCGCGATGGAGACGGGAATCTTCTTGAGATTATTGCCCACGACTATGTGTCAGAAAAGGTCATTATGCCATCCACTCCCCTGCACATTTTGTATTTACGGGAAGTGGGCTGTCCCGTAGAAAGTGTGCCTGTTTTTACGCAATGGCTAAAATCGAATCTAAGCCTGAAAACTTACGAGGATGGCGAAATTTTTAACTTCGTCATCGGGGGAACGGCACATATCGTAGCCACATGGAAAAAAAGACCTTGGATTCCCATTGCCATGAAAGCGCTACCACCAAAAATGCACGTGACTTTTGGAACGCCTGACCAAACGTTCCTGCAAAAGGTGCGGAGGCGCTTTGAAAAAAGTAACGTCCTCTTCCATTCGGATGCTCATGAGCTTACATTCGTCCGGGAAGGGTACTCTTTTTCTGTTATTCATACACCCGATTTCGCCCCTGACATCCCGAGCAAATTGCAATTACCGCTTTCCATCTCCACCTAGCAATACAGCGGCAGACGAGGACTGGCTTCATGCATTGTCCCTGGCTGCCGCTGTTCTTTTTTCACACTATCCTCTGGCGACTTTTCTCTTCAACAGTGGCTCGCGACCTTCGCGTCCCTGTGTTTTGGCTAGGTAGATGGCGTATTCAAGCGGGCGAGTAATGGCATTCTTGTACTGCTCCATTGCCCCCATCTCCCGGAAAATTTCCCGAGCTGGTTTGGGATTCACTTCGATCAGCCACGCACGACCCTCTACATCGATGCCAATATCTAGTCCAAATTCAACCATCCGTCCAAAATGATCCTCGAGGGTTTCCGCTGTTTGAAAAGCGAGCTGCTCGCAATCATGCACGATCTGCGCGGTACGTTCCTCCCCAAACCTCGGTCGGAGAAATACCGATACAGGAATCGCTTTTCCGCCGCCATGCAGATTAGAGGTGGCACTGCGCTCTGGACCTACGCGAATCCCATGGCCTGTAATGCTCCATTCTCCCTGCCCATTCTTTTGAATCAAGAGACGCATGTCTACTGCCCGCGAAGGAACCAACTGCAAACGAAGCCCTTGCTGAACGATGTATTTCTCCTGTCTCGTCCAACGATCTACCCATCTCTGGGCAGCGGCTTTGTCTTTTACTACTGTGGACACTTTCGCCCTTTGCTTGTTCCGGCCGAGCAGTCGAAGTTCGTCGCCACGCTTTTCAATGGACAGGATGTTTCGTCCCCCTGTTCCATTGAGTGGCTTTACGTAGAGCAATGGATGCTTGCCTAGCATGTTGGCCAAGCTGTGTCGGTTGTACAGGTGCGTCTCCGGAAGCCACCGATGCATTCTGGGGTTCCGATGTAGCACCTCATGTACACGCCATTTGTTTGCCAAGCGATTGTTTGCGTACAAAAAATTACTCGTCCGCCGAAAGGCCACATAGTTCTTAAACGATTGTGTCGGTGTATAGCGGTATCGGTCGAAAACAGCGTCTGGACGGTCAAATATCCTTGCTTGCCAGCCGCCACTCTTCCCCGGGACATACCCTCTCACCTGTTTGCCGGCTCCAAGTACATCGTTTGGTGAAAACAGGAAAACGGTACAGCCCAGTTCTTGTCCAGCCTTGAGCAGTCGCCGAAAATAGGTTGGCTCTGCAAAACGTTTGCCTTCCCGCCAAGTCAAGATGCCGATTATGGGTCGTTTCAAAAGACCACCCTCTCTCGTTTCCTCCTTGGCAGTTTATTCAGTCCGTCGTCAAATGGCGATTATCTCAGCTTCTTTTCCAAATGAAACAGATCGAGTGGCAACGGAGCCGTGACTTCGATGACTTCTCCTCCGAATGGATGCACAAATTTGAGCACTGCTGCGTGGAGCGCTTGTCGCTTAATGAGTTCACGCTTGCCACCATACAGTTCATCCCCTAAAAGCGGGTGCCCAATATGACTGAAGTGAACGCGAATTTGATGGGTTCTCCCGGTCTCTAATTGACATTCTACTTTCGTAGCTGTTTGAAAACGTTCTTTCACCTGATAATGGGTAATCGCTGGGTCGCCGTTAGGTGTGACCCTTCTGCGGGTCCCATGATTCCGATCTTTCCCGATCGGTTCATTAATTTTTCCGCGCTCTTTGGGCATTCGCCCCGAAACATACGCGACATATGTACGCTTGATTGTGCGTTCACGCAGCATTTCATCTAAAAGTGCAGAGGCCCACGCATGCTTCGCGTACAGGACGACGCCTGACGTATCTTGATCCAGTCGATGGACATGACGGACCTTTGCCTCCAAACCCGTACGGAAAAAGTGCCCCGACACAAGATGATCCAACGTCACATGATGATAGCGTTCGGTCGGATGCAACAGAAGACCAACCGGCTTATTCACGATGAGCAAATGATCATCCTCGTACAAGATCTCCGGTGCTTCACTGGCCGGATCGAGCCCCAATGGCTCAGGCTTGCACATCCGCAGGCGAATTTCCTGCCCTGCTTTTCCAGCAACATGCTGAGCAACAGGTGCACCGTCCAGTAGTACTTCTTTGTTTTGGAATAAAAGATGGACCTGCTTGCGAGGCAACTTCCACACTTCGCGCAGCAGGTTCCCAATCGGGATAGCACCGTCATTGTCTCGTAAATGAGCAACGAGCCATTCCCCTTCTTTTTTCATGAATAACATTTCTGTCTATCTCCCTGTTCGATGTTCATGCAATTATGCTTGCTCGAGACCTTTACTGACTTGAATGGCACGGTCCAGGAAATGCTCGATCTCCTCACGACTCTTTCCGAGCTTGCTTACGAAGCGAACCAGTTCTTTTCCATTATGGAACGCAATAAAGCTTGGAATCCCGAAGACATCGTACTTTTCGGACAGGTCCGGGAGAGTATCACGGTTGACTTCGATCATATCCAGCTGTTCTTTGTATTTTTCCTCCACGGCAGGCATGAATGGATCAATCCGATGACAATCTGGGCACCAATCCGTGAAGAATTTGACGATGACTGGCTTGGTTGCTGCGATTACTTGCTCGAACTCAGCTTCTGTCTTAATTTCTCTCATGTTATCTTCCTCCCAGAATGATTTGGAAATAGTGTACCACAGGTGTGGGCTGTTTGGGTCGTTTAGGAGAAACAATTGCCATAACTAACAAACGAGCAAACGGAAATCCTATTGGTTGTAAGCAAATAATTTTTAAGGAAGGTGCTACTCATGAAAAAATTCGCTGCTTTGTTGATGGTTGCATGCTTGGTAACTACTGCAATTCCTGTATCTGCTGAGACTCATGACGGTCACAAGAAACACCACAAGGTACAAACAAAAGCGCATCATATGAAGACCAAAGCTCACCATATGAAAACCAAGGCACATAAAGGCAAAGTGCATATCAAGGCTATGCCGAAAACCGGTATGGGTGGAGCAAGCAATTAAAGGGGGAGCTTCCCCCCTTTTCTTTGCAGCCTATGAAAAAACTGCTCGGGTCCCTACTATTCATTAGTTTGGTTACAATTGGTTGCGGCCATACAACTAAAGAACCTGTCGAAGCTCCAAAAATTGCAAGTACCATGCAAAAACCAGCAGGGCCCATTCATATCAAACAAACGGTTACCGTTTATGGTCCCTCGCTGCCCCCTCAACCGACGTTCCTTCCTGCCCCTCCTCTTCCAGACGGAATCATGCCAACCCTTCTACATATTCCAAAACTGAACCTTCAAGCTCGTGTAGAACCGGTTGGCGTTTTACCGAATGGGCAAATGGACGTCCCAAAGGCTTTTGATCGCGTCGGTATTTTGGCGCCATGGACAAAGCCCGGGATGAAGGGGAATGCGGTGATCGCCGGCCATTTTGATCATTATACGGGTCCAGCTGTTTTTTACCATCTGAAAAAACTAAAGCCCGGCGACAAAATCAGAGTGCGTGAAGCAAAAGGAAGGACGCTAACCTTCCAGGTTCGCAAAGTAGAAAGCTTCCAGACAGCCGAGGCCCCCATCGATCAGATTTTCGGGAAGGCTGAGAGCTCCCATCTGAATTTGATTACCTGCTCCGGCAAATTTAACAAGAAAACACAGGAACACGCTCAAAGGCTCGTCGTCTTTTCCGAACTTGTTCAAGATACAAAACCGCAAGATGAAAAACCCAGTGTTCGCAAATAACTGCGGCGACTGGGTTTCTTGTTTGCCTTTATATTTTCCCACCCTGCTCAATGAGACATCGTACAAACGCTTCAGCCGGGCGTGACAGCGGTTTGTCCTTACGATACGCCACGACGAGTGTGCGTGAAGGTTTTGTTTTTATCCGAACATAGATTGGCGGTTCGATCGTTCCGGGTGCGAGTGTAATCATTTTCGGTGCAAACGACAACCCCATGCCTGCTGCAACAAGTGACTGAGCCGTCTGGATGTTTGAGCTCTCAAACACGATTCGCGGTCGGAATCCCGCCTGCTCACAGAGCCGAAGCGAGATCGTGCGGAAACCTTGCCCCTCTTTTAACAGGATAAAAGGCTGATCGGCTACCTCCGCGAGATCGACTTCTTTTCGTTTCGCGAGCGGATGATTGGCTGGTACCGCCAAAAAGATTTCTTCGTTGATTGCGGGGATGATTTCCAGAGACGGATCACTAATGGGCATGGTTAATAGACTGACGTCAATTTTCCCCCGCACAAGTAGCTGCTCCAAATGACTCGACGTTTCCTCCATCAATTGCAGCTCGACACCTGGAAATTGCTGTGTAAACGTAGGCAACACCCTTGGAAGCACGTACGCCCCTGTGATCGGTAAACTTCCGACTAACAATTTGCCACTTTCACCTACGGCATAAGCGCGCATTTCCCTCTCTAGCCCCTCTGACATGTCGACGAGCGTTTGCGCCACCTGTATGAAGCGTTGGCCCGCATCAGTCAGTTCTACGTGCTGCGGCAAGCGATGGAACAAGCTGACACCGAGTATTTTCTCCAGCTTCGCAATTTGTTGACTCAACGACGGTTGGGCCAAATGTAATCGATTGGCTGCACGGGAGAAACTGCGTTCTTCCGCAACAGCAAGTACATAACGAATTTGTCGTAACTCCATATAGACCTCCCGATAGGCAAAAACTATCCTTCTTATAATTATTATATCTTTGAACTATTCTCTTTGCCATGTTACAACCTTGTTAAGAGTTTTTGAACGAAGGAGGAAAACATGATGACAGCCCGTACGATGTTTGAAAAGATTTGGGACAATCACGTTATTCACGAAGAGGCAGGCAAGCCGAGCCTTTTGTATATCGACCTGCACCTGGTTCACGAGGTGACTTCGCCGCAAGCCTTTGAAGGACTCCGCTTGGCTGGCCGCAAAGTACGCCGTCCAGAGCTTACCTTCGCAACCATGGACCACAACGTACCGACTGCTGACCGTTTTAATGTCAAGGATCCAATTTCTCGTCAACAAATGGAAACCTTGACGGCGAACTGTGCAGAGTTCGGGATTACACTCGCGGATCTGAACAGCCCGGATCAAGGGATCGTCCACGTCATTGGTCCTGAGCTCGGACTCACACATCCAGGCAAAACAATTGTCTGCGGTGATAGCCACACCTCCACTCACGGAGCATTTGGTGCCCTCGCCTTCGGTATTGGTACCAGTGAGGTGGAGCATGTACTCGCAACACAATGCTTGCAGCAATCCAAACCAAAAACGATGGAAGTACGCGTAAACGGCGACCTGCCATTCGGTGTCAGTGCAAAAGATTTAATTTTGGCGATTATCGCAAAATACGGAACTGACTTTGCAACTGGCTACGTCGTAGAATACACAGGTGCTGCGATCCGCAACCTGACCATGGAAGAACGCATGACGGTATGCAACATGACGATTGAAGGTGGCGCTCGTGCTGGCTTAATCGCTCCTGACCAGACTACGTTTGATTACCTGAAAGGCAAGCGTTATGTTCCGCAAGGGGAAGATTTCCTTGCAGCTGTTGAGGCTTGGAAAGAGCTGTGCACGGACGAAGGCGCTGTGTTTGATGCCTGTGTAGAAATCGAGGCAGCTGAGATAGCACCGCAAGTGACATGGGGAACGAGCCCTGGTATGGGGACGAACATTACGAGCACTGTTCCAAGTCCTGAGTCATTCGAGACAGCCGCACAGCGCAAAGCGGCCCAGGATGCTCTGGCGTACATGGACCTTGCCCCTGGCACTCCCATGAGCGAAATCAAAATCGATCGCGTCTTTATCGGCTCCTGTACAAACGGTCGGATCGAAGACTTGCGAAAGGCAGCCGAAGTGGCAAAAGGACGCAAGGTCTCCCCTTCCGTACACGCGATGGTCGTTCCTGGCTCTCAGGCAGTTAAGCAGCTCGCTGAGCAAGAAGGCTTGCACCTCATTTTTCAAGAAGCAGGATTTGACTGGCGCGAATCTGGTTGCTCCATGTGTCTGGCAATGAACCCGGATATCCTGTCCGAAGGTGAGCGTTGTGCTTCTACCTCAAACCGGAACTTCGAAGGACGTCAAGGACGCGGCGGACGGACACATCTGGTCAGCCCGGAAATGGCAGCAGCAGCAGCTATCGCAGGTCACTTCGTAGATGTTCGTGAATGGAAAAACGAGAACGCTAGCAAGGAGGTCTTCCAATGAATCCATTTGTCATCCACACCGGAGTGGTAGCCCCACTCGATCGTGTAAACGTAGATACGGATGCAATAATCCCTAAGCAGTTCTTGAAGCGCATTGAACGCAGCGGTTTTGGTCAATTCCTGTTCTATGAATGGCGCTTTACTGTCGATGGTGCGCCCATCGATTCGTTCATTCTGAATACGCCTGCGTACAAGGAGTCTACTGTCCTTCTTGCCCGCAACAATTTTGGCTGTGGCTCCTCTCGTGAGCATGCGCCATGGGCACTCCTTGATTATGGCTTCCGCTGTGTGATTGCTCCATCCTTTGCGGACATTTTTTACAACAACTGCTTCAAAAACGGCATCCTGCCGATCAAGTTGAGTGAAGAGCAAGTCGATGAGCTGTTCAACCGTGCCGAAAACAAGCCAAACTACCAGCTGACCATCGATCTGCAAGAACAAGTTGTTCGTGACAGTGAAGGTCTCTCCTACCCGTTCGAGGTAGACGCCTATCGTCGCTACTGCCTGCTGAATGGTCTCGACGATATTGGAATTACGTTGCAGTATGAAGATAAGATCACTGCATACGAGGCAAGCCGATAAGCTTCCATCCATAGCGTAGCGCATAGAAAAAGCGAAGGCATCCGCTAATGTGAGCCTTCGCTTTTTCATGTTTTCTATAAAAGAATATACATGTGGCTCTCATCAAAGTATTGATCGCCATTTTTCAGTGCACGCTTTTCTAACCCATATGGAATAAAGCCCATTTTCTCATAGAGACGGATGGCAGCCGGATTGGTCGTGACGACAGCGAGTTGTACCGTATCAATATCTCCCCGCTCCTTTAAGTAGGCAAGTTCTGCCTGCATGAGCGCTTGTGCGACACCTGTCCCGCGATACACTTCACAAACGTACATCGAGATGATAGAAGCTTTGTGTCTCGCTTTTAGCCCTCGGTGGCGGAAAAAACCGATGATGCCAGCCAGATGTCCTTCCACAAATGCACCAAAATAGCCGCTATCGCCTGAATCCCCTTGAGAAAGTCTTTGCCGCCACTCTTCCATCGATACCTGCATAGCCTCTTCATAGGTAGAGCCGAATGCGTCTGGATCTGTTTGCAGCCCTTCCAGTCTAATCTTTACCAACTCTTCTGCATCTTCTGGTCCCAAAAATCTGATTTCCATGCTTGGCTGCACCTCTCCTATTTTGATTTCCACTTATCTTAGTCAAGAGTTGCTCGAAAGTAAAGAACTATCTAAAAAAGCGCCAGGAGCATCTCCTTAGCGCTTGAACCTCATCCTATGCAGTTCCCGTATGATTTGAATTGCTTTGTCCAAACAGCTGTAACGCTTGCTCCCGCAGCTTGAACTTTTGTATTTTACCGGAAGCGGTCATCGGATATTCGTCTACAAACTGTATGTAACGGGGAATTTTGTAAT
Organism: Brevibacillus sp. MER 51; assembly: GCF_023714195.1. Taxonomy (NCBI): domain Bacteria; kingdom Bacillati; phylum Bacillota; class Bacilli; order Caryophanales; family Paenibacillaceae; genus Brevibacillus; species Brevibacillus sp. MER 51. The sequence continues at coordinate 451,158 of NZ_JAMAUS010000003.1, read as the reverse complement.
GAGCAATTTTCCCTTCGCAATAGTCCCGCACCTCATCCTCGGACAACGTCTCGTTGGGCTTTACCCGAATGCACGCCAATACCTGCTCTCCGTATTTGGCATCCGGTATACCTACTATCTGGACGTCCAGCACTTTTGGATGTGTATAGAGGAACTCTTCTACTTCACGAGGATAAATATTCTCCCCTCCGCGTATGATCATGTCTTTAAGCCTGCCTGTAATCTGATAGTAGCCTTCTTCATCGACGGTTGCCAAGTCTCCGGTATGTAGCCAGCCTTCGTGATCGATGGCCTTGACTGTCTCCTCTGGCATATTGTAATAGCCCTTCATAACCAAATATCCTCGCGTACACAGTTCGCCTTGTACACCTGGCGGCAAAATGTCACCTGTCGCTGGATCGATGATTTTTGCTTCTACTTCTGCATGCAAACGACCGACAGTGGATACTTTTCGCTCGAGGGAATCTTCTGGTACAGTCTGTGTGATGACAGGAGAAGCTTCCGTTTGACCGTACGCTATCGTAATGTCACGGATTCCCATTTGATCGACGACCTTCTTCATGACCTCAATCGGGCATAAAGAACCAGCCATGATGCCTGTACGCAGCGAGCTGAGATCTCGCTCGGCAAACGTCGGATGGTTCAGCTCGGCAATAAACATCGTGGGCACACCGTACAGTGCTGTGCAGCGTTCGGCCTCCACAACCGCAAGTACAACGCCGGGATCAAAGGCGATGACAGGAACCATCGTTGCACCTGTCGCCACACATGCCAAGGTCCCCATCACACAGCCAAAGCAGTGGAAAAACGGAACCGGAATGCACACCTTATCCTCTAACCCGAGCCGCTGACATTCCGCTACCTTGATGGCATTGTTGACGATATTGACGTGCGACAGCATGACTCCCTTTGGAAAACCAGTCGTGCCGGATGTATACTGCATATTGATAACATCATCAGGTGAAAGCGTCGCCTGGCGTGCCATCCGCTCTTCTTCGGTGACCCGTGAAGCACGCTCGAGCAAATCACTCCACGAAAACATTCCGGGTTGTCGCTCATTCCCTAGATAGATGATATTTTTTAAATGCGGAAGCCTTTTGGATTGTAACGCTCCAGGTTCACATGTCTGTAACTCCGGGCAAATCTCCTGAATCATGGCAAGATAATTTGCATCGCGATAGGAATCCATTAAGAGAAGCGTCGTCGACTCTGATTGACGCAGCAAATATTCCAGTTCATGCACCCGGTAACTCGTATTAACCGTTACCAGCACTCCACCCATTTTCGCTGTGGCAAATTGCGAAATCACCCATTCAGGCACATTGGTCGCCCAAATCGCGATATTATCCCCTTTTTGAATGCCAAGAGACATAAATCCCCGCGCTGCCTGATTGCATATCGCTTGAAATTCTCCAAACGTATAGCGAAGCCCTCGTTCGTGATAAACTAGAGCCTCCTTTTCCTGATACTTACTAGCTGTGTCGTCTAACATGTTGCCGATTGTGGTCATATGAATCATACAAGCACCCCCAAAACATTCAGACTATTCTGTAGGATTCTTCCTTTCCGCCACAATCCCTTCTTTTTCTCGTGTTCCTTGATAAAATGCGATTTCTCCTCCCAAAAAGAAAAGCGTCCCTTTTGTGGAACGCGATCTGTTTTACTTCACAACGATTTTTTTCGTAGTTTCTATCTTGTATGGCAGATGGTTGCTGTAGTTGAGCTCTACGCGAATTTCATGCTCTCCCTTGGGCAACTTTTTCAGTAAAAACTCTGGTTGATAAATCATCCCTTTTGGTTCGCCATTCAGGTATAAATGTGCGTGTCCCTCTCCAAAAACTGGGGCTTCGGCCAATTCGCCATTATCCTGGACAAACGTGAAGTTCTCCGTTAGCAAGGATACTTCTGCCGTCGTCCCATCCACCTTGACCGCCATATTCAGCGCAGGCTTTTCTGACCCTGCTGGCTGGTTCACGGGAGCCGTCGCTGTAACAGAAGCAGTTGGATCTGACGGTCGATAAGAGTCCGAGACGCTCAGGGGATCTTTGACCAAAAGTACGATTCCCGCCACCAGTGCTACAAGAAAAACAATTCCGCCTAAAATGAGATTGCGCATACTGATAATAAAGACCTTCATGTCTCTACTCTCCCTTTCGCAAGTGCTTGTCACTTATTTGTACATGCATATGCGAGAGTGAAGAGAGTTAGAAGCAAAAACTTTTCTAGTAGTCACTGCTCAAAAAGTTGGCTTTTCAGCAAGTAGTTAGCGATAGTTAATAAATTGTACTTCCAACGGCAGATCAGCCTTGCGAATTGCGTTGATGATTTGCTGCAATTCGTCTTTGCTTTTTCCTGTCACACGAATTTGATCGTCTTGAATCTGTGTTTTCACTTTGAGTCCTGTATCTTTGATGATGCTGTTGATCTTTTTCGCATTGTCTTTGTCGATCCCTTGCACCAGCTTGACACGCTGACGGACAGTGCCGCCCGCTGCCGGTTCAATTTTGCCGTAGTCGAGGTTTTTGATCGGGACATCCCGTTTGACGAGCTTGCCAAGCAAAATATCTTTTACCTGACTGAGCTTGAAGTCATCATCGGAGACGAGGACGAGCTCTTCCTTTTCCAAGGAGATACTGCTCTTGCTTCCTTTGAAGTCAAAGCGATTTTCTATTTCCTTTAATGCGGTCTGAATCGCATTGTTCACTTCGGACAACTCTACTTTGGACACGATATCAAATGAGCTCTCTTTACTCAAATGAATTCTCCTCTCTTTTATTAGATCGCGCGGATCAAACCACCATCGACGAGAAAGGATTGACCTGTCACGTAGCTGTTTGCTGGCGAAGCCAAAAACGTCACCATGCGAGCAAACTCGTCAGGCTGACCGTATCTGCCCAATGGGATTTGCTTCTCCCAATTTTCCCTTGCTTCATCAGCACTGATGCCCTTCGCCTCTGCGGTAAACCCATCCAGTTGTGCCACCCGATCCGTCGCAATTCTGCCAGGTCCAATGGTGTTAATCAGAATCCCATCTGGTCCGAGTTCTGAAGAAAGCGTCTTGGAAAGGCCCAATACCCCTGTACGAAACGTATTGGAAAGAAGTAAATTCTCAATCGGCTGTTTAAAGGACGAGGAAGCGAAGTTGATGATTCTGCCAAATTGGTTCGCTCGCATATGGGGCAACACAGCACGAATAGCACGTACATAGCTGAGCAAATTTAGCTGGAAGGCTTGCATCCACTGTTCGTCGGTGAGCTGATCGAATCTGCCTGTTGCAGGCCCACCTGAATTGTTAATTAATATATCGACGCTGCCAAAATGCTTGACTGTTTCTTCCACAACTCGCTTGATATCTTCCTCCTTTGTCACATCCACTGTTACGGCAAGAGGTGATTTTCCAGTAGCCTGTTCGATCTCAGCTCGAACGATTTCCAGAGTAGCTTCATCTCTACCGCATATCGTGACATTCGCTCCTTCTTCGGCGAGGCACTGGGCTGTTGCCTTGCCCAAGCCTTTTGACGAAGCGAGTACGAGAGCCGTTTTTCCTTGCAAAAATAGATCCATATGCTTGCTCCTTTCATGGTTCACTCAGGTATGTATCTTGACCTCTTTATTCTACAGAACTTTCAGACGAAGGAAAAGCAAAAGAGAAGGGGTACAGCATATACTCCCCTTCTCTTGCAAATCACTATACCTCTGTCGGAGGTACGTTCTTGTCTTTGTTTTGTTTTGCCTCTCGTTTTGCTTCTCGCTTCGCTTGACGAGCCGCCTTGCGCGCCAGCCTTTTTTCCTTCGCCCCCTCAAACAGGGAGTACAGGACAGGAACGAGCACCAGCGTAACGATGGTATGGAAGATCAAGCCAGCGATTACAGCAGTTGCGAGCGGTGCCTCCAAATCAGAGCCTTCTGCCATCGCAAGTCCCATCGGCAGCATCCCGAGAATCGCCGTCAGCTTCGTCATGATAACAGGACGAATCCGTTCTTTGGTTCCTTGGATAATGGCTTCGGCTGTATCCATTCCACGCTTGCGGAGCAAGTTGATCCGGTCGATCAGAAGAATCGCATTGGAAACGACGATACCAACCAGCATAATAATCCCAATCATCGCCATTTCACCGAATGTCCGCTGTGTAAGGACGAATCCTAACACGACACCGACCAGTGCCATTGGAATGGTCAGCATGATGATAAACGGCTGGGAAAGACGTCCGAACTGAGCAACCATGACGACATAGATCAAGGCAAGTACACCAACGAATACAAAGATCGCTTGTGTCATATTCGTGCTTTGTTCTTTCAATTTTCCGGCGATCTCTACTTTGTAGCCTGCTGGAATTACTACACCTGGGAGCTTCTCTCCGATCTCACGACCAACTCCGGCCAAATCGCCACCTTGAAGCTCAGCGGAAACGGTGATGATCCGCTCGCCTTTTTTGTGCTGAATCGTAACGGGAGATTTGCTATAGGTCATCTCTACCAAGTCAACCAAAGGCACTGCTGCACCATTTTTCGCACTCACCATGACGTTTTTAAGTTGATCCGGGTGCTTCAGCCAGTTATCAGGCATTTTAGCCACTACGTTCACTTCGATTCCGTCCTGCGTGATAGAAGTAATTTGTTGGCTGCCAATCAGCACGCTCAATTGTTGTAACAACGAACGATGATCTACATTCAGCCTTGCGAGAGCTTCTTCTTTTGGCAATAACGTGACCTTTTCCTTGCCTTCTTTAAAGTCGTTGCGAATGTTGCCGACACCGGAGATGGTAGAAAGCATTCCTTCCAGATCGGTAGCGATCTTGCTCATCTGCTCCATGTCGTCCCCGAAGATTTCCAATTGGATCGGCGCACTGCCACCCTGTTGTCCGTAAGACATAGAGACCGTTTCAATTCCTGGCAAGCCATTCAAAATATTGTTGATATCTTCATTCAAAGCTTCCTTATCCCTTGTTCTTTCTGTTTTCGGAATCAAGGAAATGAATAACTCTGCACTTTCCTTGGAAGCAAAGAAGAATACATCGTTAATTTCGGGGATTTTACGCAGCGCATCTTCCCCGGCTACAGCTGCTTTTTGTGTTTTTTCCAGTGTAGACCCAATCGGCATGTCAATATTGGCAAAAATGATATTTTCATTTGGATTGATCCCTTGGCCAGTTTTCATCATTGGCGTAAGGAATGCTGATCCGACTAGCATCAAAATCGCCAGTAAAATCGTTTTGACGCGATGTCTAATCGCAATTTGCAAAAGTCCGCTGAACGCACGGATGATAAAGTGTTCTTTCCCTTCACCTTCTAGCGAAACGTGCTTATCCTTTTGCAAGAAGCGATTGGAGAATACGGGAACAAAAAAGAATGCGGCGATTGTTGAAGCGATAATAGCAGCAGATACGGTAAACGCGATTGTTCCCAAAATCGGTTTGAGCCAGTCTTCAAAATCTGCAAGGACGAGCGGCAAGAAAACGATAATAATCGTAAGCTGCGAAGTAAATACAGGCGTCAGTACTTCTCTCGTTCCTTTTACAATCGCCTGTTTGAGCTCCTCGCCTTTCTCTCGATAGTGATAAATACTCTCCAGCACCACAATCGCGGCGTCAACAATCAATCCGACGGATAAGCTCAAGGACAACAAGCTGATCATGTCTATGTTGTACCCGCCGATTTTCATCGCGATAAATGTCATCAAAGCAGAGAGTGGCAGCGTCGTTGCAATAACGAGAGTAACCCTCCAGTTACGAAGGAAAACGAACAGGATGATAATCGCAAGCGCTCCACCAATCATCACATCACGACTGAGGTTGGAAACCGCATGCTTAATGAAGGACGCTCCTTCAAACATGACTTTGATGGTATATTTGCCATTCGCTTCTGCATTTAATTCGCGAACAACCTCTTCTACCTTCGCTTGCGTGGTAATCAAATCATAACCATCCGATCGTGTAACGCTCAAATGAACAAAAACGGAGCTGTTCGTAAGCGCTACTTGATCCTTCACTTTTCCACGCAGGTCTTCAATGTCTGCGAGCTGATCTAGGGAAACCGCTCCCTTCGGCGTATCGATCGACAGAGCCCTCATTTCCTCCGCGTTTTGGTACGAATTGTCGATCATGACTACTGTGTCAAAACCTTTGTTCTCCAGCGTCCCAATCCCTTGTTTCCAGTTCGTATCCTGCAGTTGCGAGATGACTGCTGCAGGATTGGTTTGATATGCATTCAATCGCTCAGGCAACAGAGAAATGGCAATTTTATTTTCGAAGCTTCGGTCAGAAACCGATACTTCCTTGACTCCCTCGATTTCCTCAATGCGGTCCTTGATCGATGTTTTGGCCAGACTCAGCATCGTCTTCGGATCAGCACCTACGAGAGCATAGTCAATCATCTGTTCGCCACCAAAGCTGCTCTGGTTGACTTCTACGGAATCAATGGCTTTCGGGAACCCATTGCGAAGGCGGTTAACGGCATTTTGCACATCTTGCTTGACTTGCTCGCCTTTTCCTTCGTTCGCAGAAATATTGATGCTTACGTGCCCAGCACTCGTTGAAGAAGAATATTTTTTAATATCATTAATCGATTTTAGCTCTTGTTCTACTTTTTTCGTTATTTTCTCTTCCATCTCTTCAGGAGGAAGTGACCCACCCGATATCCGAACAAAAATGTCCGGGAAGTTCGTTTTCGGTACCAATTCAATATTAAAGCTGAACAAGGACCCCAGTCCGGCAATGACGAGCAAAAAAGTAAACAAATAGACAATCAGTTGTCTCTTAAGCAAAAAGAGAATCATCTTGTTCATGCAACTATTCTCCCTTCGCCTCTACTTTTTGCCCTTCGACGTAGAATGTAATTCCACTGCTAAGGAGCTGGTCGCCTTCTTTCACTCCAGATACGATTTCGATAGAGTCTCCGACCATTTGACCGGTTTTCACTGGTTTTCTTACAGTCAGGCCATTCTCTACTGCCATCACGTAATGGTCGGTTTGACTCACGCCGACACTTTCCAGCGGCACGAGGAAGCCATTCACTTGGCGCGGTATCTCAATTGTCGCGGCCATTCCTCCACGCCAGTAACCATCTGCATTCGGAATCGTGATCTCGACGCGGTACTTCCCAGTATCCTTGTTCACAACTGGAGATATAAATGCAATGGTTCCTTCACTTTTCTTACCATCGTCCGACAAAGCCTGCACCTTCGTTTTCTCACGGAATTGACCGATCAATTCATTGGAGACATCCAAGGTTACTTTTACGTCAGACAAATCGACAATACGAATAATTTCTTGACCTGGAGAAGCCTGCTCTCCCCTTTGCAGCCTTACATCCACGACTGTTCCCGCAAATGGCGCCTGAATTTTCGCATCATCCAAGCTCTTCTTCGCACGGTCTACACCGCCGGCAGCAGCTTTAATCGATGCGTTGGCGACCATGACATCTTCTGGCTCTGCTCCTTTTTGTAGCTCATTTAGAGATAGCTGAGCGTCACGCAGTGTAATCTCTGCTTGCGTAACAGCCCGTTTACTTGCATTTATTTCGTTTTGCGAAATGGCTCCACCGGCAAACAGCTTCTCACTTGTTGCGAGATCCTGCTTTGCTTTATCCAGGCTGTCTTGCGCACTTTTTACTTGCAAACGTTTCTGTTCAAGTGCTTCTGTTGTCGCACCTTTTAACGTCTTGATTTTACGCGCTGCTGCTTCCTCTACCTGCCCCTGTGCCGCTGCAATTTCTTTTTGGTGGTAACGCGTATCCAATGTGGCCAATAACTGACCCTGCGCGATTTTTGCTCCTTTGGTCGCGGAGATCGCTGAGATTGTTCCGCCTGTACCAAACGACAGTACCGCGTCACGCTTGGCTTCCACCATCCCTGTGACTGCGAGCATCACTGGCTTTGTTGCCTTTTGTACCTTTACAACCTCTACTACCTTTGCCTTTACCTCTGTCTGCTGCGGTGCCTCTGGTGCTGGTGCTGAACAACCAGCAGCGACCAACATGACCGAAGCCAGAATAATGGATGCCCGTTTTTTCACAAGAATTCCTCCAAATTTTCACAATCATTCCTCATGGCGTAATTGTGCCAGTTTTTACCTCCGCTGCAAAACAGTCAGCGGGTGGAAATTCATCTCCGCCCCGAGACGGATAACAGTACCGAACAGCGCATAAATAGATACGTAAGATAACTGGGAAAGTTACCTTTTATTGGACGATCTTGAAGAAAAATTTACAAAAAAAAGCAGTCAAGTCATAGACCTGAACTGCCTTAGGATTTGATCCATTTTATTGTTCGACCAGCTGTTCCAGTTCTTCGAGCAATTCCTTGAAGACACTCAATGCTTCTGCAATCGGTGTTGGCGACGTCATATCTACGCCTGCGCCCTTTAGCAGATTGAGCGGATAATCCGAGCTGCCGCCCTTGAGGAACTGTAAATAACGATCCACGGCTGGCTGACCTTCCTCCAAAATCTGCTTCGAAAGAGACGTCGCGGCCGAGAAGCCAGTCGCGTACTTATACACATAGAATCCGCGATAGAAATGAGGTATCCGTGCCCATTCCAAATCAACTTCGCTGTCTACGACCATATCTGGACCGTGATAGGCAACATTGAGCTCACGGTAAATCGTACTGAGAGATTCGGCTGTGAGCGGCTCTCCCTGCTCTTCTTTTGCGTGCACAATTTTCTCAAACTCAGCAAACATGGTTTGACGGAATACGGTGCCACGGAACTGCTCCAGATAGTGATTGATCAGGTACATACGTTGTTTCTTGTCTGTCGTCGTCTCGAGCAAATGATTCATCAGAAGTGCTTCGTTCAATGTGGAGGCTACTTCTGCTACGAAAATCTTGTAATCAGCATACGTGTAAGGCTGTGCGTGATTGGAATAGTAGCTATGCAAAGCATGCCCCATCTCATGCGCGAGCGTAAACATGTTATTGACGTTGTCCTGATAGTTCATGAGGACAAACGGATGCGACGTATAAGCGCCCCATGAGTAAGCTCCGCTTGTCTTCCCTTCGTTTTCATGCACATCGATCCAACCGTTGGTAAAGCCCTCTTCCAAAATGCGACCGTACTCCTCACCCAGTGGATGAAGTGCTTCTTTGATCGTTGAGACAGCTTGGTCATACGGGATTTTCATGTCCGTCTCAGGTACTATCGGCACGTACAAATCGTACATGTGCAATTCATCTACACCCAATAATTTTTTGCGCAAGGCAATGTAACGGTGCATAAGCGGAAGATGCTCGTGGATTGTTGCAATCAGGTTATCGTACACAGGGAGCTCCACATTGTCGGCAAACAAGGCTGCGTACAGGGCAGACGGATATTTTCTCGTCCGCGCGTAGAAAACATCCCCTTTGATGGCAGATGTCAGCGAGGCTGCGATCGTATTGCGGAACTTGCCATACGTACTGTACAACGCTTCGAATGCTTCTTTGCGCACGCGTCGGTCTTTGCTTTCCATGAACTGCGTATAGCGTCCCTTGGTCAGCTCGACTTCCTCGCCGTTTTCATCCGTGATCATCGGAAATTTCATGTCAGCGTTGTTGAGCATCCCAAAAATTTTAGAAGGCGAGGACGCAAGCTCACTCATGTTTGCCAGCAATGCTTCTTCCTCGGCGGATAGCGTATGTGGCTTGAAGCGAGTAATCTCTTCCAACAAAATGCGGTAGTGCTCAAGACCCTCAACTTCTTTGATCCACGTTTGCAAGTCTTCCGTCGGAATCGCCAAAATCTCCGGCTGTATGTACGAAATGGAACCGTATACTTGCGTGCTCAGGCTGGTCGCTCTGTCGGTTAGCCCTTGATACTTGCTATTCGCATTGTCTTCGTCACGACGCATACGTGCATAGACGTACACTTGGTCAAGCGTCTTCAACAATTCATCTTGCAGAGTCAACACGGCCAGCAACTGTTTACCGGAAGTAGCCAGAGAGCCTTTCATTGCTGCGATTTTTTCTGTGAGCTGTTTTACTTTTTGAACGTCCGCTTCCCAATCATTATCCGTGGGATACATGTCCTCAAGACGCCATTTGTATTCAGCGGGGACGTCACTGCGTTTCGGCAGTGTTTTGCTTTTATTCACCGTGATCACTCCCTCGTTATTCATGTAAGATGAAATGGTCAAATCATCCATATGTGTATCCTATCGTATTATGCCTACAGGTTCAAATCAATCAGACGCTTTCATGTTTTCCACAGAAAAAAAGCTGAGCTTTCCCGAAATGGAAAAGTCAGCTTCTTCCTACTCCGATATAATGAAAGCCTGCTTCCTTTACCTCCTGGTTCGGCCAGGCATTTCGACCGTCTACCAAGATCGGCAGCTCCATGCTTTGGTGAACCTGTTTCCAATCCAGTTGGACACACTGTTCCCATTCTGTGACCAATAATGCGGCGTGTGCTCCTTCGCATGCTTCTGTCGCAGATTGCGAATACGTGATCTGTGGAAACTGCTTACTGACACCAGATGCTCCAATCGGATCGAACGCCTTCACCGAAGCACCTTTTTGCAGAAGTGCTTCTATCAATTTGAGCGATGGCGCTTCGCGGATGTCATCCGTATCCGGTTTAAATGTCAACCCCAGAACGGCAATTTGTTTCCCTTTCAGATCAGGGAGTTGCAAGCACAACTGCTCCAAAAACCAGGCAGGCTGCGTATTATTCACCTCTCGCACTTTATCCAAAATGCTTAATTGAATATTGTGCTCAGCTGCTAGCTGCAATAGCGCAATCGTATCCTTCGGAAAACAGGAGCCGCCATAGCCTACTCCGGCCCGTAAAAATTGCGGACCGATTCGGCTGTCCATTCCCATTCCTCTCGAGATCGTCACGATATCCGTCCCCAGCGCAGTACTTAACCGTGCTAGCTCATTCATGAAGGAGATTCGGGTGGCCAAAAATGCATTTGAAGCGTATTTGATCAGCTCCGCGTTTGCTCTGGTCGTGACTACTCGCGGTGCCTTCACACGGTTGTACAGTTCCTCCATGCGATCCGCTGCCTGTGAATTATCTACGCCAATGACAATTCTCGAAGGCTCCAATGCGTCCAACAATGCACTCCCTTCCCGTAAAAACTCCGGGTTGGATGCAACAGATATCCCTTGGCAGCCAGCCAGCATCCCCGCTACTTTTTCCCCTGTTCCGACTGGTACGGTACTCTTGATTACCACGATGCGTTCTTGCGGTGCGAGCGAATGTACCTTTTCAATGTCAGAAACTGCCCCGAGTAAATAGGTTAAATCGGCTGTGCCGTCTGCTGCTTCAGGTGTCCCTACACAAATGAAAAAAATTTCTGCATCCTTCGCCTCTGTCAGATCCGTATAAAAAGTGAGCGCGCCATCATCCAATACTTTTTTCAATGCCTCATCTAAGCCCGGCTCGTAAATCGGCGAAATCCCTTGGCGCAATTTTTCTACTTTGGATGCAACGAGGTCAATACCAGTCACCTGATGACCGTTCATGGCAAGGGAAACAGCAGTTGTCAAACCTACGTAGCCGGTCCCAATAACGGCAACTTTCATTCCTTCACCTCATCATTTTTTTGACACACGCAAATAGAGCTCTTCTAGCTTCATCCGTTGCTTATGGATATCATGGTTTTTTTCTACTTTCTGTCGAGCCTCCGCCGTGATCTGTGCCCACTCGTGACTTTCTGATAGTACTCGGTTTATCATTTTCCCAAGCGCAGTAGGTGATTTCTCCGGCACCAGATATCCCGTCACTTTGTTTTCGACCAGCTCCGGAATCCCCGCGTGATAGGTGGAAATGACAGGGCGTCCACTAGCCATCGCTTCCATGATGACATTGGGAATCCCCTCTTGATTGCCATTTCTCGCGGTCTTGCATGCGATGATGAACAAATGGCACTTGGCCAGTTCACGCTGGACTTCACGATGTGGCAGAGCTCCTTTGAGCACGACTTGTGTGCCTAACCTGTTTTTCTTGATCAGTCGTTTGAGCTTCTTTTTTTCTTCTCCATCACCGACGATGATCAGCTTTGCCTTGGGATGTTTTTTATGCACGTGAGCAAACGCCTTGATAAGCGTATCCATCCCCTTTTTTTCAGTCAGTCTTCCTACGCTAAGTAAACGGTACTCCCCATTTTCCACGGGTTGAGGCGGCAGCATGGGAAATTTGCGCAAATCAATTCCTGAGCGGATAAGGGTAATTTTGGACGGGGGACAGCCCAGATGAATCAAGCGCTTTCTCATGTGATTGCTGACGACTGTAAACGCCTGGCCCTTTCGAAAGAGACGCATAAGGGACCTTCTGTACACTGGATTTTCTTTTACGCGTTTAGTCGCATCAAAGCCGTGAAAGGAAGTGATCAGGGGGAGCTTGCTTTTTTGTGCATAAGGAAGCAATTCTAATCCAGCAGGACCAAAACGGGCGTGCAGGCATTTAATTTTCTTTTGTCGCAGCCAAGTGGAGAGGCCGGCCATATGCTTGCGCACATAGACCGGCGAATAAGGAAATTGTTTTCGGTTAAAGGCTCGCTGTCGGGTCAACACCACGGGTTTGACCACTTGATGTCCAAGCAATTGCTCGTAAATAAATGTTTCACTCTTGGGAAGAAACTTTCTGCGATAAACGAGGACCCGATGCATGCAACTGGCCTCCTTTATGACGGGTGTTACCCCTTTGATTGCGAACGAATCTCTGCTAATTGATGGCGAAGGCCCTCTTCTAGCGTCACTTTTGGTTTGTATCCCAAGCGTTGTTGGGCAAATTGGATATCCGCACAGGTTCGTAAGGAGTCACCTGCCGGCCCATTTTGATACGTAATGCGAGGAGTCAGATTCATTAACGTGCCCATGATGGACAGCACATCGATGAGCTTGATTTCCCGATCTCCACCCACATTAAAAATGTCACCAGGAACTGCATGCTGTGCAGCGAGCAGGTTCGCCTCTACCGCGTCTGTTACATACGTAAAGTCTCGTGATTGCTGTCCATCACCATAGACGATGACCTGCTCGCCTTTCAGCATTTGACGAAAGAAACGATGAAAAGCCATATCTGGACGCTGTCTGGGACCATATACCGTAAAGTAGCGAAGCATGCTAACCGGGAGTCCATAAGCTTTTACATAAACCGAGCAGATTTGCTCCATCGCTTCCTTGGTCACCCCATAGGGGGAAACTGGGCGAAGAGGCGCATTTTCATTGGTTACTGTCCCTTGCATCGTTCCGTATACCGAAGAGGAAGACGAGACCACGATGACAGGTGGCTTCGGTCTTTGCAAACACGCCTCCAGCAATTCTTGTGTGGCCAAAATATTATGGCTAACATAATCAGCAAAGGATTTTCCCCAGCTGTTTCTCACACCTGGCAAGGCAGCGAGATGGAAAACAGCATCGACGTTCTCGAGCCAAATGTCCCAACGCCCGGTCTGAAGCGTTGTGGAGTGGAAGGTGAAGGCGGGGTGCTTTCCTATTTCGGCCAGATTACGCAGTTTCGCAGCTACATCGTAGTTATCGATGAATCCGTCGATCCCGATGACTGTCACGCCATCGTTCAACAATCGCTGCGTCAAATGAGACCCAATAAAACCTGCACAGCCGGTGACAAGAGCTTTCTTCATCGCCTCCGACGCCTCACTTTCTTGAGCCTTTTAATGACTAAATAACCGTTCTTGTAACCATAGATGGCCTTGTACTTCTTGCCCCACCTTTTCAGATAAAATTTGAATGTTTTTTTCCGCAAATAATTACGGCGAAACTTCATCTTGCTATCCGTGAGCTGACCTTTATGCTTCGTCCGGTTGTAAAGGGTTTGGTTGATGTACCTCACCCGATACTTTTCAATTAATCGCAAAATGATTCGCCGATCCTCCATAATCCTTCCCTCGTATCGATCCGAGGTATCCCAACCACCCACTTGATGTAGGGCTTCAACACGATAGCAACGTGGAGAAACCATCCAGCGATTGTATTTCAGAAACTGGTATTTGTTATGAAATGTCTTGTGCTTCACCTTAATAGACTTGGTATATTTTCCGCGCCTAACTTTCCAGATGTTCATGTTTCCGTAGAAGAGAGCTGTGCTTTTCTTGCTTTTGTGAATGTACTTTTTGAGTACGGCCAGCGTTCGTTTCGGTAACCAGTCATCGGAGTCGAGTTGTACGAGATATGGGGTATCCACCATTGACAATGCCTGATTCATGACTTTGCCGATTCCAGAATTTTGTTCCATTCGATGATACATAATGTTTGGGTGGTACATATATTTTTCAATTTTACTTCTGGTGCGATCGGTGGACGCATCGTCAATGATCAGCAGCTTCCAATCTTTTGAGGTCTGATTCAAGACGCTTTTGATGGCTTTGCGAATAAACTTGGCGCGATTGTATGTCGGAATGACTACAGTAAAGGTCGGATTCATACGTCCTCCCTCTTTACAGCCGGAATGCAAATGGACGATTTGTCGCTTACAATGAAGACTCCCGTACTGTTAGAAGATTGACCCGTCATCATCGATGAGCGGCCGAAAACGCTGTTAGTTATTTTCCAGGCAATGTCATGCAACGAGCAGTTTTCCAGCAAGATACTATTTTCGAGATACGAGCAATTTTTCAAGCTTACGCCATTTTGGATCGAGACGTAGGGTCCGATTTGACAATTTTCGATCACACAATCTTCACCGATTAGTACGGGACCCGTAATCTTCGAATTTTTTACAATCGTTCCTTTGCCAATTTGATGTTGATTGCCTAGCTCCCTCGTAAGCATCCACTGGTTGGCCTCCAGCCAGCGATCAATAGTTCCCACATCCGAATATTTTCCGTTGGTAACGGAGTGAGCCAATTTGAATCCGCGATTAATCATCGATTGAATCGCATCCGTTATTTCTAGTTCGCCTCGGGGAGATGGCTGTAGGGTAGCAATTGACTCAAAAATAGGTGGCGTAAACAGGTATGCGCCAATCACAGCGAGGTTGCTCTTTGGCTGACGTGGCTTCTCCTCTACAGAGATTAGTCGTCCTTTTTGTACTTCTGCGATCCCATAATCCTGTGGTCTCTCCACTTGACTTAGCATCACGACACCGTCAGATTTCCCCTTCGCAAACGCTTTGGTAAGCCCGTGAAGCGAATCCATCAATAAATTATCACCTAGTAGCAAGATAAACGGTTCGTCTTGCAAAAACGGTTGCGCTAGCTGGACTGCATGGGCAATTCCCAGTCGTACCTCCTGCCTGATAAACGTAATGGTAGCCCCGAATTGACTACCATCACCCACCATGGGAGGAATCTGTGATTGAGAAGGATGTATCACGATGCCAATGTCCTGAATGCCCACTTCACGCAGTTTGCGAATGCAATAGTGTAAGACCGGGTGATTGGCCACAGGGAGGAGGGTTTTCGGTTGCGAATAGGAAAAGGGGTGCAGTCGCGACCCACGTCCAGCACACAAGATTAACCCTTTCACAAGTATCACTCCCCAGTTGTGCTCTGCGATACTTATAAGGTATGCGTATCTGGATTGCTGGACAGGGCAGACGTCCACAATGACACAAGAAAAGGCAACCACCTATATCATTTCCACTCGAACTATCCTGTTTTTAAAAGCTGTTGTTTCTCTTCACTTCGTGTTGGAACGACTGATTCAAATATGTTCAGATAGCCCTGCGCAGTTGCATACCAAGAGAAAAACTTGGCTCGCTGGAGGGCCTGTTTGCCCATTTCATTCCGGACAGCAGGTGAACTCCACAACAGTTCCCAGACAGCGGGCAATCCTTTTTCCCAATCTTTTGGCGGGATGATAAAGCCACTTTTCTCGTGGGCAACAACTTCACGAATGCCGCCGCGTGGAGTGGAAATGACGGGCTTTCCGGAAGCCATTGCTTCTAAATTGACACGGCAAAACGCTTCTTTCCAAACAGACGGTGTCGCCACGACATCCCCAATTTGGTAGTAAAGCGGCATTTTTGCGGATGGAACGAAATTGACGAAACGCACCTTTTCCCCCAACGGCTTCGCAAGGCGCTTGAGCTCACGAACATACGGATTCAAGCGATTACTGCCGTATCCCGTACCGCCGACAATGACGAGTTTGGCTTTCGGGTCTTGTTTGCTCACCCGGCGAAATGCTTTGATCAGCACATGTACCCCTTTGCCGCGCATGAGTCTTCCGGCATAAAACAAGACGCGATCATCTGGCTTCAACCCGAGTTCTTGACGCATTTTTTTGACTGCTATCTTTGCAACCTGATAAGGCGTGACATCAACCCCGAGGTGAACCGCATGAATTTTATTTGCAGGAATCTTGCACGTCCGAATAAAATGTTGACGTAAAAATTCACTGTTCGTAATAAAGCCTGTTGCCAGTCGAACGGAGCGCCGCATATTTTCCTTGCTGATGGTCGGCTGTGATCCATACACGTGAGAGTGCATATTTACAAAGATTGGGATCTTGGGAAAATGGCGTTTTAATGTGAGAACATAGATTGGTCTGTTTTCCACGAGGATGACATCTGGCTTGTTCTTCTTGATATGGTTAATAATCCGGCGCAAATAAGGCTTTGGCCCTTGATACGGGACGCGAATGAACTGCCGGTTTTCTTCCACGGATGAGGTAGGATAGGTTGCACATTGACGAGTGTAGATGGTTACGTTATGCATAGGCTCAATCATCTTTGTGACCTCGTCAATATCGTGCTCGACCGAGCTTCCTTTGACCGGTGGCACTGAAAAGGGGCCCGGACTAATAATTGCGATGTTCATTTCGCTCGATCTCCCACTCCTTTTTCAGTGAAAGAACTACTTGATACAAGTATTGCAATTGTTTGGTATGGTTTTCTTCAAGCTTCTCCCATCTTTCTTCCCACGACGCAAGCGCCTCTTTCAGTTCCATCACTTCTTGCTCAAACTTGTGAACCTGTTCCACGACAGCCTCGTCTGTCTCTCTCATAATAATTTCAAAGGTAGGCTCCAAGACCAGTTCCTTTGGCTGCTCTGCTGTTGTATTTACGACCAACTCCTGGACGTTTTCCGTTACTTCCTCTTCTTGCTTTTCATTGGCTTTTACAATTGAAATACGTTGAACTGCCTCATCTACGACATAACTCCCTGAAAACACACCTGGTGTCACCCAATGAGACAGATCCCATTTTTTCCGTTTTTCCACAAGTTATCGCCTCCTGAAGCTTGCATCTACGTAATATGTTATGACAGCCAAGGAAAATGGGTACGTGTACGGTGACATAGAAAAAACCGCTTGATTTGGATGAAATCAAAGCGGTTGCCCGTGGTCTCTCATATTTGCTTGTCTACGGAAGTTCAAGCTGTAAAGACGCGCTTGTTCTACGGTTGTTATCTGTTGCTTTTGCCACTCGAGCAAGATCCTGTCGATATAGCGGATGTGGAGCTTACCGACGGTTGCAGCCTCACGCAAAGCGGTCAAAATCAATTCTTCCTGATAGCCGTCCTGTTCGGTCCACATATGGATATTCTCCAATTCAAACGGCGCTAGCGGGCGGCCAAATGCCTGCTCGAAACGAGCGTAAATGGCAACAGGTTCGGCATCCAGAGAAACAGCCACTTCCATAAAAGGGTCCATGCTTCTCGGGTCTACTTGCTGCTCCCGCCAGGTGTGGTACAGCTTTTTGTACAAGGGGGTCAAATTGTATTGCTCATGACGCATGCCCGTTTGTGGATCGATAAACTCATCTATCGTAATCCAATCTTCTTTTAATAGCTTTTGAAGAGATTGAATCAATCTCCTGCTCGTCATGGACATGCGTTCCTCCAGCTCTGTTAAGGTCGGGAATCGATTCCCTTCCTGCTGAAAGGACAGCAGATGAATCAGTAGCATCATCTCGTCATCAGTCAATGACATACGCTTATACATTTTTAAAAGAAGGTTGGAGACGGATGTTGCTCCTTCTTGCAACAGTTGCAATATATGGGAGTCCATAACGCATATTCACCTCTGGGTTGGAATAACAAGGGAGTGCGTAAAACGCGCTTTCAAACAATAGGAACACCCTGCTGCCCTCGCGCAACAGGGTGTAGATCGTTCATCGATAAAGAAACTCTATGGGTAGAGACGATTCAGCATGCGTGGGAATGGAATGGTTTCACGCACATGATCCAGACCGCAAATCCATGCAACGGTGCGCTCCAGACCCAAACCGAAGCCGGAGTGAGGAACTGTACCATATTTGCGCAGATCCATATACCAGCGATAAGCCTCTTCCGAAAGCTCATGCTCAGCAAAACGTTTCTCCAAGAGTTCTGGATCATCAATCCGCTGGCTACCCCCGATGATTTCACCGTAGCCTTCCGGTGCGATCATATCCGCGCACAGAACCACCTCTGGACGTTCAGGGTGAGGCTTCATGTAGAAAGCCTTGATTTCGGTAGGATAATGGGTGATGAAAACAGGCTTGTCGAAGTGGTCCGCAATCATCGTCTCATCCGGTGCTCCGAAGTCGTCCCCCCATTTGATCTCGCTACCTTTTTCCTGCAAGAGTTTGATCGCATCATCATAAGAGATACGTGGGAACGATCCCGTTACATTTTGCAGTTTTGTTGTATCGCGCTCCAACGTTTTCAGTTCGCGCTCACAGTTTTTCAATACGGATTGTACCACATGAGAAACAAACGCTTCTTGAATACGCAGATTTTCTTCGTGATCCACGAAAGCCATCTCCGGCTCGATCATCCAGAACTCGATCAAGTGACGACGTGTCTTGGATTTTTCGGCGCGGAAAGTTGGACCGAAAGAGTAAACGCGACCTAACGCCATAGCGGCTGCTTCCATATAAAGCTGGCCGGACTGCGAGAGATACGCATCCTCATCAAAATATTTGGTATGGAACAGATTGGTGGTGCCTTCCGCAGAGGTCGGTGTCAAAATTGGTGGATCTACTTTTACGAAACCGTTCTCGTGGAAGAACTCATACATGGCGCGAATCACCTCGGAACGCACAGCCATGACTGCACGCTGACGTGGAGAACGCAGCCACAGGTGGCGATGGTCCATGAGGAAGTCAACACCGTGTTCCTTCAAGGAAATCGGATATTCCTGGGCGATCTGAATAATTTCCACACCTGTTACTGTCAGTTCGTAACCGCTTGGTGCACGGTCATCCGCACGAACTACACCGGTTATGTAAAGTGAGCTTTCTTGTGTGAGCTGCGATGCATTCTCCCACACTTCTTCTGCTACTTCTGCTTTGACTACTACCCCTTGGATGAAGCCAGATCCGTCGCGGAGCTGCAAAAATTGAATCTTGCCGCTGCTGCGTTTATTGTATAACCAGCATCCTAGGCGTACTTCTTGTCCAACATGCTGCCCGATTCGGGCAATCGTCGTCAACATTGAATGATTCCCTCCATTTACCATGCCACGCAAATACAGACTAAGTATACCAAACAATTATACTATTGGGGGCCTGCAAATTCAATGAAAGTATCCCTACATAATGTTAACCACAATTTAATTATGTAAACAAATGTGCATTTGGGAGACCTGATCTCAGCATCGGCCTCCCTGCTCCTGAATCATCCACTCGCCCCATTGTTGTTTCCTACCGAATTATTTATCGTTCTCGATATCGCTATCGTATTCTTCAGTACTTTCATAATCTTGTTCGAGATCACTTTCATCTGTGCCTTCCTCATCTTCATCCGTGTCGTGATCCTCCATGTCATCCTCGTCCCTGTACTCATCTTCCATGTCTTCCTCATCCGTATCTTCGTCTTCCATATCCTCATCTTCCTCATCTTCATCGTCTGTATCTTCGTCTTCCATGTCCTCATATTCCACGTCTTCATCATCCGTATCTTGGTCTTCCATGTCCTCATCATCCGTATCTTCATCATTCATGTCTTCCTCTTCAAAGTCGTGATCTTCTTCGACTTCTTCTGCCCCCAGTTGTCCCCTCTCTGTTGACCATTCCAACATTTCGTGTGGAACATCTACTCCTTTTACTCCAATCCCGATCCAGTGAATCACACCTGTCGCTTCCTGCCCCTCTTGATTGCGAAATACTGTGATGATCGCGGAAGTCCTTTTCGTATATTTGAGCGACGTATAAATGCCCGGTTGGTTTGTCATCGCCACCATACAATAATGGGTATCCGCATAAGGCTGTGGCAATCGAACGGTCACATCTGTAGACTTGCTTGCGGCAGAAAGTCTGAAGGGGACAAAACCGTATTGTTGCAAGGTTACTCCTATATGATTATGCGTCTCAATTACCGGAAAGGATAATTTCTCAGCATCAATAGACTGATCCGCAATGTGATGGGTAGTGACAGCTTTGGACGCAATTTTAGAACCGGTCACGGAGTCCTCTGCCAGTTTTTCCTGCGTAATGATCCGGTTTTGCAGATGCTGTTCTGTTATGCTCCTGCTAACAAGATGATTTCCTTTGAGCGTCCCTTCCTTAATATGAGTTCCATCCAAGCTGCCTTTTATGACATGAGCACCATGAACGGAATGGCTATCCAGCTTGCTCGCATCAATGCTCTGATCGGCTATTTTCTCTCGAGTGACACTTCCGTCCTGTATTTTTTCCTTAGAAATGGAGTTACCCTGGAGATGGTCAGCTTGAATGATGTGAGTGTTGAGATGTGCAGATGAAATTGCTTTTTCCGCAATCTTTTCCCCCGTGACGGCTGATCTGCCGAGATGGCGTGTCTTGATCGCATCTTTGGCTATTTTGGGCGCTGTGATGACGGCATCTCCAAGTTTGCTTGTCGTAATGCTTAGATCTGAAATTTTGTCTGTGGAAACAGATTCTGGTGCCAATTTTGAGGTGGTTACCAAGTGGTCATGCAGATGCTGGGTCTGGATGATGTACTCGCGTAGATGATTGCCCCCAATGATTCTGTCAGTTAAATGCTGTTCTTCTATAGATCTTCTTGCCAGCTTTTCTGAGCGAATGGTCCCGTCAATCAGATGTCGTGAACTCACGCTCTCATCAAGCAAGTGTTGCTCTCCTACACTCCTGTTCGCCAATTTGTCGGTAGTAATAGCCTTATCAGCTATCTTGGCTGTGGTAATCTGCTGATCCCCAATTTTTTTAGCCGTCAGCATCCCATCTTGCAAGTGACTCGATAGGACACTGCCAGCTTGTAAATGTGTGCTGCCGATTGATTCTTTGGCGAGCTTTTCTGCCGTGACACTGTTGTTGTCCAAATGCTCGGTTAATATCGCGTATGGCCCTACCTTATCACTGGTCACCGCTTCTGGATGTAAATGCTGGCTATAAATGGCCTGAAATGCAATGTGATGATCCGTGATGCTTCCAGCGCTAATATTACTGCCATCTATCAGCTCTTCCGTGAGATGATGATGGTAAATGGAGCCTTCACGAATATGTTGAGACTCAATTGCATCTTCGTCTATCTTCGTGGATGTTACTGCACCATCGCGTAATTTATCGCCCGTGACGGCTCCATCCTCAATCTTCACGGTGTTGATCACATAATTGGCGAGATTACTTGTCTGAATGGTCCCCATCTTTATTTTTTCTGAGGTAATCGATTGATCCTGGATCAACTCATTCGTGATCGCTTGCTCCTGAATATGCTTGCTTTGGATCGAGTGGTCGGCAAATTTCATCGAGTCGATGGTTTTATCGGCTAACTTCTCGGATGTAATGCTATGGTTGATCAATTTTTGTGCGGAAATCGAATAATCCTGCAAATGCTCGCCGCTTACGATTCCCTGCCCCAAATGATCCCTCTGTACTGAATGCGGTGCGAGTTTGGTGGAAGTTACGCTCTTGTCCGCGAGTTTGCTGCTATCCACGGCATAATCCTTTAGAATCGAATTATCCACGGCGCCTTGCTTAATCTTGGACGCGTCAATGGCACGGTTCGCAATTTTTTCTGTTGTCACCGATTGATCTGTCAAGTCGTCTGTATAAACAAAAGATTGGACACGATCATCATTTCGGTCTTTGATGACCTTCGAATAAAAGTTTGGATTGGTAGTTGAGCTTTGTTTAGAGGATACGCTTTGTTTAGACGATACGTTTTGTTTGGAAGGTGAATCCTGTCTGGAAGACGAGTCCTGTTTGGAAGTCGAATCCTGCCTGGGAGTTAAATCCTGTCTGGAAAGCGAGTCCTGTTTGGAGGATAGGTCCTGCTTGGGTACTTTGGGAATCGGTTGTTGTTGCTCTTTCGGTGTGGCAGCAGAAATGGGAGGTATTCTGTGACTGCTCTCCAAATTACTTTCAAGCAGATTTAATTCGAGGTCTTCCATCCACTCCCGATCGGGTGATGATGTATATGAGAGCGGTAACTCGTGCATGGTCTGCCTAAAGGTTTTGCTCAGACTTTTGTTTGCTTTTCGCCGGTTCACATTGGCCATAGGGTCTCCTTGCCTCCTGATTTCATTCCCGTATCACTTTTGTAAGATATTCAACCATTTCCCTATTTGGCACCGTGTCTACAAAATTGTTTCATCCTGATTTGCTCAAGTTGCCAGCTAACACAAAAAAACCTGCTTCGCCAACTCTTCCATTGGCTAACAGGTTCTTCATCTTACTTATACAGCAACTTCTTCCTTCGTTTGTGACAATAGCGCCCTGAACTCATCGCCTTGCAGAACTTCCGCTTCCAACAATGTATACAAGCCTGTTTGGAATACGGAGTCATACTGTCTCAAAAGATTGCGGGTTTCTGCGAGCAATCCTTCCAGCAGACGCTCAACCTCGTCATGAATCCGGTTCTTATCCACATATTGCAAATGTACAATCCCCAGATCGGACATACCGCTTTGTACAATTTCCTGTGCCATTCCCAGCGCTTGCTCGAAGTCATTCTTCGATCCAGTGCTGCGCCCACCGTAGTAGATTTCCTCCGCTACGGCTCCTCCAAGGCTAACCATGATTTGCTTCTCCATCGCTTCCTTGGTATACAGATAGCGGTCTTCCATCGGATTTTGTCGGACGTATCCTAATGCTTTGCCTCGTGGACTCAGCGTGACCTGCGAGACAGAGCCTGGTCGCACGCTCTCACTGACAATGGCATGGCCCAATTCATGAAGAGCAACACGCTTCTTCTCTTCCTCTGATGCTTGACGGTCTACCTTCTCCCCGAGCATAACCTTGTCTACGGCATAGGCAAAATGCTTCGCAGTGATTTTTTCCTGACGGTCACGCATGGCATAAATAGCTGCTTCATTGGCTACGCTTTCCAGCTGCGCGCCAGAAAATCCGAATGTCTCCTGTGCCACTTTTTCCAGTGTGACATCCTCGCCTAGCGGTTTATTGGCCGTGTGAATGGTCAAAATCTGCTCGCGTGCTGGCTTGTCTGGAAGATCAACGCTAATATGACGGTCAAAACGACCAGGTCGCAACAGCGCTGCGTCGAGCATGTCCTTCCGGTTCGTAGCAGCCATGACCAAAACCCGCGGCTTGTCGGTCGTAGCCACACCATCCATCTCCGTCAAGAGTTGATTCAAGGTTTGATCGTATTCCCGCTGCTGTTGACCATCCCTTTTTCCACCGACGACATCGATCTCATCGATAAAAATAATCGCGCTGTCTTGCCCATTTTTCTCTGCTAATGCCTTCGCTTCCTGAAACAATTCACGGACGCGTTGTGCACCGACACCGACATACATCTCTACAAACTGCGAACCTGATGCCGCCACAAAAGCAGAATTTGTATAGTTCGCTGCTGCTTTCGCCATCAGTGTCTTACCCGTACCAGGAGGACCTGTCAAAAGAACACCTTTGATCGGACGAATCCCGTACTGCTCAATTTTGTCCTTATACACGAGAAAATCAAGCGATTCCTTCAGCTCTTTTTTGGCGCGTTCCTGTCCACCGATATCGGCAAACTGCACGTCCGATTTCGGCAGCTCATGCTTGTTTATTTTTCTTTTCCCACCGAGGGCGACATTTCCGCCTTGTCCATTTTGCTGACGGATGACCAGAAAGTAAAGCGCACCCAGTACGACTCCGAACACCAAAAATGGGGTAATGTTTACACCTAGAAAAACAAGAAAAATCAACAGTGCAGGTACGACGCCGATCAGTACTTCCTTACGCACGTGCCTTCACCTCTTTTTCAATGGAACGAGGTATGATGGTGTAAAAATCCTCCGTTCCTTTTTTCAAATAAACATAAATGTTTTCGTCATCCATCGATGCAGATGCTTCGTCGAGTTGATTCCCTTTTTTCCATTGTGCCACGAGGGCTGGAATGCGGCTATATTCATGCAACTCCACTGCTTCGGTAAACACAAATTGACCGCTTTGCCAAATATCGTCCATCGCTGTCGACTGATTGTCGATGTCAATGACCACTTCTTTTTCACCTGCGATCTTTTGTGTTTCCGTTAGCAGATTTCGATATTCTGCTGGAAATGTGTCTGGTTTTGTAACAGTTACATCTATTTGAATTTTATCTTTGCTGATCTCCAAATTGCCCAATGTTGCGGACTGCATTTGGCCAATTTCTGCACGGATTGGCTCCTCAATCTCCATCTTTTGGTACAAGAACCATCCTCCGAACAGGAGTGCCAATGTTGCCACCAAAGATAATCCTATTGCGCTCTTTTTCAACTGCACGGCTACTCCCCCCATAAATATCGTTCTCGTTTTCTCTCTAAGCAACATCCAAAGTATATCATATGAGTATATCAATTTCTTATACAGATGTTGGATGGAATGCCAAACAGGCCTTCTCCCATAAGGAAAAGGCCTGTCGTATGCAAGCGTCTCAGGTTGGAGCGAGCACGTATGAGGTTAACAGAGCGCCCGTGAATAGATCATAGTGAATGTAGTGATAACGACCGTCTTTGTCTTTTACAGTGACTTCCCAAAATTTCTTATCGTTTTCGAGACCAGGAACCAAATGAGTGATCTCCGATTGTGGGAAGGACTTATAAACTGCCTCTTCTACATTCTTTTTTGGAACAGCAAGATCCATTCGATCAAAGCTAACTTTCTGATCAGTCATCCAAGCTACAACTTGTGTCCCCGCCTTATTTTTCCCAATGACGACAGCGTAGCTCTCCTTGCCTCGATATTCATCAATGGATTCAATCTCCGTGATCGTTGTGCGATCCTGGATCCACTGACGAACGGTTTCCTCAAATTGATTGCGTTCCCCTGCTACAGAAGCCGTCAGGTGATAGGCGAACCCAGCTCCCGTAAGTAAAATGACGGCAACGATTGATAGGATAATTCGTACTAACACAGCAAAGTAACTCCTTTACGTGGCTGACATTACAATCGGAATCGAAGCTGGTCTCTCTTCACTCCAACTGCCGTTTGTATTTGCAAATCCAGCTCCAGTTGACGAAGCTGCCCCGTAGTTGACTCGTACCATAGTTGGTAATTGACTTTCATTCCGTTCGTTACATTCGAAGTCAAATCATGAATAGGGAAGGATGGACCTAGCCACATCGATAATAACGAAGAGACTTTCTCAGGTGGAACCGCAATCCGATATCCACTCCATCCTTGCCCCGCAGTATCTTCAAGGCGTTCAGGACGAACGGATTGCATAACTCCCTTGAGCAATACTGCGTGCTCATACGGGGTGAACAGCGCATACGGCAGTGCAGCATGGTCCTTTATCTGGCCATCAATTCGAACCGAAACTGGCTGCCCATCTTTTCTGGCTATTTCAAGCTGGTGGCCACCGATTTCTCCTGCGAGCTGAAATTGCTCATTTTGAAATCGCCCATGTAAGGTCTGATCCTTCATGTAAACCAGAAATGAGCGTTCCTCGTTCTGCGTAATCTGCTCCAAAAGCTCCGCTACCGTTGTCGTCTGCCCCGTTCCTGTTGTTTGTCTGACCGCAGACGCAGGATCTGTGCTGCCTGTATTGGCTGATCGACTTACTGTCCCCAATACAATCCCCAGGAGAAATAGACCGAGTAGGATAGGAATGAGCCACCACAGCAATTTGGGCCGGATGTACATGTCGTCCCCCCTGTCCCATTTTTGTCTTTAGCCTATGCTATACGGGAAGGTTTTAGAACGACACGGAAAAGTTGCTAATCATAGCTTAAGGTCGGGCGGTCATACTACACATACACCCCGAGGAGGTGAGCGCGTGACATCTTCGCAACAAACTACATCTCCTGACATACTTGGGTTTCTGTTACAGGAATACCGCGTCTCCTGGGCAGGATTGTCGTCTCCCTTGCGTCAATGGTCGCACACACCCACTCTTCATTTTCGCCATCATCTCCTGACAAAAGCTGTGGCAAAAATGAACAACGGAACGTCGTAGTATCCAATTCCCCTACCTACACCTGCACTGCCTTACTCCTGTCCCCCACCTGACAGGAGCCTTTTACCGTTTTAACGTTTGGAATACGCGGTTCGCTTCGTAAATCGCGCGCTCCTCATCAATGGTCAACAGCTTATGGTTACGCATCAAGAATTTACCCGCTACAATCGTATCTTTCACATCTCGTCCATTTGCTGCGTACACCACGTGTGAAATCGGTTGGTGCGCCGGGTGGAAATGGGCTTGATGGCTATCCATCACGATCAAGTCAGCTTGCTTGCCTACTTCAATGCTTCCAAGCGTTTCTTCTTGGAATACCCCTTCTGCGCCATAACGGGTAGCCATGCGAAGCGCTTCCTCTGCTGGAACTGCTACTGGATCGTTGTTCACACCTTTGTGCAAAATCGCAGCGAGCTTCAATTCTTCGAACAGATTCAAATTGTTGTTGCTTGCAGAGCTGTCTGTACCGAGCGATACGCTTACGCCTTTTGCCAACATTTTCGGAACAGGCGCAACACCGCTTGCCAGCTTCAAGTTGCTGACTACATTATGAGAAACTCTCACGTTGTATTTTGCCAAAATGTCGATTTCTTCATCCGTTAGGTGAACAGCGTGCGCGACGAGTGTTGGACGATTGAACATACCCAGCTTTTCCAAGTGAGCGACTGGACGCAGTCCGTAGTCCTTCTCGTTTTGACCGACTTCCCAAGCGGTTTCTGACATATGGATATGAAGCGGCAAGGACAACTCATCGGCTTTTTCGATAATTTGGGTAATAAATTCAGGCGAGCAGGTATACGGCGCATGCGGTGCCATCATGACGGTA
The DNA here is from genome assembly GCF_023714195.1 of Brevibacillus sp. MER 51. NCBI lineage: Bacteria > Bacillati > Bacillota > Bacilli > Caryophanales > Paenibacillaceae > Brevibacillus > Brevibacillus sp. MER 51. The sequence goes on along the minus strand of NZ_JAMAUS010000003.1, from coordinate 424,139 downwards.
ATACGCCCGTCTGCCTGATTATGCCATTCTTTTGCAAAAAGTGTCGCGTCTTTCAGCTTTGTTTGACGTTCTTCTTCAGAGCACAGACCGATCATTCCTCGGCAAAGGCGGGCACGCATTCCAGCTGCATCGACTTCCTTCGCCACAACATCCATATGGTCATACATATCCACAAACGTGGTAGTTCCGGTACGAATCATCTCAATAAGCGACAGTTGGGTACCCCATTTTACTGTGTCACCCGTGAATTGCGCCTCCAATGGCCACATTTTGTCTTCCAGCCATTGTTGTAACGGCAAATCATCTGCATAACCACGTAGGAGGGACATACCAGCATGTCCATGCGTGTTGATTAACCCAGGCAGTATGTAGTCTCCTTTTTGATCGATAACTTCATCGTATCCCGCTTCCGACAGGTCCTCAGGAGTTGGGCCCACATACGTAATCTTGTTGCCTTCGAATGCTACGGCACCATCGTAAATGACTTCATTCGTATCGTTAACGGTAATGACTGTTGCGTGAATGAGGATCGTCTTTTTCATAGTATACACTCCATTCTTATGTCAAGTAGTAGGCCAAGCTTTGCAGGTTGGACGTCACGTCCGCATAGTGAATGCGAACATCCTTTCCTGCGCGAATCGTCGTAGGGGCAAAATTCAAGATCCCCTTGATACCCGCTTGAGTCAACTGATCACATACGGATTGCGCTGCAGGGGCCGGTACCGTAATAATCGCCAGCTTGATTTGCTTTTTAACGATTGTCTCTTCCAGCTCTGATAAAGGCTGAATCGGTATACCTGCGACTTTTTTGCCCTGCTTCTCTGGATTATTGTCAAAGATGGCCGCAATCCGCATGTTATCTTTCAAATAAGCGTTGTAGTTACTGATGGCATGGCCCAAATGCCCAGCTCCGACCAAAGCGACACGGATTTCATCCGTTAGCTTCAGGATTTCACGTATTTTTTCCACCAGATAATCGACATCATAGCCGATTCCCTTTTTTCCAAAATCACCAAAAGCTGCAAGATCTTTTCTGATTTGGGCAGGATTCACATCAAGATTCTTGCCCATCTGTTGGGAGGAAACGGTGGTCACCTCAACTTGCTGCAAATAACTGAGGTAACGCAGATAAATCGGCAAACGACGGACGACCGCTTCTGAAATCTTTTCGTGTTTTGCCACGTTCGGTCTTCCCCCCTAATTCTTTTGCTTCAAAATCCGATATTCTTTTCCATTCGATAAAATGGTAATGGAACCGTCGTGGCTGGTAACGTATGTCTCGGCCCATGACTCACCCAAACGCTCCATGACCTCCGTCTGACCGTCTTTCATTTGATCCCGTGATCGGCCTGTCTGAATAATGGCGACCTGAGGATCGACCTGCGTCAGAAACGGTTGCGAAGATCCCTGATTGCTTCCTTGACCGGCTACCTTTAGCACTTCCGCCTTCAGTTTGTCATTTTGCCGTTCCAACAGTCGCTCCTCTGCTTTTTCATTCACGGCACTCATAAACAAAAATCGCAGTTGACCGTGCGTCAATCGAAAAACAAGAGAATTGTTCTGAGGCGATAAAAATAACGGTTCATCCGGAAGCAATACTTCCATGGAGATTTCTTGGTCAAGAGTGAGTACTTGTCCTTGCTCTGCTTCCATCTGCTTTTGGTTGGAGCGAAGCAGCACGACATGCCGAATGGATGGTGCGATCAGCTTTGGCAAAATGACAGCATCGATGAGCACTTGTTGGCTCAATGAAGTGTAGCCTCCCATATGTTCCGGCTGGTCGTTCGTCAACACCACATAATCGAGCCGTGTAATCTTGAGCTCTGCCAAGCGCGCTGAAAGAACGGGCCAATCTTCTGACGTACCCGTATCAATCAGCATCGTTTTGCCGCCTGGCATTCTCAAAAGCGTACTCTCACCTTGTGGAAGTGCGAAGTAGGTGATTATGAGACCCGAAAATTCCTGTTCTGTCTCGGTTTCAAACGGGTCATCTATCTTCACTGCTGCTTCTTGCAAATACAAATGGCTATCAATCGAGCATGCGCAAAGGAAAAACACACTCAGAACTACTATCCACCAACGCCACTCTTTTTTCCATAACATTTATTTTATCACCTTAATCCCTATGAGACTATTGCTTCATTTTATGAATCTGACAGGGATTGCATACTAAGGAATGGCTCTATGCGCTCTCGCAGAGTTGGCCATGGACCGCTTTCGATTTGAAATGGCGGCAAAGATTGAAGGAATGAGCGTCCATATCTGGACTCAACCACACGCGTGTCGAAAACGATCACGACCCCTCTATCCAAGTGATGGCGAATTAATCGCCCCACCCCTTGCTTAAATTGCAGAACGGCTTGTGGAAGAGACAACGACATAAAGGCGTTTTTTCCTTCTGCCTTCAAAAGCTCTGCCCTTCCTTGATAGACAGGATGATTCGGCGGAGCAAACGGAAGGCGAACAATAACTAAACTGCTCAGCCATTCCCCCTGGATATCGACACCTTCCCAGAAGCTGCTAGTTCCAAGCAGCACACTTCTCTCCATGCTTCGGAACAGTCGCACCAGCTTGCTCCGATTGTTGCTATCAATCCCGTGACCGAATAACGTATACGGTTCTGGAGCATCTGCCAGTCGTTCTTTCATCGCTTGGTAAACAAGTCGAAGCATCGAATGTGAGGTAAACAGGATCAGCGTCCTTCCTTTCGAAGCCAGTACGACGTCCACGCACCCTTGAATGACCGCCTCCAAGTACGTGTGGTCACTCTCTTTGCCTGGTGCAGGGAAATCAGATGGAATCAACAGCAGCCCCTGCTCTTCATAATGAAACGGCGATGGCAGTGACAAGGTACGCACTCGTTCCTCGGGAAGCTGGTCGAGACCAAACTGGCTTTTGATGTAGGAGAAGCTGTTCTTGACCGTCAGAGTGGCTGATGTCAAAATCAGACTCCGCTTTTGTGCGAAAAGCGGTTCTGCCAGTGAGTCGGCAACCTTCAAGAGTGCCGCTGACAAATGAACCTGCTTGCGAGCTGTACGGGACTCTACTTCCATCCAATACACATACTCGGCATCCTGCTCAAGTAAAAAGAAGTGAAGCAGCTCCACGGCGTTCTGCCAGTCTTTGATGAGACCGAATAAATCTGTCAGTAGACTGCGTACGGCAAAAGGAGGCTTTTCCTCTTGCGGAGTCGTTCGCAAAAGCTGTTCGATGCCCGCTGCATATGCGGTCATCCCTTCAATCAGCTTTTTGGTTACTTTGCGTATCTTCTCGTGTTTACCTACAAACGATTCGATCCGATATCGTACTGTCTCACGACCAGCGTCCGTCGTCTCCTCCGCACGATCTGATGCCCATGCATACAAGAGCTGTGTCCATTGCTGCGCTTTCTCTCGCAAGGCAGCGGACTGTTTTCTTAGCTCCAAAAGCTTGGCAGCGACATCTTCTTGTACCGCAGGCATCCAGCTTTGCAGCTCTTCTGCGAAGCGGGCTATAGCCCCACCCTCCTCAACCGATGCACGATCTAACAAGAAAAGAAGCTGCGTGGTTGAAAACTGCTTGCCTAAATGCTGTGTCGCTGCATCCTCCAAATGATGGGCCTCATCGACGATAGCAACTTCATACGAAGGGAGGATTCTGTTTTCCGCTTGCAAGTCGCTGATGAATAGGGCGTGATTGACGATGAGGACATCGACATCGCGAGCCCGTTCCTTCGCCTGGAAATAGTAGCAGCGACTAAACCACGGGCAAGCCCGATTCAAACAAGAGCTCGTATCACTTTTTACCTGTTGCCACAGCAGTTGACCACTTGGAGGCATGCTTAGCTCTTCCACGTCACCGGTAACGGTTTGCGTGAGCCACGTCAGCATCTGTCCTTTGACCAAGCGCATTTCTTGGCTGCTTCCTTCTACAGGTTCGTCTACGGCTTGTTCAAATTTACGCAAGCATAAGTAGTTTCCTCTGCCTTTTAGCGTCGAAGCCGTAAACGAAAACGGCAACGACTCCTGCAAGGTAGCGATTTCCTTATGGAATAGCTGTTCCTGCAATTGAATGGTATTGGTACTGACCACCAGCTGTTGCTGATTGTAATGAGCCCAAATGATCCCCGGCAAGAGATAGGCTAATGATTTTCCCGTACCAGTCCCTGCCTCTACCAATAAATGGGCGCCATTCTCCATTGCCTCATAAACGGCATGCATCATTGCTTCCTGAGCATCCCGACGTTGATATCCCGACATTTTTGCCTGCATGTACCCGTTTTCGCCCAAAACCTCCTCGAGCTGGTTGGCAAACGCTTTAGTCACTGTCGCATCGACATGAGGACGCTTTAGAGACGCTGTTAATTTTTCTTCGCGCTTCCGTAGAGCCAACTGGCGATAAATATCCCACATGTCTGAGGAATCCGTTTCGGTTGTGATTCCATCCAGCTCTGGCAGTTCTATGAGCTTTTCCATCTCGATCTGACGTAAAAGAACCTCGATATCCGAGCGAAACGAAGAAACGAGCATCTGCAGGCGCTGGATCGTCACGAGTGGCAGTCTCTTTAAAATATCCAGCAAGTGGAGAAACAGCTGCGCCGTTGCGAGTGCATCACTATCTGCTTGATGGGGATTATCGTGCTCGATTTCCAGCTCAGACGCCAGTTCTCCGAGTCTGTAGCTATTTTGCATTGGCAAAAGAACACGGGATAGCTCCACTGTATCGAGCACGTAGCCGTCAAACGCATAATAGCCCTGGCTCAGCAGGGCTTCTTGTAAAAATTGGAGATCAAAGCTTGCATTATGTGCTACAAATGCTCGTCCGTCCAATAAACGTAAGAAATCTGGAAACACTTCTTCCAAGGAAGGAGCATCTGCAACCATTTCATTGGTAATCCCTGTTAATTGAGTAATAAACGGTGGAATATCCTGGCCCGGATGAATCAGGGTGGAAAAACTCTCGGTAATCTGCCCGTCATCGATTGCGACAGCACCAATCTGAATGATGCTATCGCCTTGGCGTGGATGGCTTCCCGTCGTCTCAAAATCTACAACTAGTAATCGATTCAAACGTTGTCACCTCGTAACCTGGGCGGAAACATTCAATCCGCACCCATTCACATTCGGCAACGATGGGAAATATTCCTGCTCTCCTGTACATTTAAGGCTGTACGAGCTCGGTTTGCATTTCTGTTTGACCGAGCTTGCTTGCACACAATTGCAGATAGATGGGGATTTCCCATAACTGTTCTGCGAATGGCAATGCCCGTTGAAAATATTGTTCAGCTAGGCGCCAATTTTCTTCCACAACCGCGATTCTTCCCAGATGAAAATACCCTAACGAACGTACATATGGCTCAGCGTCTTCCAGGAAATACTTTGCCAACCGTTTTGCTTCTTGTGTATCCCCCAGCTTTTCGTATGCGGAAATCATCCCGGATTGTCCGAGGCGATTGTCTCGGTTTTTTTCCAGTATGATCCGAAACGCTTTGATCGCTTCGTCTACCCTTCCGTCAAACAACAACATCCAGCCATAACTAAAAAGAAAGTCATCATTTTCGGGTGCGAGACTAATCGATTTTTTAACGAGCGTCAATGCCCTTTTCGTACCCGCAATGAGCCATGTATTCCAGGCCAAGCCATGCCACGCCCAGCCTTCTTTTGGGGAACGCTCCGTCAAAAAGTGATAGCAAATCTGTGCCCGGTGGTAATTGCCCACTGTTTCGTATAAAGAGGCCATTTCCTGAAGAGTATCGCTGTCCAAATCACGTGTCGGCAGTTGCAAGCCTTTCGGTGGGCTCCATTCCACCGTCTGGTCCATCGTATGCAATAACTTGGCAGCACGCAGCCATAGCATCTGCGCTTCCCAATCGTGCTCGTTTTTTTCTAAATACGGTTCCAATTCGTCCAAAGCTTCCTGTGCATCGCCATCTCTTAAATAGCATAGCGCGAGGTTGTATTTGGCTTCTTCCTGTTCTGGCTTGATCTCGAGAGACGTCTTGAAAGCTTGCGCCGCCTCCAGCCATTGCTCCTCCTCCGCAAGTATGCATCCGATGGCATTAAAACTGATGGCCACAACGGTAGGTGAGCCTGCCGTCCTGCCGAGAAGACGGAATTCCCGAAAGGCTAATTCTGTTTCCTCACACAAAAGGAGACTGTAAGCGTAGTACAAGCGCCCACTTTCCCAGTCTGGCGATTTTTGAACTAGTTCTGCAAAGCACTTTTTTGCGTCTTGAAACATGCGCAGATGATAAAAGCCTTCCCCACGTCGAAAAATCGGCTCGTATGGACCCGCTTCCGGGGAATACCCTTTCTTTTTTCCCTCTGCTGTTTTTTCTGTTTCTACTGCCTTTGGTGATTCTGCATTACCCTTCAACTGATCCGGCTTTTTCTCTTCTGCCGGAAGCTGTCCTTCCATTTCCTTGATGTTACGAATCGCATTTGATAATTTTTCTTCGAATTGCAGCCACAGGTCTACGACTGTATCACTTACTTGGCGCAATTGAAACAATTGTTCCGCGAGCTGAAGACGTTCTTGTTCAGAAGCCCCCTGCCACTTCTCTTCAATCGTCTGCGCTTTGTTCCGAAGCGTATGAAACCAGTCTTCGATTTTCACAAGAAAAGCCACCCCCTATGAGGCATGAGTACTTTCATTGTCTCACAAGGCAGGTGGCTCTATGCAGGAGTCGACAGATCGCTTACAGAATCGTCGCGTGTACTTCTTCTGCAATCAATTCTTTGATCTGATTTTTTTCATCCATGATGGCGACACGTGGCTTGTAGGTTCTCGCCTCTTCATCCGTCATCATCGCATAGGCAATAATAATAACGATGTCGCCCTCTTGTACAAGACGTGCAGCTGCTCCGTTCAAGCAAATGACGCCACTGCCTGGAGCACCTTCGATAACGTATGTTTCCAGACGCGCTCCGTTGTTGTTATTGACGATTTGTACTTTTTCATTTGGCAAAATATCCAGCGCATCCAACAAATTTTTGTCGATGGTAATACTGCCGACATAGTTCAAGTTTGCTTCAGTTACTGTTGCGCGATGGATTTTTGCTTTCATCATGGTGCGGAACACTAACAATTCCTCCCTTATCTCTACTTGATTGATGTAATCGTATTGTCGATCAGACGTGTTTTGCCAAAACGAACAGCCAGCGCGATGATGATGGTCTGACCTGCCGTTTCCTGCTCCAATGGAGTAAGCGCTGGATAGCTCAAAATTTCCACATAATCAATATCAGCCAACGGCTTCGCGGAAATCATTTGCGTGATACGATCCTTGATTGTAGAAAGAGCCACACCCTCACTTAGCCATTCTTCTGCTTGCCTCAGGCTCTGTGATAGCACGAGTGCTTGTGCTCGCTCATCTGCTGACAAGTACACGTTCCGAGAGCTCATGGCAAGCCCATCCGCTTCCCGTACTATCGGGCATGGAACGATTTGTACTGGCATCGATAAATCGTGGACCATTTGCGTTACAACGGCTACCTGCTGGGCATCCTTTTGTCCAAAAAAGGCGAGATCGGGCTGGACAATTTGAAACAATTTATTGACGACGGTCGATACGCCATCAAAATGACCTGGACGAGAAGCTCCACACAATGGTGTCGTCACATTTCCTACTGAAATATTGGTCAACATCGGCGTCGGATACATCTCGCTGACTTCCGGGGTAAAAAGAAAGTCCACTCCCGCTTCTTCCGCCATTTTGCTATCCCTTTCGATATCGCGTGGATAACGTTCAAAGTCTTCATTCGGTCCGAATTGCAGCGGGTTTACGAAAATGCTCATCACAACCAAATCACATACTTCACGGGCAGCTTTCACCAAGCTGAGATGTCCTTCATGCAAAAAGCCCATGGTTGGTACCATTCCGATCGTTTTTCCTTGCCGACGCGCTTCTTTTATATGAACACGCATCTCTGCAATCGTGGAGACTTGCTGCATCATGGTTTGCATCATGACTGCTTCACTCCTTCCCCGTACAGTTCCTTGATGGTTTCTTCGGAGGCATGGAAGACATGCTCTTGCGCTGGGAAGCTTCTTGCTTCCACTTCTTTGTTATAAGTCTCCACTGCTTCACGGATTGTTTCGCCAATGTTTGCATAGCGCTTCACGAATTTCGGTGTGATATCCGATGCGTAGCCGACCATATCATGGAACACCAGCACTTGCCCATCACAAGTCGCACCCGCTCCGATTCCAATCACAGCGATGTCCAGCTTGTCTGCAATCATGCCAGCGACCTCTTCCGGAACACATTCCAGCACAATGGCGAATGCACCTGCTTCTTGAATCGCAAGGGCTTCGTCCAGCAATTTTTTGGCTGCCTCCAGATCTCTTCCTTGTACTTTGTAACCGCCTAATTGATGTACCGATTGCGGAGTAAGTCCAATATGTCCAACGACAGGGATGCCTGCTTGTACACAGCGTGTAATGATTGGGGCGAGTTCGCGGCCCCCTTCCATTTTGACGGCCTTGGCCAGCCCTTCTTGCATTAGTCTGCCCGCGTTTTTCACCGCTTCCTCAACTGTTCCGTGATAGCTGAGGAAAGGCAAATCTGCCACGACAAATGCTCGCTTGGCCCCTCTCGTTACTGCTTTCGTATGGTGTAGCATGTCCTCCATCGTAACAGGGATGGTGGAGTCATAACCGAGTACGACCATTCCCAACGAATCACCGACCAGAATCATATCAACGCCAGCTTCATCCACTAATTTCGCTGACGGATAGTCATAAGCGGTCACCATGGTAATCGGGGTTCGCATTTCTTTTTTCTTGCGGATACTCGAAGTCGTAATAGGTCTGTCGTTTTGTGCCATTTTTCATTGCTCCTCTTCGCATCAAGCCCGTGGATCGTGTGAGGAATAAAAAAACCTTCTCGCGTCAATCGGGAGAAGGTTGTCCATGTCAAAAAGACATTTTGCGTTAGCGGATTCCTTCTGTCTCGGTCCACACAGGCTCTGAGCAGATTTTTGTCCTTACACGTATTGATTTAAGATTACACGATAGATACAAAAATACTCCGGGAGTACCGTTCACCAGGTGATACAGCCTCCAAATTGGAGTATAGCAAATGATTTAATCATTTGCACGATAATTGACATCAGCCGAATAAACTTTGTGAATCTGTCCAGTCTGATCCTCGACTTTGAGTACCCCTTCTTCATCCAAGCCAACGGCACGACCTTCCAGCTGTTGTGAAATCGTCTGGAGGGTCACCCATTTGCCAATGGTGTACGAATGATTCTCCCACTCTTGTTTTACACGCTCGAAGCCAGCCTGCAAATAGTGGTCGTACTCTTCTTCAAAAATTCGGCAGAGCCGTTGAATAAACGAAACGCGCTTCAGTGGCTCGCCAGATTCAATTCGAAGTGAAGTGGCAATCTGTGCCAAGTCAGATGGAAAATCCGCCTCGATACTGTTGGCATTGAGCCCGATTCCGATCACTAAATAATTGACCCGATCAGATTCGGCATTGAGTTCTGTCAAAATCCCGCATACTTTTTTGTCACCAATAAAAATATCATTCGGCCATTTGATTTTGACAGGGAGCCCAGTCTCTTCCCGGATCGTTCTCGCTACAGCAACCGCCGTTAGCAACGTCATCTGAGGTGTCTTTGGTAGCGGAATCGCAGGTCGGATGATCAAACTCATCCAGATCCCCGTTCCTTTCGGAGAATGCCAGGGGCGACCGAGTCTGCCTTTCCCACCTGTTTGCAGCTCTGCCAGTACAATCGTACCTTCTACTGCCCCTTTTGCCGCAGCCTCGTGTGCGAGTGGCTGTGTAGATACCACCTCATCGTAAGCGATGACATTTTGACCAATCCGGTTCGTTTCCAATCCAGCCATGATTTCTGCTGCTGACAAGCGATCAGGGGCAACCAACAGGCGATACCCCGATTTCCGCACCGCCTCTACCTCGTAACCATCCCGGCGCAGCTCTTCGATATGTTTCCAAACCGCCGTCCTGGAGCAACCGCATGTTTGGCTCAATTCTTCACCTGAGATGAAACTGCCTGGCTGATCACGGAATGCTTGAAGGATGACTTGCTTAATTTTCATCTTGTGCAACCTCTTTCTTTGCAACTTCGACGAGTGCTTCTGGTGTATTTGGTAAACCGTGCAGTGCCGTTTGTCTAAGCAACGATTCCAAGACGCGGACAATCCACTCGCCGGGCTTTTTCTGAACGGCTACTTGCAGGTCAAGCCCCGTAATTGCCAAATCCTTGATGGTTTTGACAGGCATGTTTTCGTATTGATCGAGGAGTGCTTGCTTCGAAAACGAATGCCTCTCCTTCCACCAACACGCTTGCAGTAAAAGGAAAAACTCGTTGCAAGTGTCCCACCCGACTTCAAGCAGCAATGGCCCCCACTCCATCGCTTGGGGGACATCCCATTGCGGCTGCAATCGCGTCAAAAGCTCAACCAAGCAACAAATTGCTTCTGTTTCGCGTTTGGACATTTTGAGGAATTGGCATACTTCACGCGATTGCACAGGCGAATATTTCGCTGCAAACAGTAGCAACGACCATTTTTGCGTCACGGTTTGCAAATGACGGAGCCGCCAAGTATGCTCATTCGAGAAGATGAACAGTTTTTCTACCTCGGGGGCATAAGCCATGAGCCTCGTTTCATTCAACAACTGACAACCAACCTCTGGGGCTTTGCTGTCGAGCGTTTTATTCAGCTCTTCCCGTATGCGTTCCACAGCAATATGAGCTAACAATGGCGCAGTCTGTTTCATGGCGAGCATGGTCTGGTCTTCTATAGCAAAACCTAACTGGGAAGCAAATCGCACACCCCGTAAAAGCCGAAGGGCATCCTCCTGAAATCTCTCTAGCGGAATGCCTACAGCACGAACCAGCCGATGCTCCATATCCTCTTGTCCACCGAACGGGTCGTGCAATACTTGATGACGATCCATCGCCATTGCGTTCATCGTAAAATCCCGTCGCTCCAGATCGAGCCGAAGTTCCGAAACAAATTGAACCTCAGCGGGTCGACGGTAATCTTCATATTTTCCTTCCGTCCGAAACGTGGTGACTTCGAACAGCTGCCCCTCGACTTTTACAGATACAGTACCGTGTTTCAGACCAGTCGGGACATGATCGGGAAACAATCGGATGACGTCGCCGGGATGGGCATTCGTGCATATATCTATATCATGAACAGGTCGTTGCAATAGCCAATCGCGGACGCAACCACCCACGTAGTAAGCTTCAAAACCGTGTTCCTCCAATCTGTCGAGAACACGCTTTGCCAATTCTATCGCCAATCCAATCCCCCCTTTCTGGTTTGCTCCGCCTGATCTACTCAAGGAGGCGTTTATCATGAGAGTTTTGTATGGATTGTTTATTTTTATATCCAAGGTGCATCAGCTAGCTAAAAACTCCATCTTACGTTCAAAAACTTAGGTTTTCTTCAGTTTTTCTTGCCAGCAAGTTGGCGTACAGTGCTTCATACTGCGAAGCAATCGTTTCGTGACAAAACGTTTTGCAGGATCGCTCAATGCTATTCGCGGAGAATTCGCGGTAGAGCTCTTCGTTTTGCAAGAGACGTATTGTTTCTTTCGCCATGCCTTCCACGTCGCCAATTGGACGCAAGAAGCCGTTCACACCATCCAGTACGACTTCAGGCAAACCACCTGCCACTGTTGCAACGACTGGCACACCGCAAGCCATTGCTTCAAGTGCGACGAGACCGAAGCTTTCCTTTTCTGATGGAAGCAGCATAATGTCTGCCATCGACAATACCTCGGCGACGTCTTCCTGCTTGCCGAGGAAGCATACATCGTCATTCAGACCCAGCTCGGCAATCATCTTGCGGACCAGCCCCATTTCGGGACCTTCCCCAATAAGGATCAGTCTGGAAGGCACTTCTTCACGTACACGCGAAAATATTTCAATCACATCCGGCACTCGTTTGACCGGACGGAAATTGGAAATGTGCATAAGAATTTTTTCACCATTCGGTGCAAATACCTTTTTCAGCTTCGTAACCTCTTTCGGGTAATAACGCCGCTTGTCTACAAAGTTATACACAGGAACAATTTCTTTTTCAGTATGCAGCAGCTCTTTTGTCTGCCTGATCAAATCATTGGACACCGCTGTTACCAAATCGCTTCGCTCAATGCCGAAGCGGATCATATCACTCAAATTCGAGTCATAACCCAGAACAGTAATATCCGTCCCGTGCAGTGTGGTCACAATTTTCAAATGATCCCCTACCATTTGCTTGGCGAGGAACGCACACAATGCATGTGGCACAGCATAATGCACATGTAATAAGTCCAGGCTTTCATTTTTCGCCACTTGCGCCATTCGGTTCGCCAAGGTCAAGTCATAGGGTGGATATTTAAAAACATCATAGTTGTTCACTTCTACTTCATGATAGAAAATGTTCGGGTGAAACGCGCCTAAACGAAATGGCATTCCACCTGTAATGAAATGGACTTGATGTCCTCGCTCAGCCAATAGCTTGCCCAGCTCTGTGGCTACTACGCCCGATCCGCCCAATGACGGATAGCAAGTAATCCCGATCTTCATACAGTGTCACCCCTTCTCACAAGCTCTTTAATACATACGGAGCTGCACTGACAAATCCTTCTGCGTAGGCTACACCAGCCTGCTGACCAAACAGTCGCTCTCGATACTCAACAGACTCCAGATAACCGTTGGTAAGTGGTGTTTGGACACTGCCTTCTTCAAGCTCAAACTGACTGCGATAGCAACGCAGCGCTTCCATTTTTTGCTCATAAACAGCAGTGATATCCACGACAACCTGTGGCGTGACAGTGGAATTAATAAAATAGTAGAGGAATTGCGATGGGCGATAGGCAGGCAAAGAAGGCTCCGGCAAATACTTGCGGATACCCGCATTAAACACCGCTTCTCGAACGATCCGACTTACGCTTTCGTGATCTGGATGACGATCCGCGTAATAAGGCGCAAGCACAATGGCTGGGCGTGTTTCACGAATGAGCTTTACGACACGTTCAATCGCACTTTCCCTGACTGCTTCCAAGCCGCGATCAGGCAGTCCAAAATTAAAGCGTGCAGCCACTCCCATCACTTGGTCAGCCGCAGCCGCTTCTTGTTGCCTTCTCTCCACCGTTCCATTCGAAGACAATTCTGCGTAGGTCAAGTCGAGAATCCCCACGCGCTTTCCCTCATTAGCTGCCAATATCAGACTGCCTGCCGCTCCGATCTCGACATCGTCAGGATGAGCGCCGATTGCCAAAATATCGAGTGAACTCATGCTTCATTCTCCTCACGCACCACTTCGCGCCAATCCAGTTGTCCCATTTCCAAGGCCTTCAGCATGATTTCTGCCGAACCGAGATTGGTGGCAAACGGTATCTTGTGCACATCACACAGTCGAAGCAGTGCGATAATATCAGGTTCATGCGGTTGAGAGGTAAGCGGATCACGCAAAAAGATAATCAAATCCATCTCATTGCGGGCGATCATCGCACCGATTTGTTGATCGCCTCCTAATGGCCCTGAAAGAAATCGGGTTAGGGAAAGCGACGTAGCTTCCATGATTCGCGACCCAGTTGTTCCTGTGGCATACAGGTCATGCTTTGCCAAAATGGATTCATAGGCCATCGCTAGTTGCACAATCTGTTCTTTCATTCGATCATGGGCAATCAATGCAATTTTCAAGAAAACCTCTCCCTTTATGGCTGGGTATCGTGTGTATGTTAATCAAACGTTTAATCAATCAGATGTTCCAATCCGTAAATCAATCCGTTCATATTCATTACGGCTTTAATAGCCATATTTACCCCTGGCATGAAAGATTCCCGGTTAATCGAATCATGGCGTATGGACAGCGTTTGGCCTGTTGCCCCAAACAAAACCTCTTGATGGGCGACCATGCCTGGCAGGCGGACACTGTGAATTCGGAATCCTTCGTAATCTGCTCCGCGAGCGCCTGGAATTGTTTCTACCTCTTCAGGATGCCCTTGCTTGAGCTCTTCACGAACGGCTCCAATCATCTCGGCGGTCTTCAATGCCGTTCCGCTTGGCGCATCCAGCTTTCGGTCATGATGCAGCTCGATAATTTCCACATGTGGCATATATTTTGCTGCCATTGCGGAAAACTTCATACATAGAATCGCTCCGATTGCAAAATTCGGAGCAATGATGGCGCCCAGTCCCACTTCTCTATAGCGCTCCGTCATCTCTTGTAGCTGCTCTGTTGTCAGCCCTGTTGTACCAACCACCGGTCGCACACCACGAGCCAGACAGATCTCCATATGACGATACACCGTATGCGGTGTCGTAAAGTCTACCAAAACATCCGGCTTCATTTCGTCCAATTGTTGATTGATTCCCTCTTCGCTCACACGCGTATCCAAATTGCCTGTAAAAACGAGCGCGGTATCCTGCGCTAACATTTTCACTACTTCTTGCCCCATTCGACCATTTGCGCCAGCAACTGCTACACGAATTTGTTTAGTCATGCTGCTCGTTCTCCTCTATTCTTGTCCAGCGATCTTTATCGCGTGTATTAAACTTGTGCATAATACGATCAAACGCTTCCTGCAAATCGATTCCGAGTGAGTTTGCGAAACAAATTACAATGAAGAGTACGTCACCCAGCTCTTCCTCTACTGTTTTTTCGCCTTCGTCCTTTTTCTTCGGTTTTTCTCCATAAAAATGGTTAATCTCTCTGGCTAATTCGCCTACTTCTTCTGTCATTCTAGCCAGCATGGACAGCGGAGAAAAATATCCTTCTTTAAATTGCGATATGTATTGATCAACTTCTTGCTGCATCTCTTGCATAGTCTTTTGCCGTTCCATCCGACCACTCCTTTTTCACATTCTTCTCTCTTTCACCTATCGTACTAAAAAAGGCTTCGTTTGCCAAATCACAATACTTCGTCTTTCCAGCATATGGACAATCAAACGAGCGTTCATTTATAATGGCTTTCGGATAGCCCTCAGGTAACACAAGTATTACCTGCACATCAAGTCCGGGGGGAAGCCTTTTCCTGGTCCGGCGAACAGGAGGAAATATGAAAATTCGTCTTGACAGTATCATTGCCATTATCATCGGTTCTGCCATTATGGGATTTGGTATTAACGCGTTCAACATTCCCAATCATCTAGCTGAGGGCGGTATCACCGGTATCAGTATTTTGATCAAGCTGTTAGTTCCTGTTGTGGATCAGGGAATCGTCTTCTTTGTCCTGAACGTACCGTTATTTTTCTTGGGCTGGAAAATTCTTGGACGAACCTCTTTTTTCTACACGATTTTGGGAACGGTTTCTCTTTCCGTCTTTTTATCCTTATTTGATGGCGTGCTTCTGTTGCCAATGAAAGATCGCTTGCTTGCTTCCCTGTATGCCGGGGTAGCTGTTGGTGTCGGGTTAGGGATTATTTTCCGTTACGGCGGAACGACCGGCGGTGTGGACATCATTGCCAGACTGCTTCAGAAATACATGGGTATCAGTATGGGAAGGACGTTGTTCTTCGGAGACATCTTGGTCATTGGGGCGTCCCTCGTCTATTTGAATCTAGAAAGCGCCATGTACACCCTTGTCGTCGTCTTTATCGCAGCACGTGTCATCGACTTTTTCCAAGATGGCGCTTATGCAGGAAAAGCATTGACGATCATCTCCAACGAAGCAGATAGCATCGCCAAGCACATTCTCGATGTAGGTCGTGGTGTGACACTCTTAGCCGGTAAAGGCGCCTACTCTGGCGAGGAAAAGAAAGTCATCTATGTCGTTGTCAGCCGAAACGAAGTCATGCGTTTTAAAACCATTGTGCAAGAAATTGATCCGCATGCTTTTGTCATCGTTAATGATGTGCATGAAGTTCTCGGAGAAGGCTTCACCCTTGATGAAAACAAGAAACCGCTTCACGACTAACATGAAGCAGCACAGAAAAACCCTTGCCTTTTCATACAGGCAAGGGTTTTTGCACCTTTTTGCACCTATTAGGTCGAACGGATTTCTCCGTTGTATTTCTTCCATGCCACATAAGACAAGGCCATGATCAAAGCTATCATGATAGAAGCGAGAGTAACAATCGGAGAGTCTGGACGCATCATCAAACGAGCAAGCGTACTCTTCTCTTCTCCCACAAAAGCCACTTGAAAGGAACTGTTCAATTCTCGCAATGCCTCTCGAACCAGCTGCCAATCTACTTGGGTGTTCCGCATCTCTTTGGATATGATATCGTACGCAACCGTAATCGAGGACATTTGCCCCTCTGGAAGCTGAATACTCATCCCCGGCTTGATGGCCAAAAATAACCGGTAGTTCTCATCGAACTGTTCGCGAAACTGACTGAAATTCCGCTCAACAGCGGATAGCTGCAGGTTTTGGACCTGTGTTACGAGAGAAGGATAGTAGCTACGCCACATCGGCTGGTGATCATGGGTAAGGGCGTCTATGGCGATACGGACCCGCGTGGCATGCCACAGCAATTGCTGTTCACTTGCATTTGCGGAAGCAAAGCTTTGCTTGGCTGCCAATATAGACTGGGTCACTGCATTCAGACTCTCAATACGTATCGGATTGGGCAAATGCTGGTTCGGAAATCGGTCTGCTAGCTGGACGATGCGCTGCTCTGCGCCTTCAAGATCTCCCTTTTTTGCATACGTCAGGAACTCATGCGCAATTTGATCCAATGCTGCCAACTGCTTTTGTTCTATCGGTTGATTTAGCTTCGTGTACAAGTTATGAATGGGCCACGACAACAACAACCCGATCATGAGAAAGAATAATAAAAACCGGATGTTTTTCTTCAACGCAAATAACCTCCTTCCCTAGTACAGACTATGGAAAGGAGGACAAGATTAGACCTTATTTGTCGTATACTTCATATTTACCCACCAAATCACCGAGATCGAGATCAGACTGAGAAGAACCGTAAACAAACCTACGAAGCCCTCATACGGATCCAGCACACTCGGCAGCCATGGATGGATATCCATGACGTAATCGAGAAAATCATTATTCAGTGTCCACAGAGCAGCGATTCCCACCGGCAGAAGACTTAGCTTGTAAAAACGTGCGTACAAAACAGATTCCACAGCCATGCCCGTGTGGGAAATAATCAGCATCACGTCTGTCCAACGCACTTCATTGCCCATCATCCAACCAGCCACGATAATGCAGACGGCCCAGACACCATACTTAAAATTGGTGATGCCAGCCAAAGCTTCCAGTACAGGAATGTGGCGACCCAACAAATAGGTAAGGAGTACAAGCGAAAAAAGTCCGCTACCTGTCGGGCTGTCCGGAACAAAAGGAATCAAATATGCTGGTGTCTCAGCCAATTGGTTACCATACCAGATGAATCCATATATGGTTCCTAAAAAGTTGACGACGAACAGCGTCCAAAGAAACCACCTTTTGCCCAAAGATTGCCGAAACCACTCCCATATCCAGATCATCTATAATCGTCTCCCGCTGTGTACGCCGCTAACGAAAAAGCTGACCGCATTACCAGCCAGCTTTTCCCCTATTAGCTTATTTCAAGCCAGCCAAGTAGTCAGCCAGCTTTGCGATTTCTGCATCATCTTTGATCATACCGCCTGGCATTGCGCCTTTACCGTTCTTGATGATATCAGTAATCTTGGCTGCATCCAAAGTTGCGCCGATTTTTTGGAGGTTTGGACCCATGCCACCCTCCATGTTTTTACCATGGCACCCCATACAGCTTGTTTGCGCTTTCCAAAGCGCATCTGCTTTAAAGCTGGTGTCAGCTGGAGCAGGTGCAGTTGCACTCGATCCCTCTTTGCCACCAGTTCCTTTACCTTTATCTGGGTGAGCCAGATGATATTCATGGTTTGCTGCCCAAGTCAGGTAGAAAATACCAACGAGTGCAGTCAGCATCAAGCCTGTAGCAACTGGACGTTTGCTAGGACGACGCTCTTTGCTGGTATCCAGCCAAGGAGCCAGCATAAGTGCACCAAATGCGATACCTGGAATAACAACGATTCCAAGAACGACCCAATCCCCTGCAGCCCATGGATATTTCAGCAATTGATACAGGAACAAGAAGTACCAGTCTGGCAACGGAATGAATGATGTATCATTCGGGTTTGCTTTGTCAGTTAACGGCGACGGGTGTGAAACCGTTAACACAAGGAAACCAACCAAGCAAACGGCTGCCACCATCCACTCTTTCAGCAGGAAGTTTGGCCAAAACGGCTCATTTTTTCCTGGAAAGTCGGAGTAGGATGGAGAAATGTTTGGAATACGCTTCGCCGATACTCGGGAATCTCCGACGAAGGTAGCATCTTTATCTTGTTTTGCCATGCTATTTCCTCCTTTTTTCGAAGACCGATTATAGTGGACCCGAGATACCTTGCGAACGGATCATTACAAAGTGAGCTCCCAACAGACCAAGCAGCGCGCCTGGAAGGAAGAACACGTGAATTGCGAAGAAACGGGTAAGCGTTTGCGCTCCTAGAATGTCTCCGCCTGTAAGCAATGTTTTCACGTATGGACCGATTAAAGGTACAGAGTCAGCGATCTGCACACCTACTTTGGTCGCAAAGTATGCGGTGTTATCCCAAGGTAAGAGGTAACCTGTGAAACCGAGACCCAGCATAACGAAGAAAATCAATACGCCGACTACCCAGTTCAATTCACGAGGCTTTTTGTATGCACCTGTAAAGAATACACGCAGAGTATGTAGGAACATCATCACGATGACCAAGCTGGCACCCCAGTGATGCATACCGCGCACGATTACCCCGAACGCTACTTCGTTCTGCAGGTACTTAACGGATTCGTAAGCATTGATAACGTCTGGTACATAGTACATCGTCAAGAACATACCAGACAAGATTTGAATAACGGTAATAAAGAACGTAAGTCCACCAAAGCAGTAAACAAAAGCGGAAAAATGATGTGCCGGGTTCACGTGCTCAGGTACTTCGTGGTCAGCCAAGTCACGCCACATCGGAGTGATGTTTAAGCGCTCGTCGACCCAATCATACATTTTTTGCATCATTTTAGCCGTTCACCCCCGGACGAGGATTTGCTTTTACTTTACCTAAATACAATTTTCCATCTTTGACTTCTGTCTCATACTCATCGAGAGAGGCCGTGGGTGGCGTTCCCAAAATGTGCTCGCCATTGATCGTATAACGACCCATGTGGCAAGGACAGAAGTACTCATTCGGTTGGCCTGCACCAGTTCCCCAGTCAACCGTACACCCTAAGTGCTTACAGATCGGGGACAGAGCAAGAATCTCACCCTTGTCGTTCTTGGTAACCCATGCAGTAAGTGTTGATTCTGATTCATACCAACCGTCCTTGGTATGGACCTTGAATTCAACGCGTTTTGGCACGGCACTAAACTCATCCGGACTGCCGACAGCTACTTTATCTCCACCTGCATGTCCTTGCAGAAGGGGGTCTACCGCAAAACGAATCATTGGGGTGATCATTCCCGCAGCAAGGAATCCGCCAGTTCCCATAAGGGCGTAGTTCAAAAATGTACGCCTGGAAATTTCGCGTTTGTCTCCCATATCTTTTTCCCTCCTTATCCTGTAAAATAGCGCTACGATGGCATTTTTATACATATACACTAGGTCAATCCCAATCATAGCTAACGCCTATAAAGATGTCAAGAATGTCCAGTGGACATGTCTTTGCCCAAACGATGTGTGACAGTATATTGTTGCCAGATTGTCAAATTTAAGACCTTGCCCCACCCATTTTTCTGTAGTATTACCGGAAAACGCTTTCTCTATTGCGTCTCTTTTTTTAGTCAAATCGATTATCGCTGCCCAGTTTGCCACAACTTGATGACCTCTTTGTACAGCACATCCACGGTCACTTCGAAGCGCAAAGAAGATTCCAAGTCTTCATCCCCTACCAATAACGTCAACACGCCTTCTTCTGCCCTCTCCATTACTTGAATCTGCTCTCCGCGAAAATGAAGCAGTACTTTATAGGGGAATTCCGCCGGTGTTCGTTGTTCCAGCTGTTCTTCTCCTATTTGATAGCTTAACGGAAACAGCAGCACGCGCCCCTTTAGGCGCTGTTCAATCCCGGCAGCTACATTTAACAAGTAGTTCATCCGAACAACATGCTCTTCTACTTTTCTGTCCGTACTGTACAAATAAAGAGGGAGCAGCGCGGTATCCACAAAGGATCGCAACTCCTCCCAGTTTTCAAAATCGTTCAAGTTCCACTGCATAGAGCCGTCTCCTCATTTCCTTGTTCATTTCTGGAAACAAGCGTACCATGAATGGTTGGAGACTCGCAATAACGCATACGATATGTATTTAGGCTTGCTCGTAAGCCATGATTTCTTTCAATTCGTCTGTTAAGCGCATAAACAGCTCTTTGTTTTTCGATGCAAGTGCCTCATCAATCTCCTGGATCAGCGTGCGCTTGCGGTATTGACGCATCTGCTCGTCGATCACCATTTCAGATAGCAAACCGGAAACCATTTGATTGTTCGTTCCGTACGCGTTGGAATAGAAATTCGGCCACTCCATACCCATCCCTCACTTCAATAAAATAGTCGTTTCGGTAAAACCATTGTATTTTCGAAGCCAAGTCTGGCTCGCATACGTCGCGGTGTATAGCCACTGCTCCTGTTCGTCTTGGCCGACGCGCAACAATCCAAGATGCACCATCATTTTGCATACCCGATTCACCAAGATATCTGTGGGTGAATCGTAGTAAAACTCTTTCATCCAATGGAGTAGCGTGTCCATTAGAGATTGCTGACTTACCCATCCAGCCGACGCGATCAACGGAATGAGCTGAACCAACATCGGCAAGTTGGGGACAGCCCGCTTGTACAGCCTCATCCAGAAGCGAATGACATCATGGTACAATTGATCGGTATACGGTTGCTCCAGTCGTTCTCTTCCTGCTTCCGTTACGGCTACTTTGCCGTCGACTTCGACGATCCATCGGTGATAGTAGCAGAAATCGTAGAGCAAGGAAAAGCGGTCAGGGTATAAATCAAAATGCAGCCCGTACCCAAAACGCCATTTTTGTGGCAATAGCGGCTCTTCTTTTACGTACAAAAATTGAAAAAGCTGCTGCTGATGTCGCTTGTACATGCCACCTTCTGCGGTTAGCGGTACTGGCTCCTGCTGGAGAAATTGTAAAAATTGCATGATATCATCGCATAGTGCTGTTCCTTCATCCCTATACGCTTGCGGCCCAGGATGAAAAGATGCGTTTGACTCACGCCATTTTGTCAGCCATGCTTGCAAGTACGGCTCGCGGATGTCCAGCGGAATTTGGTACTGCCCTACTGTCTTACTTTTCGCCGGAAAAACCCATCCTCGCTTCATTGCAGCCGCGACAAACTTCCGTCCTTCCTCCTGCTTTTTTTCCTTTTCACACGCCAGTGCCACTCCAGCCTTCGCCAACAAATCCTCAAGCGACATGACCGTACGCTTGTCCAGGAACAATTGCAGCAAAAAATGGGTTTCTACACTGCTCAGCTGTTCAACTTCTTGAGAGATTGTCAACCTGTGCCTCAAGCTAGACAACAGTGACGTAATCAATTCGTTTTTGGAATGAGGGTTGCATTCGCATCCGTAATGGTTGGCAATCTGATGGAGCTGCCGGATATCGGTGTAAACCAAGATCTCAGCCAAGTTCATCTGTGCATCCCTTCTTTACGATGGCTTACTTGTCACTCATTCTTGCCAAAATGCGGAAAAATAAACAGGAAGCCACCGAAGTGACTTCCTGTTTGTCGATTTTTTATTGCTCCTCGTCGGATTCATGGTCCCACAAATCGTGAAGCTGTTGGTATTCCTTCGCCTCCTCATAGCGGCCGGCTTGAGTCAAAAGGGCAATCAGCCTGCGAATCTGATCCAAATCGAAACCGGACAAAGACACATATTGTTTCAACGCTTCAATAGCGGCTTCTGTTTTCCCCATCGATAGATTCACATCTGCAGCTAACGGATAAGCAGCCACATACTCCTCGTCAACCGCTTGCAAACTGCTGACCAATTCTGCTGCTTCATCCAGTCGTCCTACGTGGAAAGCCATCAGTGCACAACCGTAGAGTACTTCTGGCGAACGATCCATGACCAGCGCCTGACGGAATACCTGATAAGCCTGTTCGAATTGACCGCTTTGTGCGTACGAGCGCCCCTTCGTCAAAAGCATAGACAGACTTTCATCCCCGGCTTGTTCCAGGAGCTTCATTGCTTTTTCGTCTTCGCCAATGCGGAAATACAAGTTACCCAGCGCTGCCATAATATCTTGGTTGTCTGGCTCCTTGAGTCTTGCTTGCTCCAAATACTTGACCGCCACTTCATCTAAATCTTGAAGTGAATACAGATCCGCTAGCAACAAATCAAGCTGGATGCTTTCAAAGCCAGATTCTTTGCATTCATAAAGAAGATGTTGCGCCGTCTCAAAATCACTGGAATCCAAAGCAATCTCCGCTAGCAGCAGCTGGCATTCTCTGCGCAAAGAAGAATCCATTTGCGGATTTTTGGCCATGACATCTGTCAGCAATTGACTCGCCTCTTCCAAATGACCGAGTCGATACCAGACCTCTGCCAAATACATCATGACGTCCGGCAAATCCTTTCCATGCTCCTGAACCTTTTGCAGAGCGGTCAAGCCCAATTCCACTTCATCGTTTTCGATCCGCTTGATCGCTTCGTCTATAACATACAGCCACTTTTTCGGCATTTCTTTCACCTCATATGTATTTTGCGTGGCCTTGTTGCTCTTCGCGCTTGTTGAACAACCACTCTAATAAAATAGCCACAAAAGACCGTCCGAAGACGGTCTTTTCTTTTACTCTTGATCATATACCATTATGCTCGCGTTAGCCAGCTCATTGTAAGAACAGTAATAAGGATTCCAAAAATACTAAGTACAATGCTGTAATTCGGTTTGGCTGAATCAGTAGAAGTCGGCTTCCCATCGAGCGGTACGATCGAAGCAGTAGCATGTTCCAACGAATCTTCTTGCGTTGTATATGGCTGGGCTTCTACCACGTATGTACCGTCGTCTGTTTGCATGGAAGAAGAAATAACCTGCGCTTTTGGCGAGTTAATCTCCATAACTTCTCCGTTAATCACGAGCGAATTCGCATGCTCCGTGGTGCTTGTATTCACATATAAAGTGAACGAAAAGACCATGAGCAACAAAACAGCTACACTCGCAGCCATGCGTCGCATTCTCGCTGTCACGCTGAAAATTTTTCTGCCAATCGGGATCGCCCACTGCTCTTCCGATAAAATACGGGCCATCACCGCGTCAACAATGGAACGTGATGGAGTTACAGAATGGTATTCTTCTTTATCCATTTCCATCCATTCACCACTGTCCGACCAAATCTCATAGTCGGAACGACAGGCATAGCATGCCGCCATATGGTGATCAACCCGGCGTTGGGTCACCTCAGGCAACAGATTTTCGGCGTATTCAGGCAGAATTTCCTGAACTTCTTCACATCTCATCATCGATTCATCCCTTCAGCTTCATCCAAATGAGGGTCCAGGATGTAGTTTTCCAACTGTCCACGAATACTTTGCCGCGCTCGAAACAGTAGAGACTTCACAGAGCTCACTGTTAAATCCAGAATCGTAGCGATTTCTGTGTAATCCATTTGTTCGTACTCACGTAATATCAGTGCAGAGCGTTGCTTCTCTGGCAAGCTGTTGATCGCCAGTCTTACCATGCTCTCCCGTTCATTCCGGAGCAAAACTTGCTCAGGCAGTGTCTTGGGAGATGCCATAGGTACTTGCAACGTATCATCCAGATACACGTCTGAATTGCGACTCTTGCGCAATTCACTGAGTACGGAGTTGCGTGCAATCGTATAGAGCCAGGTGGAGAATGTAGCTTCTACATCTCGGAAAGAATGAATGCTCTTATACGCCTTGTAAAACGTCTCCTGACATATATCCTCCGCTATATGCTCTAAATGTGCCTGACGCAAAAGATGAGTGACAAATGAGAGGATCTTTTTTTCATATCGACGAATCAGTTCAGCATAGCATTCCAGATTACCTTCTTTAATCTCTCGGATAAGCTGGGAATCGGTCATGATCAGAGATTACCTCCTTGCGATTCCGATCCCTCAGCGGCCTTTTGCATAATTAGACTGCTGGGGATGTAAAAAGTTGCGCGACCTTACGATTCTTTTTCACGTCTGTCTACTGGAAACCATTCACGAAAAAACCCCCAAACCGGGGTTATATGACATAAGCGTAGGGCTTCGTGTCGAATAAACACTTACCCATACCAATCAAGGGGATAAATCGCATATTTCGATATATCCATTTACCGTTCGACATAACAGATGTTGGAAGATGCATTTCACTAAAATTGAGAATAGTGGAAAGATCATTCTTTGTCAACCAGTTTTCCTTTTTCAGGAAAACGATATCAGCGTCTGCGCCAGTTGTCAAGCTTCCTTTTCGCGGATACAGTCCAACTGCTTTTGCAACATTTGTCGAAGCGAGCCTGACTAGCAAGCATAGCAATTCTTCGGGCGTACACCAGCTCTTCCGTGTATCAATCCGCACATCGTGAATCGGAGATGCTACTTGCCAGCTCCCAAACCATTGGCGATGTAATTGACGAAGACCTTGATCCGTCACTTCAGCCGGCAAACGAAAGATATGCAGGTACGGGTCATTTTCTTCAGAATGAAAGGCCGCTTGAGAATCAGTAATGACAGTACGCAACCGCCAATAACGAGTAGCCTCCAGCCAACTCTTTCGAATGAGTTCCCGTTGTTCCTTTTTCAGAAACGGATCATTTTGTACCTGCATGTGCAGGATCGTATGTTTAGACGTATGAAGTTGCAAAAGCGTTTCCCATTTTATTGTGGAAATTTCTTCTGGATTTCGAATCGTGACATGAAACGAAGAATAGCCATGATTCATCCATTCCCCTAAGCGGTCACCATGAAGATCGGCGACATCGATTTCTACGTGCCAAACGTAATCCAACAAGCTGTTGAAATGCTGCGTTTGTTGATAGTGAATTTGCGGTCTGCTCATCCAACGCTCTGGCCGGAAGACGTCTACCAGGCTTGTACATCCCGTGCTGATGAGATTTCGCATGGCCGCTATATAAACATCTACATCTTTGATTTTATACAACGAATGTGTCAGGAGTGCGACAAAACCGGGCAAAAGATACATACCGGTAGCATCTATTTCTTCAAATAAATCGTTGAAGGGGTTTTTCGTCAAGGTGTCTTTAGCAATTCTTACAATTTTCCCTTGAAGGATCCAAATATCTGCTTCTTTCATTCCCCGTGCTGTGACAATCGTTCCCCCGCGTATGACCATCCCTCGCTCCAGCATAGCTCGTCCCCCTCCTACTTCTCTTGCGGACACTACCTTTGTACGAGCATATGCACAGACCGGGGAAAAAGTACTCATTCGAGTCAAACCGCTTTTTAAACAAAAAAAAGACCGCCGTTGATGTAAGCGCATTCAAACGACGGTAGCACACACGTGCTTTCTTATATTGGATAGGAGTGGAGAGAAACCATACTGTAGTTTTATAATAAACGGAATGTAAGCGCTTGTCAAATCATTTTTGCTAAAATTCGGAACGCTTTTCCTTCGCACAAAAAAAGAAGCCTGCTCCCCTATAAAGGAACAGACTTCTCTTTCATTCTTTCATTACTGGCTGATCTTCACAAGCAAGTCATGGAAGCCAGGGAACGATACATCAATCGCATCATCATTTTCGATTGTCGTCTCCCCATCGGCAACGAGACCTGCGATCGCCATCGCCATGCCAATTCGATGATCCCCCATGCTATCGATGACAGCCCCTGTAAGTCCAGTCTTTCCTTCGATGATCATTCCGTCATCTGTAGGTGTCACCCTCGCACCGAATTTGGACAGTTGGCTCACCACCGTGGCAATACGGTCCGTTTCCTTTACTTTCAGCTCTTCGGCATCACGGATAACGGTTTGTCCTTTTGCCTGCGTTGCCATGACTGCAATCACTGGAATTTCGTCAATCAGACGCGGAATAATATCTCCGGCAATTTCAATACCATGTAGCTCCGAATGCGTCACGAGGAGGTCTGCAACCGGCTCTTCATTTACGACTCGCTCATTCAAAAGCTCCAGGCTTCCCCCCATCGCCTTGACAACATCAATGATGCCCGTGCGGCTTGGGTTGATTCCGACGTTTTCAATGAGAAGAGAGCTGCCTGGTACGACCATTACAGCTGCAATCAAAAAGGCAGCGGAAGAAATGTCACCAGGAACAGAAATGGCACGGCCCTTCAGTTTTTGTCCACCCTCTACTGAAACGGTCAAACCATCACGCACAACCTGTACACCAAATGCTTGCAGCATACGCTCTGTATGATCGCGGGATAAATGTGGCTCTGTTACACTCGTCACGCCTTTTGCCTGCAACCCTGCCAGCATAATCGCTGACTTCACTTGTGCACTTGCAACCGGGGATTGATACGCGATCCCTTGAAGCTCCCCACCTCGAATGGATAGCGGTGTGAATTCGCCGTCTTTTCTTCCGTCGATTTTGGCGCCCATTTGACGGAGCGGTCCGATCACGCGGCGCATTGGTCTTTTGGCTATAGACTCATCGCCTTCCATCACCACATGGAAAGGCTGTGTCGCCATGATCCCTGCCATTAAGCGAATGGTCGTACCGGAGTTCCCAACATCCAAATGTTGAGATGGTTCCTGCAAACCATACCAGCCTTTTCCCTGTACGGTTACGGCATCTCCTTGTTGTTCAATCTCGATCCCCATCCGACGGAAGCAGCTAATCGTGCTCAAGCAATCGGCACCTGGCAAAAAGCCTTCAATAGTCGTGGTTCCTTCTGCTAGAGCACCAAACATAACTGCACGGTGGGAAATGGATTTATCTCCTGGCACGCGAACGGTACCTTTGATTTGTTTGGCTTGTTGTACGCGAAGCATTACTTCCACTCCTTTTTTCTCTCACGCTCTCCCAGATCACCAGTCGCACTGTGAAGCGTCTTCGTTGTAAAGTGTGTTTGCATAAAAATACTTATGTGCGCTTGTATACATTGTAATCGAAAAAGCGTAGAACTTCCTCTCCCTTTTCCAACTCTTGTTGCGAATGGAACGTAATCCGTAGCACCCCATAAATGTCTTCTCGTGTCTCTCTGATTTGGAGATTCGTGATGTTGATTTGTCTTGCTCCCAACAATGTCGTAATTCGTCCGATTTCACCCGGGTGGTCCGGGATATCGATATACAAATCGTTCAAAGGAGGCAATGCACCCGTTTTGCGCTCAGGCAAACTGTCGCGAAATTCTCGGGCCGTTTTGAAGAAATGCTCGATTCCTTTTGGATCTCCCTGTTCTACCAGAGAAACGACATCTTCCAATGCGTTTGCCCAATCTTTTGCGATTTTGAGGATCGGATCACGATTTTGCAGCAAAATGTCACGCCACATCTGAGGGTTGCTCGAAGCAATGCGCGTAATGTCACGGAAGCCACCAGCAGCAAGGGTTGCATGCCAAGCATTTTCTTCGTCGTACCCTGCCACCAGATTGACCAGAGCAGAAGCGAGAATATGCGGGAAATGACTAACTGCACCCACGACCTGATCATGCGAATCCGCGTCCATTTGCACGATTTTTGCGCGAGTCAGTGAAAGTAGTTCAGACAATTGCTTTACTTTTTCTTCAGACGTTCCCGGCGCTGGTGTCAAAACATAATAGGCGTTTTCCATCAGACGATCAGAAGCAGCTTCCACGCCGGATTTGTGCGAGCCGGCCATTGGATGTCCACCTATAAACGTTACATGGTCGGGAATGACATCCCCCGCTTGTCTCACAATACCTGCTTTTGTACTGCCAACATCTGTAATGATCACACCCGGCTGCAGTTCCATTTCCACTAACGAGCGAATGGTTGCAACGATTTGCTCTACAGGTGATGCGAGGAAAATGACATTTGCTTCTCGAACTGCGGTCTGCAAATCAGTTGTGCCTGCATGAATGACACCCAGGGTCAGTGCTTTATCCAAACAATCCTGGCGTAAATCGTAACCGACTACCCGAATATTGGGATCGCGTCGCATTGACAGCGCGATGGAGCCGCCGATCAACCCGACGCCGATTACAGTAATAGTGGTTTTTTTCATCTCCACTCTCTATCCTTCCTATATCTCTCTTAGACAAAAATGCCGAGGCATGCCCGGCATCTTCGTCCTTTATTTCAATGCTCCAGTCACGATTTCTTTTAAGACAGAAAGAATCTTGTCATTTTGCTCTTTGGTCCCGATCGTAATACGTTGAAAACCCGGGAAGCCTAGCGCATTACCAGAGCGAACGATAATGCCTTGAGAGAGCAGCTTTTTGAATACCTCATCGGAATCCTTTTTCAAATCAACCAAGATAAAGTTGGTCTGAGATGGATAGTAGGAGAGTCCCCACTCGTCAAATGAATCGGTAAACTGCTTCATGCCTTCTCGGTTACGATCACGGCATGTTTTCACAAATTCCTGGTCTTGTAATGCCGCACGTGCTGCTACCTGTCCAAGTGTGCCTGTATTGAAAGGCTCACGCACATGTTCCAGTGAGGAAATGAGCTCTTCTGACGCGATCCCATAGCCGATACGAAGGGCAGCCAGACCGTAGATTTTGGAGAACGTACGCAAAATAATCAGGTTCGGATACTCAGCAAGCATCGGTACTGTTTGTGGATATTCTGGGTCCACCACATACTCGTAGTAAGCCTCATCCAACACGACGAGCACATCTTTTGGAGCCTTTTTCATAAAATCTTCCAACTCGGATGTTGTTACAATCGTGCCTGACGGATTGTTCGGGTTACATATCCATACGACCTTTGTTTGTTCGTTGATGGCAGCCGCCATCGCTTCAAGATCGTGAACGCCATCTTTCAACGGCACCTCAATCAAGTCTGCACCTTCAATAATCCCATTTGAACGATACTGCGAGAACGTTTGCGTCGCCATGACTGCATTTGTTCCTTCGCTCAAAAAAGCACGAGAGATCATCAACAGAATTTCATCAGACCCGTTGCCGAAAAACAATTGGCCTGGTTTGACTCCGAGGAAGTCAGCAAGATCCCAGCGCAGATTAAGGCTTGCACCGTCTGGATAAAGGGCCAAATTGTCCAACTGTTCCGCAATGGCAGCTTTCGCCTTCGGTGAGGAACCAAAAGGATTTTCGTTGGACGCCAGCTTGATGACTTCGGTCAAACCATATTCACGTTTCACGTCATCAATCGGCTTGCCAGGTTGATATACCGGGGCATTGAGTATGCGTTGTTTCGGTTGCATCCACGTTCACTCCAGTCACATTTTTCCCACTATTGTAGCGCACTGGCTAACTGATGTACAAAGGTTTTTATTTTTTCTACAGCTTCTGGCATCTGTTTGGGGTCTTTCAGCTGCTCAGCATACTCCTCGATTTGCTGTACGATGGCACTTCCCACAATGACACCATCCGTATGGGGTGCTACTGCTCGTACCTGATCCGGTGTGGATATGCCGAAGCCTACCGCAGTAGGAACCGATGTGCTGGCTTTTACTCGTTCCAGAAAATCTGCCAAATCCTCGCGCAGATCCGCGCGGGCACCCGTCACACCGAGAGACGATACACAATAAAGGAATCCCGTTGCTTGCGCGCCGATCATGTTCATTCTGGAACTGGAAGTTGGTGCTACGAGTGAAATGACATGAATGCCATGCTGTTTTGCTGCCGTTACTGCTGGAGCGTTTTCCTCAATCGGCAAATCCGGAATGACAACTCCGTCCGCACCATAGGCAGCGAGATCGGCAAAAAAGCGCTCGATACCATATTGCAAAACCGGATTGAAGTAGGTGAACAGGACGATGGATGCCTCCATACCTGATTCCCGGAGCCTTTTGACCAATTGCAAAGCTTCCCTGATCGTCACACCATTTTTCAATGCGCGCTCTGAAGCCCGTTGTATCGTTGGGCCATCTGCCAAAGGATCAGAGTAAGGGACCCCGAGCTCGATGAGATCTGCTCCGGCTTCGACCATCGCTTTTACGAGATGAAAGGTTGCTTCTATCGAAGGATCGCCTACCGTTAGAAACGGGATGAATCGTTTGCGATCACGATCCGCGAATAATTGATCGATTCTGTTAAGAGCGGTCGTCATAATTACTCTCCCCCTTCTGCTGTCAGCGCTTCTTGAATAGTCAGTACGTCCTTATCGCCTCGACCGGACAAACAGATTACTAATATTTTGTCTGAAGACATCTCTTTTGCACGTTTTATTGCTTCCGCTATCGCATGTGCGCTCTCCAACGCTGGGATGATGCCTTCCGTTTGGCAAAGTACTTGTACCGCCTCGAGTGCTTCCGCATCTGTTACCGATGTATAGGTTACTCTTCCACTGTCTTTGAGATAAGCGTGCTCAGGTCCTACTCCTGGATAATCCAAGCCAGCCGAAATCGAATGCGCTTCTTGCACCTGTCCGCCTTCATCCTGCAACAAGTAAGTTAAGGAACCATGGATGACTCCCGGGCGTCCAAGTGTTAGTGTTGCCGCATGCTTTTCGGTATCGATTCCTTTTCCTGCCGCTTCTACTCCTCTGAGCGCGACCGACTCATCCTGTAGGAACGGATAAAACATGCCAATCGCATTGCTGCCTCCACCGACGCAAGCAACGACCTCGTCTGGCAGCCTTCTGAGCATTTGCAGGACTTGACTCCGTGTCTCTTCACCGATAATTTTTTGGAATTCGCGAACCATGTATGGGTATGGATGTGGGCCAACGACAGATCCGATGACGTAGAACGTGTCATCTACGTGAGACACCCAATGGCGAATCGCTTCGTTTGTCGCATCCTTAAGTGTACGAGAGCCGGATACCGCAGGGATGACTTCGGCTCCAAGCAGCTTCATCCGAAAAACATTCAAAGACTGGCGACGAATATCTTCTTCCCCCATGAACACCTTGCAAGAGAGTCCGAGCTTTGCCGCCACGGTTGCACTTGCCACTCCGTGCTGACCAGCGCCCGTTTCGGCAATAATGGACTTTTTGCCCATCCGTTTGGCTAACAATGCTTGACCTAAAGCATTGTTTAATTTATGCGCCCCCGTATGATTGAGATCTTCTCGTTTCAAATAGATTTGGGCGCCGCCGACCGCTTTTGTCAAACGCTCTGCATAGGTGAGCGGGGTTGGGCGTCCAGCATACTCGCTGAGCAGTCCATTCAATTCCTGAACAAATGCCGGGTCACGACGCGCTTCTTCAAAAGCGATCTCGAGCTCTGTCACTGCATTCATCAAGGTTTCTGGAATAAACTTGCCTCCGAAGTCACCAAATCGCCCGTTTTCGTCAGGCACGACTCGCGTAGTTGTTTGAATGTTGTTCATGCGCCTTCACCCTCTCCACCAATGTTTTCATTTTTTCAGCGTCTTTTTCGCCATCCGTCTCTACACCACTGGACACATCGACAATTCCTGCCTGATACTGTCCCGTTAATTCTCCGACATTCCCCGCATGAATCCCGCCAGCGATGATACAGTATGCTTCCTCGCATGCTGCTTGCAATGCAGGGATTTGCTCCCACGAAAACTTTTTCCCTGTGCCGCCTGCTTGAGTAGGGTCATACGTATCAAATAAAAAGGCACTGACAATGCCACGATAGGATTGAATTGCTTGCGCAGCATCCGCTTCTCCGCCCACGGCCAACGCCTTCCACACCGGAATAGCGAACCGCTCCCGAACTTGCTGGCAAAATTGCGGCGTCTCCTGTCCATGCAGTTGGATCACGGATAGCGGTGCCTTGCTTAGCACTTCCTCCAGCTCTTCCATCGTCGGATTAACGAACACACCTACAGCAGGAGGATGGCCTGGAACGGCTGCAAGCAATTGTCCCGCAGTTTGGGCATCAACTTGTCGCTTACTTGGGGCAAAAACAAGGCCAACGTAATCGACTTCCAGTGCCTTTAACAGCGCAAGTGTTTCCGCCCGCTTGATCCCACATATTTTCAAACGAGTCATAGACTCACCCCCGGTGCTGCTTCTCCTACAAGGTCAATTACTGCGCGCTCTACGTCTGTTTGGCGCATAAAATGCTCTCCAACCAGTACGGCCCGGGCACCTGCGCTTCGTACATTCTCAATATCCGCTGGTGTCGAAATCCCACTTTCGCTCACGATCGTCAATGACGCAGGCAGTTCTGCAATCAACTCATGTGTAACGGCTAGGTCCGTTTGAAACGTATTTAAGTTTCGATTGTTGATTCCGAGCAATTTCGGTTCCATTGCTTGAAAAACAAGCTCGCATTCGCGTTTGTCATGAACCTCGACCAATACATCCATACCCAGCTCCTCGGCAGTTTGGTTCAGGTGGCGAAGCGTTTCCCGATCGAGAATGGCAGCAATGAGCAGCACACAATCAGCACCTGCTGCTCTTGCTTCCACGACTTGAATTTCATCCAGAAGAAAGTCTTTTCTAAGTAACGGACGATCAACTGCCTCGTGAATTTGCCGTAGATAGCTCAAACTCCCCTGAAAAAAAGACTCGTCTGTCAAAACGGACAAACATTCTGCGCGAGCGGCCTGATAAGCCTTCGCGATGGTTACTGCCTGGAAATCAGGTCGGATCAACCCTTTGGACGGGGATGCTTTTTTCACTTCGGCAATCACGCTTACAGGCCGTACACTCGTCTCCAATGCTTGACGAAATCCGCGTGGACGCTGGACTTCCTTCGTTGCAAAAAGCAATGCTGACACGGTTGTATCTGTATAAAGTCGTTCGATCTCTTCACGTTTCTTTTCCACGATTTTACGAAGCATGAATCATACCTCCTGCGATTTGACGAACGTGCTCGAGCTTGCGCATGACCAGTCCGCCGTCGATCAGTTCCGCTGCACGTATAACTCCTGTTTCAATCGAGCTAACCCGATCTGCCAGGTAGAGGATCGCGCCCGCATTCAGCAAAACGATGTCGCGTGCGGCCCCGCGTGCTCCAGAAAACACGTCGTGAATGATCTTGGCATTCTCATTGGCATCACCGCCGCGCAAAGCATCCTTCTCATGTCTGCGCAGACCGAACTGTTCTGGCTCGATTTCATATGTCGAAATCCGCCCATCCCGCAACTCGGCAATATGGCTCGTTCCCGTAACAGTCAATTCATCCAGTCCATCCGATCCTGCTACAACGAGCGCTCTTTTCACATCGAGCTCGTGTAAGACTGCGGCCACATTCGGAAGCAGCTTGGCATCATAGACGCCCATCAGCTGATGGCTGGCACCTGCTGGATTTGTCAATGGTCCAAGTAAGTTAAACACCGTGCGAATCGCCAATTCTTTTCGCGGGCCAGCCGCATGCTTCATCGCTTGGTGGTAAAGAGGAGCGAACAGGAAGCAGAGATTGGTCGCGCGCAGGCAATCTGCGGCGTCCTTGGGAGATAAATTGACGGGCACTCCCAACGCTTCCAACACATCAGCACTGCCGCTTTTGCTGGAAACCGCACGATTCCCGTGCTTGGCGATGCGCACACCGTCAGCTGCTGCGACAACTGCACTTGCCGTCGAAATGTTAAAGGTATGACTTCCATCTCCGCCTGTTCCGCAGGTGTCTACCAGGCCTGGCAGTTCGATGGGAAAATTCATCGCCCGCGCTCTCATGGCTTTGGCAAAACCGATAATCTCTTCCACCTGCTCACCCTTCAAGCGAAGGCTTGCCAAAAATGCACCGATCTGAGCTGGAGTTGCCTTTCCGTCCATAATCTCGCCCATGGCCTCTTCTGCAACCGTCCGTGTTAAGTGCTTCCCAAGCAGAATTTGTTCTAGCGCGTATGTTAGCATGACAACTCCACCTTTCTGACAAACAACTGTTCCGCTTTTTCTAGCGCAGAGAGCATCGCTGCTGCTTTGTTCACCGTCTCTTGGTATTCACTCGCAGGGACCGAGTCCGCTACGATGCCTGCACCTGCCTGCACATGTGCGTATCCATCCTGAAAGAACAACGTTCGAATCGTGATGCAGCTATCCAGTGAACCATCAAACGAAATGTAGCCGATTGCTCCCGCATACAGATGGCGTGCGTCAGGCTCGAGCTCTGCAATAATTTCCATCGCCCGCAGCTTCGGAGAACCAGATACTGTACCAGCCGGAAAAGCACTCAGCAATGCATCGAAAGCGTGCAGTCCCTCCCGAAGCTTGCCAGTCACATGCGAAACCATATGCATCACGTGGGAGTAGTTTTCAATCACCAATGCTTCTTCCACTTTCACACTTCCATAAGCAGAGACCTTTCCTACATCGTTGCGCCCTAGATCCAGCAGCATGTAGTGCTCGGCTCTCTCCTTCTTATCTGCCAAAAGATCAGCCGCCAATGCAGCATCTTCTTGTGGGGTCGCCCCTCTTTTTCGCGTTCCTGCAATCGGACGCATCTCTACTTTTTCATCCTCTACACGCACGAGCAGTTCTGGGGAAGTCCCGACGACTGTCTCTCCCTCGTATTCGAGATAGTACATGTATGGGGAAGGATTCAACGTACGCAGCAATCGATACACTGCAAAAGGATCGACTTCAGTCTTTACGGAAAAACGTTGGGACAACACGACTTGAAAAATGTCGCCGGCTGCGATGTATTCTTTCGCCTGCACGACTAGCTGCTCGTATTGCTCCCGCGTCATATTTGGCTCTACTGTCAATGGCGCTGGTGTATCAGTTGCTACTTGAATGCGTTGATCCATTTCAAGCGGAGCCATGACTTTCGCAGCCAACTCCTCGATTCGTTCACAGACGTGCTTGTATTTTTCGCCAATAGTTTTCTCAGTGTCTCCCGGTGCCACATGGAGGTTCACAATCAATTGAATTTCCTGCTTCAAATGATCAAAGGCGATCATCTCATCGACGAACAGGAAGCGCATATCCGGGACTCGTACAGCCTCCTTGCGATGTGCTGGTAAATTTTCGAAATAGCGCAACGTATTGTAGCCGAAAAAGCCTACCGCACCACCACTGAGACGAGGCAACCCGGGTAGCTTCGGGCTTTTGTAACGATCGGTTTCTTCACGCAAAAAGGCGACGGGATTTCCTGTGTGGACAAGCTTTTCACCAGTGCGATAGGAAACGCTAATTTCTTCACCTTTTGCTTCCACGATTTGAAAAGGATTCATGCCAATGAACGAAAAACGCGCCCAGCGAGCACCACCTTCTACGCTCTCCAGCAAAAAGGAATCACTTTTGCGAATCTTCTGATACAAACGAATCGGTGTCTCTTGATCCGCCAACAGTTTCATGCTTACAGGGATAAGGGAATACGACGCCGATAGGGTCTTAACCTCGGCAAGGGAAGGGAAATACATGGACTCTCATCTCCTCAATTAGTGGGAGAGAAAAGGGAATGAGACATCCACCTTTTCTACACCCGCTTCTAGAGCGAGAGGTAGGGGGGGAGAAATATTTGTATACAAAAAAATCCAGACAAAGAGACCTGGATTGGGTGTCAATATGTACCCAGCCTTCTCTTCTCTCCTCAACCTAACTCATCTCAACTCTGCTCAACTCATTCTCTGCTCTCAGCCGGCTTTTGCTTATTACCGGAAAAACGAGGCGCTCTCGTTTCACTTATGGTAAAAGAGAGCGCCCTAATTGTCAACCGCGATTTGTCAAATCCGGGCGCAGCTTGACTGCTTCGCGCAAAAACACATGATGAATGTCTTTTGCTGTCTTGTCCGTATTCACATGCATCATGACACGAATACAAAGCGGCAAGCCACCTGGCACCGGGATTTCTCTTGCGCACATGAGCGGTACGTATTGCCAAGCTTCTCCTTCAAGCAGACGGGCCGCTTGAGCGGGGAAGGTCGCACAGAGGTCCTCTGTCGTCGTGATAATAATGCTGCCAATGTCTTCGGGGTTTACTTCATTGCGGGCTACCATTTCCTCCAACAACCATTTTGTTGAGGAGACAATCTCTTCGCGCGTATCGGCTTCCACCGTGACCGCGCCTCTGATTCCTCTCATTCCCATCCTTATCCCTCCACTTCTTCTCTCATGACTCCCAGTATGAGTTCTTCTTCTATATTTTTGACTACTTCCACCTGCCCGATAGCCCTAGGCAACACCAATGCAAGCTTTCCACCTACCGTCTTTTTGTCTCGTTTCATGGCTTCCAGCACAGCTTCTGGCGAGAGATTGCCCGGCCACGCTGTTGGCAGGTGGAACAATTCCAGCATCCGTTTCGTGCGATTGTATACACCAGTCTCGGCAAAACCAATCCGTTCCGCTACCTTGGCTGCCAAACACATGCCAATTGAGATGGCTTCCCCATGATTCAGAGTGGAGTAAGCAGATAGCGCTTCAAACGCATGACCAAACGTATGACCCAAATTAAGCAATGCACGTTGCCCTTGTTCTGTCTCATCTTGGGAAACAATAGCCGCTTTGACTGCACAGCCTTTTTCAATGGCTTTCCCTAATAATTCTGAATCGAGCTGCCATAGCCTTTCAGCGTTGTCTTCCAGCCAATCGACAAAGGCAGCGTCTGCGATAAGTCCATGCTTAACAACCTCTGCAAAGCCTGCTGCGACTTCCCGCTTCGGTAAGCTATGCAAGGCTTTCGTGTCGTAAATAACAACTTTGGGCTGATGGAAAGCACCAATGAGATTTTTTCCGAGCGGATGATTGATCGCTACTTTTCCACCAACCGAGCTATCATGTGCGAGCAAGGTAGTCGGCATTTGAACAAAATCAATGCCGCGCATGTACGTAGCAGCCACAAACCCTGCCAAGTCTCCGACGACTCCACCACCGAGAGCCAATACAGCAGACTTCCTGTCCAGTCCTGCATCAATTGCATCTGTCATCAATCGTTCGTAGACAGTCAGGCTCTTCGATTGTTCTCCAGCAGCGATGACAGCTGAGTGGGCCTGATACCCATGCTGCCGCAATACATCGAGCAAAGGCTTTAAATAATGAACGGCTACATTCTCATCTGTGACAATCATCAATTTGCTAGTAGAAGCAATGCCTGCCTCTACTAGCAACGCTGCAGCCTGGTGCAAAAGACCATCACCTATCACAATCTCGTAGGAGCGCTCCCCCAGCTCAACAGTCAGCTTCTCCACGCTCATTAGAATTTCTCCGTGTACGCACGGTATTGACGTACGTTTTCTTCCATGTCGTCAAGAGAATCAGAAGGGAATTTTTCGCACATAGCACTCGCGATCTCCCATGCTACCACTGCCTCCGCAACGACACTTGCGGCAGGAACAGCACAACTGTCAGAACGCTCAATGCTCGCTGAGAATGGCTCTCTCGAGTCGATATCCACACTCATCAACGGTTTGTACAAGGTAGGAATCGGCTTCATGACACCGCGAACAACTACAGGCATTCCTGTCGTCATACCGCCTTCGAGTCCACCTGCACGATTTGTTTTTCGGCTGTAGCCAGTTTCTTCGTTCCAAATAATCTCGTCATGAACTTGCGAGCCTTTCAGACCGGCTGCCTCGAATCCGATACCGATTTCGACACCTTTGAAAGCCTGAATGCTCATGATTGCCTGTGCAAGACGTCCATCCAGCTTGCGATCCCATTGTACGTGGCTACCCAAACCAATTGGCACGCCTTCAACGATCACTTCTACTGTACCACCGAGGGAATCCCCGTCTTCTTTTGCTTTGTCAATCGCTGCCATCATCAGTGGTTCTGCTTCTTTATCCAAGCAGCGTACTGGCGATTCTTCGGTGCGGGCAATCAGCTCGTCCAGACTTACTTCTTGTCTCTTCGCCACGATCTCATTGATCTGGAGTACCTGCCCGCCTATACGGATACCAAATTGAGCCAGCAATTGGCGAGCGACTGCACCAACAGCTACGCGGACAGTAGTCTCACGAGCGCTGGAACGTTCCAGAATATTGCGCATATCGCGTTGATGATACTTAATCGCCCCGTTTAAATCAGCATGTCCAGGGCGTGGACGGGAGACACGACGCTTTTCTTCAGTGCCTTCCTCTACAGGCTCAGCGCTCATGATTCCTTGCCAATGCGTCCAATCATTATTTTCAACGACCAGTGTGATAGGAGCTCCGGTTGTATATCCATGACGGACACCAGAAAGAATTTTCACCTGATCCTTTTCAATCTGCATTCTTCTGCCGCGGCCATGGCCTTTCTGACGACGTGCCAACTGCTCATTAATTTCCTCAATGGAAATCGGCAGGTTGCTCGGTACGCCCTCAATGATAGCTGTTAATTGCGGCCCGTGGGATTCCCCTGCTGTCAAGTAACGCATCTCTATCCTTCCTCCATCCTCCTGGCAGCCTGTATCCCCTTCAGGTTCTCTTTTTGGGGTGCTGTCCTTTATCACTTTTAAGCGCTATAATATCATACCTAGTACGCCGTGGAAATACAAAAGTGGGAAACGTCTGCGAAAAACCTTTTCTTTCTACAGGAAAACGCCCCTCCGCATGGGGAGAAGCGCTCTCTTTACGCTATCGCGAATGAATCAGGATTGATATTCCTACACGTTAAGGAAACCTCTATCGTTGATCGCTCACGGAGGAGCGACCGCGTTTTAGGGGAAAGTTTCCATGCGTTCCGGAATATATAAACGAAGTGTTTATATATTCCTACACGTTGAAAAAAGGATTGGGGCTCAGCGGTTTGCGAGTGTGATCCACGCGTAACAAATCATCTAGTTGTGTCCTCTCCGCCCCTAAAATCTGACCACATTCCTGCAGCGTGATCAGCCCTCGACGGTATGCTTCGATGACCTTGTGTTTATCCATCTGCTGCCTCCTCTTGCAAAGTAGGTATTCCTAGTCTTGGGAAAAAACAGCAGAGATATACCAAGGCCAACAGGAATCAACCCATTTTCCGATAGAAGAACGTATCCTCTGTCTCCAGTTGGTATTGTTGCGGCTGAAAAATTTGTTCCGTGCTACCTACAAAGAGTACTCCACCAGGTTTCAGGGCCCGGCTAAACTTGTGATACAGCTCATGCTTTGCTTCTTCGGTAAAGTAAATCATCACGTTCCGGCAAATAATTAAATCAAATTGAGAATCAAATGAGTCCGCCAATAAATTATGTTTTTTGAACGTCACTTTTCTCTTCACTTCGTCCGTGATGCGATAGCTGAGTGTATCTTTTTCAAAATACTTTGCTACGAGGTCTTTCGGACAATCTTGCAGGGAGCGGTCCGTGTACACCCCTTGCTTCGCTTTTGCCAGTGCTCCCTCATCAATATCGGAAGCGAGCACGGTCGCATCCATCTTCATGCGTAGCAAAATCAGTGAGAGTGTGTACGGCTCCTCCCCTGTCGAGCATGCCGCACTCCAGCATTTCACCCGCGGCGATTGCTTTGCCAAGCGTGGCAAAATTTTATTCTCGAGAACTTCCCACCGGCCTGGATTCCGGAAAAATTCCGATACGTTGATGGTCATCCTATCGAGGAACTCATAGAAAAGCTCCTTGTCTTTAGCGATGGCATCGAAATACTGGGCAAATGTGTTGTACCCCCGCTTTTGTCTCAACGAGGTTAGACGGCGCTTCATCTGTGCTTCCTTGTAGAGGGCAAGATCAATTCCAGTCATTTTTTTCACACTAGCAATAAATTGGAGAAAGTCCTTATCTTCCATGCTGAATCGTACCCCCTTTGAAAACTCCCTAACTTCATTCGCTATATTTCGCCATTATCCTATCTGTTTTGACAAAGAATTTGACAAAAAAAAGAAAACCCCAACAAATGGGGTCTTCTCGATCCATCTTAGATCCAGCGTTGGATGGTTTTCTCGAAGGAGAGAACTTCTTCTGCGGAGAACCACAGGCCGATTTCACGCTCAGCGCTCTCAGGAGAGTCAGAACCGTGGATGATGTTCATGCCAACGGAAGTAGCGAAATCGCCACGGATCGTACCGGAAGCAGCGTCTACCGGGTTTGTTTTGCCCATCATAGCGCGAGCAGTTGTGATTACGTTGTTACCTTGCCATACCATAGCGAATACTGGTCCGGAAGTGATGAAGTCTACCAGTTCACCGAAGAATGGACGCTCTTTGTGCTCTGCATAGTGTTCTTCAGCCAATTCGCGGCTTACTGTCATCAGCTTAGCACCTACGAGTTGGTAGCCTTTTTTCTCAAAACGGGATACGATTTCACCAATCAGGTTACGTTGTACGCCATCTGGTTTTACCATAAGGAATGTTTTTTCCATTGTAAGTATGCCTCCATTAGAGCTATGTATTGGTGAATAGGACACCAACGAAAATTTTATCAAAACTAGAGTGGTCAAGCAACAGGCAGACCGTCAAAATATCATTAAAATTTACGATCAATAATATAATTGGCGATACCTGTCAAAGATGTCTTAGCTTGGTTATTAGGCAAATCAGCGAGAATGGCATGCGCACGGGCGATATAGCGTTCAGCAAGGCGCTGCGAAAAGGCAATGCCCTCATCTTCTCGCACCATACGAACTGCTTCATCTGTATGATCCCAGAACGTATTTTGCGCGATCCATTCCTGGAATTGCGCTCGTGCCTTTCCATGATGAGCCGAATAAAGCGCAGGCAACGTAATGTTACCATGCACCAGGTCGCTTCCAGCCGGCTTTCCTAACTGCTTCTCAGTCCCTGTAAAGTCCAAAATGTCGTCGGTTATTTGAAAAGCCATCCCCACGTTGTAGCCGTACCAGTACATTTTGCGAATCATATCATCTGACGCTCCGCTTGCCACTGCTCCTAATTGACAGCTAATCGCAATTAAAAGCGCCGTTTTTCGTTTGATTCTGCGCAAATAGGTACGGAAGTTTTGGTCCCAGTTATTCAAATCCTTTACTTGCTGGATCTCTCCCTTGCAAACCTCGACGATTGCATTCGAGAGAATTTGGTGCAATTGCGGGATCGGGAGTTGGGAGGCAATGGCCAATGCCCGTGCAAAAATATAGTCGCCGGCATACATGGCTACTTTGTTATCCCACTTCATCCGAACAGTATCTTTTCCGCGACGCTTATCCGCATCATCAATTACATCATCATGCACCAGGGATGCCATGTGGATCAGTTCAAGAGGAACAGCCACATGCTTTAGTTTTTTGATGTCGTAATTGCCCCACTTACCGCCCAGCAAAACAAACACGGGACGAATCCGCTTTCCTCCTGCCTTGAGCAAGTGAGTCGAGGATAGATACAACTCTCGAACCGGCGTGTCAATTGCTTTCTCCAGTTCATCTTCTATGTATTGGACATCTTTTTTCATCTTGAAGTAAATATCGACTAGATTCATCCGTTCCACCTATCTCGTCAACGTAGTATTGGTCTGTCGGCCGCCAGCTTGCCACAGATCGACGGTTGCAGGTGCCGATAGAAGTCCCAGCTCCGCTGCGCATCGGTAATAGTACTCCAGTCCAATCCGCTGAACGTCACCGAAATCGTGCTGTAATCCTTGGAAATAGTGGATCCATTGCTCTTTCTCTCCACCGAAATGCGTGTGAACGTAGTCAATCAATGGGGCTGTATTCTCCCTGGTCTTCCTTTTACTCTCTAAAAAAGAGGCATGGACGTCCGCGATCAAGTCATGATGATCGGCAATAACTGCTCGACGGAGAGCCCAAATGGCAAAGGTCATGGAATAGCCTGTAAATTGATGCCACAGCTCTCCCAAATCGTAGACATGAAGGTCTTTGGCCGTTCGCTCAGCGGAAATCGCGTCATCCCCGATCAAGAGCGCTGCATCAGCACCCTCCAGCATTTCATGCAAAATAGGTTCCTGTGTAACGTAGGAAATCTCATATTCGTAAAACTTATGGAGAATGATCTTTAAGAGATTCACGGTGGTAGCCGATGTGTTGGTCAAGGCAATTTTGGCGCCGTTTAGTTGTTCAATCGGCTTTTTGCTGAATAAGAAAAGGGAGCCTACTCTCCCCTTGGCACTGACAGACAGATCTGCCAATGCCACGTATTCGGAGGCATGCTCTGCATAGCTAAACGAAGAAATCGGTCCCAAGTCAATCTCGCCATTCGCCATTGCGGTGTTTAACTGGGCAGGAACTTGGCGGATGAATTCGATTCGGTCTTCGAATTTTTCTTGATCAAAATAGAAGTAAACCGGCAATACATTGGTATACAAAATTTGTCCAACACGCAAAGACTTTTGCATGCGTTTATTCCCCCCAACGCCGGAACAGCGAATGTGGTACATCAATTGCATCCAAAGTTTTCCCTACCACAAAATTGATCAGATCATCCATGGTTTGCGGTTTCTGATAGTAGCCTGGCATAGCAGGCAGAATCTTGACGCCCAGACGGCTTAATTTGAGCATGTTCTCGAGCTGAATCGCATTGAGCGGCGTCTCTCTCGGAACGATGACCAAACGCCGCCCTTCCTTGATCATGACATCAGCAACGCGCTCCAGCAAATTACCTGATGCGCCATGTGCGATGCCAGAAACAGTCCCCATCGAGCACGGTACGACGATCATACCGTCACAGCGATAGGAACCACTGGCTGCGGGACAATTGAAATCTCGCAGTCCCCAATAATGTAGCTCACCAGAAAAGTCTAGTTGCAGCTTCTCCTGCAACAGAGCTTCTCTGTCATCTGTGTGCCAATCCAGTTCATCACGAAATACTTGCCAGCCTGCTTCTGTAATCATCAAGTGAACGATATGTCCAGCACGCAATAACTCCTGGACGACTCGAACACCATAGATAGCACCACTTGCACCCGTTATCCCGACAGCCCACTTTTGCTTGTTCATGCAATCACCAAATCAATCATCGTAAAGGTAAACATCACGACACTCAAGATGCCGTTCATGTTGAAGAATGCCATATCCAGCTTGGACAAGTCTGTTGGCTTCACCAGCGTGTGTTCATAGATCAAAATCGCACCCGAAATGAGCACACCTACCAAGAACCAGATCGACAAGTCTGCAACTACATACAACGACATCAGACCAACGAAAGTAAGAACGTGGCATACGCGGGCGATCAGAAGTGCATTGGCAATTCCGAAGCGGCTCGGCATGGAATAAAGTCCTTCTTTCCGGTCAAAATCGGCGTCCTGGCATGCATAAATGATATCAAATCCTGCTGTCCAGAACATAACCGATGCAAACAATAGAAGGCCGACACCATCTACTTGACCCGTTGTCGCTACCCAGCCCCCTAGCGGGCCGAAGCCGATGGCAACCCCGAGTACAAAGTGGCAAAGCCAGGTAAAGCGTTTCGTATAAGAATAAAGCACAAGAACAAACACAGCGAGCGGCAACAATTTCACAGCCAAATCATTTAACTGGAATGCGGCAATGAACAGCACCGCAAAGGACACCACGATAAACAAAATGACTTCCACAATCGA
Source organism: Brevibacillus sp. MER 51 (assembly GCF_023714195.1). Lineage (NCBI taxonomy): Bacteria > Bacillati > Bacillota > Bacilli > Caryophanales > Paenibacillaceae > Brevibacillus > Brevibacillus sp. MER 51. Next base: position 380,875 of record NZ_JAMAUS010000003.1, on the reverse strand, counting down.
AATGAGGCCAGCAGGAATCGCTCGTGTGACTGTCCGAGGATTTTTCGCATCAATTACCCGGTCGATGACGCGGTTTAAGGACATCGCTGCACTGCGAGCGCCCACCATCGCTACCGTCACCCAAAAAATTTCCGACCAAGTAGGCCAAGCATTCTCTACCACAATGCTTCCCAAAACAGCTCCCATAAAGGCAAAAGGCAAGGCAAAAAGGGAGTGCTCGAATTTAATCATTTCCAAGATGATTTTCAATTTACGTAGACCCATTTATGACACTTCCTATCTAGTGAAGAAATACCGGTTTACTCCTCATAATTATGGCTTTGTGCCAATATGCAAGGCTGATACGCCGCCCATAAACAATTTGACCTGAACCGGGTCCAAGCCTGCTTTCTGAAACATGCTTGCCAGCTCGCGACTGTCCGGGAAATTGGTCAGGGATTGGGGCAGCCAAGCATACTCTTCGTATTTGTTGACTGTCAGCTTCGCAATAAACGGCAAGATTTTGTAGAAATATAAGTAAAATAGCTTCCGGTACGGAATGAATGGGGGCTTGGACACTTCCAAAGAAACGACTTTACCGCCCGGCTTTACAACACGTGCCATTTCATTCAAGACCTGCTGAACATCCGGTACATTGCGCAGAGCAAACCCGATTGTTACGAAGTCAAAGGTATGATCCTCGTAAGGCAGATTCATTGCATCTGCGTTCACTAGCTTTACGTTGTTGCCAACACCTGCGTTCGCTACTTTATATGCCCCTACATCCAGCATATTCTGGCTGAAATCAAGGCCAACAACATTGCCTTCTTTTCCGACAGCCTTAGCCAATGCAATCGTCCAGTCTGCTGTACCACAAGCAACATCCAACGCTGTATGCCCTGGCTGGATATTCATCTGCTTCATCGTGTAATTACGCCAAGCAATATGACTGCCAAAGCTGATTACATTATTCATTTTGTCGTAATCGTTTGCAATGCTCTCGAAAACGGAGTGAACGTACTCTGCTTTCTCATTCATCTGTGTCTGGTTCACTTGGCTACATCTCCTCAATTACCTTCTTCAAGCGACTGATCCGATGGGAGTACCGTGCCGTAATGGATGCAAGCATATTCCGCGTCTCTGCCGGATGCAGCGTGCGCACCATTTGCTCGCATAAACCGATTAATTCGAGGGCTTTCCCCTCAACGCCAGACAAAACTTGCGCGAGTGTAGCCCCGGGTTTTTGCAGCAAAAAACGGGCAAAACCAAAAGGGACTTGTTCTTGCCATTTGAGCTGCTCCCACTCACCGATCACACTCTCTACCTTGGCTGTTTGCTTCATCAGATCGCTCCAGAAGCGACGGCGTTCAGCTGAATCGGCATACTCCTCTACAACAGCCACGTATAAGCCTGTATCAATCGTATTTCGCAATTCCCAGTACTCTTCATCTGATAAAGTCTTGCTATCTCGCCCAGCGATGTAGAGTCTCATTTTCGCTTCGTTCACTCGCTGAATGGCTGCCGACAACACTTGAATGGCTTGGATTTCACCGGCTGAAGCCAGAAGGTGATAATAGCGACTGCTGTAATAATCACCCGCAAGTACGGTCAGCTGTCGGTTTCGCTCCGCGCTCTGTGAGGAGTCGTACTCATTTTTTACGAGCTCATGCGTGTCCAGTCCCAATTGGACAAGCCCTGTTGCTGTACATAAAACCGAAGCCTTTTCCTTCGGCATGCCTTGTTCCAGCAAAAAAAGGTACAACAGCTCAAGACGATTTTCCGCCATGGAAGGAACGTCAACATAATGTTCTACATAGGAATGGGTGATTCTCTTGTAGATTTGTTCGATAATGGACCGAACCTCTTCTACATTCGGGGAAAGTTCTTTGCTCATGCGTCCTCCTCCACAAGCTGCACAACCTAAAGATGTCTGCCTGTTCCGTACTGTTCCTTACTCTTCGGTCTTCCTCTGCCGTCCGGTCAAAAGGCCGTCTCTACTATCATACCATACTTCTTCCATCAGGGACTAATTCGCTCATAAAAATACGGCTCGATTCGAATAGGAAATGTACTGCTTACAAAGGTCTGGATATCGGAAGGGTCGGTCAAAGGTTTGTCATGTCCTGCGAGATTTCCAGTTGTCGATTGTATGGCAATCAATAATCTCGATTCTTTTGGTGGATCCGTCTCCTCTAACAAGCGATAGTACACGGGCCCGACATTGTCTGCATAGGTACGCAAGTCGTATGTCAAACGGTAAAAATCCTGATAAACGGTATTTAACTCTACTTTTTCGGCAGGTTTCACCACAAAATCAACATAGATCGATGGGTTTTCCCATTTTATACGCTTAATATTATAATGTGTCGACATCCTTGTAAACAAATCAAGGGCATTTTGCTCACTTAAGTGAATGGCACGAGCTGACTGAAATGTCGGTATATCCGCTTGCATCCACTGGTTTGTGGGGACCAGCGACAGCATCAGAGCCAAGAAAGTGGAAACAGCAATCGCCATCAACAATTGGCGCGGCATAGACATCCCTCCTCTCCTCCATTGTACAAATAAAAAAAGCAGGCTATGCCTGCTTCTTAGCAAAACGACTTGCTCTTTATTCAGTCGTATCCACGACGCCATGCTGCGAGTAAATCACCGCTTTTCCTCGCACCTTAATTGCAGAGGTGTGCTCCGTAAATTGAAAAATCATGACTTCGCCCTTATCGAGCTTCTCTGTATGATGGAAACGCGTATCAGAACCTCTTGTTAATCCGATCACATGAACGCCATTTTCCTTCGCTTTGACTACGAAATAATCCTGATTAAATCCCGATGGTTGTGCCAATGTGTTTCCTCCTGACCAATACGGTATGCGCGTATGTCTAGTATGATGCCCCTTCCGACTCCAGACGGCTCATGATCTTGTCTACATAGCGCTGTGTCTCTTGCGGCAATTGGTCAAACTTCGCTTCTAGCTCGTCATCACTGCTGATCCCCAGACGGCTCATCCGACCCGGACCAGCATTGTAAGCAGCAAGTGCTACTTTCACATCTCCATCATAACGATCCAAAAGCGACTTCAAATATTTTGTTCCACCTTCAAGGTTTTCATCAGGGTCGTATACATTGCGGACTTGCATGGCTTTTGCCGTATTATCCATCAGCTGCATCAAGCCCTTCGCCCCTGCACGCGATTCTACATTCGGATTGAAATTGGATTCGGCCCTGACGACCTCTCTCACCAGATCAACGTCCACTCCGATCGCTTTCGCTGTCTGATCAATCTTGTCCAAGATTTCCGGGGTAGGAACAGATGGCCCTTTTGCAAAAGACAGGGACTGCTCATTTTGAATATGGGTAGGAATCTTCCAGCTTCTGGATCCATCTAGTTTGGCCAAAATCTCCTGCGAACTGATTACTCGCTGGCCGGTTGTTGCTAACTGGGACTGCAAGATGTCCGAGAAGAGCCCCTCGTCTCCATACGAAAGCGAAGAGGCATCATAGGTTTGCGGCAATGTTTGCAAATATGGTTGAAGTGATACAGGCACCTTCATAGCATTGAACAACCCTTCCCTAGCTTGTCTACCTATCATTATAAAAAAGAAAGATCAGGAAGCCAATAGCAAAATGGTACTACTTGGGAGAGTAGCCATTTCACATAAAAAAGAAGCCTCTGCTCAAGGCTTCTGATCATTATATGCAGATGGTCGGAATGCAGGGATTCGAACCCTGGACCTCACCCACCCCAAGGGTGCGCGCTACCGGGCTGCGCCACATCCCGACTGTACATCCGTACTATACAATATTTTACCTATAAAGTCAATATAATTTCCTTATTTTTGCATTCTGATTAACGCATCAAACTAATGACTTCTGCACGCGCAGCCGCATCTTTTTCAAACATACCGCGAACAGCAGAGGTGATCGTTTTCGAGCCTGGCTTTTTCACGCCACGCATCGTCATGCACATATGCTCTGCTTCTACTACCACAACGACGCCGTGCGGATCGAGCTTGCGCATAATCGCGTCAGCTACTGTTGCTGTAATTCGTTCCTGCAACTGCGGACGTTTTGCCACGGTATCAACCGCACGCGCGAGCTTGCTCAGTCCTACTACGCGGCCTCCACGAGGTACGTAAGCGACATGCGCTTTTCCGAAGAAGGGAACCAAGTGATGCTCACACATAGAGTAAAACGGAATGTCCTTTACTAATACCATTTCCTCATGATCTTCACTAAAGACAGTCTCGAAATACTGTTCTTCGTCTATATGCATGCCCTCAAATACTTCGGCGTACATTTTCGCAACTCGCTTAGGGGTATCCAGCACTCCTTCACGATCAGGATCATCCCCCACTGCCTCTAGGATCATGCGAACAGCTTGCTGTATTTTATCTAAGTCGACGTTCATCATTGTACCTCCTACGTAACGGCATACGCCTTGTTTCTCATCACTATGGTCTGCCTGCTCCAAATCAGTGCCAGACTTAGTGCCTGCTCGCGATCAAAGCCAATCTTACCATATCGTTTAAAAAAAGACAAAAAGATATCCCAGAATTCTCATAGGCAAACTGTATGTAGATAGAAAAAAACCCACATTTTATCAATGTGGATTTTTTTATGTAAGTGCTTCGTTCTCAAAAGAAACAACTACTTGATGGAGTCTTTGAGTTGTTTACCTGGTTTAAACGCAGGTACTTTGCTGGAAGCGATTTCGATCTCTTCACCAGTTTGTGGGTTACGACCTTTACGAGCCGCACGTTCACGAACTTCGAAGTTACCAAAGCCGATCAGTTGGACTTTATCACCAGTTTTCAATGCATCTGCAATTGCGTCAAGAACTGCATCAACTGCTTTTGTTGCATCTTTCTTGGTGAGTTCTGTGGTTTCAGCCACTTTTGCAATCAGTTCTGTTTTGTTCATTTTATTCACCTCCCCTCAAAGAACACCAAGTCCTAGCTATTATTTTTCTTAACCGAAACGAAGCGTTTTATACACGATTGGTTGTTTTTACCGATCTGACAAGCTTATAGTAATACACCGATTTCTTAAATTCAAGCCCCTCCTGTCGAAATTGAACGAAATACAAGAAAAAAAGGCATCTCGTCATGTCAGATGCCTTCCCTATATTTATTGTTTATAGGACTTTCGAACTATTTATTAGAGTATGATCGCTATCAGGCCACCCGATCCCTCGTTGATGATTCGACCCAAAGTCTCCTGTAATTTGTATCTGGCGTTGTCTGGCATCATGGTAATTTTTGCCTGAATCCCCTCTCTTACGATGGAATGGAGCGAGCGTCCAAAGATATCGGAGTTCCAGATGGATAGCGGGTCTTTGTCAAAATCTTGCATCAGATAGCGGACAAGTTCCTCACTCTGCTTCTCTGTTCCGATAATCGGAGCGAATTCAGACTCAACATCCACCCGGATCATGTGAATAGAGGGCGCTGTTGCTTTGAGTCTGACTCCAAAGCGCGGGCCCTGACGGATTAGTTCAGGTTCGTCCAAGGTCATTTCATGCAACGACGGGGCTGCTATTCCGTAGCCCGTACTTCGGACCATGTGCAACGCTTCCGCTACCTGATCAAACTCGCGCTTGGCATGTGCGAATTCCTGCATGATTTTCAGCAAGTGATCTTTGCCATTTATTTCTACACCGACGATTTCCATCAAGATGCGGTCATACAGTTCATCTGGCGCGTAGAGGTCAATCTCAGCGATCCCTTGCCCCATGTGCATACCAGCAAGAGAGGCTCTCTCTACGAAGTCATAGTCATTGAAGAAGCCGACGACACGGTCCACATCGCGTAACCGGCGGATGTCCTGCACGGTCTCACGTACAGCTTCCTCGTAGTTCTGACGGAGCCAGTGCCCGTTTTCCAGCACCATAACCCAGCTTGGCAGATTTACATTTACTTCATGAACCGGGAATTCAAACAGGACTTCTCTCATAAGGAGCAAGATTTCCTGCTCTGTCATATGATCAACTGACAAGGCCACGACTGGTACATCGTATTTTTCCTGAAGCTGGACACGAAGGTTTTGTGCTTCGTCGGAGCGCGGACGCGTCGAGTTGACAACGATCACAAACGGCTTTCCGACTTCCTTCAGCTCGTTTACAACCCGCTCCTCTGCATCGATGTATCCTACACGCGGGATTTCCGCGATGCTGCCATCCGTTGTCACAACGATCCCGATGGTTGAGTGTTCTTGGATAACCTTGCGTGTTCCGACTTCGGCCGCTTCCTCAAATGGTACAGGCTCTTCATACCACGGTGTATTTACCATTCTTGGACCATTGTCGTCTTCGAAGCCCTTTGCCCCTTGCACCGTATAGCCAACGCAGTCAACGAGGCGGACATTGATACTGAGTCCTTCTGTCACATGTACGTTAACTGCCTGATTCGGAACAAATTTGGGTTCGGTTGTCATGATTGTTCGTCCTGAAGCGCTCTGCGGCAACTCGTCTGTCGCTCGAATCCGCTCCGCTTCAGAGTTGATATTCGGGATGACAACTTGCTCCATAAACCGTTTGATAAAGGTCGACTTTCCCGTACGAACAGGGCCTACCACTCCGAGGTAGATGTCTCCGCCCGTCCGCTCGGCAATGTCTTTAAAGATGTCGACTCGTTCCACCATCGATGACCTCCTTCTATTTGTCTATTTTTACACTATGACCGATTTTCCGAATTATCCCTGACCGCCAGTATTTTCGTAGGGAATCTCGTACTAGTTTTGTGGACAGTACAAATATATGTATTTTTGCGTTAACTAGAACAAAAAAAACGACCCTGATGAGAGTCGTTTTTCACGAAGTTAATTTAGTTTGAGAAGCTGTGGTTCACCATTGACCATTTCATATGGGAACGATTTTGCGGGCACGAACATGGAATTGCGCGCCAGCACGTATCTCGGGTCTGTTTTTTCCGGCACGGTTACTTTTGTATCCCGAAGCAATTGCGCGATATCCGAAGCATAGTCAATCCCGACTTGTCCTTCAGCGTTCATGACCAGCGGCAACAAGTAAGTCCCCATCGTGGACGGCACCTGCCACGCTTTTAAGCCGAGCCGCTCGTGATCGATGGAATAGTATCCATTCCCCAAGTCTGCGAGTACAGGCAGCTTTTCGAAATGTCCCTTGTAACGGTCTACTTCGCTCTGTACATCCGCTACCGTACTGACAGCTGTCAAATGAATGAGCTTCACTGTTGGCTTAGTTTCCACATCAATCAGTACGTACTTGTACACGCCACCTTTTTCAAATGCGTTCCCAGGTACATCCGGCATGTATTTTGGGATCATCTTGCGGAAATCAATCTCGTATTTTTCAAAAATAGGAGTATCGAGCGATTTGGTTACGATTGGCAACACTGCTGTGTCTTTTTGAAATTGCTCAATCGCTTTTTGTGTTGCTTCTACAAAAAAGGTACTCGGAATTTGATTCTCTGCTCTGCGCTCATCCGGATACAAGCATCCAGATAAAAGGGAAGACAGAATCGTCAAACTAAACACAAGCTTGAACGATTTTCGCCACGATTGCCACATCTTATGTACACACCTCTTATATCCCATCTTCATTTTCTTTGCGTTGTCGCTCGAGTGCAGCCGCTACCACTGATTTCAGCTTACTTTCTGGAATACTGACCGTACAATCCTTTTCTGTCGTTTTTGCCTGACAAGCCAAACGAATCCCTTTCGCCAGATCCTTTTCAGGCAGCTTGCGCTTTTCCAGCGCCGTTGGCGGGCACAGCAGGCCATTCTCAACGACCACGCGGCACATTAGACAAGATGCGTGTCCACCGCATCTCTGCGGGATTACGACGCGAGCTGACGAAGCTACACCGACCAAGGTTTGCCCTGTCCGCGCCTTCACACTTTTCTTGCTCGGGAGAAAGGTTACTTTCCCCATTTCGTCACTTCCTTTACTAGTACGGCCGATGAGCTACCTTGACTGTTCCTGATGAAACAACCTTCGTCTGGCAGCCTAATCTGTAGCCTTCTGCGCGTTCAGCCTTTCTCAATCGCAGTTTTTCTTCTGATGTCACTTCGTTTAAGTGCTCCGCACCTTCTAAAACATGTGTACGGCATTGTGCACATACCCCTCTTTGGCATGCATGGCCCCACACGATGTTGTTCTTTTTTGCAAGAACAACAATCGATTGATTCAACTCGATCGAGACTTCATGACTGCCTGCACGAGTAAGTAGTGTGATTGTTGACATTTTTCATCCTCCCTAGACAAAAATCACAATCAAAATCATGACAAGCACGACGAGTAATAGTAAGAATGCGATGGTCTTCACAAGGAACCGCAAAAACCCATTACTTATTTTTCTGGCAAAGATCATAAGTAAATTGCAGACGAACATGAGCCCAATGGCGATTAAGGAAATGTTCATCTTTGTCATAGGATCAATATACATCGGGACTGCAGCATCCTTTGCATTTTTGCTTTATTATACCATAATTCCCCCTCATCGTCTGACGCTTGCGAACCTAATACTAGACATTCGCATAGACTATCGTGATGAATTCGCCCATTGGAGGGATGAAACGTTGAGTAATAAAGTAAGTAATCGAAAATGGCGGAATCCATATGCGCCTATACCCAGCAAAAAATTAAGCGACCAAGTCGAGAATGTCTCCCTTTCCATTTCACCGAAAAGAATCCTGCCCGCCGTTGATTTGCGCACCTCTGTTACGAAAATGCGCCATAACATCAAAGGGATCGGGAGCACGATTCGGCAGGTAGAAGACACGATGGATTCGTTGTACGGGGCGATGGAGATGATTGAGAACCTCGGAAAACGCACGCCTGAGCCAGAGGTCGTTGCCGAAAAGCCTGCTGCTGCTGGCAAACGCAAAACTGCTCCTGAGCCACAAAAGACTGCAGAAACAACAACACCGCCGGAATCAGGCTTAGGCAACCTATTGGCCAATATAGATATCGGGCAATTACTGGGGCTCCTGCAATCCCCCTTGGTCCAGAACTTGATTACACAGGTAAGCAGCAACTCCAAAGAACGAAAAAAAGAGGGATAAGATCCCTCTTTTTTTCTTGCAATCTGTAGGTCAGCCATGTCCCTGTAGAGCCATGATTGTTCCTAGTCTTACTGTATGACGGTTTTTGTTGCAGGTAACGGGCATAATCGCCCATTTCTCTTATTTGAGCAGCTTGGTCAAGGTGGACATGTCATTGAGGTTGATTTCCTGATTGCGAAACATTTCAATGACCTTATCTTCCTTTTCAGGAGTTAATTGCTTGCCGCTAAGGGTAGCGAGCGTGCGAATGATTTGACGCAGCTTGGTCTCGTCTTCAAAGTCACTGCGCTTGACCTGACCAGCAAGTGAGCGAAGCTTTTCTTCATCGACATTTTCCGTTGCTTTCCCTTGCAAACGCTCAAAAAGTCGTTTCGACATATTATTCATATGAAATCTCCTCCTGCACATGGGCTTTCACCCTATCGTATGTGCAGAAGCCTAAATCGGTGATACATGATTTTATTCCGCATCGGGATTGAGGAACGCCATTTCAAAGGTTTTTCCGCGCCCCATCAATTCTTCCACGCCTTGACGAGCTTCTTTTCCTTCAAACAGCATGCCATATAGAACCGAAGTGATTGGCATCTCAACCTGCTCGCGTTGCGATAAAGAAAAGGCTGCATTTGTCGTGCGAACGCCTTCGACGACCATACCCATCTGTGCCAGTACGTCATCGAGTTTTTTTCCTTGTCCGAGCATGTAGCCTGCACGCCAGTTTCGGCTGTGTTTACTCGTGCATGTGGCAATCAAATCGCCAACACCAGCAAGGCCCGAAAACGTAAGCGGCTTAGCACCGAGCTTGATACCCAGACGGCTAATTTCCGCCAAGCCTCGGGTCAACAGGGCTGCCTTAGCGTTGTCCCCATACCCTAAACCATCAGACATCCCTGCACCAAGTGCAATGATGTTCTTCAACGCTCCGGCGATCTCAGCGCCAATCAAGTCCGGATTGGTATACACACGAAAATTCGTATTCATCAGCAGATCCTGAGAGCGCAGCATGCTTTCTTCGGATTCAGACGCCATCACAACTGTCGTTGGTTGCCGTTTGACTACTTCCTCAGCATGGCTCGGTCCTGACAGCACAGCCAATCTGGACGCAATCTCTTTCGGTATCTCTTCCGCAATGACTTCTGACATTCGCTTCAGGCTTTCCAGTTCAAAGCCTTTTGTCGCATGAATCAAAAGTACATCCGGTTCCAGGTACGGAGCTACTTGCTGACAGATTTGGCGCATGGCATGGGAAGGAACAACGAGAAGAACAATGCGCTTGCCAACGACAGCCTCTTGAATATTGGTGGTTGCAACAATGTTGGCCGAAAGCTTTTCTCCCGGCAGGTACTTCTCATTCACATGCTTGCTGTTTATTTCTTCTGCCAGCTTTTTATCCCGTACCCAAAGCGTAACCTGATGCCCGTTGTCCGCCAAGACTGTAGCAAGTGCCGTTCCCCAGCTTCCGGCACCAATCACCGTAACATTTTGAATCAATACGTCCCCCTCCACTTTTCTCATGTCCGTTCGTACATTATCCCAGCTTCCGGTTGGACTTGTCTCCTAGTTTTCGTTCGTTTCCTGCAAGAAGATTGCGGATATTATTATAATGACGAATGTAAGCAAAGATTGCGATCGCCAAGCTCGCCCAAACAAAGGAGATAGGTTTGTCCAACAAGTAAAGGGTGAATGGAATAACCGTTACGATCACCAATGATCCTAATGAAACGAAGCGAGTGATCGCAATGACTACGACAGCCAACACGGCAGCGATCAAAAATGCCAAGGGAGAAAACCCTAACACGACACCTAGCGTGGTCGCAATGCCTTTCCCTCCACGGAATCCAAAAAAGATCGGCCAATTGTGACCTGCGATAACAAACAGGCCTGCCACCGCGTATGCTGCCGGGTCCCCCGTCATCAGGTGAGTCAGTCCCATCGCAGCTATTCCTTTTAGTGCATCAAGAAGGAGAACGGCAATGCCGGGGCCTTTACCTAACACCCTGAGGGTATTGGTTGCACCGGCATTTCCGCTGCCATGAGAACGAATGTCAATTCCTGCGACTTTTTTGGCGATAAGATAGCTAAAGCTAATAGAACCGATTAAATAGCTAAGCACCCAGGATAATAACACCATGGCGTTTTTCTCTCCCTACGTTTTTTTCCGTGTCCAGATTCTAACTGGTGTGCCTTCAAATACAAAGGCTTCACGGATCTTGTTCTCTATGTAACGTTCATAGGAAAAGTGCATGAGTTCCGGATCGTTCACAAACAGAATGAACGTCGGTGGTTTCACTGTTGCTTGTGTCGCATAGTTGATCTTCAAGCGTTTGCCGCGATCAGATGGTGGAGGTGTACGAATCGTCGCATCGGTTACCAAGTCATTGAGAACCGCGGTAGGAATGCGCATCGCATGTGCTTGAGCTACTTCATTGACCTTCGGTAGAATCGTATGGACACGTTGCTTCGATTTTGCAGACACATACAGAATCGGAGCATAATCCAGGTATTTAAACTCTTCGCGGATCAATTCTGTGAAGCGTTGCATCGTTTTGTCGTCTTTTTCAATCGCATCCCATTTGTTCACGATAATAATGACACCGCGGCCAGCCTCATGTGCATAACCTGCGATTTTCTTATCTTGCTCGATAATGCCTTCTTCCCCGTTAATGACAACAAGAACGACATCGGAATCTTCAATGGAACGCATGGCACGCATCACACTGTATTTTTCCGTTGTTTCATACACTTTTCCACGCTTGCGCATACCTGCCGTGTCTACGAGAATGTAGCTTTGGTCATCACGCTCAAATGGCGTGTCGATCGCATCACGGGTCGTTCCGGCAACATCACTGACAATGACTCGCTCTTCACCTAGAATCGCATTCGTCAAGGAAGACTTCCCGACGTTTGGACGACCGATGATGGATACACGAATGACATCATCTCTTTTCTCTTCGTCATCCTCTGCTGGGAAATGCTGAACCACTTCTTCCAGCATATCGCCCAAGCCAAGACCATGGCTACCCGAGACAGGGAATGGCTCACCCAAGCCCAGAGAATAAAAATCGTAAATATCCGCACGCATTTCCGGATTATCCGCTTTGTTCACCGCGAGTACGACAGGTTTTCCTGTCCGATTCAGCATTCGTGCCAGTTCAACGTCCGCATCTGTCACACCTGTACGGCTATCTGCAATCATAATGATGACATCTGCTTCGTCAATCGCAAGCTCTGCCTGGTAACGCATCTGTGTAAGAATCTCGTCGGTCTCGCCAAACTCAATTCCACCGGTATCAATCACATGGAAAGTATGAGTTAACCATTCACCTTTCCCGTACAGGCGGTCACGGGTTACTCCCGGCATATCCTCCACGATCGCGACTCGTTCGCCAATCAATCTGTTAAAAATCGTGGATTTCCCCACGTTGGGTCTCCCCACAATGGCTACCACTGGTAATCCCATAATCAACAACACTCTCTCTCATTTTACGTTTTGACTAGCTAATCATACCATACACTACTTATGCCGAACAATGATAAGGGTACCGGCGGTTACTTCATGCACCATCCCGTCTAGTATCTTTTCCAGCGTGAAAGCTGTTTGTTGCATCTTCTCGGTAGTAGACTCGATAAAAATCGGCACACCACCCGCTATCCTGTCTTTGTTCGTGGTAATCACCGCCAAGATTACTCCTGTCATGGCCTACAGCTCCTTTTTCACGATTCTAGTCTTCGTTGGCATTCGGAAGACGCTTTCGAGAATCGGGACTGCACGAATGACGGACGTTGCACGTTCCACATCTTTTTCTTGCGGCAATAAAAATACACCTAGTCTCCCTGACTTTATATCACGTTTTACCAAAGGTGTTAGCGATGGCTCGCCCGTATCTGTATATACGCCGAGTTGCGTCGCAACATCGTGCAAAATTGCTTGCCGCTGACCTGGATGGGCAATCGTGACCTTGGCATTGGCATCCCTCGGTGTCAGAACAAAACCCAGGCCATGCTCGCGTATGATCTCTTGGGCATCTGCCAACCCGACGTTCATGATGTAAATGTCGTTCACATACAAGTCTCTTCCTTCCATTCTCACTTCTCCCGGCTCGATCTCTGCAATCAGCGATAATGTTTTTCCAGAGCGCAGCTTGCGAGAAATCAATAAGGCGAGGACACCTGCAATGACACCTCCCCACCAATGAAAGAGAATGGTTGCCGTCGTTGTCACCAATGAGGTAAACATGACCATGTAATTTCGTCCTTCAAACACCATGGCAATCCCTTCGATATAGGGGCCTCCACGGGGAACCAGCTCCTGTTTATCGATCTCGTTGAGCGTAGTGCGTTCCATGTTCCTGACATCACGGAATTGTTGAGCAGCCAACGTCAAAAATGTGACTGCGGTGTAATTCTCCTTGAGCAACGCAGGCATCGCTAACGCTCCGAGCGCGGATGCGATCACCCCTAGTGAAACGTGAATAATTTTCCCGTGCGGATAAGTTGGATATTGTCGATAATCCGTGCGCAAAAGATGAATCCGGCACATAATGCCGAATAGGAAACCGAGAACTAACGGAAAAACATAATCATAAGCTAGCAATCCCTTCAACACCCTAGCGTCACCTACCCGTATCGGAATGAGAAGACTCTGTTTCAGTTCTACCAAGGATACGACGAATCGCAGACCAGACTATGCTGACGAGAGCCCATAGAGATAGGCAACTCCACAGCAAATCTTGCGCATACTCCGATCCCCAATGACAGGAACCCGACAATTTCCAAAAATATAGCGAATGTATCGCATCTGCGAGAGGCATTGCGAGCATAAGCTGAAACAGCTGTCCCAGATTTGTTCTGCTCATCAAAAAAATCGTACTGACTCCAACAGCGGGTACGATGATCCTCTCATCCCAAAACAGCAAGATCGGATCGGTAAAAAACAGCCAGCGCAGCCAAAATAGCAAAAGAGCCGTTGCCAGCGCACTCAGCACGTACAATCTGCGTATTTTGGACGTGAGCTTGGTGTAAAGGAAAATGCTTGCGATCAGTGGCAATATCGTTCCACTCAGACTAACTTGAATGGGGGCAAAGTAGATTTCCCAGCTAACAAACGTACAAATTAAAAATGCGCTGATCACTGCGAGCACTCGTCTGCGTTCCATCTTCATGTTTCGTAGCTGAAAGTCAAAGCTTCCCATCCATACAAGACACAGCAAAGACCACTGAATAAGGATCGCAACGGTTCCCTCGTTCATGTTCATCTCCTCAAAATGATGGTTGTCTCCCCAAAGTATGCCTCAACCAAGGAAATTTCATGAATCGAATGCTCGTCCACTACTTAACGTTGCGCCAGTTCCTCTAATTGCATGTGACGAAGCTTAGCTCTCTCTGCTGTTTTACCCGTGATCATTACAGGAGTACAAACGGCCTCAGACAGACCTTTCATTCCTAGTGCGGTCATCGCCACACGAATTTGATGATGCCATCTGTCGACGGTAGACAAGCACTCTTCCAGAGATTCGCGTTGAACCAGACGCAGCATTGCCCCTGCCATTCCAACAGCGGACGCACCTAAAGAAGCTGCTTTGACAACATCGAGTCCATGACGAACACCACCAGTTGCTATGTACGACATTCCTGAATGACCGATAGCATTCGCTTCCAGTAAGCTCTCCACCGTCGTAAATCCCCAATCCTCGAACATGACCTGAGGTTGATCACTTCGCATATTTTCGACCTGAGCAAAATTTGTTCCGCCTCTTCCACCCACATCGATTGTTCTGATCCCGATTCCTATGAGCTTCTCGATTGATTCCTTCGCCATTCCAAAACCGACTTCTTTGACAATAACCGGCACATCCAGACTCTCCCTGATTGCTTGTATCCGCTCAAGATAGCCGCGAAAATCCCGGTCCCCCTCAGGCATCAGCAGCTCTTGCATGACATTCAGATGGATTTGCAGTCCGTTCGCTTCAATCATCTCCACAGCTGCTATTGCCTGCTCCACTGTTGCCTCTGCCCCTACATTTGCAAACAAGATCCCCTGTGGATGTTCCCTTCTGACAATCCGATAGCTATCCATAACATCTGGATCACGCAGAGCGGCCATTTGTGAGCCAACAGCCATAGCCAGATTTCGTTCTCTCGCAATGATCGCCAGTTTTTGATTGATCTGCGTAGTCCCACCAGCTCCACCCGTCATCGCATTAATTATTATCGGTGAGGAGAGTCGCAAAGATGCGATCTCGGTGTCCAGTGAGGTTTCAGCATACGCTGCATTCGGCAAGCTGTTCGGAACAAAGCTAACATCATCAAAGCTATTCGCACTATCTTCCCCGGTGACAAGAGCGTTTCGAATATGGTCCAGTTTTCTAATCGAACGACGATCCATTGTACCCCTCCTAGCTTTCACTCCCAGAAAAAAGGGATACGCCAGAGCGTATCCCCATGAATCCTACTTTTATCTTACTTAAACTTGTCTTTCAGATCACCGAACAACTCGCCCAATGTCACGCCCATTGGTTGGTTGTTTTCCTGCGTGAATTGTTGCTGTTCACGCTTGCTCGCGCGTTCTGCCTGCTCCACACGGTCTTCTTCGACTGCACGGATACTCAGGCTAATACGCTGTTCTTGTGGAACAACATCCAAAACCTTCACCTGTACTTCTTGGCCCTCTTTCAGCACCTCACTCGGTGTATTCACCCGGCGATTTGCAATCTGGGAGATGTGTACGAGGCCTTCGATTCCAGGAGCCAGCTCAATAAATGCACCGAAGGACACCAAACGTTTTACCGTTCCATTCAAAATAGAGCCCGCTTTGAAATCTTCTGCAACGCTCGCCCATGGACCTGCTTGCGTTTCCTTAATGCTAAGGCCAATGCGCTCGTTTTCGCGGTCAATTTTGAGGACCTTCACTTGTACTTTGTCGCCTTCCTTCACAACATCGGACGGCTTATCTACACGGTTCCAAGCAAGTTCAGATACGTGAACCAATCCATCAACACCACCGATATCCACGAATACGCCGAAATCGGTCATGCGCTGAACCGTTCCCTCCAATACTTGACCCACTTGGATTTTATCCATAATGGATTGCTTTTGCACTTTTGCTTCGTCTTCCAAAACCGCTTTGTGGGACAGGATGACTTTATTCTTTTCCTTATCCATTTCTACTACTTTCAAAGCCAATGTTTTGCCTTTGTAATCAGAGAAATCTTCAACGAAATGACGCTCTACCATGGAAGCCGGAATGAAGCCGCGAACGCCTACATCAACAACAAGGCCGCCCTTCACTACTTCTTTCACGGTCGCTTCAATGATTTCACCCGCTTGCATTTTTTGCTCAAGATCAGACCACGAGGATTCCATCGCAACTGCTTTCTTGGAAACAACGAGCTCTTCTTTCTCATCGTTTAACTTGATGACTTTCACTTCGAAAGTATCACCAACTGCTACTACATCAGATACCTTTTCAACATGCAGTGGAGACAGTTCGCTGATAGGAATCAGACCATCGTACTTGTAGCCTAGATCTACAAGCGCTTGTTTGTCCTCAACTTTTGTTACGGTTGCTTTTACGACATCTCCTACAGAAATGGTTGTTGCATCCGTCAAGCTTACGTTCGTTTCTTCCATCATTCAAAAGACCTCCTTAATACCATCCAGTCCCAAACATCTATGTACAGGTTGTGTACAACCTCACTACACGAAGCGGGAGCATGTATATTTTTAACTGTCGCCTGATGGCTGGCAGTTAGTACTGATGAAGCCAGTAAGTTCCAGCAGATTTAGTATTCGTCCCTTTAGCAATTCTATACCGTTTGCTAAGAGAGATGCTGGTTTCGTAATTGCTTGATGTGCTCCATAATCAGATCGCTCGTTTCCTTCAACGTATCAGTGCTTGCTTTGGCCTCGCGCAGTTGAGTCAGATCGATCGGTTTACCGTAAACGATCTTAATGGAACGAAACGGTCGATATGGCCCGATAATGGCAACCGGAATGACCGCAGCTTCTGATTTGAGCGCGAACATTGCCACACCCGGCATCGCTTCCCCTGGTTCCCCTGTTTTGCTGCGGGTTCCTTCAGGAAAGATTCCAAAGATTTTTCCATCTTCAAGCAATTTGAGAGTCGTACGAATGGCCGCACGATCTCCTGCACCCCGTTTGACCGGAAATGCACCGAATTTGGTAATGAGAAAGGATAAGACCGGAATTTTGAACAGCTCTTCTTTGGCCATGAAATGAACCTGACGCTCGATGCCACCCCCGAGAAGAGGTGGATCCCACAAAGAAATGTGGTTAGCACAAAGGATCACTGGGCCTTCCTTAGGTATATGTTCACGCCCGATCACTTGCCAACGAAAGACAAGCGAAAAAATGATGCGAAAAAAACCTCTGAATAGACGATAGTAACTCAATGGGTTGACTCTCCCGTTCGCTCGCAGATTTGCAAGATGCGATCGACCACCTGATCAATGGTCATTCCTGTTGTGTCTACCAAAACGGCATCTTCTGCCTGACGCAACGGTGCGACTTCTCTCTGCATGTCCCGTCGATCTCGCTCTTCGATTTCTTTTTCCAGCTCAGCCAAGTCTGTCTGGGTACCTTTTGCGAGTAGTTCCTTCCAGCGGCGTTCTGCACGCTCTTGGATGGAGGCCGTCAGAAAAATCTTCACATCAGCATCAGGCAAAACATGGGTACCGATATCTCTGCCGTCCATGACGACATTGCCTTGGGTTGCCAATCGTCGCTGGAGCACAAGCATTTGTTCACGGACGGAACCGTAGCTCGCTACAATGGAGGCGTACTGGCTCACTTCTGTGGAACGGATCCAGCTTGTGACATCGATTTCATTCCAGTATACATGTTGCTGTCCGTTTTCCCGAATGAGTTGAATCTTGTTTTTTTGCAAAAGTTCGGAAACTGCAGACTCATCGCTGATAGGGAGCTGATGGTGGTGGACTGCCCAAGCAAGGGCACGATACATGGCACCCGTGTCAATGTACACGTATTCCAGTTGTCCCGCTACTTTTTGGGCGACAGTACTTTTGCCTGCTCCCGCTGGTCCATCAATGGCAATGTTCATTACTTCTCACCTGCTATGTACGTTAGTTCGGATGGGAATAAAACAAGAAAAGCTTCTGTCGAAGCCCTTTCCCATTCTTTGTGTGATGAAAAACGATATTCCGTTTTTCGAATTTGGCTGTGACCACTAGCGGTCTACAAAAAAAACGATCCAAGACCGTTTTCTATGTTATCTATAATAGTACCATAGTATGGAAGCATGCGCAAACCTTTAGGGCTCTCTGGACACGCCTTCCAAGCGCTCTGTTTCGATTAATACTAGTCTAGCGGGTACGTACTGAATGAGGACCTCGCCTATGGTCAGTACAATCGCACATACGACAATTCCAATCATGATGCCTTTTTCTACCCGTTTGGAAAAGCTGCGAAAACGATCGTTGTACTGACTGGTCAATAGGGTCACTTCCTCTGATGAAGCGTCAATCTACAACGCCTTTTTTGCGAAGCTCTAGCTGTCTCTCGTAACACGCTCTAACCACTTTTGCCCGATCTTGCTCGCTGATTTGGGTGAACTTACCCGAAATCCATTGGTGCAAGCCTTTTTCTTCCGCTGGTTTTTGTCTGACGATTTCCATCTCAACAAAAGCATGTTGAACCTGTCCATTTTTACTTGGAAGGGAAATCCAGACGTGCAAATTGTCTTTTTCCTTCAAATGATAGCTTTCCTCACAGCTAAAAGACAGCCCACCACCACTGATATCTAACGTTCGTGCCAGAAAATGATAGCGTCGAATCGGATCATCCAGTTTGACTGCGATGTCTAATGTAGTGTCAATTCTCAAGTAGTTTCGTCGCTGTGTGCGCACAATCTCCTCTTTAGCAGGCAGTTGCAGAAGCAGTACAGGAATGTGATTGTTTTCCCTGCCGATAATTGCAGAGCGGAATTCATAGCGTGAGCCATCCTCGCCAACATACCAAACCAAGCATGGTGTCCCTGGTTGAAATACCCCAGTCCGTCCAGTGTTTTCGCTGGTTGGCAGCTCGATGGAAGCTACATCTTCCTTCAAATCGGCCACACGGCTTTTGAAAGTTTGCAGCTCCGTTTCTTCTGAGGAACTCGTGAAGTTTAGTCTTATTGTTTGTCCTATTCGTGGAAGCATCATAAAGTAACTGTTCCTCCCCTTCCTATCACCCTTTCCATTATATACCCTTTTGTTTCGAATCAGCAAATAGGGAAAGCCGCTAAAAAACTAGCTTTCCCCCTATTTTTTTAACACTATTGTCCTTCGTTCTGTCCTGATCCCGTTTCCATTTTCACAACTTCCTCTTCTTCTCCGTTCATGGCATTGATGTAGACCATGTACGAATTTCCTTCAAAGCTCCCTGTCATTTCCCACGTCAGCACTTCTTTTCCATCGTTTTTCCCTTCGATAAGAGCAAGTCGCTGATCCGTCACTTTTACGCTCGGATTGACTTTTTTCCTTGCTTCTTCTTTGGAGAGACGAGGCTCGGAGAGAATTCTCTTTTTGTGATTAAACAGATACTCCGTCGAATTATAGGCAGTAACCTCTCCGT
This sequence comes from Brevibacillus sp. MER 51, assembly GCF_023714195.1. Lineage (NCBI taxonomy): Bacteria > Bacillati > Bacillota > Bacilli > Caryophanales > Paenibacillaceae > Brevibacillus > Brevibacillus sp. MER 51. Next base: position 361,264 of record NZ_JAMAUS010000003.1, on the reverse strand, counting down.
TATCCAACGCGATTTCGACGACCACCCCGTCCGGATAAATTCTGACGCCATCCTGAACTGGCACAAACGTAAAGAGCGCGTTGCGGTCGTAGCTGTCAATCTCAGAGACCTGCATATTGTCAAATCCATGGTTGCGCAAGAACACGCGACCTTTTTCTTCGGCCTGCTTCATGTCCAACTTCTCCTCGCCAACTCCACGCTCGTTCATCATCCAAACAACTTTTCCACCGCGTTTGGTGACATCGAGATTAATGGCCGTCTTGTGCCCGTTTGGCGTGACACGTACGCTATACGCTGAGTATTCCTGCCCCTTGCCGTTATCGTTTACTTCTACTTTCGCATCTCCTGGCTTCAACCCGAGAAACGCCAGTGCATTCTTCTCTGCTTCCTCTTTGGTGGCTGGTTTGCCATCGATCCCTTTGATTCGCTGCTGCTTTTTCTTGTCGAGACTCTGTATCCCGACGCCCCAGTCTAAATCAGGGTATTCCTGCACTTTTTTCTCAATGGTTTGGAATCCGTCGATGATGGTATTGTCCTCTTTGTTTTTATTAGAGGCCAATGCCGTCTCGACATCCATCCATCTCAATTGTTTGTCCATCGCGACGGTTTGTACCTTGCGCAGCTCATTCTGGATATCCTGTGCTTGTGTGTGTAGGCTTTTCAATGTCTTGTATTCACTCTGACTTAACGGCTGCTTGTCCAGGTCACGTACAGCGACACGATAGGAAAAATCTGCAACCCTCGACAGCATTTCTTCTGTTTTGTTAAATGCCATCAGGGTCAATGGCAGTTGTCCGACATCCGCTTGTGCTGCATAGGAAAGGCGCCAGACATTCGTCAAGATGGGAGTCATTTGTCTGCGAGAGTTGACCACCAGCGATTTGCCAAGCTCATCATGCAGCTTGTCCACATGATAAGTGAGATCGTGGAAAGCCCTTTGGTATGAGTTTTCCGCTTTGATCAAGACCGAGTTCTTCTCATTATGCTCCTGATACCCCCACACGCCAGCGCCTATTAAGGCGACCAGGGCAACGGGAAATAACACGCGTGCTGTTGCTCCATATACCATCCCTTGCCACTCCTCCTTTGATTACGCGTCCATTATCTACAAAAGATGTGTTTCCCGATCTTTTTAACCTGCGGTCTGGTCCAAATCCAACCGGACGTTGCTGTATCTGGATTGAAATAGTACGTGCAGCCTCCCGACGGATCCCAGCCGTTTAGTGCGTTCTTCACTGCTTTCATCGCACTTTCATTAGGTGTAAGCCATATTTGACCATCAGCAACTGCTGTAAAAGCGCGTGGTTCGAATATCACAGCCGAGGGCGTATCAGGAAACGAAGGGCTCTTGACGCGGTTTAAAATAACGGCTGCGACAGCTACTTGCCCTTCAAACGGCTCTCCTCTTGCCTCTCCGTAAACAGCATTTGCCATGATTTTCAAATCATTGTCAGAGACCCTTGAAGGATGAAAGCTGGCTTTGGTTTTGGCCGTCTGATTCTTTGCAGCAGGTGCAGCCATCTGTTCTTCGTGTACAGCAGCTGCATTCTTTTCCTTCCAGACAACCTTGTATCCATTCAAGCCCGCTGCTACCAACATCACCAACACACCTGCGATCCAGATTGTACGCACGGCTGAATCCTCCTTGGCATGTATTGAAATCTTTGCATAGTGTTGGTGGAGGAAGAATGGATTATGCATGAAAATCTGGATATAGAAAAAGACCGATGCTATTTGCATCGGCCCACATAGATTGGTCACGCTTTTTCAGTTGGGAATGGAAAAGATCAGGACTCGTCAATTCGAAAATGCTTGTCGTTGTCACACAGGCACTGCTTGAAACCTGTTTCTATTTGCCCTCCAGGTTCTCGCTGGCCACGTAGTGTAAACTTTTCTCCACATACATTGCATTGAATGGTCACTTTTGCTCGATCAGTTTTTAGCACGTACGACTCCTCCTTACCGTCTATTGTGGACGTGAAGAGAGATTTTTAGAACCGAAATCGTGTGCTCTTTGTACCTTTTTTAAGCCCTGCCACCACAAAACAAGCATGAATGGCACAATCACTACCAACCAGTTTTGCACCGCCAAAAAAATCACGTTGTACAGGGCATGCAAGCCGATCGGCAAGGTAATCGACATCCATAAAAAAAGCCGCTCATGTTTGGCGTCCTTGGAAAACTTGGCCCGTCCGAGATAATATCCCATCCACACTGCAAACAACGCATGGCTGGATACCGGCAAAAAGGCACGCCAGATGGCGATATTCGTTCCATTGATAATAAGGTAGAACAAATTCTCCAACGTAGCAAAACCAAGTGACACCGCAACTGCATAAACAATTCCATCGTATGGCTCATCAAATTCCAAATGTTTATAAACCGTAAAATAGATGACCATCCATTTAAAAAATTCTTCCACGACAGCGGATTGGAAAACTTCCGCGACAATGCCATCCCGCCAGTTCCATTCATTCTGCATGATGTACTGAAGTACCATAATGGGTACGACCAGCAACATACCAAAGATAAACGACCGGATTACCATCGAAATCGGCTCCGGTTCGAGACTGTCACGCAGGTAAAAGTAACTTAAGATGGCGATACCGGGGGCAACTGCCGCGCCGATCAAAGCAATCATCTTTTATTACTCCTTTACACAAGGCTATTGTTCATCGTACCATGAATACTGGTTGATGAAAACCCGCTACAGGAGAGAGATCATGTCAAAAAAAATTTTGGTAGTGAACACAGGCGGTACGATTGCCATGTCTGTCGATGACTCAGAAGGCGTAAAGCCATTGGATGATCAAGCTGTCAACAAAATCCTTCCTTTTTTAGAAAAACACGCGGATGTCACCATGAAAAATGTACTCAACCTACCTAGCCCTCATATGACTCCTGCGATCATGAATCAACTGCGACTCTATATTGAGGAAGCCTTTCAACAAGATCATTATGATGGCATTGTTATTACCCACGGGACTGATACGTTGGAGGAGACCGCATACTTCCTCGATCTGACTTTGTCGGTCAACGTCCCGATTGTCGTGACTGGAGCCATGCGCAGCAGCAATGAGCTTGGTGCTGACGGTCCCGTCAATCTCATTTCTTCCGTTCGTGCAGCCGCAGACCCCGACAGTTTGAACAAAGGTGTTATCGTTGTTTTTAATGACGAAATTCACGCGGCACGTCACGTAACGAAAACACACACGAGCAATGTCGCTACCTTCCAGTCGCCACAATACGGACCGATTGGAACCATTGCGAAAAAAAGTGTGCAGTACCACCATGCTCCGTTGGATCGAGAGCATTATGCCATCACGCAAGCTGATGCGAATGTGCCGCTGATCAAAGCAGTTGCTGGCATGGAGCCTGCTTGGCTACAGTTTTTATTGGAGCAGCACATTGATGGACTCGTCGTAGAGGCGTTTGGATTAGGAAATCTTCCACCCGCTATCATCCCTACCCTGCAGCAACTTCTCGACAAAGGCGTACCGATCGTGCTCGTCTCCCGCTGCTACAATGGACAGGTGCAGGATATCTATGACTATGAAGGTGGAGGCCGCAAACTAAAAGAGATGGGCATCATCTTCTCCAACGGCTTGAACGGGCAAAAGGCTCGTCTCAAACTAATTGTAACGCTGCAAAAAACACGGACTTTCAAAGAACTGCAGCAGTTGTTCGACCACTAAATAATAGGACTACAGCCTCCTGATTCTTCAGGAGGTTTTTTTCCTTAAAAACAGAACTTGAACGGTGCTGTAGTGGTGGGGAGGAAACAGGAGAAAACGCTCAGATTCTAGGGCCACCACCTGGGGGATTGACTGCACGATTCCATGCAAAAAGCGAAACCGAGTCCAAAGTTGTCCCTTCAGGATGTATTTCAGAGGTGGACGCTTAAGAGCGTGTTTCGCTTTTTGCATTGCGTCTCGGTCGGTGTCCCTAAGATCTTCGCTTTTTTCTCCTGTTTCCTCTACGTGCTTTCCATGTTTAACCGAGTTTTAAATGACTTAAAAGATTGAAGAATGTGATCAGTTACTACAGAGAAAAATATTTCCAGGCGTAGCGACTTGTGGAGTCCTACCAAGCGGAGAAGGGATTCGCGAGCAAAAGAAACGCACGTGCCTGCGCTACGAAGCGGCTACCACTTTTGCGTTTCCCCGCGAATCCCTTCGGAGCGGACAGTCTCAGCCCCCAGCAGGACGGAGCCTGGAGCCTAGCATGGAAATATTCTTCTCTCCACCACAGCCACATCACACGTCGCCAATAAAAAAGGCCCCGCCAAAAGGCGGAGCCATGTTTTCTCAATATATGGAGGGTTGTTTGAAAAATTATACCCAACCGCGGAAGCGAGAAGCCTCAGCCATCTTGCGGGCACCAACCATGTAAGCAGACAGACGCATATCAATGCGACGAGTTTGGGACATGGAGTATACATTTTCAAACGAACGAACCATTACTTTTTCCAACTTCTCTTCTACTTCTTCCTCAGACCAGTAGTAGCCTTGGTTGTTTTGTACCCACTCGAAGTAGGAAACAGTTACACCACCGGCACTTGCCAGTACGTCTGGAACCAGAAGAATTCCACGCTCAGTCAAAATCTTAGTTGCTTCCAAAGTAGTTGGGCCATTTGCCGCTTCTACTACGATTGACGCCTTGATGTTGTGAGCGTTTGCAGCTGTGATTTGGTTTTCGATCGCTGCCGGAACCAAAATGTCGCATTCCAGTTCAAGAAGCTCTTTGTTGGTAATCGTGTTGTTGAACAGTTTTGTAACTGTACCAAAGGAATCACGACGATCCAACAAGTAGTCGATATCCAAACCGTTTGGATCATGCAGCGCGCCGTATGCATCAGAGATACCTACAACTTTAGCGCCTGCATCATGCATGAATTTTGCCAAGTAACTACCAGCGTTACCAAAGCCTTGTACAACTACGCGAGCACCTTTTACATCGATGTTGCGACGCTTCGCTGCTTCACGGATGCAAATGGTTACACCTTTTGCAGTTGCTGTTTCGCGGCCATGGGAACCACCCAGCGCAATTGGTTTACCCGTAATGAAACCAGGCGAGTCAAATTCACGGATACGGCTATATTCGTCCATCATCCATGCCATGATTTGTGAGTTCGTAAAGACGTCCGGAGCTGGAATATCTTTAGTAGGGCCCACAAGCTGGCTGATTGCGCGAACGTAACCGCGGCTCAGTCTTTCCAATTCGCGGAAGGACATTTCACGCGGGTCGCAAATGATACCGCCTTTACCACCGCCATATGGCAGATCGACGATACCTGCTTTGAGGCTCATCCAGATAGAAAGTGCTTTAACTTCATCCTCAGTAACTTCCGGGTGGAAACGAATGCCCCCCTTGGTCGGACCTACTGCATCGTTGTGCTGTGCACGATAGCCCGTAAATACCTTTACTTCGCCATTATCCATGCGAACCGGAATACGTACAGTCAAAACGCGTAGCGGTTCCTTCAAGAGTTCAAACATCGATTCTTGGTAACCTAGTTTCTCCAGTGCTTCCTTGATCACCGTTTGAGTTGAATGGAGCAAGTTCAATGATTCTTGCTTTTCTTTCCCTTCGGTGCTTTCGGTTACCACGTCTTGATTACCCATTACTTACCACCTCAAAAATGTTTTCGGTCAATGCCGCCTTTAGTATACACGCTTGTATCATTTATGAGAAGCTTAAAAATGTTTTTTTTCCATTTCGAAAACGTTTTCGTGCCTTGTTTTGCATAATCATTCAATTATTTACCATCCATTTTGAAATCGCTTTTACAGACTACATTTTGTACAAATTGCTTCAAATGCACGTCCAGCCATGCTTGTATTGTCCCCAAACTTGTTTCTTTCATTACAGGATTAGTGAATTTATGCCATAATGGATAACGTAATGTGGAAGTTTATTCATGGAGGTGTTTTTATGAAAAAAAAGTCTATCTTGTTTATTTTTGCCCATCCCGATGATGAAACGTTTGCTTGTGGGATTTCCATTTCCAAATATAGTGAGACCAAAATGGCCAGCACTCATCTCTTGTGTGCAACAAAAGGGCAAGCAGGAAAAGCTGGTGACCCCCCGTTATGCACACCAGAAGAACTCCCCCGATTTCGTGAGCAAGAGCTTCGCGACGCTTGTGCCATTCTTGGGTTCGATCAAGTAGACGTCTGGGAATATCAGGATAAGTTCCTAAACACAGTGCCTGTAGATGAACTCGTTACTCGTATCCATCAGGCTGTTCATCAGATCCAACCGGAAATTGTCGTCACGTTTGCACCGCATGGCATCTCCGGACATCCTGACCATTTGGCGATTAGTCATGCAACCACCCAGGCTGTCCTTTCTTTAGGCCCAGATACGAGCGTACGAAAGCTTTATTATGCGACTCGTTCATCCGACGAAGGATTTGGTACGATGAAGCCTCCCTTTACGGATCCAATCGAGAGCATTACGACGATCATCCACGCACCTGAATATATGCAAAAAGTAGCAGATGCCTTGCGCGCACATAGGACACAGCACCTCTCAGTAGAACGCGTTTTCCCAGGTGTAACAAAAGGCGAGCACCATTCTGTTCCGCCAAACAACCATTACATCCTGGCTTGGCACAGCCTTCCGAACTATACCCTTCAAGGTAAAGAAGCTGACTTTTTTGAAGGCCTAGCATAATCTGTACAGACAGCAACAGCACCTAGTTGGTTGACTAGGTGCTGTTTTATATTCCCAGACATTTCTTTTTTGATTACGTGAAATGCCTGCATATTTCTTTTACAGCATCGTCCGCAACGATCACTTTCCCGTATTCCTCCAACACATAAATCGTTATCGGCGTCGCTTCTCCGTACTCAGAGAGGATCGCAATTAGTTTGTGATAACGCTCCTGATCCAAGTCGACTTCCTCCAGCACCAGATGATATTTCCCCTGGTAGAAGTAGGCAGCTCCGCCATTGGTCAAAAGAGCGTTAATGCGGTGGGCGGCTTCAACCATATGCTCAAAGTCCCGGAAGGCATACATGATTAAATCGCTTTCTTCCAACGTGACCTCTAGCTCGTATACATCCTCGTCTTCGAATTCTTCCTCTTTCCCGTCCTTTGAGCCCGTCTTGCCACGCGTTACGATTACGACCATTCCCTGAGCTGGCAAGGCGAACACTTCAACTGCAACAGGCCCTGATACTTCAAACCCTAATTCGTGATAAGCCTGTTCCATCATGTCGTTGAACAGTTCATGAACTTTAGGAATGTCACGCCACATGTCTTCTTTTTCTATCCCGCGCTCTGAGAGGTCGTCAAAAGTTAAAAAGATTCGTATTTTATCTTGACCAAGGCGTTCAACACGCATGACTGTCCCTCCTCGCCATCCAGTCGTACTACAAAATATGATGGTAAGCCTGTAAGAGTTCTCCACATTCTCCGGCGAATACCTGTTGGCATTCATCCATTTTTTGATGGACTGGAAAATACGGGGTAGTCCTATCATATCACATTTATTTACTGGAACAAAGCTACCATGACACCTACACAGCATTCGCTTATCGATGTCGAATCAACTCATGAAAAAAGAAACTTTGTTGTTGCCTGTCATTTCCTGCGCTTTCCCAGGAAAAGTTCCCCCTCATTGTTCTTTTTCTGTATTTATATTTGGCTCTGCTAGTTCGGGTTCCTTCTCGTTCATAAAGGTTTGTACATGAAAAAACGCCCAGAATCAGGCGTTTTTCTACGTCTCATATTCACGCAGCCGCTTTTGAATCCAAATAGCAGCCTGTGTTCCATCTCCCATGGCAATCGACACTTGTTGAGAATGCTCATTGATATCGCCAACCGCCCAGATGTTGGGATGATCCGTTTCTTTTGTTCGCGGATTCGTATGGATGTGGCCCTTTTCGAGGATTTGCACGGAAAAACCACGCAAAAGCTCTGTCAATGCATGAGCACCAGGAAAAGCAAGAAATGCTCTTTCCACAGACAACCGTTCACCCGAAGAGAGCTCGATTTCCTGCAATTGACCCGCCGTATGATGAAGGGCACATACTTTTTCTTTTCGATACATTATCCCTCGCTTGCTAAGTCCAGAGAGAGCCTGCGTATCCACCTGCACTTCTGCATGGTTAATGACTGTTAACCTGCTTGTATAGTAAATAAGTTCGTCCGCCATCGAAACAGCCTGAGGACCCGCTCCTATGATTGCCGTATCTTTCTCGACTGTTTCATAGCCGTCACAGTCGGGACACAAGAAAATCGATACCCCTACACACTCGGAAAAGCCAGGGATCGCTGGGAACGGATCACGAATGCCGGTTGCCAAAACCAGCGTTCGCGAAGTAAGCGTATGTATGCCACTTTTCGTACCTATCGAAAATAAACCGCTTGGGTCCGTAGAAAGCTGGGTTACCTCATCTGTTATCAAGGTTGCGCCGTATTTTTGTGCTTGCTCCCTGCCCGCTTGACGCAAAAAATCGCCACTAACCCCCTCCGAAAATCCGAGAATGTTTCGGTAGGCTTTGGCGATTGTTGATCGACCAGCCGGCATGTCAATGACTGCAACGCGCCGAAGGCATCTTGCAAGTTGAATCGCAGTTTGAAGCCCTGCAATCCCGCCGCCGACGATGACCGTATCATACTCCACTTGCATCCACCTGCTTATCCTTTTCCCGATAGCATTGCCAGTGAAGCACGATCTCATTACTGAACGAGGGGAACCAAAACAATTTTCCCTTCGACGAGCCCTGCTTCTGAATGAAGCCCGTTGTATGTTGCAATTCGTCTTACGTTCGAATTATTTCCGTAGTACTTTCGTGACAGCATAAACAACGTTTCACCCTTCTTCACCACATGCTTGACGACCTTTGACTTTGTTGTAGACGGTGTTGAAGCTTGCTTTCCCGGTGTAGCTACTTTAGTAGCAGAAGGACTCGCGATCTGGTTTGGCTTTTTTACTGGTGTACCAGTCGTAGTTTGGGCTGGGACTGGGCTCACTGCAGGTGTCTGTACGCTTGGGGTCGCCTTCACTACAGGCTCAACTGGTTTTGATTCGGTCGTTTTTGCTTTGGCAGGCGGGGTGTTCGCGCTTGCATTGGGATCAGGAGCAGAAGGAAGAACGACGGATGCAGGCTCCTTTTCCCCTGCCTTGCTCCCTTGCGAAGCGGTAATCGCTTTGCTAACACCCTTCACTTCAACACTACCAGTAGCTGCTGACTCGTGTGGGATATTGGCCCTGTACAACTCAAGACCAATCAACCCGAAAAAGACGAATCCAAACAAGTACAATCCAGGTTGAATCCACTTTTTAAACGAGAACGACGCTTTAGGGCGAGTATGACGGGAGCGTCGGGGTGGTAATGGATTATGCTCAAGATTCACTCTTCCTCCCCCTTTTTCTTGATCGTTTTTTGTAAATAAAAGGCTAGCATGACGTCAATAAGGATATGAGCCACAATCGAGGGCCATAGGGACTGATAGTAGGAAAACAAGACTCCCAAGATCCAGCTTGTACCAAATACACTTATGATCATGAGCGGTTTTTTCAAATAACGTACGTGGATCAGAGTAAAAATAAGACTGCTCCAAAAATTCCCGGTAAGCGTTTGAATGACTCCGCGAAATAGCCATTCCTCTCCCACCCCTACTACCATACAGACGAGAATTGTGGTAGATGGTAACATGGCGCCAAAAACTTTTTCATTGATACTGCCATCATCTTGCCATCGCTTAGGCAAGGAACGATCCATCGCAATGCTCGCGATGATAATACCTGCGGCTACAACCACGGCCCACAGGAAGGCGTTCCAGCCTGGCAAAATAAACAAGGACAGAGTAGCATCCCAGCCCAGCACTAATAAGCTACCGGCAGCAGCCACTCCCATTACGATTCCTTGTGTCAACCATAGATTCAGCCGAAGAGTGGCTTCATCCACCTCTAGCCGATCTTCCCTCACTCGATGTTTCTCTCCTTTATTTGTTCGGCAAAAGAGTATCTAACGCCTGCCGCAAATTCCATTTGATTTGTTCATTCTTTGTGATTGCATTGTCATTCGTTTGGAAATACGCTTCCGTATTTAAGCCGCATTTCTTACAGCAGTACAGATCAAACTGATGATCATTTTCTTTGAAATACGTGTTGATGCTCGCACGTAAACAGTTTTCTCCTCTGACGAAAGACACCATTTCTGCCAGCTTTTTTTGCTTAAAGCTTTTCCTTTTTTCCGTTTCCTGCCAAATGATTTGAGCCTTTGGATACGACTCTCCCGCAGCGGCAGCTTCGCATGAGGCCAGCACTCTTTCCGAATAAAAGCCAAGGAGTGCGCCCATTTCTTCGGATATGTCCATCATCGCCAAGGCCTCATTCGTCAAGGGTACTCCGGTATTGCACAACTGCTCGTATTTTTGAACTTGCACTTGTGTCGGGTACTCCTTCTCCAGCATGTGTTGGTGAATCTGCCAATCGTCCCACGAAAATAAAAGCAGCGCATAACCAGGCTTGCCATCACGGCCGATCCGCCCGATTTCTTGTGCGTATGCCTCCAAACTGGCTGGCATTTGATAATGGATGACGTAGCGAATATCTGGCTTGTCGATTCCCATACCAAATGCATTGGTTGCAATAATAACATCGAGCTCTCCTGCGAGGAATTGGGACTGGATCAGCATTCTCTCCATGCTGTTCATGCCCCCGTGGTAACCGTGTACGCGTTTTTTTCCATCGAGTTGATAAGAGGCAGCCAACACATCTACCGCTTGTCGCGTGCTGCAGTAAACGATTCCTGGACCCTGCAGACGATTCATCTGATCAAATACATAGGAGCGCCTGTCTGTTTCCTCCACAACTTCAACCAGATCATAAGCGATATTCGCCCGATTAAGGGACTGCAACACAACATCTTCCTTTTCAATGGAAAATAAGTTGCAAATCTCCTCACGAACAGATTCTGTCGCAGTCGCTGTCACAGCCAGAACAGGAGGTGCTCCCAATTGTTTCACGACTTCAGGCAATCGCAGGTAATCTGTACGAAAATCATGTCCCCATTGCGAGATACAATGCGCTTCATCAATCGCGATCAGAGACACCCTCGCCCGCTTTAACACATGTTGAACATAGGTCTGTTGAAGCTTTTCTGGAGAAATATACAACAGCTTGTAAGCACCTTCCGAGAGCCCTTTTAAGATTTCGCGGGACTCAGTCTGATCCTGCATGCTGTTCAAATAAGTAGCCGGAATTTTTTTTCGCGCTCGTAGCTGCTGCACCTGATCAATCATCAGGGAGATCAACGGGGAAACAACGACGGTCAGACCTGGCAAAAGCATTGCTGGCAGTTGATACGTCACTGATTTCCCGCCACCTGTTGCTAACAGCCCGAGAACACTTCGTCCATGCAGTAGACGTTCAATAATAGACTCCTGACCGGGGCGGAATGAGTCGTATCCAAAATGCAGCTTTAATCTGTCGTACATGAACTGTTTATTCATTTTGCCCCCCTTGTCGCTCGTGCCAGTGCCAATCGGATCTGCAAATACGATACTGTTGCCTCTAATTGATCCTTGATGAGCCGGAGTCTGCTTGTATCGAGTCGCTCACTGGTCTCCACGATCTTTTTTGCCAGCTCATTCGGCAAATACGTTGTCATATCCCATTCCGGACAGCGCAGGGCAATCTCTACCAAATGATCTTCTATTGTGCTTTCTTTCATTTGTCGTCTTTTCGCTATTTCTGTTTTGTTACAGCCAGTCTGAAGCAGTGCGTACGTTCGAGCAGCACTTTCGGTTAGGCGAGCATCAAGCTTGTGCGACTCTGTAACAAGTTTTGATAAAAGAGGATAATGATTGCTCTCTGCAAGCAGCGTCTGAATTGACGCGGCCAGTCCGTATCGAAATTGCAGCATGAGATAGCTGCGACTCGTTTGGCGAATCTCTGCTACTTGCCCCATGGTTTTCCCAACTTGTCCTGCTCCTGACAGTTGGCAAAATAAAAGCTCCTGCACACCTTCATCCAGAGGCTCCCACAATCGATATAACTCGTCAGACAATTGCTGTTTCCAAGTATTTCGCATTGCCCCATCAGCCAATTGGTTTTTTACCCAACGCTGTGCCGTCTTGTCCGAAACGACCGGAATGAAACCGAGATCACCATGATGCATTTGCGAGATCGTCTGCACCATAAGATGAAGTCTGCTCCAAAACGGTTCGATTCGCTCCGCCAAGTCGGATTGAGTAAAAGGTGCGAACCACACATCAAACCGATATTTTTGGTACGTGTGTTTGGCATGCTGCAATCCACTATCAGAAAAGGTAAAGGTCGGCTTCCCGTTCGTTCCAACTGCATCAACAGGTAAAATCCAGCCCGCCTGAAATAAAGTTGAAACTATTTTCTCCCAATCCTCTCTTGGAAAACGAGAAAACATCCGATAATACGGATAAAGGGTATACAAATGCACATCTTGCAGTGTCTGATTGGCTTTTCTGCCACGCAGTATGTAGTAGGCTGATTGCAGCGTTCGTTCATTGGCCAGAGGTAACATGGCATTCAAGGCGACCGCACATAAAAGGTCCTGCTCCTCTGCCGCACTGTTCCGACTGTTCATTGGTACTCCTTACATCATTCTATATTTTTCACAGCTCAAAGTAAGCGAAGTAAACTGCATCATTGTATTTGGAGGATAGTATGACAAAACGATTGAAAAGAACTGAATTTATGATGGCGTACATGATCATCATAACACTTGCATGCACGGTTGGTGGATTTTTTTTCGGGGCCCATTATATGAAGACACAACTGGAGTCGGAACAAGCCGCCGTACTCGAAGCTGAGAAAAAGGAAGCCGAAAAAGAAAAACTGCTACGTGAGCAAAAGCTGTACAACGAACAGGACTTTATCCGATTTTATTATGCCGTTTATGCACCGCTGCTTGAATTGAAGCAAGCACATTTTGATACGATGGATAAATGGAATCAAATGAACGAAAGTGAACGGACCGAAGGCTTGAAGCAGCTCAGTAAAATAGCTGACCAGACGAGGAAAGAGCTGGAGAAAAACGTTCCCTTGCCGACGTCACCCATGCTGAGACAAGCTCATGCCACCTTTACGAACAGTGTACGGGCGTATTTGGATAGTATGGAGCAGATTCGTTCCGATCAAAATAAGGCTACGCCTGCTTCCATTGGAGCTAGCCTGACACTTTTCCAAAATAACTGGCTAACTGCACAGGAAATGGTTTATCACTCCATCGCGTCATGGGAATCGGCTTATGTGGTGAAGCAAGCTATGCCGAAGCAATTGCCTGGAACCGTTAACACCGCACAGTGGAAGCAATATCCGTTCCATTACCGCACCTATCTTGCAGCTGTTGCTATGTCAGCAAGCACTCAATGGAGCAGCTATAATCCGGAGGACCTGACTGCAAGACTTGATTTGCTCATCGCATCTAACGAAGTTCAGGCACTGGGAATCAAGGATTTAGCCGCTGCCGTGAAAATTTTGAACGCAACAGATGCAGTATCTGCGGGAGATTTTAAACGCTTGAATACACAGCTCTACTCCGTGCTGAAGGCACCTGAAATCCCTCTTTATAAGTAGTCGTACATTTTTAGACTGATTCAATCTTGAAATCTTGTCACCAAGAGCATACAATGGTCTATGATAGTGGACGTACCACTTCGGTATGGGAGGTGAAACCACGATGACTACATGGGTAGATAAAGATACTTGTATTGCTTGCGGTGCTTGTGGCGCCACGGCTCCTGACGTCTTTGATTACGACGATGAGGGCCTTGCGTTCAACAAGTTGGATGACAACTCTAACAGTGTTGAAATCCCGGATATCCTGCATGACGATGTTCGTGATGCTGCTGAAGGATGCCCGACCGACTCTATTAAAGTGGAATAGTATTCCATCTACTAATGGAAGAGACCTCTTACGTACTTCGGTATGTAAGAGGTTTTTCATTATGCCCTTCTTTCCTTTGCTGAACGATTGATCGGCAATTTCCCGTTCTTTCTTTTAAGATTTTTCGGTAAGATAAAAGTAGCAGCAAAAACCGAACATTAAAATGCGTTTTTTCCATTTTTTGTGATGTCAATATCTTAATGTTCGTGTTTTGGTCGTTTTTGATATGTATCAAGCGTAAAACTGAGTATTATTCACGAACGATAACCAATTTAAAATAAATAATGTTCATTTTTTCTCGTTTTTATTCTTGACGGTGTTATTTTGACGTGATATTGTAAGTACAAATCTTACGAAACACCTTATAAAACAACGGCGTTGACGAAGAAACGCTGTGATCGAGAAATCCCCAGAGAGCCGATGGTTGCTGCGAATCGGCGGTTTCTCCCACGGTTAAGCACTTCTGAGCTGCTGCGTTGAAAGGAGGGTTCACCTTCCCAGTAGACGCAAACGGTAGATCCGTTATCTCTTTTAGGTCATGTACCTACCAAGGCTCTTTTTTGAGAAAAAAGGAGCGAATGAGGGTGGCACCGCGAAGCAAAGCCTCTCGTCCCTCACTGTTCTGTAATAGGAGCAGTGTGAGAACGGGAGGTTTTTTTGATATGCACATATTTAGGAGGAGAGAACCATGTTCGCAGACAAAATGATCTTGAGAATCCCTGGCCCTACCCCTATCCCACCACGTGTCCAAACGGCGATGAGCCAACCGATGATTGGACACCGCAGCGGCAAATTTTCTGCCCTTTTTGCCCGTACTGCTGAAAGACTGAAGCCTTACTTTGGCACCAAGCAGGATGTATACATCTTGGCAGGTAGCGGAACGAGCGCACTGGAGATGGGCGTCGTAAATACGCTTCAACCAGGCGATGAAGCTGCCGTCCTCGTCAGTGGTGCATTTGGTGAGCGCTTTGCAAAAATTTGCGAGCGTTACGGTATCATCGCCCATCGCGTGGAAGTTCCTTGGGGCAAAGCTGTTACACCTGATTTGGTTGAAACATTCTTGCAAAAAAAGCCACAGGTAAAAGCCGTTTTCGCAACCTACTGTGAAACATCCACTGGGGTTGAAAATCCGATTGCTGACTTGGCGAAAACCATTCGCACACATTCGGACGCCCTCTTCATTGTGGATGCAGTAAGCAACCTCGGTGCAGTTCCATGCGAAATGGACGCGTGGGGTGTCGATATCGTGGTAACCGGCTCGCAAAAAGCTTTCATGCTGCCAACAGGTCTTGCTTTCCTCGCTGCGAGTGAACGTGCATGGCAAGTGATTGAGCAAAACAAATCGCTCGCCTTCTATTTGGACTTAAAAGCATACCGTAAGAGCTTGGCAGAGCAAACAACTCCGTATACGCCTGCTGTATCCCTCATTTTCGGTCTCGCCGAGGTATTGGATATGTTGGAGGAAGAAGGCTTGCCAGCTATCGTAAAGCGCCATGAACTGATGAGAGACATGACTCGTGCAGCGATGAGGGCATTAAACATAAAACTGATGGCCGAAGATCAGTACGCATCGACGACCGTTACTTCTTGTGATCCTGCTGGTGTCTTTCATGCAGAAGCTCTCCGCAAAATGTTAACGCAGCAATTCAACATTACGATTGCTGGCGGTCAGCAGCACCTGAAAGGCAAGATCTTCCGTATCGGGCACATGGGTTATTGCGAGCCATTGGATGTTCTGCAAGTTATCTCTGCCATCGAATTGTCGCTTCACCAAATCGGTGCTCCAGTTGAGCTGGGTGCTGGTGTAAAAGCTGCTCAGGAGGTGCTCATTGCACATGTATAAAGTACTCATTACCGATCCACTTAGCGAATTTGGAATTCAACAGCTCTTGGACGCTTCTGATGTAGAAGTTGTTCGTCAAACAAACCTCTCCCCTGCCGAACTGATCAGTGTGATTGGCGACTACGATGCACTCCTCGTACGCAGCCAAACCCAAGTAACAGCAGAAGTCCTCGCTGCCGGCAAAAAGCTGAAGGCAGTCGGTCGCGCGGGTGTCGGTGTCGATAATATTGATATCAACGCTGCCACCCAAGCAGGTATTCCAGTTATCAACGCTCCAGACGGCAACACCATCTCTACTGCAGAGCATTCGTTTGCCATGCTGATGGCTGTCGCTCGTAACATCCCTCAAGCTCACAAGAAGCTGGTAGACGGTACATGGGATCGCAAAAGCTTCCAAGGGGTTGAGTTGAATAACAAAGTATTGGGAGTCATCGGTATGGGGCGTATCGGTTCTGAGGTTGCGAAGCGTGCGAAAGCATTTGGCATGACCGTTATGGGCTTCGATCCTTTCATGACCGAGGAACGTGCGGAAAAGATGGGTGTAACCAACGCAACTGTGGATGAAATTTGCCGCAAAGCAGATTTCATTACCGTCCATACTCCGCTGACGAAAGAAACCCGCCACATCATCAGCACGCGTGAATTCGCGAAAATGAAAGATGGCGTTCGCTTGATCAACTGCGCTCGCGGAGGAATCATTGACGAGAAGGCTCTCTACGAGGCGATTACTGCAGGAAAAGTTGCTGGGGCAGCTCTGGACGTTTTCGAAGAAGAACCACCTGTAGACAACCCTCTTGTAGGTCTGCCACAAGTGGTAACGACTCCACATCTGGGAGCTTCGACCATTGAAGCACAGGAAAACGTGGCTGTAGACGTATCGGAAGAAATCCTGAAGGTTCTTCGTGACGAGCCATTCAAAAACGCCGTGAATTTGCCTTCGATCCCTGCACATGTGATGGAAAAAGTCCAACCGTACTTCACGTTGGGTGAAAAGCTGGGCCATTTCCTTGCCCAAGTGACAGTAGGTTCCATTTCGGAGATTTCGATTAAATATAGCGGTGAATTGACAGATGTAGACACATCCCCGCTGACTCGCACAGTCCTCAAAGGAGTACTGTCCTTCCGTCTAGGCGAAGAAGTCAACTATGTCAACGCCCCGATTCTCGCAAAAGTGCGCGACATCACCGTAACGGAGCAAAAGGCAGCGCAAAACAAAGGCTTTACGAACTTACTGACCGTTAGCTTGAAAACGACGCAAGAGACACGAACAGTGGCTGGAACGCGACTTAATGGTTACGGTGCGCGTATTGTGAAAATTGACGACTTTGCGATTGACGTAGCGCCTGAGGGCTACCTGCTCTACATTCACCACAATGACCGTCCAGGTGTGATCGGACGTGTCGGCTCCATCTTGGGTGAAAACAGCGTGAACATCGCAACGATGCAGGTAGGACGCCGTGATATCGGTGGAGACGCGATCATGATGCTCTCTGTCGACAAACCATTGACGCCAGAGCTTCTCGATACGATGGGCGAGCTGGCGGAAGTGAAAAGCGTTACACAAATCGAGCTGTAAGGTTATCCCTTTCACCTGAGAATAGACCTGGCCATACGCCGGGTCTTTTTCTTTACCCTGATTTTGGTTAGAGCTATAATGGGACAAGATAATTCTGCACACCAAGGAAGGAGCTTCTTATGACGAATCAGGCATTATTCGCTATTGGTATCTTTTTAGTTACCTATGCATTTATTATTAGCGAAAAGTTACATCGAACCATCGTCGCCATGTCTGGCGGAATTCTCATGGTCTTGTTCGGGATCATTACACAGGAACAAGCGATTCACCATATCGACTTTAACACGCTTGGCTTACTTATTGGGATGATGATCTTGGTTGCCATTACGGCGCAGACCGGCGTATTCAAGTATGTGGCTATCCGTGCGGCAAAGGTCGCAAAAGGCAAACCGATTCGCATCCTCGTCTACCTGAGCTTGATCACGGCCATTGCCTCCGCCTTTTTGGACAACGTTACTACTGTACTTCTCATCGTACCTGTGACGTTTAGCATCGCCCGCCAGCTCGAGCTTAATCCGATTCCTTTTTTAATCAGTGAAATCATCGCCTCCAATGCCGGAGGAACAGCTACGTTGATCGGTGACCCACCGAATATCATGATTGGCAGTTCAGTACCGGAGCTTGATTTTATGAAGTTTCTCGTGAATTTGAGCCCCGTTATCATCGTGATTATGGCTGTAACTGTTGTTTGTTTGGTCCTGATTTACCGCAAGCAGTTAGTAACATCACCTGAGTTGAGTGCAAAAATCATGCAGTTAAATGAGCGTGATGAGATTACCGACAGCCGTTTATTGAAAAAGTCTTTGACGGTGATGGGTTTGACCATTATTGGTTTCATGCTTCATGGTGCCCTTCATTTGGAGTCGGCAACGATCGCTTTAACTGGAGCATTTCTTTTGCTCCTCCTTACCGGAGAGCATTATTTAGAAGACGCGATCAGCAAAGTCGAGTGGAATACGATTTTCTTCTTCATCGGTCTGTTTGTTCTCGTCTCTGGTTTAGTGGAAACAGGCGTGATCAAAAAGCTCGCAACGGAAGCAATGAATCTCACCGGTGGAGATTCACTCAAGACCTCCCTGTTAATTCTCTGGTTGAGCGCCATCGCCTCTGCCTTTGTTGACAATATCCCGTTCGTTGCCACCATGATTCCAATGATCAAGGAAATGGGAGCCCTCGGGATCACCAATTTGGAGCCGCTTTGGTGGAGTCTTGCACTCGGAGCGTGTTTAGGTGGGAACGGTACTTTGATTGGAGCTAGTGCCAATGTGATTGTTGCTGGCTTGGCTGCAAAGGAAGGACATCATATCGGCTTTTTCAGCTTTATGAAGGTCGCCTTCCCGTTAATGATCCTGTCTATCTTGATTGCCCATGTCTATGTTTACTTGCGCTATTTTATTTGGTGAGGAGGAATCCCTAATGTTCCATTACACCTTTAATGAAGAAGAAATTGAGATCAAGGAACAAATTTCACAACAAGATGCTACCTACCACATTGTCGTTAAATCCGAGTCCATGCGAGGTCGTGTCAAAGAGGTACGGCGTTATTTTGAGGGGAACAAAGACTACACGGATGTCCTGTTTTTTTCACGAGAGGATGGATCTTTCGAAGTAATCGTACGTCTCAACATGATCGAATCCTTTTTGATCCACGCCTTTCGCTTCAAATGTCTGCAATCGATTAGTTGGGAATAAAAGAAACTCCGCCGTTTCTACATACGGCGGAGTTTTTTTATCTACAGAATGGAAAGGATATCGCGGACATCGTCGAGAATAAAATCTGCTTTTTCCTCTTCAAACTTGCTGCGAGCGTCTTGACCAGACAGTCCAGTCAACGTCGCTGCAAACTTGCAACCGATTGAGCGAGCCGCTAGGAAATCTGCGAGTGAATCGCCGACGATCAGCACCTCATCCCCATTTTCGATTGGCAATGCAAAATGGACAGCATCGCTAATCGGTGTATCGAGTCCAAGCAACCCTTTGACATAGGAATAAGGGTGTGGCTTGGACATCGGCGCAAAGCTAGGAAACGCTTCTTCCGCATCGAGTACGTGAGAGGCAGTTACGACGCGGTTCGGGTCGAACCATTCCAGTATGTTCATTTCACTGAGAGGAACATGAGTTTCGATGGTAGGGCGCCCTGTTCCAATCCCCAGTGTGTAGCCTTTTTCTTTCAACGTACGGAACAACTCGACCATTTCAACAGGTGGTACAATGGGAATCTCGTCTGACAAGAATCCTTTCTTACCTGGCTGCATGGTTTCACGCCCAATCGATGCTGCCACACGCTCATCACCGAGATACCATTCTTGAAACGTCTTTTGAATCAACTGCCATAGATCACTATTGCGTGAGAACATTTCTGTTGCAATACCGCAACGCTCTTTTGCAATTTGATTCAAGTAGAGCAGCATTTCTGCTTTTTGTGCAGAACCTTTGGCAAAATCAGCGGTGAACGCTGCGTAGTCTACTTGGAAATCAGGAGCATAAGTGGCAGCCCACTCTTTCACTTTTGCCAATTGCGGTCGATCAATTTGTTCGACAAGAAGGCTTGTTGCTTCTGGAACTTGCGTTTTAACCGCTTCAATCAAACGAATCAACTGATAGGAAAACGCGAGGAAAACCATGTCCCAGTTGGAGTTGATTCCACGTGACTTGATAAAGTTCAGCACTTCATCATGAGCGAAAACTTGCTCGCGCACTCGTCTGATTTGTGCTTCTTCCGGAGAAGGTGTGAATTCCTCGCCTGGAAGCCCTACATACTGCGGGCTGTACAAAAATTCCCATACGGTCAATGCAGAAGCATCAAAGTAACGCTCTTCACTCAACATAACCCCATCAACATCAAATAAGATCGTTTTGATCATTTTCTCTCTACACTCCTATTTGTTTTTATGCAGCATCAAGGCGATTGTAAATGTCGTTCCCTCACCCAGTTTACTTTGCACACTGATAGTGCCCCCGTGTGCCTCGACAAGGTTTTTCGCGATGGCTAGTCCAAGGCCAGTTCCGCCTAGTCGTCCACGTGTGCGAGCCTTGTCAGCTTTATAAAACCGTTCAAAAACAAACGGCAAATCTTCTTGTGGAATGCCACTGCCTGTATCGCTTATCTCAACCAGCAATGTTTTATCCCCGCGAGCCCGAATGGTGACGCTTCCTCCACTTGGTGTATGTCGCAGCGCATTATCGATCAAGTTCGTTAGCACTTGCTCCATGCGATCAGGATCAATGAATACATGGGTATGCGTCGTCGATATTTCAAGGAAGAGATGGATTTCGCGTTCTCTCGCCAAATTGGTGAATTTACGTTGAATGCGCTCCAAATACGGACGCAGTTCCATCGTCTCCTGGAACAACTCAACATGCCCCGCTTCCATCCGTGCCAAACTGAGCAATTCATTCACCAGCTTGGTCATACGCGCTGACTCGTCATAGATGATCTGGGCCAATTCTTTATGCTCTTCCGGTGTTGCCACAATATCATCCACAATCGCTTCACTGTACCCTTGCAACATGGATAGAGGTGTTCGCAGCTCATGGGATACGTTCGCCACGAAATCATTGCGCATCTTATCCAGCTTACGCTCCTGCGTGATGTCTCGAAGAACTGCGACAGCACCTCGGATTTGATCCCGATCATTCAAAGGTACCATGACAACCGACCATATGCGTCCTTGAACAGGGATATCTTCTGTCACTTCCTGTCCGGTTTGCAAAACCTGCTGATAGAACGGGAACAGCGGCACAGGCTCATCCGAATGCTCGAAATCCCAATCTCGCAAAAATCGTTCCGCTGGCGGATTCGTTACAGCCAGCTTCCCGTTCGCATCTATCATCACAACACCATCTACCATGCTTCTAAGAACGCTCGCCAGCTGCTCCTTCTCTTTGGACAGTGCATCGACTAACTGATTGAGCTTGCTTGCCATCGTGTTAAACGAAGCCGCCAGTTCACCAGTCTCGTCTTGGGTCCTGATCGGGATTTCAGCATGAAAGTCCCCTTCCGCAATGCGATGCGCCGTTTCTTTCATCTGACGTAATGGAGTCGCAATACGCGATGAAAGGAAAAAGGCGAATACAGTGGTAGAAACAAATCCGATGACGCCAACCACAAAGATTAAAAATCTGACTTCCCTAACCGTATCATCAAAATCTTCAATCGCCTGATACATGACCACTGCACCCGTTTTCCCTGCTGCCATTTCTAAAGGAACAGCGACCGCGAGAAGTTCATGCTTGTTATTTGTATGATCGGCCGAATTATTCACATCAATATAGATCGTTTTGGGTGCAGGATGCTTGCCCGCCAGCGCATCAGACAAACGCAATGCAGGATTTTGGAGCAATTGCTCAACCGGAATACGAGGGAGTCCAGCCCCCTCGCTCATACCGACTTGCTTGCCTTTTTCATCGAGAATGACCATGCCCGTATGATGGACCAAACCAAACCTGGAAGCCATCTCCATAGCGGCAGTCATATCTGGACTCTGCGCCAAACCGACTGCGATCCCATCTGCCAAATCGTGCAAATTCTTGGACTGCCGATTGCTATAAAAGCTGTCAAAGGATTGAACGAGCAACAAACTGAAGATCGTCAAAACAAGAGCAAATAAGGCAATAATGGTCATCCATAGCTTTCCGACTACACTGCGAAAAATAACGTCCACTTTACTTAGGCACCTCTAGCTTGTATCCGACGCCCCAAACCGTGGCGATCATATTGGCTGCTTGTGGAGAAACACGGTTCAATTTTTCGCGGAGACGCTTGATATGCGTATCCACCGTACGCAAATCGCCAAAGAACTCGTAGTGCCACACATCTTTCAGCAGCTCTTCACGCGTAAAGACTTTATCCGGCGACAATGCCAAGTAGTGCAAAAGCTCATACTCTTTTGGAGTCAGGCTCACCTCTTGGCCACTGGCGATGACCTTGTGTGCATCGTGGTCAATGGTCAGTTCCGGGAAAACAAGGACGGAATGACTGTTGAATGTCTCTGTCTTCAAATAAGCTGTCGCGGAAGAACGGCGAAGAATCGCTTTTACCCGGTACATGACCTCACGCGGGCTGAACGGTTTCACAACATAATCGTCTACCCCTGCCTCAAACCCGTGAACGCGGTTCGTTTCTTCCCCTTTTGCCGTCAGCATAATAATAGGGGTTGCCTTGAATTCACGAACACGCTGGCATACCTCGATCCCGTCCATTCCTGGCAGCATCAAGTCGAGCAAAATGATATCATAGTCACTTCCCACAGCCATTTCGACTGCTTGCTCTCCGTTATCTGCTTCATCAATCAGGAAGTTTTCTCTTTCCAAGTACATTTTCAGTAGTCTGCGAATGCGTTCTTCATCATCCACCACGAGTATACGTGCCATTTTTTCCATCTGGAACACCTCTTGCTCTCATAATATCGTAAAACCGTTAGAAGATAGTCCAAAAAGCTGGTGGTATAACCAGCTTTTTGAGGAAATTCTACACCCCAGCGTAAGAGTGCAAACCAGCAATGACCAAATTGACCACGACCAGTGTAATCAAAATAATGACAAACCCGATGACGGACATCCATGCTGATTTTGCACCGATCCAGCCTCTGGATAGACGCAAGTGCAAGTATACACTGTAGAAAAGCCAGACAACTAATGCCCATACTTCCTTCGGGTCCCACCCCCAGAATCGTCCCCACGCCTCTTCTGCCCAAATCATCGCAAAGATAAGGGCTCCGAGAGTAAACACTGGATATCCGATACTGATTGCTCGATAACTGATCTCATCCAGAAGCTCAGGATCGACGCTTTCAACCGAAGGCTTGATAGCAGCCCCTAATCGTTTTCGGAAAATCAAACGCAATCCGCCATACAGAATTACCCCTGTAAGGATCGACCACAGCATCGTATTCAATTTCCGTGCAGCGTCTTTTCCTTCCATCCAGGTAGGTGCCTCAAAGAGTGGTGACATTGGCCCTTCCTTGATGATGGTTGAATCAGCAGGTGCAACAATTGCAGGCAGGATGTACTCCACTTTCGGTTTTACCTTTTGTCCCGCTGCATTCATTTCTTCTTTCTTCATCTCGAATACCGTCTTTTGATCCATACGAGCAAAGGTAGAATCCATTAAAATGAATCCAACGAGCATCAGGACCACAGCCAGCACAATCTCCAACCATTTCGTACTTTTCGTGGAAATATGCTGCGGAACGGTACGGATCAAATACATGAGACCCGCTGCAAAACCAACCGCTAAAATCCCTTCACCCAGGGCTGCAGTTGTCACGTGAATGTGCAGCCAGTAGCTCTGCAAAGACGGAATCAGTGGGGTGATTTCCTTCGGGAATACGTATGAGTACGCGAGCATGATTACCCCAAGCGGAAGAACGAACGCCCCAATGGAGGTCAGCTTGTAAATCCGGTAAATAATTAAGTAGGCCAGGATAATACAGTAATCCAAGAATGCCATAAACTCAAACATGTTACTCGTCGGGCTATGGCCGCCGGCAATCCAGCGAGCAACCACATACCCTGTTTGCGCCACAAAACCGACAACGGCTAACCAATACGCAATCCGTCCATAGCGATTTTCATGTTGTTTGGGATCACGCCCTGCCCAGTTTTTACCCGTCACGGCTACAGCGAAGACGATAGACGAGATCACGTAGAGCAGAAACGCGATATCCAATAACCAGTCACTCAGTTGAATGAGCTGCACGTTGTTAGTACCCCCTTTGAAGCTTTAGGCCTTGGCCTTCGTTTTATCTTCTATCGTGACTGGGAGCTCCGCTTGTTTAACCAGCCCGTCTACTTCCCTGCGAAGACCGAACCAGTTTTTATTCGTATGGGCCGCTACCAAGATACTTCCCTCTTGGGTCTGTACCCAAACCCGGCGATGCTGCCAGAACACACCGATTGCAACGCCCGCAAGGAAAATGAATGAACCGAAATAAATCAGTGGCAATGCTTTGTCCACCCGTACATTCAGCCCTGCAATATCGATTAAATCAGGCATTTTGATGTCGAGGCCGTAACGAGGATCATTTTTCTGTGTAAGAATGGTTCCTTCAAGATATACCAATTTTTCGTTGTACTTGCCATTGTCTCCAATGAGTTCCAATGCGACCATCGGATTTTTAGGCAAATTGGTTTTCGTCGCAGGCTTCCCGTCTTTTCCCATTATAAAATCGGGGAAGTAATCCAAAATCCGTACCGTGAACCCATCCGCAATGGTTTGCTCGGGCTGTGGATTGTACAGATCAATTTTGATAAGGCCGATTTCTTTTTTATTGTTTTTCAAATCGACCACTGTAAAATTGAGCGCTCCAAGCTGCATCTCTTGCACGCCGCTCTGATAAATGTAGAGGCTGTCCTGCTCCATCGGATGATTCACGACGATCGGCCCCTTCTGTACTTCTACCAAATCCGGCTTTTTTCCTGGAACGTCAGCGCTTTTATTTTCATACAAAATGGCATCTGTCTGGTAGCTCTTCACGATGGCTCCGCCCTTAAGCTCCAGTTGCTCCGGCATTTCTTCTTCCGACCAATACTCTGTCGTGTAGTTCTCGTTTTTTATGTAGTAAGGGGTATTCGGAATCGCCATTGTTTGTCCCTCACGCACCCAGACGTACTCGTCCAAGTAAAAGCCAGGCAGGCTTCGCATTAAGGTACCAACCAAAAACAAAATCAATCCAATGTGATTAATGTAAGGACCCCAACGGCTAAAACGGCCTTTTTCAGCCATAATCGCTCGCTCCGTGCGGAAAATGCGGTATCCTTTTTCTTTCAATGCCAGAGCGGAGGCGTCCAGTATTGCTTCCTGATTGGCGTCTGGAGCAAGCTCACCCTCTGCAAACAGCTTTTGCCCTTTCAAGAAGGACTTGTGCTGGTTCAATCTCGGCTTCTTTAACGCTTTATACAGCGGTACTACGCGGTCCAGACTACAGATAACCAAAGATGTACCGAGCATAACCAGAAGCGTCACAAACCACCAGGACGAGTACATATTGTGAAATCCAAGGCCGTAAAAAATCGTTCCAAGCGTACCATATGTTTCCGTATAAAAGCGGGCAACATCTGCTTCTGTCGGTACGGGTACTGGTATGTACATTTGCTGCGGAAAGATGGTTCCGACTGCGGACGCCACCAAAATGACAATAATGATACCGATTGCAATTTTGACCGAAGAAAAAAAGTTCCAGACTCGGTCGATTACCCTCGTGTTATTCGTTTGAGAACGTCTTGCCATTCCTTCATAACGCATGTCAGGAAACGATGTCTGCTCGTGGACTTCCACGTTCAAAGGCTTCCCGCAAGACTCACAGAGCAGCGTCCCAACCGGGTTGGTATGACCGCATTCGCATTTTCGCTGATCCATCATTGCTCCTCACTTACGGCAAGATTTTTGTTACTTTTGACTCAATCATGGCTTCATCCAATTGCCCGATAAATACTTCCTGCACTTCTCCATCTGGGTCGATGAAAAAGGTCGTCGGAATCGGACCAATTCGATACAGCTTTGTAATTTCCGATTGGCGATCAAGCAAAATAGGGAAGTCAATCTCGAACTGCTTTACGAATGGTTCTACGGCAACTGGCGATTCTCCGATATTGACGCCAATTACAACCAATCCCTTATCTTTAAACTTCGTATATTGCTTTTGCAATGCCGGCATTTCTTCCTTACAGGGTTCACACCATGTGCCCCAGAAATTGAGGATAACGCCTTTCCCTTTCAAACTTTCCAGAGCCAGCTCTGGTCCATTCAATTGTTCCAAACTAAAATTCGGAGCATCGCTACCTACTTTCACAGCACCGGGGTCCTTCACAAAGCTGGAATAGAGTGCAAAGACCAGCGCCACAAGCAAAACACCCAATACCGCGATCCTGACATATGTACGATTGCTTTTGTTCATGAGGCCTTACTCCCATCTACTGCTAATAAATTGCATCCTTTTCCCATTCTATTATAGCGTTCCTCGTTTTTCCGACAGCGCACAACTTATGAACAGATTTTGAACGAATCAATGTTTCGCGCGCGGGCTCCTTTTCTTTTGAACCAAGCCCCGCTTCAAGCTCTCCACTTCCTCATGAGTGAGCTTGCGAAATTCGCCAGGCTTCAGTCCATCTAATGTAAGAAATCCTAAACGGATTCGCTCCAATGTCAACACCGGATGACCGATCGCCTCACACATTCTGCGTACTTGGCGATTTCGTCCTTCATGTATGGTCAGTTCTACCAACGCTCTTTGACTGCTAGACTCTGTCTTTAGCAATTTAGACTGACCGGGAGAAGTCATGCCGTCTTCCAAACGAATGCCGGTTGCTAGCTTGCGCACTTTTTCCTGACTGGGGATTCCCTTTACCCATGCCCGATACACTTTATCGATTTCATAGCTTGGATGTGCCAGCCTGTTGGCGAGCTCCCCGTCGTTCGTCAAGAGCAGCAAGCCGGAAGTATCATAATCCAAGCGACCTACTGGATATACCCGTTCTTTAATTCCCTTCAACAGATCGATCACTACCCGTCTGCCGCGCGGGTCTGTGACGCTGGTAATGACACCAGTAGGCTTGTACAACAAGAGATAGACATGTTGCTCCAGCTTAACCGGCTGTCCATTCACCACAATTTTGTCCTTGAGCGGATCGACTTTTATTCCCTGCTCTCGTACGATTTGGCCATTTACCTGCACCTTGCCTTGCGCAATCAATTCTTCACAATGGCGACGAGAGGCGACTCCAGCATGCGCCAATACTTTCTGTAAACGTTCCATCGTTGGTTCACCTCTACAACATCATACCCATTCTTACTAGTGTGGACAAGAAAAAGGGAAAAACTTCCCCATATCCATGAGGAAGTTTTCAAAGCCTACTCTATTTGAGCTCTTTTAAGCGAAAATGTAGGAGACAATGAGCAGCGAAAATATGACACCTGCCAGATCTGACCACAAGCCTACTTTTAGTGCATAAGCAGAATTGCGAATACCAACTGCGCCAAAATAAACGGTTAGGACATACAGAGTCGTATCTGTACTCCCTTGCATAGTAGCGGCCAATCTGCCCAAAAAAGAATCGGGACCGTACTGCGCGATCAGATCTGTTGCAATCGCAAGCGAGCCTGTTCCCGTCAACGGACGAAGCAACGCCAACGGGACCAGTTCTTCCGGAAAATGCAGCAGGTCTAGCAGCGGCTTGAGCGCGCGAAGCAGTAGATCCAACGCTCCTGATTCCCGAAACATACTCACCGCGACCATCATGGCAATCAGGTGCGGGAGTATGCGAATGGTAGTGGTTAAGCCGCCTTTTGCTCCATCTACAAACGTCTCGTAGACGGGGACTTGTCTCCGCCACCCATACAACAAGACAAAGGCAATCGTAACGGGAATGGCCCAAAGAGAGAGCAGGGATACCCATTGGTACATAAGGACTCCCCCTATCTGTGTCTTCGTATATGTCGATAACGGTACATGCGATCAATCAACAGCGCGACAATCGTGGCGGCAAAGGAAGATAACAGCGTAGTCCCTACGATTTCAACGGGATTCACGGAGCCATACTGCATGCGGATTGCGATCATGGTTGTAGGAATAATCGTTATGCTCGCCGTATTGATCGCCAGCAGTGTACACATGGCAGCCGAAGCGTTTTGCTTGTCTGGATTCAGCTTTTGGAGTTCTTCCATCGCTTTCAGCCCCATCGGCGTTGCTGCATTACCTAGCCCGAGCAGGTTTGCACTCATATTTGAGAGGATATACCCCATAGCAGGATGCCCTTTTGGAACATCGGGAAAAAGGACTTGAATGATCGGTGACAATGCCCGCGCCAATAGTTCAAGGAGTCCTGACTTTTCAGCAATCCGCATCATTCCCATCCAAAAGGCGAGAACACTGAGAAGTCCGAGACAAACCGTTACTCCCGTCTTGGCTCCCTCAAACGCTGCTGCGTTGATCGCTTCCATCCGCCCCGTCACGGCCGCAACGACAATGCTAATGACAATGAGCCCGAGCCAGATGACATTAAGCACTCCACAGCCCCCCTGACACTATTCCCCAAAACTGCTGCCACATTGAGCGTGAAGCTTGCGGGGCTGCAGAAGTCGGCGCATCCACACGAACCAGCAACGGAACCTGCCCAATCATCTTTTCCTTTAAATAGAGCTGAAGAAATCCAGCCAGTTGACCATCCATTTTCGATGTCACCGTTGATTCTCCCATAACGACACGCTTGTGAATCGCCTCTGTTTCTGCCGTTTGCAGTGGATATTGAAATGTGTTTGTTGTGACAAGATGAGTTCCTGCTTCAAATGTGACTGGCGTTTCAGGCTTTACCTCCTGCCCTTTCTTGACCAACTCTTGTAGCGGATAATTTGCGAAGCCCCAGTCCATCAGCTTGGCGGAGTCGTTCCAGTCATCAGAAGCATTCAGAGTAATTGTCGCCAGCTGTCTTCCGTTCCTTGTGGCAGAGGAAGCCAGGCAGCGCTTCGCGAGTTTGGTGTATCCCGTTTTCACACCATCAGCACCGTTGTAAAGGTGAAGCATCTTGTTTTTGTTCAGTAAGCGCCGGTCCCATTGTTCGCCTTCCCACGAAATATCCTTGACTTTCGTTGAGACGATTTGACGAAACACCGGATTATGCAAGGCATAGGCGGACAGCTTTGCCATATCTTCCGGAGTGGAGTAATGCTGGTCACTGTCATCTAAACCATGCGGATTGGTGAAATTCGTATGCTCCATTCCAATCATTGCAGCCTTTTCATTCATTAAGTAAGTGAATCCGGGCACTGATCCTCCGATGTGGGTAGCGATGGTGACGGCTGCGTCATTGCCAGATCGCAGCATCAAACCGTACAGCAGTTCTTCCAGCGTGAGCTTCTCTCCATTTTTCAAGTAGATGGATGAGCCTTCTACACCTACTGCTTGTGGCGGTACCGTTACCTGTGCATCCAATTTGCCCATCTCGATTGCTACGATTGCTGTCATCGTTTTGGTCAGACTCGCAATCCTCATTTTTTTCGTACCATTTTTGGAATAAAGAATCCGTCCACTCTCGACATCGATTAGTGCTGCACCTTCAGCAGACAAGCCAGGTGGAGCTGCAGCAGCCTTTACCACCAGTGCCGGCGTAAAAGTCATCTGTATAATAAGAAAAACGACGAGTACGCCGGACAGATATTTTCGGATGTTCATAAACGTCCTCCCCATTTGAAAACTTGGACTCATCCTTGCCTATAAGGCAAGAGAAAAGCCGTCGTTATACCACGATACACAGGTTTGTACCATAGTATATGGGGACGAGTCGTATGATAGTACGAAAAACTGTCCGGGCTGTAACTAGTCGTTTGTCGCTTCTTCTGCTTTTCCGAATAGCGCTGATGCTTCAAGACGCGCTTCTTCAATATCAAGATTGACAGGCGGTTCTGGCAAATCCCCCAGTTCCCGTAAACCAAAATGCTCCAAAAACTCTTTGGTGGTCGCGTACAAAATGGGGCGTCCGATCCCCTCTGCTCTCCCCGCTTCACGAATGAGTTGCTTGGATAAGAGGGTGTTCAGTGCTTTTTCGCATTTAACGCCACGGATCTCTTCAATCTCCGAACGGGTCAGGGGCTGCTTGTACGCAACAATGGCGAGTGTCTCCAACGCTGCTTGGGATAGCGTTGACTGACCTGGTGATGTTGCTAACCGTTCAAAATAGGGCACATGCTCGGGCAGAGTGGTCAGCTGATACGCTTTTGCCACTTCCACGATTTGAATACCGCGTCCTGCCCGGCGGAAGTCAGCTTTCATGTCTTCGATCAAGTCGATGACCTCTTCTTCCGACACCTCAGTGATTTCACTGATTTCTTTGGCATCGATTCCTTCATCACCCGAGATGAACAGCAAGCCCTCGATTACGCCTTTCAGCTTGTCATAGTCCATCAGTGTGGGCTCCTTCCGTTGCGTTTTCACATATGATGATGTCTTGAAACAATTGATTTTGTACACACGTAATGTGCTTAGCCTTCATAAGCTCAAGCAAGGCGAGAAAGGTCGTCACAATCTCTGTACGCGTCGCCCCTTGCGTAAACAACTCAGAAAAGCGAACCATCCCACCGCTGCGTACCGCTTGGCGTATCTCTGTCATTCGATCCTTGATGGAGATTTCGTCGCGCGATACCTTGGTCATCGGTTCTTTTTCTTTCGTTTTCTTTACCAGCTTTTCCAGCGCGTTGATCAAATCGTAGAGGGTCACATTTGATACCGTATGATCCTCTTCACGCACATAAGGAGACAAATTCTCTGCGGGACGTGTAAAGACTTGATTACGACCGATTTCCATTTCTCGCAGGTTCTCGGCAAGCATCTTATAGCGCTTGTACTCCAACAGACGCGCAACCAGTTCTTCACGCGGGTCTATCTCGTCTACATCCATATCGAGGAACTGCTGAAAGACATGCTCCTCCTTTTTGGGTAACAGCATCTTGCTTTTAATAGAGAGGAGCGTAGCCGCCATCACTACGAACTCACTGGCCACATCCAGTTGGAGCTCTTGCATCTTGTCAATCGTCGCGAGGTATTGCTCCGTAATTTCCGCTATCGGTATGTCGTAGATGTCCACCTCAGCCTTGTCGATCAGATGGAGCAACAGATCGAGTGGTCCCTCAAAGGAATCAAGTTTGATGCTGTAAGCCAAAAGTCGTCCCTCGTTTCCGTTAGATGAACACGCTTAAGATACTACTTCCAATTCGTTGGACCAATTCCAGGGCAATCCCATGGGGAATACCAAAAATGATTGTGCTGACCCCCGGAATAAAGATGAGTAATAGGAGAATCCACGGCCCGTAGACTTCATAATTGTAAAACTTTCCATCCCAACTTCGCGGAGACAAAAATCGCAGTATTTTGTAACCGTCCAATGGCGGAATCGGCAACAGGTTGAAAATAAAAAGAGCTGTATTGATCAAAACAGAAAATCGTAGTGTCATATCAATTGCGTAAGCCACTTTTTCATGCATTCCTACTAGTACTCCGGATTTAATTACTACGAAATACACCATGTAAAACAATACCGCGAGTATCAGGTTAATGAGTGGACCTGCAAATGAAACGTAAACAATCCCTAATCGCTTGTTCCCACGGAAATGCAGAGGATTAATCGGCACTGGTCTCGCCCAACCAAATGGACCAAACAAAATGAGAATCAAGCCGAACGGATCAATATGCGGGATTGGATTTAAAGTTAAGCGGCCCTCCGATTTCGCCGTATTGTCACCCAGCTTCCAAGCGACAAAGGCATGCGCCCATTCATGCAAAGTGAAAGCGATAACGAACGCAATTAAGCGAAACGGTACCGTTTTCCAATCAAAGTGAAAAAGATCCATTGCTTCCTCCAATCATGCGCGTTCAAAAAGTCATCTTTTTGAACAACCCCTGATAAAAATCGTCTATCTTCTAGCATACCAGCAGATAGATAGGCTTACAACCCCAATCCAGCTTGACCCAGCATGTAGCCTGACGAAAAAACACCGACAAGGATTCCCTCATCGGTGTTCATTCAACTTCTATTATCCTACTTTTACTGTACCCATTTTATCGCCTTGTTTGATTGCATCAACGTGTTCCAAACCGGAAGTGACGCGACCAAATACGGTATGTACGCCATCGAGGTGAGGGAAAGAATCGTAGCAGATGAAGAATTGGCTTCCGCCTGTGTCTTTTCCTGCGTGTGCCATGGACAGGTAACCGCGCAGATGCTTATGTGGGTTTCCTTTTGTTTCACATTTGATGGTGTAACCAGGACCGCCTGTTCCTGTTCCGTAAGGGCATCCGCCTTGTGCTACGAAGCCAGGGATAACGCGGTGGAAGGACAGACCGTTGTAGAAGCCTTCGTTAGCCAATTTCTCAAAGTTTGCAACTGTGCCCGGAGCTTCTTGATCGAACAGCTCCAGCTCGATTTGGTTACCATTTTCCATGGTGATGAGCGCCTTTTTCATATGTTGACCTCCATACCTTGTAAAGTTAACGTACCCATTCTACCATGGAGATCGATTGACGTCCAATTTATCCCTCGATGCGGATCTGCTCTTCGCCAGGCAACTCACAGTCGGTAATAAAAACAGTCCCCGCCTTCGCTTTTGCCACCATTTTCACGTAAGCAGCCTTCTCTGCAACTTGTTCCGCACTAGTGTACTTCCCTGCGTAAAGGACGACACCTGCCATCGACATCGAGAGCTCCTGACCGTCCCCCATTCTGCGCTTTTCATAAATGTCCGAAAAGTATAGCGTAAAAGCATCCATGATAAACAAAACTACATCATTCGCACACTGCGCCGTCGTAATCAGAATAAAATCATCTCCGCCAATATGACCGATGAAGTCAGTCCCGCTTCCGTACCATTTCGAGGCTTCCCGCAACAAATTCGCGGTTCGAACAATGATCTGATCACCCACTTCAAACCCATAGCGGTCATTAAACCATTTGAAACGGTCGAGATCACAGTAGATGACCACCTGATGATCATACCGTTTTAGCCGTTGGTTCAATTCTCTTTCAATCTGCACATTTCCCGGCAATCCTGTCAGTGGATTGGCTGAGCTCGCCATCTCGAGTTTAATGGAAGCCATTTTATCCAACAGCTTCTGCACAGTAACGATACCGATGTACTCCCCTTTCTCATCAATAATAATGACCACATCATACAAATGATAAGCATCTCTGGCCATCGCCCGCTTCGCTACCTCATCCAGCTTGTCGTCTTTGGTAGCTTTGAGCGGGTTGGTATTCATGATTTGAGAAACGGGTCTTTCATAGTACAGTGCGATTCCGTATTGACCACCGAGAATCTGATACAGAGAAAACCTCATGACAAGTCCTACCGGTATGCCGTTCTCCAGCACAACCACGCTTTCAATTCGCTGATTTTGCTCGAAAAACTCATGGATGCGTCTTACTTTCACGTGCTTTTCAACACTGATCGTCTTCGCCAAGATTTCCGTCATAGCGGGAGTGGGCAGTATTGGCACTGCTTCTTGCTCAATCCGCTTTTCCATCGTAAAACGCAGAAAGTTCATCGCCTTTCCACATAGCTGCGCCATTCCTTTGTCCGGCTTGCCTAAATAGTAACCCTGTCCGTAGATGACACCGACGTCCATGAGCGTTTCCAGCTCACGCTCTGTCTCGATTCCTTCTGCTATGATTTTGCAGTTCACTTTGTCAGCAAAGGATACAAACGTCTCCAACAACGCCTGCTTTATCGGATCGACATCGATGTTACGAATCAAGGACATGTCGAGCTTAATAAAGTCCGGGTAGATTTCTGTAATCGATTCCAAGCTGGAATACCCTGCTCCTGCATCATCTACGGCGATCATATATCCTTGCTTGCGATACTCCTCAATGATTTTTCGAAAGACAGCGTAATTCGTGATCGCATGACGCTCTGTAATTTCAAAAACAATGTTTTGTGGCGTCAACTCATACTCTGCCAAAAGCATCTGCACTTTGCCACGCAACAGAAACGGATCGTCAATCGCCCGTGGGTCCAAATTAATGAATAGTTTTTCATGAGGCTTCAGGTAGCGTATATGCTCCAATGCCCGCTTGCGACATATATGCTCCAAACGAAACACCGTATCCGTCTCTTGGGCATAATTGAACAAGGCTGCGGGAGTTGCAAAAAGACTGTTGACCGGTCCGCGTGCCAGTGCCTCCCACCCCAATGCTTCGCCATTTGGCAAATGAATGATCGGCATGAAGTGCATCTGAACGTTTTCCTCTGCAAGCAGCTTGTGAAATTGTCTAATGTGTGCATATTTTTCGGAGGTAATCCCATACTTGGCCATATGTACAGCATGTTTGACAGAGGTATACATCTCTTTCACGATATCTTCCCCGATGATTTCCGAAAAGCCGATATGGACACGAAGCTCCTCGCGATTAACGAAGCTCACTTGTCGATTTAACTGTCCTTCAGCCAGCTCCTGAAAATGAATGGATAGCATTTGGCAGTCTTCTTCACTCATCATTTTCGAAAAGGAAGTGTAGATGGCAAAATCATCGCCCCACAGCTTTTGAATCGCGATGATTCTCCCTTTGATTTCAAATGCTTGACGAGCGACAGCTGGCAAAATGCTTTCGAATATATGAAGAACTCTCTTGGCGCTCGTATCACCATAACGATGCTCTACCTCTGTCAGCTTGACGATATCTATATAAAACATGACGACTTTCTTCTCTCTCTCCACTTCTTGCCGAATCATCGCCTTCATCCATTGACGTTTGTCCAATGAAATATAGGGTATTCGTCGAAACCGCTTCATAAGAGTCGACAACATGATGAATCGCTCCCCCTCACCCTTTCATTATGCCGAGAAAACATTAAGCAATCATGAATGGGAGATGAAGGAAATACAAAACCTTCCCAAACGATCGGGAAGGTTTGTGCATTTTTTATGAAGTTTAACGCATAAGCTGCGCACGTTTTGGCAAAACATCGTGACCGACTACTTCTGCGTACGTTTCGCGCCGTACGACTACTTCTGCTTCTCCGTCCTTTACAAATACAACTGCCGGACGAGCAATCCGATTGTAGTTGTTCGCCATGGAATAACCGTATGCACCTGTACTTGGGACTGCGAGAATATCGCCCGCTTGCGCTTCTGGCAGCTTCACATCCCAGATGAGCATATCACCTGACTCACAGCACTTTCCTGCAATGGATACAACTTCTGAGGCAGGTGCATTCATTTTGTTCGCAATCGCTGCTTCGTATTCTGCATCGTATAAAGCTGGTCGCAGATTGTCTGTCATCCCACCATCGACCGCAATATACTTTCGGACATTTGGAATGTTCTTATGCGATCCAATTCGGTACAAGGTTGTCCCTGCATCCCCTACAATACTCCGACCTGGCTCGATCCAAATCTCAGGTAGAGGAATCGCAAGCGCTGTTAGCTCTTGGCGAACGATATCTGTTATGGCTTTGATATACGTTTCCGCTGGCTGCGGTGTATCGCTTTCTACATACCGAATACCAAAGCCTCCTCCTACATTCAAAACTTCCGGGAGGAATCCTAGCTTTTCTTTTGCTTCGCCCAACAGCTCTGTCAATCGTTTGACAGCCACGAGGAAGCCTTCTGTTTCAAATATTTGTGAGCCAATATGGCTATGAACTCCCAATAAATGGAGATGATTGCTTTCATGAGAGAATTGAATCGCCTCAAGAGCCTGGCCGTTTTGCACATCAAAGCCAAACTTGGAGTCGATCTGCCCAGTAGAAATGTATTCATGTGTATGAGCTTCTACACCCGGCGTGACACGCAAAAGTACGGCGACTTTTTCGTTTCGCTCTTCGGCCAATTGTGCCAACATGTGCAACTCATAAAAGTTGTCCACAACAAAACAGCCAATTTTGGCATCAAGCGCCATGATTAACTCATCATGAGATTTGTTGTTGCCATGAAAATGGATGCGCTCTACGGGGAATCCAGCTTGCAGAGCCGTATACAATTCGCCGCCAGATACTACATCGAGTGACAAGCCCTCCTCTTCAACAAGCTTGCACATCGCCAACGTGCAAAATGCTTTGCTCGCATAAGCAACCTGGA
Organism: Brevibacillus sp. MER 51; assembly: GCF_023714195.1. Taxonomy (NCBI): domain Bacteria; kingdom Bacillati; phylum Bacillota; class Bacilli; order Caryophanales; family Paenibacillaceae; genus Brevibacillus; species Brevibacillus sp. MER 51. The sequence goes on along the minus strand of NZ_JAMAUS010000003.1, from coordinate 325,396 downwards.
ACGAAAAACCCGTATTGTGAAACGCATTGACAAATTCTCGGCATTTGGTGCGAATTTGCTGTTCGTCATACACATATAAAGGTGTTCCGTAAGTAGCAGCTAGCTGTGTCGTATCACAGCCTCCGATTTCCAGGTTTCCTTGTTCATTCACTCGACTTGTCCCGTGTAAGTACATGTTCTGTTTCCTCCCCAATTCATTCGCACCGATGATGTATATAGACAACCTTGTATAGAGAAAGGCAACCAACAAGGAGCGTCAGTTGCCATACAGAAACTTTTGTTCGTAAGGCTTCCCTACAATTTACTACAAGGTTGTGCGTTTGACAATGGGTGATCCCATCCGTTTTCAGAATATTATTGCCGAGAGGTATTTTGCGAGCGAACGATACTCGGCCTGTTGTTTTTGCTTGGCACAGCCAGCCGTACCACAATATCCTTCATCCCTTTGTAGTTGAAGGGAATGAACGGCCATAAGTAAGGCGTATTCAGTGAACGGGTAGAAGCCAAGAAAATCAGGATGATCGTAATCCCGATCATCAGTCCCGGTGTAGAGAAAAAGCCCACCATAAGTATCAGAAACAAGCGAATAAGTCGATTGGCCAAGCTTAATTCATAGCTGGGAGTCGAATACATCCCGATTGCCGCCACTGCCAAATACAAAATAACCTCAGGTGCAAGGAGTCCTACCTTGATCGCCACGTCCCCGACCAGAATCGCGGCCAATAAACCTACGGCAATCGAGAGCGGCGCAGGCGTATGAATGGCGGCCATTCGCATCAAGTCCAGACCGACCTCAGCGATCACAAATTGTGCCAAAATAGGAATGCTGCCCATCTTTTTAATCCCTAAGAAATGAAGCGGCTCCGGTATCATGGAAGGGTGCATGACCAACAGCAACCAGATCGGCAAAACAAAAACGGAAGCAAAGATTCCCAGAAAACGAACCCAGCGCAGATAAGCACCGATTACCGGTGTTTGTCGATACTCCTCCGCATGCTGTACATGATGAAAATATGTAGCGGGTGTGATCATAACACTCGGTGACGTATCCACATAAATCAGTACGTGACCTTCCAATAGATGTACAGCAGCCACATCGGGTCGCTCTGTATATCGGACTAACGGGAATGGGTTCAACGTTTTTCCAATGATAAATTCCTCGACGGTTTTTTCTGCCATCGGTATCCCGTCAATCTGGATGTTTTGTAGACGCTCCTTCAATGTATGGACCAGCTCTTCATTTGCTACATCGTGCAAGTAGGCAACCGCAACATCTGTCTTAGTACGCTCCCCTATCTGCATGATTTCGAATCGGAGCCGTTCGTCACGAATCCGTCGGCGCGTAAGAGCTGTATTGGTTACGAGCACTTCAGTAAAGCCGTCATGGGCGCCGCGGACGATTCTTTCCGTATCGGGCTCCTGCGGTGTGCGATTCGGCAGGATTTTGGCATCGAGGATAATGGCATGGGGAGATCGGTCAATGATCAGTCCTACTTGGCCAACGAGCAATTTGTCCATAAACTCGTCAGTCGTTTCTACCTTGCTCAGTTGGTAGAAAGGGATGAATTTATGAAACAAATGGTCGAAAGCATTGTCACCCATATCCCGCTCACGTACATCGTTCAGCTCACGCATGATCTGCGAAATCAGTATGCTTTCCGCAAAGCCGTTTATGTAATACAACAACATTCGTGTATGACCCACATAAAAATCATGAACCCCAATGTCAAAACTCTTACCGACACCAAGTCTGTCGTTCAAATACCTCTGATTCTCTTCAAGATAAGTTGAAATGGGATGACGTTTTTCCGTGACCTGTGCCATGAGCGCCGCTCCTTTCCATTATCCATTGCACCGCTCTCGTTGTGATGGGACAACCGTTTTGCAAACTATCTCTACCTTCCATTTTGCCTATATCTCCAATACCGATGACATTGGGTACATGCAGGGAATTCAAAATATCTACGGTATCTCCATAAATGTGATGCTGAAGTTGCTCGTCTGCGTACCCGTCCTTGTCCACGGCTTCTTCTACAATTTGTCCTTGGTTGTTTACGGAATAAGCGACGGTCGCACCCTTGACCCAATGTGTATTCGAGGCTACTGCAATCGCACCGATTACTTCGATATCAGGATGCTTCACCACGTATTCGAGGGCTCGTTCCCCTCTACCCTTCCCGTAATCTCCATTGTCATCGAACATGACGATAACAGGATCGTATGGCGTCATTTTAATCAGTTCGACCATCTGATTCCCTCGCAGTGGAGTCGGATTCCCGGCAGACAGTGATATGCATCGACCACCAAATTGCTTGGCGACATTCTCGATTACTTTTTGGGCAATATGATCTCCGTCTGTCACCACTATGACTTTCCGGCGTACTGTGTCCATGCTGGGTCACCGCCTTTTCCTGCTTGGACTTACCCTTTGGGTTTAAAAATGAGTGAGGCCAAAAATCCGAATGCGATCGCAGCCGATATACCCGCACTCGTGACCTCAAAAATCCCCGTGGCGACACCAATCAACCCATGTTGTTCGGCCTCGCTGATGGCTCCATGATACAAAGAGTGACCAAAGCTCGTGATCGGTACAGTCGCACCTGCGCCTGCAAAATCGATAAATTTGTCATACACGCCGATAAAATCGAGAAAAACTCCTGCCACGACCAGCGTACTCATGACATGAGCAGGCGTTAGCTTGCCAACATCCAGAAGGAGCTGACCCACTACACAAACCAATCCCCCTACGACAAAAGCAATCAGGTATTCCATTAGCTGCCTCCTTCAAGCGCAACCGCGTGAGCGATGCATGGTATCGAATTTCCCTGCTGAGTGCTTACCGGGCTTAAGAGTGCTCCCGTGGCGCAAACCAACACGTTTTTCAGTAACCCACGGTTGAGCTGATCAATAATGTAGCTATACGTGACCACGGCACTGCTTGCGCAACCGCTTCCACCTGAAAACACATCCTGATCAGGGGAGTATATCATCAGCCCACAATCATTGTAGACTTGATCCATGTCGTATCCTTCCGTCAACATGAGCTCCTTTAGAATCGGATAGCCGACACCAGCCAAGTCGCCAGTCACGATCAAATCATAGGATTGTGGGGAGCGCCCCGTATCTTGAAAATGCGTCTGGATCGTCGATGCAGCTGCTGGAGCCATGGCCGTCCCCATGTCGAACGGGTCTTTAATCCCCATGTCCACTACTTTTCCCATCGTCGCATATGTAATGCGCGGACCATTCCCCCCGATTCCAACCAATCCTGCGCCAGCTCCTGTCACCGTCCACTGGGCACTTGGGGGCTTCTGTCCTCCGTATTCCGTGGGATAACGATACTGCCTCTCCGCTGTGGCATTGTGGCTACTGCAAGCAGCGATCGCCTTGCTCGCATAGCCTGCGTTTACCAGAGCCGCCGCATTAGCCAGTGTGAGCATCGAGGTTGAGCATGCTCCGTACATGCCGAGCAGAGGCATGGCCAGCTTTTCTGCTGTAAAGTTGGTCGTGATGTTCTGGTTCAACAGGTCGCCAGCGAGAATGAGATCCACATCCTTGCCGGTGATGCCCGCCTTTTGCAGCAATGTATTGACCGCGTCCTCCATCAGCTGGCGTTCTGCGTCTTCCCACGTCTGTTGGCCTGCATACATATCGTCGTGGATTTTATCAAACAAGTGCGCCAGCGGTCCTTCGCCTTCTTTTGGTCCCACAGCAACTGCCGAGCTTTGCAGACGAACATTTTGATCGAAGTGCCAGGTTTGCCGATTGACTCGTTTCACTGGTTGATTGCTTGACACCGACAGCCCTCCCTTAGAAAAGCATGTTGATCAGGCTCTTTATTATTCCCGCAATGAAAGCAGCAACAACCCCAAATACAATGACCGAACCAGCGAGCTTAAACATATTTCCGCCAACGCCGAGCACCAACCCTTCGCTACGATGTTCGATGGCAGCAGACGCTATCGAGTTGGCAAAGCCTGTAACAGGCACGGCTGATCCTGCTCCAGCATACTGCCCGATATTGTCATACACACCTAACCCTGTCAGCAAAACGGACAGAAAGATGAGCGTCGCAACAGTCGGATTGCTTGCCGTTTTCTCCGTAAATCCGAAGAAGGTAATATACATATTTTGAATGGCCTGACCCAACAAACATATGGTCCCTCCTACCCAGAAAGCACGAAACGAGTTAAGCAGAACGTTTCGTTTGGGCTGGAACTTCGAAGCCTGCTGTTGATACAGTTGTTTGGTCATCTGCATCGATCCGGGGTTTTTGGATTTTGTTTTGGTTGCCATGCCCTTTCACTCCCTTTGTAAGCTTTCTTCCTATATCCTTCCTTTTTCTAAAGATGCCTATGAATAGTGGTATTTACCATTTCACAGATGGAGCAGCCATTGCAGTAAGGAACCCGTCACTTTTCCCAAAACTACTGCCATCAACAGAAAGAGAAGACTGCCATCCATGTGGATTCGCTTCGCTAATATGGGGAAGACATTCAGGACCTCCGTCAGGCCCGCGGCGAGTGTGCCCACAAATATCCCTGCAAATATCCCGTAAATCGAAGATACGAGAACGGGTAAATGAGCACCCCAGTGAAAAAAATCAATAAACGTAAAAAAAAGCGCTCCTGCCACCAAGGCCCATTCCAGGGAGCGGATATATCGATGAGCATTCGTTAATTGTGTCAACCTCGGAATGATGTCCAGAACGGTAATAAACGCGACCAGCCCGCTCCCTACAGCAAGACCTCCACCCAGTCCGATCAAAATAAGCAACAAGCACTTGATGACGCTCATTTCTTCGTCCGTTGGTTTTCCTTGTTTTCATTTTGTATGTAGTATTGATCCAGGCTTTGCTGATACATAAACAATTCCACTTCTAGCGGACTAGGTTCTTCGTTGATTTTTTTCTGGAAAATATGGTTGAAAAACAGAATCATCCCCAAACCGATTCCGATGGAGTAAGGAATTTGCATCCACAAGGGCTGATGGCTCTTTTCACCTGTAATCAAATAGTAGATTCGTTCGTGAACCTGCATCATGCTGACATCGGTATGGAAATTCATGATCGCCAATCCAGAGCCAATGAACAGCAGAATCCACACCATCGCCACCAAAATCGGGTTCGATTTCTTTCGTGGATTAAGCACCTCCACAATGATTTGGGGAGCACCCTGGACGTCCAGTTCCACGTCAGGATAGACAGAACGCAGCCTTTTAATTACCTGCATAATATCGATGATGATCAAATTGCCATCCGTTGGCTTTGTCTGATAAATGGGCATCCGCCTTAACGATTCCTCGCGCTCTCCATCCCAGTAAAGCTGGCAAATGTCTCCAAGCGTAATCATGGCTTGTGGCTGTACAGCCAATCGCTTTCTCAGGAGCAAAAACAACGCGTCTTTCATGGTACCTTCCCCTTCCCTCACATACCTGATTATTCGCTAGTATGTGCCGAGCCACAAAACCCATGCAATTAAACGGAAATGGCCGTTTCTTTCACAAAACAAAACACCCCAGCCACGTAGTGACCGGAGTGTTTGCATCTGTTAATGCTCAATTTGGTCTTTGATCGTTTGCAAAATGCGCTTCTCGAGGCGCGATACCTGGACTTGCGAGATTCCCAGCCTCTCCGCTACTTCTGATTGCGTCTGATCCTTGTAGTAGCGCAGGTAGACAATGAGTTGTTCCCGCTCGGTCAATCGACTGATCGCATCCTTGAGCGCAATCTTTTCAAACCATTTGTTGACTCCTTCATCCGCAATCTGATCGATCAGCGTAATGGGGTCCCCGTCATTTTCAAAAACCGTTTCATGGATGGAAGAAGGTGCCCGATTTGCTTCTTGCGCAAACACGACTTCCTCTGGTGTAATCCCCACCGCGTCCGCAACCTCAGCAATCGTGGGTGCGCGACCGAATTGCTTGTACAGCTCATCCTTTGTTCGTCGTACCTTGTTGGCTGTTTCTTTGAGTGATCGACTCACCTTGACTGTACCGTCATCGCGTAAGAAGCGTTGAATTTCCCCAATAATCATCGGCACAGCATAGGTTGAAAATCGAACATCATAGGAGAGATCAAACTTGTCTACGGCCTTCAAAAGGCCAATACAACCGATCTGAAACAAATCATCCGCTTCGTATCCACGGTTGATAAAGCGCTGAACGACGGACCAGACCAGCCGAATATTGCTGTTGACGAGAAGCTCTCGTGCCTCAGTATCGCCAGATTGGCTTTTGGCGATTAGCTCTTTTACTTGGTCATTGGTCAGAAATGGTTGACTCGCGTTTTTGATATCGGCACCCATAGGCACTACCCCTAATTTTGCAAGGCTTTGGCAAACGCCAGGCGTTTGGTGAGGCGCACGGTTGTTCCCTTACCCACAACCGTTGCCACTTCCAAAGAATCCATGAAATTCTCCATAATCGTAAAGCCCATTCCAGAGCGCTCCAGCTCCGGTTTCGTCGTATAGAGTGGCTGCATGGCCTGCTCTACATCCTCAATCCCTCGTCCATTGTCTTCCACAATCAGATCAATGCTGTCCTCTTGAATTCGCACAGAGATCTGTACCACACCCTCTGGATTTTCGTCATAACCATGAATAATGGCATTCGTAACAGCCTCGGATATGACGGTTTTGATTTCTTCCAGTTCGTCCATCGTAATATCGAGTTGCGAAATGAAGGCTGCAACTGCTACACGTGCGAATGCTTCATTTTGGCTCAATGCTGCAAACGACACTGACATAAAGTTACGCTGTCCCATCATTACGCCACCCCCAGAACATGCAAAGCATCCGCTTCGTTTTCGCGAAACTTGATTACCTTGAATAACCCGGACATCTCAAATATTCGATAGATCGTTGGATTGATCGAGCAGACATACATTTCTCCAGATCGGGCAGAAATCTGCTTGTATCTTCCCAAAATAACCCCGATACCCGAGCTGTCCATAAACGTCAAGTCGGCCAGACTCAGCACAATATGACGGATAGTAGAGGAACGCAAAAGATCATCCGCCTTCTTGCGCAACTCCTCTGCCGTATGATGATCCAGCTCACCTTGCAAACGGATCACTAGCACGTCCTGCCGTGTCTCCATCGCAACTCGTAAACTCATAGCTGCCACACTCCTTCTCCCTTGATAGAAACTCTCTTTCTTCCTCAGCGAAACCAATTCCTGCCAGCCGACAAAAGAACAAAAAAATCGAGCAGCCGCGCCATTCCATTCGGGGCAACTCGATTCTTTTCGCGCTCATGCTGTCTGTTAGTAGCTAATCAAAATGCTCTTGGTGGTTCGCTTGAGAATCTCCCACATGTTGGCTTTATCTACCTGATCTTCCGGGAACAGATCGACTCGATTTACTTCCTTGCCATCTTTCGTCCGGATGAAAATGTGGCCGATTACTTGGTCCTTTGCTATCGGTGCGTGAACAGTCTCATTGATGACAATTTCCTTCTGGAATGTATCGGCCGATTCTCCTTTTTTCATCAACAAACTCACTGCATGTGGTGTTACCGCATTGATTTGCGGTTTCTGTCCTTTATCTACTACGAGTGCGCGCACAGGTTCTCCCTTTTTGTACATCGGCGTCACCTGAAAGTGTGTGAATGCGTAATTGAACATAGTCGATACTTCATTATTGCGCGTCTTTACATCAGGCTCGCCCATGACGACTGCAATGACACGCATGTTGTTGCGTTTGGCAGTCGCTGTTAAACAGTATTTCGCTTCGCCTGTGTACCCTGTTTTCAAACCGTCCACCCCTTCATAAAAACGCACCAGCTTGTTCGTATTCACAAGCCAGAAGGGGGTTTCTGTATCTTTTCGCAAGTAGTCCTGGTACGTACCGGTGAACTTCGTGATGCCTTCGTGCTTTAAGAGCTCGCGTGACATGATCGCAATGTCCGCTGCCGAAGAGTAGTGATTCGCGGCAGGAAGTCCATTAGAGTTAACAAAATGCGTATTTTTCATGCCGAGCTGCTGAGCGCGTTCATTCATTCGCGCGACAAAACTCTCTTCTGTCCCAGCCAAGTGCTCAGCCATCGCTACAGAGGCATCATTCCCTGAGGCAATCGCAATCCCTTTCATCATGTCCTCTACCGTCATTTCTTCACCGGGCTGTAGAAAAATTTGCGACCCGCCCATTGATGCTGCTCTTTCACTTGTTCGAACCTTATCGGTAAGCTTAAGCTCTCCCCGCTCCACCGCTTCCATGATCAAAAGCATGGTCATTACTTTGGTGATACTGGCGGGTGGCATTTTTTCATTGGCGTTCTTTTCATACAAGACTGTTCCCGTATCCGCTTCAATCATCACTGCGGATGAAGCTTGTGGGGCAAAATGATTGTCACTCTTTTGCTGTCCAGCCTTTTCTTTGGCAATCGCCATCGGAGAAAAGATGGTAAAGCACATAACGAAGCATAGAGCGAGGTATCCATTCCGTTTCATAGCAGTCTCTTCCCTCCATTCATGGTTTTATTCTCACCATCATGAAAGGAAAATATTCACACAAAAACAGCAAGATTATCTTCTCGAAAGACCATCCAGTTTCACAAAAAAATCCCTTCCGCTACTAGCAGAAGGGATACTTTCTTAAATGACGAAGCGGCTCACATTTTGCGTTAACTCGTCCGCCATTTTTTTCAATTGCTCTACGTTTTCATTAATGCGTGCAATCGAATTCAATTGTTCATCCACTGTCTCTACCACACCTGAGATGGATTCACTAATTTCATCTGACATGGTGGCAAGGCGTTGCATGGAGTTCGTCACAACCTGATTACCCGCCGCCATTTCTTCTGAGGTCGCCGTCATCGATTCGCTCTGCTCTGCAGCCGATTGAATCTCTGCCACGATATTTTGGAAAGCAGTACCCACAGACTCTACAGACTGCAAGCCTCCACTCACCATGGTAACGATCTCGTCCATATGCTTGCTCATATCCATTGCCTCATCATTGATCGAATGGGCAATGGCAGCGATACGCTCAGAGAAGGAGCTGCTTTCCTCTGCAAGCTTGCGAACCTCGCTGGCGACAACCGAGAAGCCTCGTCCAGCATCTCCAGCACGTGCAGCCTCAATGGCGGCATTCAGCGCCAACAAATTCGTCTGCGACGCAATACTCGTAATCATTTCGACGATGCTCGTAATTTCACGAGCCCGCTCACGAAGACTGTGCATTTGCCCAGCAGTACGTTCTACTTCGCTAGTGGCACGTCTTACCGTATTGATTACGTTTTCTACTAACTCCATTCCGCCTTGCGCTCTCTCAAACGTACGAGTCGTGGCAACCGATGTAGATTCAGCAGCCACCGCCACTTGTTCAACGCCTTCCGATATTTCCGAGACAGTATTCGCTGTTGCTTGCACTTCATTCGTCTGCGTAGAAACGCGATGGGCAATCGTCGAAATATTATCCGTAATAACGTTAATGGCTCCTTTGTTTTCTTGCGCAAACAGAGTCAACTCATCTGTCGCTACGTTCAGTTGTGTTGCTTGTCCCTGTACAAGGGCAATCAGCTTGCGAAGTTCAGCTGCCATCTCATTCATTTTGCGGCCAACCATAGCCAGCTCGTCATTGCCATTTACTTTTACGTTGATATTAAAATGTCCGGCGCCGATCTGATCCATATCTCGGGCGATCGCGAACAGGGATAGTCGAATCCGCTTCGCAAACCACCAGATTGCCCAAACCGAGAGTCCGATGATTGGCAAGCTGAAGAGCACGAAGTACAGCCACATTCCGTCTACTTCACCATATACCTCGTCAGTTCCCGTGGACAAAACGACATTCCATTTCAACATGGGAATCGGTGCAAAAGCTGCAAATGAATCAATGCCATGATCCGAATACAGCAAGCTGTTGCTTGTCTCTTGCTTCATCAGGGAAAGCATCTCTTCGTAATCTTTGTCACCAGCCAACACGAGCTTGTTGTTGTTATTCGGATTTTGATGGGCGACAACCAAACCGTCTTGTCGAACGACGAAAGCGTAGCCATTCTCCATGAAAGAGATCTCAGGAATTTTTTGAATCATTTGGTCAATCGTAAAACCAACAACGAACAATCGGCTCGTATCATCGGCCTTTTCCCCTATGGGTGTCGCAATATAAAGAAAACTCTTGTTGCTGCCCTCAACGATTTCTTCATCAGAAATGACCAAGGATTTCGTAGTTAGTGCTCTCTGGAAGTATTGCTTTTGCTTGAAGTCAATCTCATTTGTACCTGTCAAGGAATACAGAGATTTTCCGCTAGCCGTGTCAATCAAATAGATTCGGGATACTTCTTTATGTGCCTGGCGCAATAGAGTAAACTGCTCCATGATAAGCGGCTGCAGCTCTGTCATCATCACACGCTTGCTTGCCGCCGATTTCGTCGAGTTCACAATCGCTTTCAGGTCATCTTCCATGCTATTCGCATGCTGGTCAGCCAGCATTTTTGCTTGATTAGAGGTAATGCTAAACAGCGTTGATTTCGAGAAGGAAAGGGCTATGTATTGCAAAGAACCGATAATAATAAGTACGAGAATTAGACCAAACACAATCATCTTTGTAGCAAGAGAGCCTTTTAGCTTTTCCGTTGCTACTTGGCTAGTCAGATTCACTTTTTTTAAGAGATTCGATATTCCCTCCTTCTTTTTCCATCGTGGCGACAAAAATTTGCTCATGCTACTTGCCCCCTTTATCACTGCTACCATTTTCCAGTGCAAGAATTCCGAAAAAATACCCCTGAAAAAACTGCCTCTGGGTACAATACCCATTTTTTTCAGAGGTAAAACCTCCCTTATGAAGGGAAACGAGTTCCGGGCTGCACGAGTAGCCTCGGAACTCGCTATTTGCAATTGATTTAGTTATACAAATGACAAGCCGCGAAATGTCCTGGCTCTACTTCTTTCCACACAGGTACGGATGCAGCGCATTCCGGCATTGCTTTCGGGCAACGGGTACGGAAATGGCAACCGCTTGGTGGGTTCATTGGGCTAGGTACATCGCCTTGCAATACAATGCGCTCACGGTTACGCTCAACCTCTGGGTCTGGGATCGGAATCGCAGACAACAGCGCTTGCGTATACGGATGGAGCGGCTTTTCATACAAAGCATCACTTTCTGCCAGCTCAACCATTTTACCCAAGTACATAACCGCTACACGGTCGGAAATGTATTTTACCATGGACAAGTCATGGGCAATGAACATGTAGGTCAAACCCATTTTTTCTTGCAGCTGTTCGAGCAGGTTTACAACTTGTGCTTGTACGGATACGTCCAAAGCAGAGATCGGCTCGTCACACACGATGAATTTTGGCTCTACTGCCAATGCACGGGCAATTCCGATACGTTGGCGCTGACCACCTGAAAACTCGTGTGGGAAGCGGTTCATATGCTCAGGATTCAAGCTCACCAAGGAAAGGAGCTCCTGAATGCGCTCTTTGCGCTTCTGACCAGTCGCCAGACCATGAATATCCAGCGCCTCGCCGATGATATCCCCTACTGTCATACGCGGATTCAAGGATGCGTAAGGATCCTGGAAAATCATTTGCATGTTGCGGCGCATTGCCTTCATTTCCTGCTGGTTCAGGTTCATGATGCTCTTGCCTTCAAACAGGACGTCCCCTTCAGTCGCATCGTACAGTCTCAAGATGGTACGACCGGCAGTGGACTTCCCACAGCCTGACTCTCCTACTACGCCCAATGTTTCTCCACGTTTGATCTCAAACGAGATATCATTTACAGCTTTCAGAGTATTATCGCCAATGGAAAAGAATTTCTTTAGATTGCGTACTTCAATCAAATTTTCACGTTTATCCACTGATATCCCTCCTTCTACGCACGGTTCTGAGCAAGCGGATGCTGAAGCCAACAAGCTGCTCGCTGAGTTGTGCTGATGTCGTTCAGCTCAGGATCGATCTCTTGGCACACACGCATCGCTGATTCGCAACGCGCAGTGAATCCACAGCCAACTGGCGGACGCAGAAGGTCTGGCGGCGTACCAAAAATCGGTGTCAGTGGCTCGTCACGGTTCAAGTCAAGACGTGGTACCGAGCGAAGCAGGCCTTTGGTGTAAGGGTGTTGCGGATTGTAGAAAATATCGTCAACTGTTCCTGTCTCGATCACTTTTCCTGCGTACATAACGATTACGCGGTCACACATCTCAGCAACTACACCAAGGTCATGTGTGATCAAGATAATGGAAGTGCCTGTTTTCTTTTGCAATTCTTTCATCAGGTCCAAAATTTGCGCCTGAATCGTTACGTCCAAAGCTGTCGTCGGTTCATCCGCGATCAACAGCTTCGGTGAACAGGCGAGTGCGATCGCGATCATTGCACGTTGACGCATACCGCCGGAGAACTCGTGTGGATATTGCTCCACACGTTTCTCAGGTTGCGGAATACCAACCATGGTCAATAGCTCAATGGCACGATCACGTGCTGCTGCTTTCGACATGTTTTGGTGCTTGATCAAGCCCTCGGTAATTTGGCTGCCGATGGTCATTGTTGGGTTCAAGGAAGTCATTGGATCTTGGAAGATCATCCCGATATCTTTACCGCGGATCGATTCCATTTCTTTTTTGGACTTCTTGACGATATCCTCTCCATTGAAGAGAATTTGTCCCTTTTTAATTTCACCTGGAGGCATAGGAATCAGCTTCATGAGGGTTTGAGCGGTTACGGATTTACCGCAACCGGACTCCCCTACAATCGCTACAGCCTCTCCGCGGTTGACGTGAAAATTCACACCGCGGACTGCTTTTACTTCACCTGCATACGTATGGAAGGATACGTGCAGGTCTTTTACATCAAGAATGCGTTCCATAACGACTATCCCTCCTATTTACGCAGGCGTGGGTCTACTGCATCGCGCAGACCGTCACCGAACAAGTTAAATGCCAAGATGGTCACGGAAATGAAGATTGCCGGGAATGTCAAACGCCATGGATAGTACTTCATGGCCGGCAAGCCCTCATTGGACATCGTTCCCCACGATGCAATCGGTGCCGAAACCCCTAGTCCGATAAAGGACAAGAAGGATTCTGCGAAAATCGCGGACGGTACAGTCAAGCTCAGCGTTACGATGATTGGACCCAAAGCATTAGGAATCAAGTGTTTGAAGATCAGACGGTTGGCGTCAGCACCAAGGGAGCGTGCAGCCAGTACAAATTCTTGGTTTTTCAATTGAAGGATCTGACCACGCACAATCCGGGCCATACCGATCCATCCCGTTATCGTCAAGGCAATAATAATCGTTCCGACACCAGGCTCTAACACTACCATCAACAAAATAACAACCAGCAGGTAAGGAATCGCAAACAGGATGTCCGCGATACGCATCATCATTTCATCTACTCTACCGCCATAGAAACCTGCGATACCACCCCAGATCACACCAATGATCAGGTCAATGAACGCTGCCGCAAGACCTACTTGCAGAGAGATGCGTGCACCGTACCAAATACGCTCAAATACGTCACGACCTAGGTCATCTGTGCCAAACCAGTGTTCAGCAGACGGCTTTTTGTTCTTGCCAGCCAGATCCGTCGTAAAATAATCTTGTGGAGTTAGCCATGGGACCACAATGGCACATACGATCAACGCAGCAATGAAGATCATAGAAATCATTGCGACTTTATTCATTTTCAAACGACGCCAAACGTCAGACCAAAAAGAGAGACTTGGGCGCTTAATTGCTTCAGCTTGACGAAGGTCAACGGAAATTGGCTCGAAATGTTCTTTAGTCAAGTTTTGCACGTGTCATTACTCCTTTCCTGCGTCCGAAAGTTTGATCCGTGGATCTACCAAGGTGTATGCGATGTCAACAATCAGAATCATCACAACCAGGATAATGGAGTAGAACACGGTCGTACCCATGATTACTGTATAGTCACGGTTTGTAATAGACAAAACGAATTCGCGACCAAGACCAGGAACACCGAAAATACGTTCAATAACGAATGCACCTGTCAAAATACCAGCAATCAGTGGACCCAGGTAAGTAACAACTGGCAAGAGCGCATTACGGATAGCGTGTTTTACTGTAATAGTAAAAGTGTGCAACCCTTTTGCTTTTGCTGTTTTAATGTAATCTTGACCCATAACTTCAATCATATTGGAACGCGTCAAACGCGCGATAAATGCCATCGGTGATGCGGCGAGTGCCAATGATGGAAGGATGGTGTATTCGAATCCTTCCCATTTCGCGATTGGAAACCAGCCCAAATTAATAGCGAAAATGTATTGGTAAAAGGACGCCAAAATAAAACTTGGTACCGATAATCCCAAAACGGCGATAACCATTGCAGAATAGTCTTGCCATCTATTGTGGTTTAACGCTGCGATAACCCCTAACGTAATTCCACCAAAGATAGCGAGCAATAAAGCTTGTGCTCCCAAGTGAGCAGAAACAGGGAAACCACGATTAATCATGTCGTTAACATTCGAAGATTTCTCCGTAAACGACGGACCGAGATCCCATGTGACTACACCTTTCAAATATTCAAAGTATTGTTCATGCAACGGCAGGTTCAGCTTGTACTTTGCCTCTAGTGCTGCCTTAATTTCCGGCGGGACCTGCTTCTCGGATGTAAATGGACCACCTGGTACTGCTTTCATGATGAAGAAGGTGGCCGTTACAATTAAGAAGAGCGAGATGAGCATAAAAATGATGCGCTTACCGAGATAACGGATCAACTAACTTACCCCCTTGGTAGATTTTTGATTGCTTTCACGTCCCATGTTTACACTGCGGAACGCTGCCGACACAGTGTAAAAATCGGCTGTGTAAATAACCCTTAGATCTCTTGCAGTAAAGCTTCTCTCTCTATTTTCTCTTTGCTGGCAATCATGCCAGCTGAAATTTATGGGAAGGGCTTGCATAGCAGAGGGTATATGTGCAACCATATACCCTCTGCTGCAAATCCCGTTTCCTTCGTTATGAAATTACTCGATGTATGCGCCTTTCCAATCCACGTCACCCAGACCCGTTTGGTGAACACCTTTCACCTCTGGTTTCTGAACCCAAGATTGTGTGTACCAGTAAATTGGCATGATTGGCATTTCATCCATCAGGATTTGCTCGGCATCTGCCAAAATTTTCTTACGTTTCTCGAGGTCGGATTCCTTTGCAGATTGGTTCAACAACTCTTTATATTTTGCATTTTCCCAACGCGTATCGTTGTTCCCACCCATTTTATCTTTGAAGAGTTCTAGGAAGTTGATTGGGTCATTGAAGTCACCCAGCCAACCCATCCGTCCAATCTGGAATTTCCCCTCATGCATATCTTCGAGGTAAACTTTCCATTCTTTATTCTCGAGTTTCACTTCTACGCCGAGATTTTTCTTCCATTGGTCTTGGATGGCCTCCGCAATCTTCTTGTGAGCCTCAGATGTATTGTAGGACAAGACAATCGGTGGAAGCTTGCTCATACCAGCTTCTTTCAGTCCCTCTTCCAAGAGCTTTTTCGCATTTTCTACATCATTGTCTTTGAAATAGCCATTTGGATTCAGCACCATGGATGGAGGAACAGCGCCAATTGCCGGGATTTGACCCGTTTGGAGAATGTTGTCGATCAAGGCTTGTCGATCGATCGAGTAGGCAAATGCTTTCCTTACTTTTATGTTATTAAATGGCGGCTTTTCGGTATTGAACTTGTACCAGTACGTACCCGCGATTGGATTGGTTTGAATTTTTCCTTTCTCTTTCAATGCAGGAATCGCATCTGTTGGCAAAGCGCTCATAGGTGCGCCAGCCCAATCGATTTCGCCATTTTCGAACATGGAGAGCTCTGTATTTTCGTCTTCTACCATGGAGAATTCGATTTTCTCAAGCTTTACATTGTCTTTATCCCAGTAATTTTCGTTCTTCACGAGCACCATCTTGCTCTTGTGCTCCCAAGATTCGATTTTGAAAGGTCCATTCCCGACGTGCGAACTTGCTTCGCCTGCCCACTTCGGATTTGCTTCAATTACTTTTTTGTTAACTGGGAAGTAGGTACGGAATGCGAGCAGTTCCAGGAAGTAAGGAGTCGGATTCTCCAGCTTCACTTCCAGCGTCTTATCGTCTAGTGCCTTCACGCCTACTTCATCAAGCTTTGCTTCGCCCTTGTTTGCTTTTTCGCCATTCTTCACGTAGTACAGCTGATATGCGTAGTTGGAAGCTGTTTTTGGATCGAGAGCACGCTTCCAAGCATACTCAAAGTCATGTGCTGTTACTGGGTCACCATTGCTCCATTTCGCATCTCTGATTTTAAATGTGTAAGTGAGTTTATCATCAGAGACGGTGTAGCTCTCAGCGGCAGCTTCATGCGGCTTATCGTCAGTTCCAATGCGGGTCAAACCATCAAAGGTTGCCAAGATAATCGCGCCTGAAGTCGTGTCCTCTGCGAGCCCAGGATCAGTTGTAGGTGGCTCCGAGTGCAGGTTCATCTTTAAAACTTGTGGCTTCTTCTCAGCAGCTGGTGTTGCAGGCTGTGAAGGTGCTGGTGTACCTCCTGCCGGTGGAGTGGCAGTTTGTTGTCCTCCTCCGCACCCTGCCAGGGCGGTTCCGAAAACAGCAATCGAGCTCACAAGTGCAAACACATTCTTTTTCAACGCAATAACCCCCAGTACGTTTTTCTTTTTTGTCTTTTTTCTGAAAATAAAGGACGAAAAAAAATGAAAACTACACGAAGCTGCTTGACTTCGGCTGGAAGGCATCAACCCCTTTCATTGCAGGGTCACCTCGTCGTCTTGAACGAAAGAGAAGGTGTCTTTGTACTGCTTCAGTTCCAGTGAAACGTCCGCAGCTGCTATGCCTTCAATTTGAGAGAGTCGTTCATTGACAAAGGTGATCAGCTCATCATTACTATGGAAACACGCTTGGATGATCAAGTCGTGCTTACCGCTATAAGCGCCTACAAAGCGTACTGCAGAAAATTTGCTCAATTTCTCTGCCACTTCTTTCTGCAAACCTAGCTTTGTGGTTAACCCGATGATAGCCTGCACATGTAATCCTAATTTCTCTGGATCGGGTTGTATTACGAATTGGAATACTCCGTCTTGCAAAAGTCGAGTGATGCGCGATCGAATCGTTCCTTCGCTCACGCCTAGTTGATGGGCGATTTCTGTATATGGGATACGCCCATCTTCATGGAGGATTTGCAGAATCTGTCTATCGACATGGTCCAGCTTTTTCATAAATACGATTTTCTGGGAACCTCCATCATTTTTTTACGAATTTCGCAATAATCTTTTACAAACAGTCTAATACAATAAAAGTAATCGGAAATGATAGCGGTGTCAACGAAATTTGACAAGTAGAATAATAAAACTTTATAAAGTCAATCCGAACAGTAAAATATATTTTATATAACAAAAAACGAGTTATATCTTTCTATTGAATATGAAAAACTAGATTTAATCAACAATATTTTTTCGAGAAACTGTATTTTTACTCATAAAACAAGGCGTGCTCAAGTGCTGTGCACGCCTTATTTTATTTGATTGATCAACTAGTACCTGGACATTCTATACTTCGATAATTTTATAAATCAACGGTTGTTCTCCATCGATTGCTGTCGAAATTTGGAAGGCGCCTTCCATTTCTTTCAGCGCATTTTGCAAAAGATGATCTTCGTTGGCATGGATGGTGGCCAAAACTTCTCCAGCCTTCACCTGATCCCCGCGTTTTTTGTGCAGGACAAGACCTACTGCCAAGTCAATTGGCATTTCTTTTGTCAATCTGCCAGCACCCAAGACAACAGAAGCATGACCGATCGCTTCCGCATCAATCGCGCTTACAAAGCCGTCCTGCTCGGCTGTTACCGTATGAATGATCTTTGCTTGCGGCAGACGAGACAAATCATAGACGTCCTGCTTATTGCCGCCTTGGGCCTCTACCATTTCCGCCAGTTTATCCACTGCTTTTCCGGAAGCCATCAGGTCTTCAAGCTTCTTGCGCCCTTCTTCCACATCAGTAACAAGGCCACCCATAACAAGCATGCGCGAACCAATAGCCAATACCAGCTCGGTCAAATCGCGTGGCCCTTTACCTGCAAGTGTCTCCACCGCTTCTTTCACTTCCAGTGCATTGCCCACAGCAAAGCCAAGCGGCTGGTTCATATCGCTGATAACCGCCACCGTTTTACGTCCTACTTGGCTGCCGATTGCAACCATCGCATTTGCTAATGTTTCTGCCTCTTCAATGCTTTTCATGAAAGCGCCCTTCCCTACTTTTACATCAAGCAGGATGGCATCTGCCCCAGCAGCAATCTTCTTGGACATAATGGAGCTTGCAATCAACGGCACAGCCTCTACAGTAGCTGTCACGTCACGCAGAGCATACAGCTTCTTATCTGCAGGTGTCAGGTTGCCGGACTGCCCGATTACAGACACGCCAATATCACGCACCTGCTGCAAAAATTGCTCCCGTGTGCGTTCTACTTCAAAACCTGCGAAGGATTCCAGCTTGTCAATGGTGCCTCCTGAGTATCCAAGGCCTCTTCCAGACATTTTTGCCACAGGAATACCTGCTGCCGCTACCAATGGCGCAACTACAAGAGTAGTCTTGTCCCCTACTCCGCCTGTACTGTGCTTGTCTACTTTAATTCCTTGCAGAGAAGACAGGTCAAGCTGTTCGCCTGACCCTGCCATTGCCAAGGTTAGATCTCCCGTCTCTCTCGCAGTCATGCCACGGAAAAAGACTGCCATTGCCCACGCGGACATTTGGTAGTCAGGAATACTTCCATCTGTATAGCCTGTCACCAGAAATTGAATCTCTTCTGTTGTCAGTTCTCCGCCATCACGTTTTTTGGCGATCATATCGACCATACGCATTGTTAATCCCTCCGAATCCGTTACTTACATTTTGGCTACGATACCGTTCACCAGAGCCAGGAATTGCGATTTTACCTTCTCTGTTGTTTCCATAACTTCATCATGGGACAGAGGTTGCTCCAAAATACCTGCAGCCATGTTGCTAATGCACGAAATACCGAGCACCTTCACACCCATGTGTCGTGCCACGATTACTTCTGGTACGGTTGACATCCCTACAGCATCCCCGCCCAACAGACGAAGCATACGGATTTCAGCAGGAGTTTCATAGGTTGGTCCTAGTAGACCTGCGTATACACCTTCACGAAGCTGGATTCCTTGCTCGGACGCAACTTCATGGGCGAGCTTGCGGAGCTGTTTGGAATAAGCCTCAGACATATCCGGGAAACGCGCTCCCAATTGTTCATCGTTTGCACCAATCAACGGATTGCGGAACGTCATGTTGATGTGATCGGAAATCAGCATGAGGTCGCCTGGATTGTAGCCTTCGTTAATTCCGCCAGCCGCATTGGTCACAATAATCGTTTCTACGCCGAGCAACTTCATGACACGGATTGGGAAAACAACGGCATCCAGACCATGTCCCTCATAAAAGTGGAAACGACCTTGCATCGCAACGACTTGTTTGCCTTGCAGCTTACCAATCACGAGTTGTCCTTTGTGCCCAACAACAGTGGACACTGTGAATCCAGGAATTTCATGATAAGGTATGATCACTGGATTTTCGATTTCATCTGCCAATACACCCAGCCCTGATCCAAGCACGAGACCAATGGTTGGTTTTTCTGTCAATTTCGGTTCGATATATGCTACTGCATCATGGAAATTTGCCAATTTAACTCTCTCCTTTTTTGTGTTTCTTCTATTATATAAATATTTATTTTTACTTTACCTTTATAAATGATTAAGGAAGCTCTTCCCAATTGTCGGAGCAGTCACCCCAAAATTGTCTGCGATGGTCGCACCCAAGTCCGCAAATGTTTCGCGGATGCCCAAATGTTGTCCAGCTTGAATACCCTTGTGATAGACAAGCAACGGAACGTATTCTCTGGTATGGTCGCTGCCATGATGTACTGGATCGTTTCCGTGGTCTGCCGTGATTACCAACAAATCATTTTCTTGTAGCGCTTCCAAAAGCTCTGGAATACGAGCGTCGAACTCCATCAATGCCTGACCATACCCTTCTGGATCACGGCGATGACCGAACTTCGCATCGAAGTCCACAAGATTGACAAAGGAAAGGCCCGTAAACGATTGTTTCATCGTACCCAGAATTTGATCCACACCATCCATGTTATCTTTGGTACGGATAGATTGAGTAACGCCTTCTTCCGCGTAAATGTCGCTGATTTTGCCAATGGCAATAGAAGCAAGGCCAGCATCTTGCAAACGATTCATGACTGTCGGAGCAAATGGCTTCACGGAATAATCGTGACGATTTGCTGTACGGCTAAAATTGCCTGGCTGTCCAACAAATGGACGCGCAATGACACGAGTTACGGCGAACTCATCACGAAGCGTCAACTCACGAGCTACCTCGCAAATATGGTACAGCTCTTCAAGCGGAACAATCTCTTCGTGTGCTGCCACCTGAAATACACTGTCCGCAGATGTATAGACAATCACTGCACCCGTATTCATATGCTCTTCGCCAAGCTCGTCGAGAATGTCTGTCCCAGAAGCGACTTTGTTCCCGAGTACCTTACGACCGATACGTTGCTCAAATTCCGAGATTAGCTCTTGAGGAAATCCGTCTGGATACGTGTTAAACGGAGTGGACACATGCAGACCCATGATTTCCCAATGGCCCGTCGTCGTATCTTTCCCCATAGAAACTTCCTGCATTTTTCCATAATGGGCCATAGGAGTTGCAACTGGCGCAACGTTTTGGAGTGGTGCTATATTTCCCAAACCCAATTTTTGCAAGTTGGGCAATGAAAATCCCGCAACTCGTTCCGCAATATGGCCTAAGGTGTTCGCTCCTGCATCATTGAACTTAGGCGCATCAGGTTGTTCGCCAATCCCTACGCTGTCCATTACGATCAAAAAAACTCGTGAATACTGCATCTTAACGCCTCCTGTTTACCAGTCATTCATTTCTCCCATCAAGTCGTCAGACGTCTGACCTGATTCAGAAAATTTTTCTCCGCCCGACAATCAGGCGGAGACGATCGTTTTTTCGTACTCATGCTCGCGGATGCGTCTTGGCATAGATGTCCTTAATCCGCGTTCTGGTCACATGTGTGTAAATCTGGGTGGTTGAAATATCAGCATGCCCAAGCATCTCTTGAACAGAGCGCAAATCGGCTCCATTTTCCAGTAAGTGAGTGGCAAAAGAGTGGCGAAGCGTATGGGGTGTAATCTCAGCACGGATGTTTGATTTTTGGGCATATCGTTTAATAATTTTCCAAAAACCTTGCCGTGTAATTTGTTTGCCCAAGTGATTCAGAAATAATGCAGTATCGCCAGTTCCTTTTACCAGCTTGGGGCGCCCTGCCTGCAAATAGTGGCGAACCATTTGAATGGCAACCGAGCCTAACGGAATGATTCGCTCTTTTGATCCTTTTCCCAAGCATTTGACAAAGCCCATATCCAGATTCACATCAGCACTATCCAGATTGACTAACTCCGAGACACGAATGCCTGTCGCGTATAAAAGCTCAAGCATCGCTTTGTCCCGCAGCCCGGCAGGATGATTGACAGGAGGACTTTCCAAAAGACGTTCCACTTCCTCAACAGAGAGCACTTTGGGTAAGCGTTTCTCGATCTTCGGTGTTTCTAGATGAATGGATGGATCTTTGTCTATGTATTTATCCCGAATGAGAAACTGATAAAACGCTCGTATCGATGCCATATTGCGAGAAAGCGTTGCTGTAGCACGTCCTTTTTCCCGTAAAACAAGCAAGTACCCAATGATGTGCGTCCGAGTAGAATCCTCTATTCGAGCGACACCTTGCTCTTGTAAATACGAGGTAAAGGCCACCATATCCCGTTGATAGGATTCCAGGGTATTTCTCGCTAACCCTTTCTCCACAGTCAGGAAATGAATAAACTGATCAATCAGACTGTCCATGAAGCTGTCCCCTTCAGCTGATAAGTATCTTGTATTGCTTTCCACAAAGAAAAAGAAACTCCTGCTTCTCCAGATAAAAAACACAAACTAGCATTTACTCTCCCGTTAAAAAAAAGAGCTGAAGTCGTGCGACATATCCGTCAAAATCCTGTGCCTGAGAGGTATTGATGACTTTTACTACCTTCACCGCATTTCCATGTGGTTCATGATAAGGGTTTGCCGGGAGAAATTTGTCCGCCAGCAAGGTAATGATGCCGTAGGAGAGCAAGGTACAAGTAATGAATAGAAGCAAGAAACGCAGACCCTCCATCACGCGACGATAAGAGACTTTCATCCGTAAGCCTCCTTACAGACTTTCTTTCATCTATATGCACTTATCCCTTGCTCCATGCGATTCATCCTCTCTTAGGATTCCACAGGAATAGGTCTGCCATTACAAAAGCTCCCAGGAAAAAAGAAAAACTTCTCCGTTCCCAGAGAAGTCGACTTTATTTGAAGTCCTCCACGTTCACTTTATCTACACAACGATTGCAGATCCCGTAGAAGGTCAATCGGTGGTCGGTAATATAAAAGTTGTAAACATTCTTGACTTTTTCTTCTGCTGTGACAAGCAGATCTTCAAAAATTTCATCCACCGTACCACAATTGAGGCAAATAAGGTGATGATGGTGATAGGCAGCATTATCATCACGGAGATCGTAACGAGCTACGCCATCGCCAAAATTCATTTTATGAAGGATCTTTAGTTCGCTCAACAGCTCTAATGTCCTGTATACGGTAGCAAGCCCGATTTCCGGTGCTTTATCCTTCACCAGCAAGTAAACATCTTCCGCACTCAAGTGATCTTCTTCATTCTCCAACAACACGCGAACAGTGGCTTCACGCTGTGGTGTCAGCTTGTAGTTCTGTGAATGCAACTGCTGCTTAATTTTCTCTAATTTTTCTTCCAACATTAATGCCCCTCCCCGCTCGCATGAAACCTGTTCCTATTATAGTAGAGGGGCATCGAATAAGTCAAATGCATAAGTTCTTACCTGAGAATTATTCTTAATTAAGTACAAGCTGCATCAGTCTAGGGGAAATGAAGGTTTCAAACAAGGCTGCAATCGTCAATACCGCCAGCATGCTAAGCACGAGGACGGTATAGCCCATAAAGTGCGGCATGATAACATCTCTTTTGCTCAGCACTCTCGTACGTATGAGTCGAAGTGAAAACGATATTCCGCTGACGCCTACAATAAAAAGGGCAGGGACGACTAATAAATTTTGTGGGAGAACACCCACCATGGCAAATGTTACGCCTTGCCATTGGAGCTGGCTCACCAAAAAACCGACGGTGAAACCGACCACGACTCCTTTTAAGAAGAGCATCAACAAAATCATCGGCAACCCAATGATGGATAACCCTAGTACCCACATGATTGCAGTGGTCTTGGCATAATGACCAAATGCCTGCTGAAAATGGGCACTGGTCTCAGGGATTCCATCACTGCCAAGACTGTTGAAAAAATATTGCAGAAAACCGTATAGCTCCTGCTTCTGTGACAATGGCAGTGAATTGACGAGGACGGCTCCGAAAATAATGCCCATCGTAAACAGGACGATCGTGAACCAGTAGAGTGACTGATGTTCTCTCGCATAGGATTGGATGGTTTGTCCGACTCGTGAACGCACGCTTCGTCGCCTCCCGCTTGGCTGATTACTGTACAGCTTATGCGGACGATTTCCCCCCTATGACAATCTACATCGGGACGATCTTTCCGTAGGTACCGGCGCCGCCCTTTTGGACAGAGAGTTTTCCCTCTCGTGCTTGTACGATAAGTGAAGCGATTTTCTCTCCAACAACATGGGAGAGCTCTTCTTCATTCACGCGATGCAGCACGTTCATCTGTGTACCAAACGACCGATACAGCTTGTCCAATAATTTGGGACCAATTCCCGGAATGAATTCCAACGGGATTTGCTCGATATAAGGAGGACGAAACGCCGGATGCTGGCCGGCCTCTACATCCGCTAGCTGATCAATGCGCGCTGCAACCCCTCGCACAATTCGTTGGAAGCCGCATTCCGGACATTTGCCTGAGGCATCCGCCGCGAGTAGAGACTGACAACCTTGGCACGCCGTCTGGTGATACTTGCCTAGCTCAGGATGCAGACCGTAATTCACATGAACCCCTCTTCCACCGACGCGCTTGATCGCTTTCACCCACTCTGCGAAGGAACGCTCTTGCATATACATCGCTTGATATTCCCGACCGATCTTCGCCAGAGAATGGGCATCTGAGTTCGTAAGAAAGGTTTTGTCATGTAGCTCGGATATGCGGTCCGCCATATTGGTATTCGCACTCAAGCCCAGCTCAACCGCATAGATGAGCGAAGGATCAAGCACTTCAGCCATCGAATCCGTACAGCTCCCGTACAACCCTTTATGCGGTGTAAAAATATGTGCCGGAATCAAAAGACCCTGTAATTGCTGGACACAAGCTTGCAATTCCTTAAGTGATGTGTAGATACGCTGAGAGCTCAATTGAACATTTTTGCAGCGTTCTGACAGCCATGCGGTAAATCGCTTCATTTCTTGCAGCTTCGGCAGATAAACGAGAAAGTGAGCTGCACCGCGTTCTGGCTCTTTGATTTCCACTTCGCACCCCAAGATTAACAACGTATCTTTGTAGGAAATTCCTCCATGCTCCTGTTCAGTCGCTAATCCCTTTTCCAACAGATCAACCAGCTCATCCTGAACCTCAGGCGAATGTGCATCGATTATCCCGATGACATCCATCCCTTTTTTATCGGAGGCCTCCTCCAAAATTTTGGTGAGAGTCATTTGGCGTGAAGCCGTTATTTTCACAGGTTTACCTGTCCACGTACCGCCGATGTGAATATGCATGTCGCAAAAATAGGTAGGAAGCATGGGTCTATCCACGCTCACGCAGCATTTTGTTTTCCCACGCAAACAATGCCACAACCGTCTTGGCATCTCGAATTTCTCCACTTTGATGCAGGGCATGCGCTTCTTCCAGTGTCACTTCCAGCACATCAACGAACTCATCCTCGTCCGGCTTGCTCTCTCCTTTTTTCAAACCAGTGGCTATAAAAACATGTAAAATTTCATCTGCAAAGCCCGGCGATGTGTAAAAAGAGCTAAGCGGTGTGTACTGACTCGCAACGTAACCCGTCTCTTCCTCCAGCTCACGCATTGCACATGCAAGCGGCTCTTCCCCTCGCTCCAGTTTTCCTGCTGGAATCTCCACGATCGTACGCTCCAACGGCTTGCGGAACTGTCGAACCACCACCATTTTGTTATCATCAGTGATCGGCAATACGGCAACCGCCCCTTGATGATTTACGATTTCTCGCTTGGCTGTGTTGCCATTGGGCAGAAGAACTTCATCTACCTTAACCTTGATAATTCTCCCGTCATAAATCGGCTGACTCGAAATGGTTTTTTCATATAAGTGATCATATTTATTCACGGTCATCATCATCCTTTTTCCATGAAGTCGTTCTAAATCGTCGATTCCCTCCATAAGTTGGGAGCATAGAGCTTGTCCACCTTATTGTATCGGAGGAGATCATGAATGAAAACATATGTTAGCGAAAAGCAATTGCGTATGGTCGGGAAAGCTTGGCAGATCAAGGCCGCACTTCGTTCCTGGTCAAATAAAGACCTAACCCTTCAAGAGTACTTGATGAGGCGGGCGAATGCGGAGCGTCGTTAACGGTTTGGACGATGTACCCCAGACTGTTTCCTACAAAATCGGCTGCCATCCATGCCGTTTGAAAAGGCGCAGGATCCTCTTGCCAATTCCGCCCCATTGTAGAAAAGGACAAGCCATACCCCTTTTCCAGTGATGCCAACTCTGACAGATCTGGGACTTTTCCCTTTATAAAAATATGCTTCCCCGCACCTTCTAATGTTTTCATTTGCCGTGAAAGGATTTCATCTCTTTCATCTCCGAAAATCGGGATTGTAACCAGAACAGGACAGAGAGTAAACCTGTTTACGATCGATATAGTATGGTGACTGATGCAGTAATGTCTGGCACGATGATCCCCAAAGCTGATTCTGGGAATAAAAAAGGGTGTTCCACCAAGAGTGGATACAGCATGAATGACTTCAGCCAACTGAACTCCCGAGAAACCATAAGATGTACCCGTACCTGCTACCCCAGGTCCCAACATGCATATAATAATATCGGCTTGTTCTACATGGCGTGCAGCCAATAAGCCACTATGAATCGTCAACGACTCACGATCACCGCCCCACGCATGACCTGTCGTCACTGTAGCAGCCAAGCTACCGGTTGCTTTTAATTGTTGGACGTGCTGGCTCAAGGCAATCGGCAAGGATGCGCCATCTGGCATGACATATACGATACGGACATTTGGATTTTTTTTACGCAAAGCAAGGACAGCAACAGGTAGAAGACTGTGCAGCTCGCCGATCAAAACAGGGGTACCTTCCAAGGACAAGTCTTCTTGCACAAACAAATCGTGGTACGGGCTGGCCTGTTCTTCTACAGAATCAACCGCGAGCTGCCAAGGTGAATAGCGCATTTTCATGACATGGCCCCACTCATTCGGAAGGACATCGGTTTCCTCAGGTTGGTTTACCTTTCCTACAACAAAGTGATACCCGCCTGTTCCCAATTCAAGGTGAACAGCGGTTGTATTGATCAAAAGTAAATCGCCACTTTTATAATCCTCCTGCAAAAAAGACAGTACTCTCTGCAGTTTGCATCCAGCAACTGACTCTGTCCGGACTTCGAGTATCTGCATACCCGCTTGCTTCTCCAGAACTTTTTGGACCGTCCCCACCGCCAAACGAAGCACTCAGCCTCCCCCTTTCATGCCTGCCTCGTCCCCGAGCTTTCTATTCAGTCTATGATGAACAGTGGTTGTCTCAATCATGCAAAACCAGATAGCAAGCGAATAAAAAAGCCGGAACCCCTCGCAAGGAGATTCCGACTTCTTTTGGTTACTCTTGTACTTCTGCAATAACAGCAAGCACCAGCTCAGCCGCTTTGTTCAGTTCAGCGATTGGCATGCGCTCATTTTTTGTATGGATTTCTTCATAGCCAATGGCAAAGTTTACGCTTGGTACGTTGTAGCCGTTAAATACATTACCGTCGCTTCCGCCGCCGCTCGCAACCAGTTCAGGATTGCGGTCTACACGTTTAACCGCTGCAATCGCTTTTTGTACAACTGGCGTTTCTTCGTTGAACTTGTAGCCATGGTACATAAAGATAACCTCATTTTCGCAAGTCGCACCCATCTCGGCTGCCACTTCTTCAAATGCTGTCGTCATTTTCTTCACTTGAGCTTCCAGCTTGTCCATTACCAAGCTGCGAGCCTCAGACCAAATTTCCACATAATCTGTTACGATATTGTACGCTTTTCCGCCTTCAAAACGACCGATGTTCGCAGTTGTGTCCGCATCGATACGGCCCAGTGGCATACGGGAAATTGCTTTACTAGCCACCGATATAGCACTGATGCCATCCTCTGGATTCACACCTGCATGCGCTGCTTTGCCGTGGATTTTGGTTACGATGCGGTATTGGCCAGCACCAGCTACTGTAATTTTTCCAACTGGACCTTCCGAATCAAGGATGAAGCCCATTTCTGCTTTCAGCAGGCTGGAATCCATTGCACGGGAGCCTACAAGTCCGGACTCTTCTCCTACCGTCAATACGACTTGGATCGTAGGATGTAGCAGGTTTTGCTCTTTCATGCTGCGAATGCCTTCAAAAATCGCTGCTATTCCTGCTTTGTCATCCGCACCGAGGATCGTTGTTCCATCAGAATAAATGTAGCCATCGCGAATCTGAGGCTTGATTCCGTTTCCTGGCACAACCGTATCCATATGGCTGCTAAACAGGATGGTTGGACCTTTTCCAGTGCCCTCCAACGTTGCGATCAGATTGTTGGCACCATGTCCGGTTTTCGCTGCTGCGTCATCCTCTTCTACGGTAAAGCCCATCTCAATCAGTTTTTCTTTGAGCACCTTGTTGATCTCTGCTTCGTTCTTCGTTTCACTGTCAATCTGGACGAGCTCTAAAAATTCATTTAACAAACGCTCTTGGTTGATCGTACTCACACTCGTTACCTCCTGATCGTACTGCCCGATTTTGGTACATATTCACAAGTTCCAGTATACCGCAAAAAAATTTTTTCTACTACGTAAACGCCTATGATTCTTTCGGATATTGGCAGAGCTCATACAACACGCCATTCGCAGCCTTCGGATGCAAAAATCCAATCAACGCATCGTGCGCACCCGCTTTGGGGACCTCGTGGATTAGAGGTACACCTTGTTCTTTTAATGTAACTAGCCGACCCGCAACATCATCTACATCAAACGCAATGTGGTGAATGCCTTCTCCGCGTTTTTCCATAAACTTTGCTATCGGACTTTCATCACTCAACGGCTCTAGTAATTCAATATGACTTTCCCCGATCTTTAAAAATGCCACTTGTACTTGTTCGCTCTCTACGATTTCGGTTCCAACCAACTCCAATCCCAATTGCTCGGTATAAAAGGGAAGCGTCTTTTCCAAGCTTTTTACCGCAATGCCGATATGGGCAATTTTTTTCGGTGCGCTCACGAATCATCATCCTTTTGTAAGTGGTTGTCTCATTGGCTACATTTCGGTACAATTTCAACATGGGCGAAAAAAGAAAGCCAATGATATCCTTTTCTTCATTCTAGCACAGCCACTTACAGAATCACCTGATAATTTCCTCTGCCTTGAAAGGAGGTTTGATTAGAATGAGACACCAATCGCTTTTTGCCAAAATCCTGATCGGCATTCTAATACTTTCACTCATCGTTCCCACGTTTTTTTACTTTCAATAAACGAGTGATGATTCACAATGAAAACCCCTTTCCGACCAAAAAGCGGAAAGGGGTTTTTCGTTTGTCCCAGCTAATTTTTATTTGTATACGTATACGCTGGAAGTTTTCGCATCCCAGCCTACTTTGTAACCAAGATTATCCGTTACTGTACGGATCGGAATCATTGGCATGCCGTTTTTGAGGACAACAGGTGCAGGCAGTTGAATATCTGTTTTCCCTACTTTTGCTGTTTTCGATCCAACTGTAAACTTCACGACTTTGGTTCCACTGATAACAGCAACACTTGTATTGTTCCATTGCGTAGTCAGTGCCAGCGCTTCTTTAAAGAATTGGGCTGGAACCATAGTCGTATTTCCATCAATGTATGGAGCTGCAGACAGAGGATACGTTTTGCCATGCAGGGTGAAGTTTGCCGTATTTACTTTAAAGGAAGCCGAGTTCGCTGGAATAGCAGTCGATGGTTGTTGCGGCTGTTGTGGTGTTGGCGTTGCAGGCTTTGGTTGAGCCGGGGAAGGCATTCCTACTCCAACAATACGAGAAAACAACAAACCTCTTTCTTCGGAAGTAAATACGCTAATGCTATATGTGTTTTTCACAGCAGGATTTACGATGTTCGCTGCTGGATTGATCACGATATTAGCGTTTGTTGCCGCAGGAATATCCTGAGACGGATAAATCAGAACGTTTTGTCCACGAACTGCAACGAAATTCGCACCTACACCATTCACAGAGATGTTAGCTGGTGCGATATAAGCCGGTACCTTGTAGCCTACCGGGAATACGATCTCGATGAAATCACGCTGCTTTTGCAGACCAACACCCAATCCTTTGATTGCTACATTTACACCTGTCTGCTTGCCAAGTGCATTTTGTGTCAATGCGATAGTTGCAGTGCTATTGTTAATACCTGTATTTGGTACAGGTACTGGATTTGTTGGGTTAGTTGGGTTAGTTGGCGTCGGGTTCACCGAAGAACCACCGATGCTGAAGGATTTGGATTCCAAAGTTCTTCCGGAAACAGTAGCCTTCAACGTGTAGTTGCCAGCCGTTTTTGGATTCGAAATCCACGCTCCGTAAGTAACTTCAACCTTCACTTTGCTAGTCGCTTTGAAGCCGGTTGGTGCAACCAGGGCGACTCTGTTCCCTACTGCAGTTGCTTTTTTCGCTGATTTCCCATTGAGCAAAAAGTCTGATGCTGTCAAAATGCCCGGTACCATATCAGAGGACGGGAACTCAAGAATCAATTCTCCATCTTCTTTCAGCTCTTTGCTGCCGAAGTCAGCATCAAACGTGTAGCTAGTGCGAGCCCCCGCACCTGGATCAGACAGATTAACCGTAAAGCTGTCGGAAGCGCTGCTTGAGCCGGAGCCGTTTTTCGTAATTTCAAATTCATCTGACTCATATGTCGTACCGTCGTATTTCACTTTGAAAACATATTTGTCACCGGAACTAGGATTCTCAATGCCAGCAGATTTGTCAAATTCCAACGTAATGTAATCATCTGAGTCTGCTCCACTTGGAATCTTGATATCTACCGAGCTACCACTGATGCTGACGGATTTCGCTTTCGTACCGTTTACCGTTACATCGTCTTCATCAATGCTCGAAGGCAACATGCCTTTCTCCGGGAAAGTGACGGTAATCGTGGAGTTCGTCTCCAGCTCATCGCTACCTTTCAGAGAAATTTTGCCGAGTTTGAGGCTTACTTTTTCGCCCGCTGCTTTGCTGCTCAGCGTAACGCTGTAATCGTTTTTGGACTTGCTACTGCTGCTGGAGCTGCTTTTTTTGATCTCAACTTCGTCTGTGTCAGAGCTCTCATTTTCGGTTTCTACACTTACGTCATATGTACCCTTGTCATCGGGGTTTGTGATTCCCTTTTTAATGGTAAACGAGATTTTATCCCCTTCATCAAAATCCTCATCCACCGTGATGGTCACTTCATTGTCATCCACTTCTACCCTTTTCACATCTATACCGGAAATATCTTTCTTACTGATACTATCATCCACATCGAAATCATCGTCGAAATCAACCGTGATGGTATCTCCACTCGCCAGGTCTTCTTCTAGCGTGAATTTAATATCATACTCACTTTCTTTCCCGGCACCATCGTTATCAGCTGATACATCCAACTTTTCAATTGCATATGCTTGCGGTACTGCAACAAAAGGTGTAGCGGCGAGCGCTGATGCCAGCACTATTGGTAGTGCTTTTTTACTTTTCTCCATGTTTTTCCTCCCATATTTACCCTTAATCTGGAAAACCCTCTAGCAGGACGCTACCAGTCTACCACAAATGCTATCAGGTGGGAATGATTTCTATGTCATTTATGAGACTTACTGGCTCCAACTGTTATGACGAAGATGTCTCGGAAAAAGTTACATGCGTAATGATCCATTTGGAAAATTTTTTTGGCGATTCTTTTATCAAAAAAACCAGGTCTTTACTTGACCTGGTTTTTCGACACCCTAGTACAACTTGGTATCCGGTCCTACATTTTCAAGCTTTTGTTTCACACTTTGCAGGAATCGCCCGCATATCAGACCGTCCAGCACGCGATGATCCAAGGACATGCACAGATTGACCATAGAACGCACTGCGATCATATCGTTAATGACGACAGGGCGCTTCACAATGGACTCGACACTAAGAATCGCAGCTTGCGGAGCATTGATAATCGGCTGGGACAAAACAGAGCCGAAGGAGCCTGTATTGTTAACCGTAAAGGTCCCGCCTGTCATATCATCCATCGTCAATTTCCCTGCACGGGTCCGCGCTGCCAGATCATCGACTGCCTTAGCAATGCCAAGAATTGATTTTTGGTCAGCATGCTTGATGACAGGAACATAGAGAGCATCTTCCGTAGCTACTGCGATGGAGATGTTGATGTCCTTTTTCACAATGATTTTGTCATGTGCCCATGTGGAATTGATCATTGGGTACTCTTTCAACGCTTCTACAACCGCTTTGATAAAGAACGGCAGGAACGTGAGGTTGAGCCCTTCTTTTTTCGCAAATTCACCTTTTGCCTGATTGCGGAAGTTAACGAGATTGGTCACATCTACTTCGACCATCGTCCAAGCGTGTGGAGCTTCATGCTTGCTCTGCACCATCCGGTTTGCAATCGTACGACGAATGGAGGTTACAGGTACAACTTGATCACCGCTTGCAACCGGAATATCTACGGAAACAGCAGGAGTAGAAGCTGGCGCTACCGGTGCGGGTGTTGAAACGACAGTAGTTTGTTCGACCGCTGCTACGGGTGCCTGCGCGACCGTTTCCTTTCCTGTCTCGGCTGGCTTTTGACCGCCCGCGTCGATAATCGCTTGGACATCTTTACGGGTAATGCGCCCGCCTGCTCCAGTCCCTGCAACGCGGGACAAGTCAATGCCATGTTGCTGGGAGAGCATGACAACAGCAGGTGAATAACGTTGTTTTGATCCATCGACGACTGGTGCTTGTTCAATGGATACAGCCGGCGTAGCTGCCTTTGGCTGCTCGGTTACAGGCGCTTGGGGAGCCGTAGTTTCCGTCGTGCTAGCAGGCGCTGCAGTTCCACCTTCCGCACCACTTTCTTCTATATATAGGATCAATGTGCCGACAGCGACTGTCTCACCTTCTGGCACGACGATCTCAGTAACGCGTCCAGAAACGGTAGAAGGAACCTCTGCGTTTACTTTATCCGTCGTCACTTCAGCCAGCGAATCGTATTTCTTGACCGTGTCGCCTACATTGACCAACCATTTGCTGATGGTGCCCTCGGTCACGCTCTCTCCGAGCTGGGGCATAAGTACTTTCGTTGCCATGATCCTTGGTCCTCCTCGCCTTAAAAGTTGGCCAGCTCGCGCATTGCTTCCAATACTTTTTCCGGGTTCAGCATAAAGTATTTTTCCATTGGCGGGCTGTATGGCATCGCTGGTACATCCGGACCACAAAGACGTTTAATCGGTGCATCCAAATCGAACAAGCAATGCTCCGCTATAATGGCAGCTACCTCACCGCCAACGCCGCCTTCTTTGTTGTCCTCGTGTACGATCAATACTTTGCCTGTCTTCGAAGCCGCTTCAACAATCGCTTCTTTGTCCAACGGATACAGTGTGCGCAAATCGAGAACATGCGCGCTGATGCCTTCTTGAGCGAGCTTTTCCGCAGCTTGCAGTGCGAAGTGGAGAGTCAAACCGTAGGAGATGACTGTGATGTCTGTCCCCTCTCGCTTGACGTCCGCTTTGCCAATCGGCAGTACATAGTCATCCTCAGGCACTTCGCCCTTGATCAAGCGATAGCAACGCTTGTGCTCGAAAAAGAGCACCGGATCTTCATCGCGGATAGCTGCTTTCAGAAGACCTTTAGCATCATAAGGTGTCGAAGGTGCTACTACTTTCAAGCCAGGAGTGTTGGTGAACATCGCTTCCACAGATTGCGAGTGGTACAATGCACCGTGAACCCCTCCGCCGAAAGGAGCACGAATCGTGATCGGGCAATGCCAGTCGTTGTTCGAACGATAGCGCATTTTCGCCGCCTCACTGACAATTTGGTTCACAGCTGGCATGATGAAGTCCGCAAACTGAATCTCTGCGATTGGACGCATACCGTAAGCTGCCGCACCAATCCCTACACCGACAATTGCGGATTCAGCCAGTGGCGTATCAATCACGCGTTCCTCGCCAAACTCTTCAATCAATCCGTTTGTCGCACGGAAAACTCCACCACGAACGCCAACGTCTTCTCCTAGAATGAACACATTGGAATCGCGACGCATTTCTTCACGCATCGCCATTGTAATTGCATCAATAAAAGAAATGACTGCCATAAAAGATCCCCCCCTTATTCCCCGTATACGTACGTCATTGTCGATTCTGGCGTAGGATATGGCGCGTTTTCTGCATATTCAGTGGCTTCATCCACTTCCAGTTGTACGCGAGCAAGCATATCTGCTTCCTTGTGTTCGTCCAAGAGCCCGATCTCTCTTAAATACGTAGCGAAAACAATCAATGGGTCCTTTTTCTTCGCTTCTTCCACTTCTTCTCTCGTACGATACACACGATCGTCATCGTCACTGGAGTGCGGAACAAGGCGGTACATAACGGCTTCGATCAGCGTCGGACCTTGACCACTGCGAGCACGTTCAACCGCTTCTTTCATGACACGATATACTTCAATCGGATCGTTTCCGTCCACACTGACTCCCGGAAAGCCATAACCGATCGCACGGTCTGCTACACTTTCACAAGCCAACTGCTTTTTCAGTGGTACAGAGATCGCGTATTTATTGTTTTCGCAGAAAAAGATAACCGGGAGCTTGTGGACACCCGCAAAGTTCGCACCTTCGTGGAAGTCACCCTGGTTGCTGGATCCTTCACCGAACGATGCATACACAACAAAATCTTTTTGCTTCATTCTACCTGCCAAAGCCATACCGACTGCGTGTGGCACTTGGGTAGTCACAGGGCTTGAGCCAGTCAAAATATTGTACTTCTTGCCACCGAAGTGACCTGGCATCTGTCTTCCTCCGCTATTCGGATCTTCTGCTTTCGCAAAAGCGGACAGCATGCAATCACGGGCTGTTTGGCCAAAGACCAGCACCAAACCAAGATCGCGATAGTACGGGCACAAGAAATCTCTGTCTTTTTCCATCGCAAAAGCGGCTCCCACCTGAGCTGCTTCCTGACCCTGGCAGGAAATCACAAACGGTACTTTGCCCGCACGATTCAACAGCCATTGGCGCTCGTCAATTTTTCTGGCCAATAGCATGTAATAATACATGTCAAGGACTTGTGCATCGGTTAATCCCACTTGCTCATGTCGCTTGGTTGTCATCGTTACATTCCCTCCTTGCTAATTGTGTATCGCTTTTCCGTCGACAGCCTGAGCTGCCTCCATGATTGCCTCGGATAAGGATGGATGCGGGTGAATCGTCTGACCGATCTCCCACGGAGTCGCATCCAGCACACGGGCCAGGCCCGCTTCGGAAATCATATCTGTCACATGTGTACCGATCATGTGAACCCCTAACAAATCATTGGTCTTGGCATCAACGACCAACTTCACAAAGCCGTCATTCTCACCGTGGATTAGTGCTTTGCCTAGTGGCTTGAAGCTGAACTTGCCGATTTTCACATCGTAGCCTTGTTCTTTTGCTTCTTTTTCAGTGAGTCCGACATTTGCGACTTCAGGTCGGCTATACGTACATTTCGGAACCTTGGTGTAATCCATCGGGTGCGGGTTTTGTCCAGCCATGTGCTCTACCGCGAGTATTCCTTCATGCGAAGCAACATGCGCCAATTGCAGACCGCCAATAACGTCTCCAATCGCATAAATATGAGACTCTGCTGTCTGGAAGTATTCATTAACTACGACTACGCCGCGCTCGACTTTGATTTCTGTTGCTTCCAAACCGATGTTTTCTACGTTCGCTTGGCGTCCTACTGATACGAGTACCTTTTCGGCTTCAAAGGTTTGGACTCCATCCTTGACTTCCGCTTGAATAGAGACTTTGCCTTCCCTTTTTTCCAACGATTCAGGCAGTACCTTTGCTCCCGTCACGATGTTGACTTTCCGCTTTTTCAACAGGCGAGCCAATTCCTTGCTCACTTCTTCATCCTCAAACGGCAAAATGCGGTCGGCGTACTCCACAACAGTTACTTCCACACCGAAATCATTGAGCATGGAAGCCCACTCAATCCCGATGACACCTCCACCCACGATGACAACAGAAGCAGGCAATTGCTCCCACTGCAATGCTTCATCGCTTGTTACCACATAGGATCCGTCGATGACCAAACCCGGGAGTGTGCGTGGACGGGAACCTGTTGCCAGCAAAAGGAATCGTGGAACGATCATTTCTTGGTCCCCATTTTCCTTTTCAATGCGTACAGCACCTGCCTGCGGAGAAAAAATGGAAGGCCCCATGACTCTTCCAAAGCCTTCAAAGACAGTAATGCTGCCTTTTTTCATCAAGTATTGAATCCCTTTGTGAAGTTGGTCGATAATGCCTTGCTTTCGCTCTTGTATTTTGGTGAAGTCATAGCCTACAGCACCTGCCGAGACTCCGTATTTGTCAGCTTCCTTCAGGGTGGAGAATACTTCTGCACTGCGCAATAGCGCTTTGGATGGGATGCAACCACGGTGTAAGCAAGTACCACCGAGCTTTTCTTTTTCCACGATTGCTACCTTCATTCCCAATTGGGAAGCGCGGATTGCCGCTACATAACCGCCGGTACCTCCCCCGAGGACGACTAGATCAAACTCTTGAGACACCACGATCTCTCCTTTCATTCGGAAAGCTAACCTGCGTATTAACGAGAATATGAATATTCAAAGAAAATCGTTTATGTATTCCTGACCGCCCTCCTTAGAAGAGCGGACAGGAGTATGAACCTAATAGATGAAACAAGATTAGCGCTTGTAAACAGTCTTGCCGTTTTGCAGGAAAGTATTACGTGATCTGGCAACACTTGCAATGCGCTCTTCCGCCATGCGGTCAGCAGCTTTGTAGGAAGCCATGCCGTCACGTTCAGCGATTTCGTAAATTTTCAGGATGCTGTCATAGATTGTTTCTACTTTTTTCAGTGCACGCTCGCGGTTGTAGCCTTGCAGCTCATCTGCCACGTTGATTACACCACCAGCATTGATCACGTAGTCAGGCGCGTAGATCAGACCCATTTCGTGAATTTGGTCGCCGTGTCTCTCTTCTTTCAGCTGGTTGTTGGCTGCCCCTGCAATCACTTTTGCTTTGAAGAGTGGAATGGTGTCATCGTTGATGATCGCACCCAATGCGCAAGGAGAGAAGATATCGCACTCTACGCCAAAGATCTCGTTAACACCAACAGCTTTCGCACCGAAATCATTCACTGCGCGATCTACGTTTTCTTGATTGATATCCGTTACGATCAAATGCGCGCCTTCTTCATGCAGATGGCGGCACAGATTGTACGCTACGTTTCCTACACCTTGTACAGCAATCACTCGTCCGGAGAGAGAGTCGGAACCAAACGCCAATTTAGCTGCAGCTTTCATTCCGCGGTAGACACCGTAAGCTGTGACAGGGGATGGATTGCCACTGGAACCGAATGCAGGAGAAACACCTGTGACAAAATCGGTTTCCAAGTGGATCATATCCATGTCTGCTACCGTTGTTCCTACATCCTCAGCTGTGATGTAACGGCCATTCAGCCCTTGAATATAGCGACCGAAAGCACGGAACAGCTCTTCGCTCTTATGCTCGCGCGGATCACCGATGATGACTGCTTTACCACCACCGATGTTCAGTCCTGCTGCTGCGTTTTTGTAAGTCATCCCACGACCGAGACGCAGTACGTCCACAATCGCCTCTTCTTCTGTTTTATACGGCCACATGCGCGTACCGCCGAGTGCTGGTCCTAATGTCGTATCATGAATGCAAATGATTGCTTTCAAACCGGAATTTTCGTCTTGGCAAAATACCAATTGCTCGTAATCGTACTTTTGCATGTAGTCAAAGATGTTCACTGAAGAAACCTCCCTAGTATCTTTCGTTTTCCGCTTAAGTAAGCTGGCGTAACAGTGGGCTCCATTTGGAGAATTTCCCGCCAAGAGGTATATGCAAAAGTCATGCCAACAAAACCAACCTTGTGAAAGCGCTTTATTTTAGAGAACGCGGGATGATCGTCCCTGCGTCAAGTCTGCATTTTTTTGCATATACGCGCAAAGATTTGCGTGCAATATTTTGCACACCCATTTCCTTACTCTTCCTGCACATCCATGATGCCCAATTTTTCCATCTTGTAGTACAAACTGCGAATCGCGATTCCGAGGCGCTTGGCTGCAAGAGTGCGATTGCCTTTGGCTGCCGCCAGTTCCCGCAATATGTGCTGACGTTCGGCCTTTTCCACCGCTTCTTTTAACGTAGTGCCAGTGGAACCCTCATGCTGGGCCTCTTCCTTTTTGGTCGAAACGATTCTTCTTTCCAATGGGGGTAAATGCTCCGGCATAATGATTCGCTCGTTGATCCGCATATGAATCATCGCTCTGCCCAGTACATTCTCTAGCTCGCGTACATTGCCTGGCCAGTGGTAGGACAGAAGCATCTGCCATGTTTCTTCATGCAGCTCTTCTACATTTCTTCCGTATTCCAGATTGGCTTTTCGTAGCAGGTGCATAGCAATCGGCTTAATATCTTCCAAGCGCTGTCTGAGTGGAGGGATATGAATCGGTACGACGTGGAGACGATAGTACAGGTCTTCACGGAAACGTCCCGCTCCGATCGCTGCCTCCAGATTCACATGGGTAGCCGCAATGACGCGAACATCGATGTTGATCGGCTTCGTTCCACCGACACGCACAACCTCTCGCTCCTGCAGGACGCGCAAAAGCATGACCTGCATGCTCATGGACAGCTCGCCGATCTCGTCCAAAAAGATGGTTCCACCGCTCGCTTCCTCAAACAGCCCCCGCTTCCCTCCTCGACGCGCACCTGTAAACGCGCCTTCCTCATACCCGAAAAGCTCACTCTCCAAGAGGCTCTCTGAGATCGCTGCACAATTTACCCGGATGAACTGGTTGTATTTTCGTTCGCTTGCATTATGTATGGCGTGCGCAAACAGTTCTTTCCCTGTTCCCGATTCCCCGCGGAGAAGGACAGTTGCTGGTGTTGACGCCGCTTTTTTGGCTTGCTCGATCGCCTGCTGCATGGACTCGCTATAGCCGATGATGTCTGCAAAGCTATATTTTGCCTCCAGATTGCGGATGATGCGACGAGCTTTCTCCAGCTCTTCTGACAGACGCTTGAATTCGGAGACATCGTGAATGACGCCAACGCTGCCTTTCAGCTCCCCATCGACCACAACCGGCGCAACATTGACCACGACGTCCTTGCGCTTTGGTCCCAGTTTCATAGGGACGCCTCTCACTGCCTTCTTCGTTTTCAGGACTTGCATGTGCATACTGTCGCCTTCGGAAATATCTACCGTCGCTGGTTTCCCGATAATGTCTTCTTGCGAAAAACCCGTAAGCCTTGTGTAGGCCGGGTTGATCAAAAGCCCATTCCCGTATTGGTCAACGACTGATATCGCTTCGTCCGATGATTGAATAATCGCTTGCAGCATGCTCTGCAAATCTTTCAAGTTCGTCACTTCTTCTGCCAACGCCATGATTTCTGTAATATCACGGAAAATGGCAACAGCTCCGACAACTTCTCCTCGATCATTGCGAACGGGCACGCGGTTTGTAATAATGCGCGTCTGATTCGGCAAGACTTGCTCCTGATTCAATTCGGGAGAGCCTGTCGTTAATACAATATGTAACCGAGTGTTCGGTATACGCTCTGAAACTTTAGTATCCAGCACTTCACTCGCCTCGATGCCCATCAATCGCTCTGCAGCTTTGTTGAACAACGTAATAATTCCTTGGCGATTGACCCCGATGATCGCGTCATGTGTAGAGTTTAGCATCGTTTCCCGCTCTCGCTGATTTTGCATCAAAACGGCAATCAGCTTATCGCGTTCGCGAATCAATTTCATGACGATTCTTGTAAACGTTCCTGGGATGAGCACTGTCTTGTCTTTTTTTAATTGCCTGAGGTGCTCATACTCCCCCAGATCCCCTGTAGCTTCTAAAATGACATCCAGATCCTCATCCAAATAAGGCCGATAATCCTGATCGACGGGAATCCCCAATGATTGGGCAAGCAGTATGCCTGGGGCGTCCGGCCTTTGATCGACGACAGCAACAACTTGTAATCGGTCCATCTGGTTTAGCATCCGCAGGAGTGCTGTTCCACCACGTCCCGCACCAACGATGAGCAGCTTGTGCATGCGAGAGACCCCTCACTTTTTGAACAACCTCTTTACGATCTTACTCGTAACCATTGTACTCCAACAAATCGTTGATGGACAGGCGTTCTTCCCTAACGTGCGCTCGTTCGTGTGCAACAGGTACGGTGGACAAGGCTGAACGCATCCGATATGATGAAAAGACCGTCCCGTAATTATTGTAGTCCTTTACGCATTCGAGAAAGGGGTGAAAACCCTTGGTTTTTCAGAAAATCATTGCACTCTTAATTATGGTAATTCCGGCGGCAATCGCCATGTACGGAATCAAATTAATCCGTGACGCATTCTTCTATTCTGCCTCTCCAGACGTTGGATTTTTATGGGGAAAACTCATTCTAGGTATACTGGCTTTCGCCATCCCTGTATGGTTTATTGCCGGATTTATTCTTCATCACGAACGCAAAAAAAATCGCGTACAGCCCCGTTTCATGGTTCCTGAACCTGATGACGAGGACTAGACCAAACCGGACGAGCCAGTCTGGTTTTCTTTATTTTCA
The DNA here is from genome assembly GCF_023714195.1 of Brevibacillus sp. MER 51. Taxonomy (NCBI): domain Bacteria; kingdom Bacillati; phylum Bacillota; class Bacilli; order Caryophanales; family Paenibacillaceae; genus Brevibacillus; species Brevibacillus sp. MER 51. Next base: position 285,355 of record NZ_JAMAUS010000003.1, on the reverse strand, counting down.
GCTTCTGTAACTCTCCCCCATTGGTCGAGTCGACGGAGCCAACCAATCTGTTCAATAACGCGGGAAAACGAGCAAAATTCTGCCGCAATCTGAAGACACAAAAAAAGCATGAGCATACTCGTCTGCACATAAATCGGTGTCCCGATGACAAAGAAAAAGCCTGCTGCAAAACCTAAGGCATTCGAACCTGTATCTCCGAGCATGATTTTGCCGCCAACGTCGTGGGGAAATAGGAGGATGCTCGCAAGAAAGATAGGAATCAACAAAATCCAGTTGACCATTGCCGCACTGGCTCCTATTGTCAGTAGGCCAAAACCTACAGCGAGTGCTATCAGGCACCAAAATACTTTAATCGCTCGTCCTGGCCGCAGATCAAACAAGTTAATGATATTGGGTGTGAGCGCAAGCAAACCAAAGGCCACAAACTCAGCCCACAACGTGTTCGAAAGAGCAAGGGTGAGACAAAAGGCCGTGCTTGTCCCCCCAATTAACTTCCACATGCCGCTGGTTATTCGCCTTTCTCGCCATAACACACCGAAATGTCCACGAAAGCCTTTTACATCCCGATCTGATGCACAATCATCACGCCAGCCCCAAAAGGCCATCGTAATCATACCTGTCAGAAATAAAATACCGTGCAGGAAAAGCTCGCGATCGACCCTTCTGAGCCAAAGTAATCCGATTAGAACTATCCCAGTTATAACGCTCGAACATACGAGGATGAGCCCCCCTGCTGTCAATACCGGCTCTCCATCGTAATTGAATCGATTCATTCCAAGCGCTTTGAGCTTTTGTGTGCCGACTTTATACAGGGGACGGTCAAGCACCAGTGGAAAAACGACCGCGACGAGTATCATTATCATGATTTTCGTTTCCACACTTGCCCCTCCCACCATTTCCAGCATAGCGTTCGGCTAATCGCGACAAACTCTTTCCCCCGATGACAGAAGCCTGCCCAATCGTTTTTCGTTTCACGATGCGAAAAAAAGACAGGGACCTCTGCTACACGATACCCTGCCCGCAAAGCATCGACAGTGAGCCCCACCTCTATGCCAAATCCTCTATCCTGGCTCCCTAATTGCTCAAGAAGCTCGCGACGTATTGCGCGTTGTCCCGATAAAGGGGCTTTTGTTTCAAAGCCTGTCAACATCCGAATGCCATGATGGGCCAAGCCTTTTGCTAATCCGAGACCTGCTTTCACTTTCGGAGGTGGCAGAACAGCTACCGCCATATCACAGACATCTTGTAGCACCGGTGTAAGCAACTGTGCGGCTTCTGCTGCGCTGTCTCGCAAATCACCGTCCAGAAGCATGACCACATCCCCACTGGCGTACTGCCAGCCCAATTGAACAGCTGCACCTTTCCCTTGATTGCGCGGCACTCGAATGACCCTATCCGCCCACTTGCTTGCGATGTCTGCCGTCTCATCTTTACTGCCATCATCAACGACGATCAGTTCATCACAAAAAAAGCGTTCACGGATGGCACGGAGAGTATCACCAATGGAAGCCTGTTCGTTGAACGCCGGGATGACGACACTAACTTTTTTCACGCGAGCCCTTCCTCTCAGTCAATCTCTTTTGCACTTGTTCTAAGAGTGCCCATTGTTTTGCAGGAGAGTCGGGCATTTCTACGACCTGTATCCAGGAATTCATCTGTTTTTCCCGTAGCCAAAGCGGGGCTTGCCTTGCTACCACCAAAAGCACCCCATCTTCCCAACTGTCACCCTCGCGATAAGAAACCACATCCATGCCTACTGAATGCATCAGTTGCGTAAGCTGTTCAGAAACGTTGCCATCCTCCTGCCAAACATACACCTTGCTTCCTGCAAGTTCGTCCACATAGCGTATGCTCATGAGCTGGACAACTTCTTGGTTGCTGCGCGCAACTTCCTTTAGCAATCGATTCATTTGCTGCCTTAATTCATGGTTGCTTTTGAGAGCGCGATCGTACTTTGCTTCCATATTGGAAAGAATGCTTTTAGTTCCTTGTGTTATCCATGAATGGCCTGCCGTCCCTCCTAACAAGATCCCTACCCCAAGTGCGACAAATATGGCAGCCAGTGAAATCAAATGATAGCGGAAGGGTATCATGTATACCTCCATGAAAAGTGCGTTGTTCATAAAGTCCAAGTCCGCCATTGTGTCCAAATCATCTGTACAGCACTGCGGGCGATTGGATTAATAACGAGCGCGGCTGAAACAGGGAGAAGCATAGCGACTAGGCACCAACCCCACAGCTTCCATGACTCGCTCGGCCTATAGAGATGACTGACTCCTTTGGCATCAATTAGCTTTGTCCCGATCTTCGTGCGGACCAATAACGTGCTTGCCATACCTTTACGGCCTTTTTCCAGAAAATCAATCATATTGGTATGAGCACCGATCGTGACGATCAGTTCAGCCTCCTTTTCGTACGCTAACAGCATCGCCACATCTTCGCTCGTACCAGGCGCTGGCAAGACATGATAAGGCAAACCGAGAGCTTTTACGCGAGTCGTTCCAGGTGCTGTCCCATTCACAAAAGCATGTACGACAATCTCCGCTCCGCATTGGAGCGCTCTGTCCGAGATGCTGTCCATATCTCCCACAATCAGATCTGGACGATATCCTGCTTCCATGAGGGCATCTGCACCACCATCGACCCCGATCAAAACAGGTCGATATTCCCGAATGTAGGAAGATAGCGTCAGCAAGTCCTCTCTGTAATGTTTCCCGCGAACGACGACAACGACATGTCGCTGCTCCATTTTTGTATGTAATCGCACATGGCAAAGCGGTTTTAAAAATAGGTCTTTTTCCTTGCTGGCGTACAAAAGTGTATTGTCGATAAACGAAGAGAGTGTGTCATCCAACTTATCGTGCGCTTCATGCCATCGTTTTAAAATGGAGGGAACCGTCACCTGCTGCAGCCTGCATACATGGACCCACTTTTCTTCCAATAGGATGTACAGATTTTCTTCACGGATTGTTGCATACTTGCCCTCGATCCACTCCATGAACGAATCCGACACATCTACATCCAGTACCTCATAGAGTGTGATCCCGTTTGTTAAAAGTTGGCGAGCCCCTTCAGCCGGGTATTGCCCCGTCATGAATGCCGATAGGTTGAGGACGACTTTTACCCCTCTTTCCAGCAAGGACTGTGCTGCTATCTCATCAACGTCCGGATGATCAATGATGGCGATATGATGGGAGTGGAGACGTTTGCACAACTGCTTCGTCTTCAGATCAGCCGCTACGACAGCCGTGTATGAATGTGCTGCAGAACCTTTTCGTTTGCCCACTTTTCCACCTCCGCCTTTAGTATGCTAAATATTTCCTTCTCACATGCAAAAAAAAAGAGACTGTGCACGAAATGCACAGCCTCTTTTAAGCGAAGCGTTTTCAGTTTCACCTACGCACCTTTGGCCAGGTAGTAAATGATCAAACCGTCTGCGAACAGGAAAACCACCAAAGATACAAAGCCAAATAAGATTGCAAATGTGTTTTTCGCTCTGATGGAATTCAAACAGCCCCAAGCGATAAAGAATGTGAAGATAAACATCAGGATGTCAAATAAAACGATTTTCATTAACGACAACTCCTTCACCATGATGACGCAACAGGAATACAATGGCAATTCCATTATATAGCTTCGGGTATTATGAGACAAGCATATCCAAATTTGTGAACAAAAAGTTTCACAATTGTTTTCCTTTTATTGTGCCACAAGTTGCGCTGCCTATCCAGATACTCCAGCAATCCTGCTCGATCCATTTTTCTTGCCCGGCTACGTGACCATGGATGGTATGTACGAGGTCTTTCAGTTCGTCATCAGTTAATTCATACAGAATGGATCGGCCTTTTCTTGAAAGCAAGTCAGCTTCCAAATCAGACCAGCTATTGTATTCTCGTCTAGTCTCCCATAGTGTTGTCTTGTTCACCTGCTCAAGCCCCGCGAGCTTCATGGTGTCCTGCACCGTTGTATCATCCGGTCTTCGTGTCTGCTCTATCGCTAGCAAGCGCGGGTATCGCGTAAAGAAATAACCGCGAAAATGAGTCGGCGAGGCCGGCATTTTGACATCATCCATCGTCCGGTCTTGGATTAAGCAAATTCCCTCCGGTGCCAATAGCCTAATGACTTCTTTAAAAAATTTCTGCAAGTCTTGCTCCGGGAAATGATGGATCAAGGCGCGAGCGAATACAATATCCGCACATTGACTCGGCAAGCCGGTTGCCCGTGCATCCCCCTGTGCAAACGAAATCTTCGGATCGTCAGCGCATTGCTCTCTCGCCGCATCAACCATCACCTGGGAAAAATCAACCCCCGTGACAGAAGCAGCTCCTAACCCAGACCAAGCCTTGGTATAAATTCCACCACCACAACCGATGTCCACGACGTTTTTTCCCACGGGATTGACGAGCGACTGGATCGCCTGACTCCACGAATTGTCGGCGGTTCTCCCTGTATAGCTCAACTGGTTTTTCTCCGCGTGAAAATCAATTGTCATTCCTGTTTCGCCTCCATGAACTCCAATCGGTTCCCAAATGGGTCCTCTGTGAAAAAGCGGATAAGGTGCGGGATTTCTTCATCAATCCGAAACGATACCCCATTTGCTTGCAGGTGCTCCATCAGTGAACCAATGTTTTGCACGAGAAACGCCGGATGCGCTTTTTTCGCGGGAATGAATCCTTCTTCTACGCCAATATGAATCATTTGGGCACCACATTGAAACCATACACCCCCTCGAACAAGAAGCTTCGCTGGCTTTGGAACCTCCGGCATTCCCAAGAGCTCACCGAAAAACTTGCGCGCTACGTCCTCTGTTCCTGCTGGTGCTGCTAATTGTACATGATCAAGCCCAATCCATTTATGCGTTGTTGTTGTCATCGTCTTCATTTCCTCCTCATTTTTGGCAAAGAACCATCCATTCGTCAATCTGATGGGTCATTACTCTACCATCCTTTGTGGTAAGCCCTAGATATTCTTTTTGTTCATCTGTAGCGTTCAGCAGCAGTTTTTCCACGCTCGCTTCCTGCTCGGATGATTCGGAGGTACGTTGGACCCATGGTAAAAATTCAAATCTTTTTTTGCGTCCCTGCTGCTTTTGCAAAGTCATGCCGTTCGCTTCAAACAAACCTCGCCATTCACTTACGGAAAGACAGCGAACATGACTGGGATCGCGTGTTTTCTCTATTTCATTTATGAATGCCGAGAGTGACGATTCCTCAGGAGAGACATTGTCGATGAAGAGAAACAACCCACCAGGGGAAAGCACGCGACTCACCTCACGAACAAAAGCCGCCGGATCGGGAAAATGATGAGCCGCAATTCGGCATGTGACGATCTCAAATGATCCATCGAGAAACGGGAGAGATTCTGCGTCAGCCTGAACATACATCACATTATGGACAAGTGCTGTATCATTGGCCGCAGATGCCGCCATGAGCATCGGACGAGTCAAATCCGTGGCGACGACCAAGCTCACATGTGGAGCCAATGTCCTCGCTACGTGCCCACCTCCCGTGGCGATATCCAGTGCCCGCCAGTTCTCTCTTGGCTGCATCCACTCCACCATCAGTTCCAGGTCGCTGCCTTTTGCATGCGTCTTGCTTTGCACGTATTGCTCTGCATTTTTTCCAAATTGCGCTTGTACAGCCTGTTTGATCTCCTCATTCTTCATCAGGAACACCTCCTGACTACATCATATTCCAATGTTTGTCATCCTTGTTATAGAATACAGATAACTAGTTATCGAGAATTTGAATAGGAGGCAACTAAAAGTGGATCGAGAAAGTCTTGAGGTTTTTTTGACGATTGCTCGTCATGGATCGATTAATCGTGCTGCACAGGCGTTATTTTTGGCGCAATCAACACTTACACACCGATTGAAGCAGCTAGAGCGCCAGGTTGGGAGTGCGCTTTTTGTTCGCACTGCTTCAGGAGTGAGTCTAACTGGCGAAGGACGTCGGTTACTACCGGTGGCTACAAATATCGTGGAGCAAATGCGCTCCTTTATCCAAGAGAAAGAACAGCGCCAATCGATGAACATCGTCGCAGGAAAAGCTTTTGTCGCCTATGAACTGCCGAGACTGATTGGTGAGTACCGGATTGCTCATCCGGGCTTTACCTGCTACGTCCGCTCTACGTTGTACGAGGAGTCCCTCAGCGCTCTGCTAACCGGCACAGCCGATATTGCCTTTCTCGGGAGTGAAATGTATCACCCGCACATCCATCAAGAATTTCTTCCCAGCGATCGACTCCTGCTCGTCATGGCCCCGAGCCACCCTTGGGCAATTGGGTTTCCAGGTTTTCAAGCATGGGGTACCGAGGAAATGATTGTGTTCGGGAATCACACCGCTCCTTATCGCCAACGGATTGACCGCTATCTGGCACAGAAGGGAGTTTTTCCGAATATTATTATGGAATTGGACAGCTTCAATGCTGTTAAAAAAATGGTCGAACGGCAGCTAGGGATCACCATCCTTCCGGAAAGAACCATACAACAAGAGCTTGCGACCGGAAGATTGGTTGCCTACGATATCGCAAACGGCGAATTAGTTCGCCCAACCCTTATCGCCTACCTTCATCCAAAAAAAGAGGACGATGCTTTCCAGCAATTCGTCCAATGGATCAAGGAACATTATTAACAAAATTCACTGTAGGGTTAGTACCGTAAGCTCCGGGCGGCAAAACAAACGAACAGGCAAGATCGTCGTACCCAATCCTCTGTTGGTGTACACAGCCATACCACCTACCTGATACATTCCTTGTACATATTTACGCCCGTATTGCGGCGCCAATAGATGACCAATGAAGGGCAAGCGTACCTGTCCTCCATGACTGTGGCCAGACAGTTGAAGATGCACGGGATATTGTGACGCCATATCAGCAAAATCAGGCTCATGAGCCAATAAGATAACGCTGCCCTCTGGCGGAATATTTTCTAACGCTTTTGAAAGATCTGGTACGCCATAGAAAAGGTCATCCACTCCCGCCATGTATAACTGCTGGCCATCTTTGTGCACGACAACATGCCGATTATCCAACACTTCGAATCCTGACGCGACCAAGCCATCCCGGACTTTTTGCTGTTCACCAGCTCGATAATCGTGGTTGCCCAAAACGGCGAATTTGCCTAATGGGGCTAGGAGCTGATTGAAAAGGGGAACGGCGGCGAATACAGGTCGTGTCACTTCATCAACGATATCCCCTGTGAAGCAAATCAAATCCGGTTTTTCGCCCTGGATCACAGCAATAACCGACTCCAACTCTTTCGTTTCAAAATAATGACCGAGGTGGACATCGCTGAAATGAATGAGCTTTGTTCCCTTAAAGCTTTCTGGCAATCCCGGTATCGTAATGGACAATCGCACGATATCAAGTGCTTTACGTTCCCATACATGACCGTACACGCCAGTCGCTATTCCGAGACCAATCAATCCCCCTACCCATTTCGTGACTCTGTGGAGAAATGTTTTCCTCGAAATGGGAGCAAGGTTAGGATCATTCACTGTCCTTCGTTCGCTCATACCCATTCACGACAACGTCCAATCTCCCCGTCACCGGGTCAATGAGTAAGCCATGTACCTCCACATTCGGTGGGAGGAGCGGGTGATTTTTAATCGTTTCTACGCTATTTTTCACACTTTCCTCTACACGATCGAACCCGTGCAGCCATTTATGTAAGTTAATCCCCGCATGTTGGAGCGTGGAAAACGTTTGAGCCGTGACTCCTCGCTCCAGCATCTTCTCCATTGTGCGTTTGCTATCGATCGCACTCATCCCGCAGTCATAATGCCCGACGACCATCACTTCTTCAGCATTCAATTCGTAGATCGCAATTAGAATACTACGCATGATACTTCCAAAAGGGTGGGACACGATTGCCCCGGCGCTTTTTACGTGCTTGATATCCCCATTGCGCATGTTCATGGCTTTCGGCAGAAGTTCAACCAAACGGGTATCCATACAAGACAGCACGACCAATCGTTTATCAGGAAACTTGGTGGTTTGGTACTTTTCATATTCTTGGTTGGCCACAAATTCGCGGTTAAATGCGAGAATTTCATCCAAATTGCGCACTTTCACAGCACCTGCCTCGCTCTTAGTAGTATGTATTTGTATTGTATGCTTTTCTATTTTACATAGGAGGATCAAAATCTCGCAAGGGACTCTGGCAGTTTCTTATCAAATGGTTCATTTTGTCAGGATGTAATGCTGCTCGTCCAAACGAAACTTTTTTGGTGTAAAGAGGTCCTCGATCGTTGAATAAATGGGTTCTCTTTTCGTGAATTTCTCACCTATCCCCAGACCATACAGTTCAACCTGCGTCTTGTCGTGATCTAGCAGCTCCTCACACCAAGCACGTAGATGCATCATTCTGTTCATGCTTTTTTGATAATCCTCTAGGTATCTTTGATAATGACGAGGTCTCTCCTCTTCTGGATACATCCCGAATTTCACTTTATCAGGATGCTTGGAAATGCTAAATCTACAAGCACAACCCTCTTCGGTTGTCATCCACCATGCCTGTTTTTTCGGAAAACGCTTGAAGAAATGAGGACTTTTTTCATGTGATAGCTTGCCTGTCAAAACATAAGGAGAGACTATCGGATTAGGGTCAATTCCTGGTGTTTCTCTTATCATGACGAATAATTCTAGGCACATGGATTCAGTTCCTCCGGAAAGAGTACATTTTTAGTTATAGTAAAATTACCTCAACTTTGGTAAAATAACCAAAAAATAATTAGGAGAGTTGCAGATTGAAATTTAGACTAGCCTTAATACTTGCACTAGCACTAATCCTTCCAGCCTGTAGTGAAACGGCAAGCACACCAGAAGTGCCGCTACCTGCATATGTATTAGCCATTGACCGATTTGACGAAAGCACCGGAATGTGGATGGTTGCTTTAGCCACAGAATCAGATGATGAAAAGGAATTGCGCGCTTTAGTGGAAAATACTCGGACCTTAGCGAAAGACAAGAAAGAAGAAGTTAACTCCGTTTCTGTGACCATTATCAAACCAGATGGAAGGATTCCTTCCACTGTTACTGCATTTGGCAGAATTGCCTTGACGAGTAAAGGCATGGAACAAACCGGATTGAGTAGTATTTCCGAAATGGTCTTTGAATATAAAAACGCTCCCCCTGCAAGCCCCGAACAACCACCTACTACACCAGCTAAAGAAACAGCTAAGTGACCTCTGTAATTCTCTTTAGTAAAATGGTATATTGATGATCAAAGCCAGGGTTAAAATACCTTGGCTTATTTCTTGTACCGACACAACAGCCAATTCATCAGGTTAAAACTTGGAAAAGCTTTTCTGTTGGATATTTTTGTTGCGCTTTTCATATCCATTCCTGAAACGTCGGCATAAAAAAGACAGGTTTCACAATCTATGCCTGTATTGGCTATTTCTTTTCCCTCAATGGTTAGAAACCTTTGACGATAACCAGCCTGCTTATACGCAATTGGTGATGTAGAAGAGCTAATTCTAATTTCTTTATAGGATAGTAGTTTGCTCATTTCATTTAATCTCCGAAGTATTAACCTTTAAATTTTGATGGGTTTTCAACATAACTTTCGATCACATAGCCACAATTTGTACAGATTTTATGAATGATCGCGGAACTAAGCGGAACAAACTTGCCGAAGGGAAACACTCCCGCATCCCCAGCTTGCCTCCCTTTTCCAATCTCATTACACCCACATTTTTGACACTGCACTTTAGGATTTTCCATTTTGCACCTCGCTTTTACTACGTCCTACCCATACAAAAAGACACTAGCAAGCAAATGCTAATGTCTTTTTAAGGATCGTGTAAACGATTCTCTACATCCTAGCTAATCTTCGCCTCAATCCGCAGCTTATCTGCCACCATGGCAATAAACTCACTGTTGGTCGGCTTCGCCTTGGTGTTCGAAATCGTATAACCAAACAAGCTGGAGATCGAGTCCAGATTACCACGGGACCATGCTACTTCAATCGCATGACGGATGGCACGTTCTACACGACTAGCCGTTGTATTGAATTTCTTTGCAATGTCCGGGTACAGGACTTTGGTAATCGAGCCGAGCAGCTCGACATCGTTGTATACCATTGTAATCGCTTCCCGCAAATACAAATAGCCTTTGATGTGCGCTGGAACTCCAATCTCATGAATAATGCTGGTGATGCTCGCGTCCAAATTGCGACCGCGGATTTGCAAGGTAGCTTGCGGTTTCACAGAAGAAACAAAAGAAGAGGCAGGCTTGGTTGTAATGATTTGACGGATGCGCTGAGCCAGCACCTCCATATCAAACGGTTTCAAAATGTAGTATGCTGCTCCCAGCTCTACTGCTTTCTTCGTAATTTCTTCCTGCCCGAAAGCAGTCAACATGATAATTTTAGGTTGAGGACTTAAGCGCATGGCCTGAATTTGCTCCAAAACAGCCAAGCCATCCAGATGTGGCATAATGATATCCAAAATTAATACATCGGGTACACGTTCCTGCAGCAGTCGAACTACCTCATTGCCGTTGTAAGCAACACCCACAACATTCATGTCATACTGGCTACTGATGTACTCTTCTAACAGATTCACAAATTCTCGGTTATCATCTGCCAACAACACTTCAATCTTGCTCAAGGTCGTTCCTCCTAACAATGGACGGTCTTTTGGAAAGAAGGTGGCGTTTTAGAAGTTAACAAATCTAAAAGGTTTAGTCCATACCATCTTTTTCTCTACAAAAATTATTCGACAAAGCAAATTCCATTCCTGCCAATGACGAAAGATTGAATGATTTAACTGATATTTCGACAAAGAATTCTTTCATTTCTAACCGATTCGTCAAAGGACTGCAAAAATCGGAAAAGCCGTCTCGCTTCGTTCGCGTGACGGCACTTTATTCAGGCAGCCTTGGTTGTAGGGGTTCGGGATTCGGCAGTATCTCGGACATTCACGCCAGCATCCTGAAGCATCCATTCAATGTAGCAACCGTATCCCGAAGTAGGATCATTGACAAACACATGCGTGACAGCACCGACGATCTTGCCCTTTTGAATGATCGGACTACCGCTCATCCCTTGTACGATGCCACCTGTCTTTTCCAAAAGGCGTTTGTCCGTGACTTTAATAATCATCCCTTTGGTTGCGGGAAAATGCTGCTTGACCACGTTCGCGATCTCAATATCGAACTCTTCTACTTTCTGACCTTCCACGACAGTAAGAATTTTGGCTGGCCCTTCCTCTACCTGCTCGGCAAGAGCGATTGGTAACGGCTCCTGATAATAGCTGCGTTTGGGCTCGTCCTTCATTTTGCCGAAGATGCCAAAAGGGGTGTTTTTCGTTATATTTCCAAGAACTTCACTTTCATTGTAGAAACGTGCAAATTTCTCCCCTGGGTTGCCACTTTGTCCTTTTTCAATCGATGTGACACTTGCTTGCACGATCTGGCCATCTCCTACGACAATAGCTTGACCAGTATCAACGTCGGAAATGACGTGCCCTAATGCCCCGTACGCTTTGGAATTTGGATCATAAAAGGTCAGTGTCCCTACTCCTGCCGCTGAATCCCGAATATAGAGACCCATGCGGTATTCACTGTCTTTTTTATCTTTTGCTGGGTGCAAAGTGAGCGAAAGCTTTTCCTTGCCACGAACGACAAGCAATTGGACGGAATGATTCTTTTTCCCATTTTCGTTGATCAATTTCTTTACATCATTCATGTCGTTGATGTACATGTCATTCATTTTGATAATCATGTCACCAACGTGTATACCTGCCTGTTCACCTGGAGAAAACTTGTTTTTACCATCGTCTACTAAATGATGACCGACAACCAAAACACCCGCTGTTTGCAGCTTCACCCCGATTGACTGTCCACCAGGGTACAACCGCAGATCTGGCAATACATTTACTTTTACAGCAGTCAGCGGAATGTTATGCCACTTCACCTGCAATTGGGCTTCCCCAGCCCTACGCGGCTCTACAGACATAGGCCTGCTCAAATCAACGGAAACCTCACGCGCCTCTGTCCCGTTAACGTGCAAAATATCAGGATTGCTATTGATTAGCGTGCCCATTACCGGCACTGAGACCCGTAGTTGCTCGAGGGACCCTTCCATCAAACGCAATTCACGGGGAAAGGAGGACAGATCGCGGAACGGGGTGGAACTCACGACAAGCGCCGTGATGAGGAGAAGGAGACTTCCCATCCATTTTCTTTTGTTTTGTCGGATCACCAGTAATCACTCCTACCGTTCCCTACCTACACCTACAAAACAAAACGGTCAGGTCCGTTTTGATTGACCGCAAGCGGTCATGAGGGACACCTCCACCTTGTGTACCTTTAATGTTGCCACCAGCCAAGCGGATTATGTCAGGAAAATAACCCACTCTGAACATTAGAAAGCCACGCTTCATCAAGTCCTTAGCGAGTCCATTTCTGCACTTTTTATCAACGAAAAAAGACTGCCAACCAAATTAGCTGACAGTCTTTCGTTCACGGCCGAGAAGGATCATCTCGCGTGCATGTTCTTCTGTTTTTGCTGTTACCTCTGCCCCGCTTAGCATACGAGCCAGCTCTGATACCCGTTCATCATCAGACAGACGATTCACCCGCGTCTCCGTTTCATTCTCGCTCATTTCCTTTTTGATCAGAAAATGAGCGTCTGCCATGGATGCGACCTGTGGCAAGTGCGTAATGCACAGGACTTGGCGCTGTCCAGCGACCCGGGCGAGCTTTTCTGCTATCGCTTGAGCTGCCCTTCCACTTACTCCTGTGTCGACTTCATCAAAAATGAGGGTCTCCACTTGATCAGTGCCCGCCAAAATCGTTTTAATGGCCAGCATGACACGCGACAGCTCTCCGCCGGAAGCAATCTTCGCCAAGGGACGCAATGGCTCACCCGGGTTAGGTGAGATTAAAAACTCGATCTGATCCATTCCGTTCGCATCTACAAAGCGCTTGATTCCGTCGATTTCTACCCCGTCTTCATCCGGTGTCTGTCTGACGTCGATGGCAAAACGAGCTCGCTCCATGTGCAGTTCTTTTAATTGCTGCTCGATTTCTTGTGCGAGCTTTCCAGCACATTCGGAGCGAATAACCGACAACTCCAATGCTTCCACTGCCAAATCGGCTGCAAGCTCCTGCAATTGCTTTTCCACTTGCTGGAGGCGATCTTCGTAGTGATGCATGTCATCCAATTCATCCTGAATCGTTGCCGCGTACTCCAAAATATCGTCTACACTTTTGCCATACTTGCGTTTTAACGACTGGATTTGATCAAGACGGCGTTCTACTTCTGCCAGCTGCTCCGGTTCAAAATCCATTTGGTACGACAATTGACGAAGGTTATGCACCACATCTTCTATCTGATAGTATGCCGATTGGACCATTTCCAAAATCGGAACGAGCTGTTCTTCGTAGTTCACACCACGCTCAAGCTCACCCATCGCATGACCCAACCAATCCATGCCCTTCTGGTCACCATGCAAAGCCCGGTATGCATCTTGGATCGTTGAATAAACTTTTTCAATGTTCATCCACTTTTTCCGCTGCTGCATGAGCTTCTCGTCTTCACCAGGCGTGAGGGTTGCCGACTCAATTTCATCGAGCTGATATTGCAAAAGATCGATGCGCTGCACCAGCTCCCGATCATTGCGTGCCATGCGCTCCAGATCTTGCTTTGTCTTGCGGTACGCAGTATACAGGGTTCCATATTCTTGCTTCGCAGCTCCCAACGCACTTTCCCCATATGCATCCAGCCAATTGATATGCTTGTCTGACTGCATCAGCATATGCGTATCGTGTTGCCCATGCACCGTAACCAACCAAGGCCCTAACTCACGCAGCATAGCGAGAGTTACGAGCTGGCCATTGATTCGAATGATACTTTTCCCTTGATTCGATATATCTCGGCGTACCACAAGCATACCGTCTTGCTCAATCTGGACGCCGACATTCTTACAAACGTCAAGTCCCGGGTGACCAGGCGGCAATTCAAACAGCCCTTCCACTTCTGCACGAGGCTCACCGTAACGGACAAAATCAGCCGAAGCCCGGCCTCCTAACAACAGTCCTAGCGCATCGATAATGATGGATTTACCAGCACCAGTCTCCCCTGTCAGGATGTTTAACCCTTTTTGGAAAGAGACCGTCACTGATTTGATGATGGCAAAATTTCGGATCGAGAGTTCCACTAGCATCGCAAGCGACCACCTTCTACAACATTTCCATTAAGCGTTTCGTCACTTCATTGGTATTTTCTTTCGAACGGCAAATAATCAGGATGGTGTTGTCTCCACTGATCGTCCCCATGATTTCTTCCCAAGGAAGGTTGTCAATCAGTTCTGCTACCGCATTCGCATGTCCCGAAAGCGTCTTCAATACAATAAAATGATCGGCTTGGTCAATGCTAATAAAGGAATCCACAAGCATACGTTTCAGCTTTTGCAGTGGATTGAATTTTTGTTCAGCAGGCATTGAATACTTATATCGTCCATCAGGAAGGGGCACTTTTACCAAGTGTAGCTCCTTGATGTCTCGGGATACAGTTGCTTGCGTTACGTTAAAGCCAGCAGTCCGCAAGCGGTCCACCAGCTCATCCTGTGTTTCCACCTCTTGATTGCTGATGATATCCCGAATACGAATATGTCGTTGCCCTTTGTTCATATGGATTACTCCCATTCCCCTTGTAATTTCGTTCGTATTGCTTCGAAAAAGCCACCTTTTTTCCACTTAATCAGCGGGGTAACACACGGTGACTTTTTAATGTAAATATGATCGCCGCCCTCGAGTCGATAACCAAACTGCCCGTCAATGGACAATCCCATCTCTTGATGAATGGCATCCACTTCGACCCGGATCGTTTGATTGCCAGACAATACCATTGGCCGAGCCGTCAAGGAATGAGGAGCCACTGGTGTCAGTAATAGCATGTCCACATTAGGGGCCACTATTGGACCGCCTGCAGAAAGTGAGTATGCCGTTGATCCGGTCGGCGTAGAGACAATGACACCGTCTCCGCTGAACGTCGCAACGTACTCATCATCCAGAAAGACTGCACATTGAATGATTCGGCAAAATGACCCTTTTGCAATCCCTATATCATTCATGGCCGTGTATGTCCCCAGCGTGATTCCTTTTCGAACCAAACAAGCTTCCAGCATGGCTCTCTTTTCAATGTCGTACTTTCCAGAAAGGAGATTGTCTACAGCCTGAGGCAGATGCTCCGGTTCCGCTTCCGACAAAAAGCCCAACGTGCCTAAATTAATTCCAAAGATTGGGATAGAGTGACCGGCAAGCTGGCGAGCAATTCTGAGTAGCGTGCCATCGCCTCCCAATACACAAACCAAATCCGCCTGCTTCCCCATCTCTTCTACAGATGCGCCCAGTTCCAGATGCCCAACATCTGAAGCAATATGTTCATCTAGGAATACTTGCGCCCCTCTGTCCTCAAGTAAATACAGCAGTTCCCGTGCAACGATACGTGCTTCGGGTTTTCCTTTGTTCGCTATGATTCCAATTTTCTTCACGTGGTCCACCCCAAAACTGGTTGGTTGGAAATCCTTCTTGAACAACCTCATATACAAGTATACAACTTCACATGCATAAATAAAAAGCCTCGATTGTGACAAAACTCCCGAGGCTTTGGTTTTTTATCCTATTTCAAATTCGCATGAGCAGACGCAACTACCTCTGTTACGCATTGAAGCCAAGCTTCCGAATCCATGCCGCCCTCATTTTTCTGGACGTGCATAACAAATTCAATGTTTCCTTCTCCCCCAGTAATTGGAGAGTAGTCCAAGCCTTTCAGCGCGAAACCCAATCCACTGGCAAATTGGCCAATGTCAGTCAGCACGCTCTCGTGTACCTCAGGATCTCGGACGATTCCGTTCTTTCCGACTCTATCCTTGCCTGCTTCAAATTGAGGTTTGATCAGCGCAACGACGTCACCGCCATCCGTCAGAAAACGGTACAACACTGGCAAGATCAATCGTAACGAAATAAACGATACGTCAATCGATGCCGCGTTTGGACGTTCATGTTCGAAAGCTTCCGGGTCCATATGCCGAAAATTCGTCCGTTCCATGACGACCACTCGTTCATCCTGGCGCAAGCTCCACGCGAGTTGTCCGTACCCGACGTCAATCGCGTATACAAGGCGCGCACCGTTTTGCAGTGCACAGTCCGTAAATCCGCCAGTGGAGGCCCCGATGTCCATCATGACACGATCCTTCATGTCGATCTCAAAGACACGCAATGCCTTTTCCAGCTTGAGGCCACCCCGACTCACATACGGGTGTACCTCGCCCTTCACCGTAATTGCAACATCCTCGGCAAATTTGGTTCCCGGCTTGTCACAGCGCTCGCCAGCTACTTGCACAAGGCCTGCCATTACGGCTGCTTTTGCTTTTTCTCTGGTCTCATAATGACCTCTTTCGACCAGAAGAACATCAATCCGTTCTTTTCTTACACTCATGCTTCCACTACGCCCTTCGAAATTGGCATCAAGGACCGGACACGAGCAGCGATATGATCAGCTGTGAGCCCTACCTCTTGCCGCTGTTCTTTCACACTTCCATGCTCAACAAAATAATCAGGTACCGCGACAACCTGTACATTCATGCCGTGATAGCCTGCACGACTGTAGCATTCAATGACAGCGCTGCCGAAGCCGCCCATTTCGCAGCCTTCTTCAACTGTAATAATATCGTAGCCTTCCTTCGCCAGTCGGAATAGAAGCTCTTCGTCCAACGGCTTGCAAAAACGTGCATTGACCAGCATCGGTTTGATTCCTTCTTCTTGAAGCTGATTAACAGCCGCCTCAGCTATTTCGAATACGTGACCGAACGAGAGAATCGCCACGTGTTTGCCTTCGCGTACAATCTCCGCTTTTCCGATTGGCAGCACTTGCAGCTCTTCATCCATTTTGACGCCACGAATCGGCAATCGCGGATAACGATAAGAAATCGGGCCTTCTTTATATTCCACTGCTGTCTTCATCATGTGACGCAGTTCATTTTCATCTTTTGGTGCCATAATGACCATATTCGGAATGATGCGCATGAATGCCACATCATACATGCCTTGGTGTGTCTCCCCGTCTGCTCCGACGAGCCCAGCACGGTCAACGGCAAAAATCACATGGAGCTTTTGGCGGGCGACATCGTGGATCAACTGATCATAGGCTCTTTGCAAAAAGGTCGAATAAATCGCAAAGACCGGCTTCAAGCCTTGGGTAGCCAATCCTGCCGCAAATGTACATGCGTGCTGCTCTGCGATCCCTACGTCAAATAGTCTGTCCGGGTACTTCTGACCGAATGGGATCAAGCCGGAGCCCGCTGGCATTGCAGGGGTCACAGCCACAATTGAATTGTCTTCATCTGCGAGCTTCATCATTGTATCCGCAAAAACGGATGTATACGTTGGTGCAGATTTCGGTGTATCGCCTGACTCGATTTTATACGTTCCGATGCCGTGCCACTTGACCGAATCGGCTTCTGCTGGCGCATAGCCCAGTCCTTTTTTCGTGATGGCATGGATCAATACAGGTCCTTTTGTATGCTTGGCTGTCTTCAATGTATCGAGCAACAGTTCCATGTTATGTCCGTCGATTGGGCCAATATACGTAAAGCCTAGCTCCTCGAAAAGAACGCCAGATACGAGCAGATATTTCATGCTGTCCTTAAAGCGTTCAGCCATATGAGCTAATTTGCCCCCTACAGCCGGTATCGATTTCAACAAGCCTTCGACTTCATCCTTCGCCCACTGATAGTTTTCCGTTGAGCGAATTTTGCCCAAGTAGTTGTGCAGGGCACCAACGTTTGGCGCAATGGACATCTCGTTATCATTTAGCACAACGATGACATTCTTGCGCTCATGACCAATGTGGTTCAATGCCTCTAAAGCCATGCCGCCTGTCAGCGCACCGTCACCGATCACAGCAACGACATGATTCTTTTCCTTTTTCAAATCCCGCGCAGTCGCCATCCCCATAGCGGCAGACAACGACGTACTGCTATGCCCGGTTTCCCAGACGTCATGCGGGCTTTCTACCATTTTTGGGAACCCGCACAGACCTTTGTACTGACGTAAGGTCGGAAACATCTCCCGGCGTCCGGTCAGCATTTTATGTACGTATGCTTGATGTCCGACATCCCAGATCAGCTTGTCCTTGGGACTGTCAAAAACATAGTGCAGCGCTAGCGTCAGCTCGACGACTCCCAAATTCGGCGCAAGATGACCACCTGTTTTCGAGAGCGTTTCGATTAGAAACTGACGGATCTCGGATGCCAATGTATGTAGCTGCGGTTGCGTGCACTTTTTCAAGTCTTGAGGATCATTTATAGTAGTAAGCAGCATTGGTATTCCTCACTTTCCACTGTTCGTTCTCCGGCGATTGTGCATGCTGCATATCAATCAAGCCACTAGAAAACCCGGCTTTCCTTATTGCTATAGCCGATTCCGCTTATTTTCAGCTTGATTCATTATAACGGTTTCTTAATAAAAACACCACTTTTCATCAATATATACGAATATGAAAGCGATATCTTGCATTTTCTGGTAAGATGATTTTGAATACATACTCCGAACAAAAGAGGTGGACGTCCGTGAAGTTCTCACAAATTCAGTATGAGCGCATGGATATGGACAAAGTTGAAGGACAATTCACGCAATTATTGGAAGCGTTTCAACATGCTGCAAGCTTCTCTGAGCAGGATGCGATCATGGCTCAATTGAACAAACTGCGACAAGAAGTGGAATCTGCGCGGCATGTCGCACAAATCCGCCACACGATCAATACAGAAGATCCTTTCTACAAAGCGGAACAGGACTATTGGGATGAAGCAACTCCTCTGTATACGGGAATCGTTTCCCGCTACTATCAGGCGATTGTCGATTCTTCCTTCCGCGCTGAATTGGAAGAAAAATGGGGTGCACAGCTTTTTCGCATCGCGGAGAGCACACTCCGTACATTTTCACCAGAAGTCATCTCTGATTTGCAGGAAGAAAACCGTTTGGCGAGTCAATATGTCGCACTGAAAGCTTCTGCCAAAATCATGTTTGATGGAGAAGAGCGAAACCTTTCCGAGATGATTCCTTTTACAATTGCGAAGGATAGAGACATGCGCAAGCGCGCTAATGAAGCGAAGTATGATTTTATGCAGCAACATACGGATGAATTTGATCGCATCTACGATCAGCTCGTCAAGGTACGCACACGCATTGCCAAAAAACTCGGTTTCAATAGCTTTGTGGAGCTAGGCTATGCACGCATGAACCGTACCGATTACAATGCAGAAATGGTAGCCAGTTTCCGCCGGCAAGTGCTCGATCACATCGTTCCCGTAGCGTCAAAGCTCGTCGAACGTCAGCGACAACGCATTGGTGTCGATACACTTGAGTATTACGATCTTTCCTTTGATTTTGCTACAGGGAATCCAAGCCCGAAAGGCCCGCCGGAATGGATTGTGGAA
This sequence comes from Brevibacillus sp. MER 51, assembly GCF_023714195.1. Lineage (NCBI taxonomy): Bacteria > Bacillati > Bacillota > Bacilli > Caryophanales > Paenibacillaceae > Brevibacillus > Brevibacillus sp. MER 51. The sequence goes on along the minus strand of NZ_JAMAUS010000003.1, from coordinate 265,907 downwards.
AACGGGAAAAAGATGTATGCCGAGTTGTCACCTGAAACGGATGAGTTTTACAACTTCATGCTGGATAATGACTGTTTAGATCTATTGAGCAAAAAAGGAAAGGCTACTGGCGGCTACTGTGAATACATCAGCCAATACAGGCTCCCCTTTATTTTCGCCAACTTTAATGGTACATCCGGTGATATCGACGTACTCACGCACGAGGCAGGACATGCGTTTCAGGTGTATGTAAGCCGAGATTTTGACGTCCCTGAATATCATTTCCCAACCTATGAGGCATGTGAAATACATTCAATGAGCATGGAGTTTTTGACGTGGCCATGGATGGAGCATTTTTTCAAGGAAGATACCGACAAATACAAATTCTCTCATCTCAGTAGCGGACTCCAGTTCATTCCGTATGGCGTGTCTGTTGATGAGTTCCAGCATGTTGTTTATGAGAATCCAGATATGACTCCGTCGGAGCGTAAAAAGGCTTGGCGTGAAATTGAGCGCAAGTACCTCCCGCATCGCAATTACGCGCAGAACGAGTATCTCGAGGAGGGTGGGTTCTGGCAGCAGCAATCGCATATTTTTCAAAGTCCCTTCTATTACATCGACTACACACTGGCCCAGATTTGTGCGTTCCAATTTTGGAAACGGTCACAATCAGAGCCAAAACAAGCTTGGGAGGATTATTTGACGCTTTGCCGCGAAGGCGGAAGCAAATCGTTCCTCGAGCTGGTACAGGTGGCGAAGCTTTATTCTCCATTTGAGGACGACTGCCTTCCATCGGTGATTGGCGAGATTGAACAATTTTTAAATAGCATTGACGATAAAAGCTTGTAATAGATAGGTACGAAAAAAGCTGGCATTTCCCGCATGGGTTGCCAGCTTTCCCTTATTTATTGCGATCACGCACGTAGTCCGCCAAAGGACTGAGTGCAGAATTTTCGATTCCCGCATCTGAAAGCGCTGCTTTTGCCTCCGCAATCAATTCGTCAAGACGCACCTTCGATTCGGCTAGACCAAGAAGCGATGGATACGTCGCCTTTTCCCGATCTGCATCGCTGCCAACTGCTTTCCCCAGCTCTTGGGCATCCCCTTCCACATTCAAGATGTCATCCTGAATTTGAAAAGCAAGCCCAATGCAAACTCCATAGCGCGTCAATGCTTCCATTTGGCCTTCGGATGCTTCTGCGAGATAGCCTCCCCCGCGCAAGGCTGCGATTAAGAGATCACCCGTTTTGTGACGATGGATAAATTCGAGCTGATCCAGGTTAAGGCGCTTGCTCTCTCCTTCGATATCAGCCATCTGTCCGCCGACCATGCCAGTTGCTCCTGCACGTTTTCCCAGCTCCGCAATCAGTTTTACGGTAGTAGCCGCTGAAACATCAGCCCGATCCATGTAAGCTTCTGCAATGTAAGCGAACGCCCTCGTCAGTAAGGCATCTCCAGCGAGAATGGCTGTTGCTTCACCGAATACTTTGTGATTGGTCGGTTTTCCGCGACGAAGATCATCGTCGTCCATCGCAGGGAGATCATCATGAATCAAAGAGTACGTATGTATCATTTCCAAGGCAGCCGCAAATGCCACACCCCGTTCAATCGGCTTGTCCAGTGCTTCGAGGACCGCCAAAACCAGCATGGGACGCAACCTTTTTCCGCCTGCCATGAGCGAATACTTCATGGATTCGTACAAGTTTTCCGGAACTCCTTGCTTCTCAAGAGCTGGCAGGAGTCTTTGTTCTATATAGGCGGTCTTCTCCACTAAATAACTCTCGAATGTTTGCACGCCGATCATGATTCTCCTTCCACACGAAAAGCCTTCTGCTTTACTTGTCCGTCTTCTTCCACCAACTGGGTAATCTTCGCTTCGATTGCATCCAGCTTTTGGCCACAAATTCTGGAAAGAGTTACTCCTTCTTGATATAGAGTAATCGCTTCTTCGAGAGGTATATCTCCTTCCTCAAGTCGATTGACGACTTCTTCCAGGCGTTTCATCGCGTCCTCGAACTGCATATCAGTCTCTTGTTCTGTTTTCTTGCGAGCCACTCTGCTTCTCCTCCTCCCGATTCACTTTTTCCACTCGCGCAGTCGCACTGCCATCACTTAATCGTACCATGATCTCGTCGCCAGGGGCAAACTGTTCCACCGATTTCACGAGTCTGTCGTTGGTGTATACGAGTGAGAATCCACGCTGCATGACCTTCAGCGGGCTCAGTGCTTCCAGTGTCGCTATGCGAGCTGCAAATGCCATTCTTTTATGATTGAGACGGCCCAGCATCCGTTCGTCCAAAGTGGAGCGGAGTTTAGACAGATTTTTTCTTTTATCCCCGATTTGATCAGCGAGGCGATAGCGCTTGATCTGTTCGTCTAATCGCGTATAGCGTTCGCGTCTTCTGTCCAGCAAGTGCTTCATCGATTGACGCATCCGCAAATGTGCCCGATCCAATCGTTCTGCGGCTTCCTCCAGCCTCCGCTCCGGTTGGCGCATCGCATACGAATTGCTCAAGCGTGTCAAGCGGCTTCTCTGCTCTGTCATGGTACCACGCACTGCTCGATGCATCCGTATTTCTAGCTGCCGTACTCTTTCCACCCACTCCAAATAATGCGGCACAGCCAATTCGGCTGCGGCTGTCGGTGTTGCTGCCCGAACATCTGCTACGAAATCGGCGATCGTCACATCCGTCTCGTGTCCTACAGCGGAGATGACGGGGATGAGTGATGCAGCAATTGCTCTCGCGACGTTTTCATCATTAAACGCCCACAACTCCTCGATGGAACCACCACCGCGCCCTACAATGAGAACATCAATGTCAGGCTGATCGTTCATGATCCGAATAGCGGAAACAATCGATGCAGGTGCATCCGCACCTTGGACAACGGCTGGTGATAGTACGATCTCTGCTTGCGGATACCGTCTGCGAATCGTCGTGCAAATATCTCGAATAGCAGCTCCTGTCGGAGAAGTGACGACACCGACACGTTTGGGAAAACGCGGCAGCATCCGCTTCCTCTCCGCTGCAAACAACCCTTCTTGAGCCAATTTTTCTTTTAACTGCTCAAATGCTAAGTAAAGCGAGCCAATACCGTCTGGCTGCATCTCTTTAGCGTAAAACTGATACGCGCCATCCCGTTCGTATGCAGAAATAGATCCTCGTACAATCGCTTTGGCTCCTTCTTTGGGCAAGAAACGCAGGAAGCGGTTATAACTCGCAAACATGACGACTTTGATGCGTGACTGCTTGTCCTTTAGCGTGAAATACATATGGCCGCTGGAATGATGGGTAAAATTGGAGATTTCCCCTCTCACCCATATATCTTGAAGGTGGGGTTCCTTTTCCAGCACCAACTTAATATAGCGATTGAGATCACTGACGGATAAGATATCTTGTAATGCCATGCGGCCCCTCCTTTACAAAAAAACTTGGCTTTGCCGTGCATGCAACAAGGACTATGCAAAAGAATGGATAAAGCTTATGCCTTATCCATTCTATAATAAGTTGCCGATTTTCTTCTATTGTTTTGCTTGTTTTTTCGCAGCCGCAACGGTATTTTTCAACAGCATCGTAATCGTCATCGGACCAACGCCGCCAGGAACCGGGGTGATAAAGCTAGCCACTTCTTTGACCTCGTCGAACTTGACATCTCCAACCAGCTTACCTGATTCGATGCGATTCACACCAACATCAATGACGACAGCGCCCGGTTTAACATGCTCTTTACCGATCATATGAGCCCTTCCGGTTGCTACGACGAGGATGTCTGCCTTTTGAGCGTATTCCTCGAGATTTTGCGTGCGAGAATGACACATGGTTACCGTAGCATTTTCCTGTTGCAACAGCAATGAGACCGGCTTACCAACGATGTTGCTGCGTCCAATCACCACCGCATGTTTGCCTGCCATCGGAGTGCCTGTGCGCTTGATCAATTCAATAATCCCGTGCGGTGTGCAAGGAAGCATCGTCTCATTTCCCAATACCATGTTTCCTATGCTAATCGGATGGAAACCGTCCACATCTTTTTCTGGAGCAATGGCTTCAATGACCGCATGCTCTGAAATATGAGCGGGAAGAGGAAGCTGAACCAAAATCCCATGAACGTTCGGGTTTTCGTTTAACTGTTGAATGATCACCAACAATTCTTCCTCTGTGATGTCAGCGTCCTTCATAATGATCTCGGATGAAATACCGACTTCCTCGCAGCCTTTTGCCTTCCCCCGTACATATGAGTGTGAAGCTGGGTCGTCTCCAACAATAACAACGGTCAAACCCGGTACGATCCCTTGCTTTTTCAATTCAGCTACTTCGTTCGCCAATTCGGTCCGAATACTCTGTGCTACTTCTTTTCCCTGGAGAATGGTTGCAGCCATGGAGAAAATGCCTCCTTTATTAACGTCGATACGTTAAGTGTACCGATTTCCCCCTCAACTGTAAAGCCGAATTATAAAAAGTTCTCATTTATTTAACGTTCGCCTTTTGCTTCATCCACCCCAACATAGCGACTCCATAGGCATTATCACCGGAGTAAACGGGGTCACAGAAGTACAGCTTCGCCTTAACGGCAGGGTGTTCAAGTCGTTTGATCAGTCGCTCACGTATGTAATAATTAGCAGCTACTCCGCCGACAATCAAGATGTCCTTCGGGTAGCCTTGCTCTACTGCATGGCGCAATGACTTCTCTAGCGTATTGGCAATACATTGTTCTGTCGCTCGCGCAATCTCAGCAGGACTTGTACTCCCCTTCTCCACTTCCCGCAAAAGCGATGCTTCTGGACCAGAGAAACTAAAGGAAAGACCGTCAACTGCCGAAGAAATCCGAAACGCTCCTGTTGCTCCCTTTGCTAACTGCTCCAACGCGGGACCTGCAGGAAAGGACAGACCGAGTGCCACACCAATCCGATCGACCAGTTGACCTGCGTGCAGATCAATCGTCCCACCGATTTTCTCAATGGCATAACCGGCTGCATGACGCTCACACAGCAGCAACTCGCTGGTACCTCCAGACAAATGTACAGCCAAAAAGCGGTCTTCTGTCGGGCGTACCTCAGCGGAGTATTCCCCTGCCGCGATATGTCCCTCTTGATGAGTCGTCAAGTGCAGAGGAACGCGCAAATAAGTCGCCAACGATTTCGCCAAGCCCTCTCCTACCTTAAAAACAGGCATATACGATCCGTCTTGCGGACGCGGCTTCTCGCTCACACAAATCGCTGCGATCTCGTAGTCCTTCCACTTCATCTCTTCACTTAATTCCGGCAGGTTCATCACATGCTGAAAGACGGCTTCGGATTGTTGCAGTCCGCGCTTGCCCTCCTTTACTTTCAGAAGGCGTTTTGCTTCTGCGACAATTCGGCCGTCTTCCTCAGCCAAGCACAGTGATGTCCGGTAATTGCTCGTGTCGATTCCCAACATTACCTTACTCATGCTTGTATCTCCTACCTATTACGCCTGCTTGGTTTCACGTGATTGCAAGAAGCTCGACAACACACCGTTTATGTACCGGTGGGACTGCTCGTCGCTAAAGAGCTTCGCGATCTCAATCGCTTCGTTCATCACGACTTTGTCTGGTGTGTCTTGCTCAAACATGATCTCGTAAAAAGCCAGACGAAGAATAGCGCGATCTACATTGGCGATGCGTTCCAATTGCCATCCACGCAGATACTTCTTGATTTCTGAATCAATCTCGGTCAAGTTTTTCAATACACCATCGAGGAGATAACGCAAATACTGTGCATTTTCCTCGGATTCTTCCATGACGAGGGCAACCGCATCAGTTAACGGAACCTCCGCCATATCGATTTGGAAAAGACATTGGACTACTTTTTCTCGTGCTGTTCTTCGTTTCATACCATTCATTCACCTACTAATTAAAATGAGCTCGGACTTTCTTTATGTCACCGAAACTTGCCTGGCAAAATCTTGTCGAGTATTTCGCGCAAGTCTTCTTTATGATCGAGCTTGCGTCCAATATAATAACCCGTCCCGACAAACACAACAAAAACCAGTGTATCCCAAAATCCCACGAGAAGGTAGATGATGCCTAAAAAAAGTCCGGCAAAAACCCCCATTAGCTTCCCCTTGTGTTCCCACATTAACTCCCGCATCATTTACTTCACCTTCTATTCCACACGTTTACGAGCCGCGTAGTTTTCCTGCTGAGCTACTTCCGTCACGACAATGGCCACCTCAGAAATGACAACACCAGCAATCCCCTCGACTTGCTCCTTCACGTCCGCCTGTAGCTTCTGTGTCAGTTCGGGCAATGGCGTTTCTCCATCTACCGAAACACGCAGGGTGATAATATTGCCGCTCTCGAGTGCTTTTACTGTCGTTTTCATATCGCGCACGCCTTTCACTCGGCGGGCTGCACGCTCCGCAATGGTCTGGATCGTCTGAATCGTAATGTTGACCTCACCCAAATCACTGCGCTGACGGATTCCCCGTTCTACTTTAGGCTTGTTAGAGCGGAAAGAACTGAAAAAGAAGCGAAGGCTGACTACGAGGAAAATGATCGCGACAATGAGATAGGTGATGTTCGTACCCGCCAGCATCTGATCCACATATGGACGGAAAAAATCTTGCGGGATCAACCCGCTGGTAGCTGCTATCGCGATGCAGGACAAAACAATGAGCGCAAAGCTGTAAATCGTCAAGATAAAGCGGTCAAACAAGTTCACAAGCACCTCTCCTTTCAGCCATGTTTGAAAAAGGAGACAAACACGGCACGCTCCGGAAAACTCCATGAATTTACGCTCAAAACCTAAACAAAATCAATGTTTTCAAATGAGGAAAATGCCCCCTGTTCGTAGGGGGCATCCATCCGCTGCTTGTTAGCGCACGCGCTGGTGTTCTTCAACCGGTACTGGTGCCGGTACTTTTTCTTCTGCTTTCAACTCAACATCAACGATATGTACGTTTACTTCCACTACAGAAAGACCTGTCATGCTCTCAATCGCATTGCGTACACTATCTTGAATATTTCGAGCGACTTCCGGGATGCGATGTCCGTATTTGACAATAATCGAAACATCCACCGCCGCTTCGCGGGAGCCAACCTCTACACGCACACCACGTGCTATATTTTTACGGCCTAAACGTTCAGCTATTTCTCCTACGAAACCGCCGCTCATTTGTGCCACACCTTCTACTTCGGACGCAGCCATGCCGGCGATCACTTCCAACACTTCGGGAGCGATCTGGACCTTACCAAGTTCTGTTCTATCTAAGTCTGGAGTAAACTCTTCCATGCTTCGCACCTCCCTCTAATTTGTAATTCATTATACCAAGCACACCGTATTTTTACAAATCAGCCCTACTTACTCTTCATCCAGTTTCAAGTCGTAGGTTTCCAAGAACTTCGTATCGAAATGCCCGCTGACAAATACCTCATGATCCAATACCTTCAAATGGAACGGAATCGTTGTCGTAATACCCTCTACGACGAATTCGTCCAAAGCGCGCTTCATACGGTCAATGGCTTCGTTACGATCCTTGCCCCACACAATCAGCTTGGCGATCATAGAGTCGTAGTATGGCGGAATGGAATATCCCGCATACGCTGCACTGTCTACGCGCACACCAAATCCGCCTGGCGCCAAATATTCCGTGATACGACCTGGCGAAGGCATGAAGTTTTTCGCAGGATTCTCGGCATTAATACGGCATTCAATAGCCCAACCATCCATTTTGATATCCTCTTGCGTAAAGGACAATGGTTGGCCTGCCGCTACGGTCAGCTGCTCTTTGATCAGGTCAAAGCCAGTCACCAGCTCGGTTACCGGATGTTCTACCTGAATACGTGTATTCATTTCCATGAAGTAGAACTTTCCGTGTTTGTCCAGCAAAAACTCGACAGTGCCCGCGCCGTGATAGGAAACGGCTTTTGCCGCCGCAACAGCAGCTTCACCCATTTGACGGCGCAGCTCTTCGCTCAGTGCTGGCGATGGCGCTTCCTCGATCAGCTTTTGGTGACGACGTTGGATAGAGCAGTCGCGCTCACCCAGGTATACGGCATTGCCATGCTTGTCTGCCATGATTTGAATTTCCACATGGCGTGGGCCTTCCACGAACTTCTCCAAGTAAACACCTGGATTGCCAAAAGCCGTTTTTGCTTCATTTTGCGCCTGACGGATGGCTTTTTCCAAATCCTCGTCGTCTACAGCTACGCGCATTCCGCGTCCGCCGCCACCCGCTGTCGCTTTGACCATGACAGGATAGCCAATCTCGTTTGCGGTGACGACAGCGTCAGCCACATCTTCGATCAGCCCTTCCGTACCTGGTACAGTAGGCACACCTGCGGTTTTCATCGTATCCTTCGCTGTGGACTTGTCCCCCATCTTCACAATTGCTTCTGGGTCTGGACCGATAAAGGTAATGTTGCATGCGGCACAAATCTCGGCAAAATCGGCGTTTTCTGCCAAGAAGCCATAACCAGGATGGATGGCGTCTGCCCCTACCTTGGTCGCTACACTCATGATGTTTGCTATATTCAAATAGCTTTCCTTGGATGCCTTGGGACCAATACAGTAGGCTTCGTCGGCCAGCTTCACATGAAGCGCTTCACGATCCGCTTCGGAGTAGACGGCGACCGTACGAATGCCCAGCTCGCGGCATGCCCGGATAATACGCACGGCAATCTCCCCGCGATTGGCAATCAATACTTTTTGAAACATTCCGCTCTCCCCCACCTTATTCTGGCTTCACCAAAAACAATGCTTGGCCATACTCAACCAATTGGCCGTCTTCTACGAGCACTTTCACGATTTCTCCGCTTACTTCTGCTTCGATTTCGTTAAAGAGTTTCATTGCTTCCACGATGCAAACGACTTTGCTCGCTGTCACTTTGTCACCAGCTTGTACGTAAGGCGGCTTGCCTGGTTCTGGTGCGCTATAGAAAGTCCCTACCATTGGAGATACAATCTTGTGGAGATTTGCGTCATCCGATGCTTGTACAGCTGCTGCTTTCGGAGCTTCTGCTGCGACTGGTGCTGCTGCGACAACTGGCTGAGCCGGGATATGTGCTACTGGTGCTGCAACAGGAGCTTGAACCGCTGGTTGCGTGACGACAATCGTTTCCGTACCATTGGATTTTTTCAGAGACACCTTGGCACCTTCTGTTTCCAAGTTAAATTCTTGAATGGATGATTGATCAATTAACTTAATAATTTCACGGATCTCATGCATTTTCATTACGAACAAGCACTCCTTCTTTTCTTTCAATAGAGGTTCGTGGAGTCCATTATGTATCCTTTTGGCAAACCATAAATCCATGGTAGCCTGTTGCCTAAACCACGTCAAGAAAGGATTTCCCCGCTTCTTTTCCAACAGAAGCGAGAAAATCCTTACCATCATGCCCGTTTCTCCTGTCCCTTATAACGGGAAAGTACCGTAGTTTGATTAGGAAGACTTGTATTGTACGTTAATGTTTGTTGCCGGAATGTTCAAGTGCTGCTTCACGTTTGCAATGATTTCCACAACCTCGGTTGCGCTCAATTTATCTTTTTGTACTATGACTGTCGCCTTTTCATTTTGGACAGTAACGACCGCATCCTGATAACCACTCGCCTTGAGCATTTCTTCTGCAGTCATGGTAGCACTTTCCATATTGGATAGTTCTTCAAACTTGGCCATCGCTTCAGCTACTGCCTGTGGAGAGGAATCCGTGCTGTTTACGATCGCTAGCTGTTCGTCTTTTTGTTGCGCCAGCATGGCTTCGCGTTTCATCTTGTAGCCTTGGAAAATTTCACTTGCCGTTTCTGCTACCGGGACGACTGTGTTCGATGCTGCTGGTTTTGCATCTGGCGAAGCAGGCGTTTTCGCTTCCTTCGTGCCAGTTTTTTCGTCTGCCGGAGTTGTCTTTGGAGCTTGATCGACAGGGGTTGCTTGTGGGGCGTGATCTACTTGCTTGGATTCAACAACCACTCCGGAAATTTGCTCTTGCTTCTGAACGGCTTGCTCTTGTCCTGATGTTGGGACCTGTTCTTGCGGTCCCTTTACCAAGTAATATCCAGAGAGCACAACCATGACAGCAAGCATTGTCAACAACCAAACCGTTTGCTTTCGCAGAATCATTCGCCATTACCTCCTACCCTTTTTTGGGCAAAATGGATATTTTATAAGCGGGAACATCCAAAACCTTTTGAACGGCTTCAGTGATCCACGCTTTAACCTGGATGTTATCGGCCCCTTTTGCAACTACCAGGACCCCGCGGACTTTCGGCTTCAGCGTCTTCACAATAACGGGGGCATCTTGCTTGCCGCCTTGCACAATGACGACCTGCTCATCTCGTGACTGATCATTTTGATTGCGGGTTGCCTTTTCTTTGTCCATTTCCTGATTGGTTGAGGAACGAATGTTGCGGTTTTTTTCCACAACCAGCTCTGGTGTTGATTCCAGATTGACCATGACCTCTACTTCACCGACGCCGACAACAGAAGCTAGGATATCGCGAAGCTGTGTCTCGTAAATGTTTTCATATTCGGCAATGACATCGGTAGTCGGTGATCCCCCCAACACCTGGGAAGTTGTATCGCCTCCAGAAGGACCTGGCGCCTCACTCCCTATATCTCCAAATCCGAGTGGCTGGTCTTTTTCCACTCTGAGGAAATCCGTCAGAATCATGATGGCTACGCCAATTCCCAATATGACGATGAAATAGTGCAGCGGCTTTAGTTTTTGGTTTTTCCCCTTGCTTCCTACTACGATTTTCTTTTCTTCCTGCATCGTCTCGCCTTGCTGCTTCATAAACAGACTTTTCAGCTTTTCCCACAATTGGTTCATTGTTTTCACCTCGCTTCCTGACTGTATCCGCTACCGTTTCTCTCTTTCTCTCGATTCGTCTTTGATGACGACCTGACTTCTCGAGAGCCCCCACTCTTTGGCGACGTCGTTTGTGATTTGCGCATAAAGTGGGTTGTCATGATGAGCTGTTGCTGCAATATCTGGTTTGGGATCCGGTTGTATTTCAATGGGTTTGCCAATCGTAATCTCAACAGGTTGGACAGGTTTAATCGGCTCAATCGTGCTCTGCCCTTTTTGCTCTTCCTTGTTTGCGTCACCGACTACCAGCTCGATTCGCTCAAGGGTTGGCTGTTCTGGATTTTGCTGATTGACGGTAATCGTGACATCTTCGACAGTTACGCCGTACTGCTCTTTGACACTCGCTTTTACTGAGGACGCTACCTGTGACTGGACGTAAGCGGTCATCTGTTGGTTTTGTTGACCGAGCAGCTTGTCAGTGATGCGTTTCCACTCTGCCGAAGCAGGCTTGTTCAGCTCTTGCTGGTATCGATCCAGACGAAAGGCCAAATCTTCCTGCGAGAGGCTGAACAGACTGAACACAGGAGAAATGATTGTCAGCAAGAGAATCAAGCCCATCACCATTTTTACGTAGCGTTGCAGTGTCGTATTGGGCAAGATCAGATCGAGGAAGGCAGCCAAAAGGACGAGCAGGATAATTTTTTTCAACCACAGGGTTAACCACGTCATCTCATCACCTACCGAACCATCATGGAGATGTTGCCCGCCGCAATAATGATCGTAATCGCCAGAAAGAACATCAGGCCGACCGTTGCCAAAGCAGCGAAGACGAACAAAAGACTTTTCCCAATCGTACCTAACGCACTGATGATTGGGCTGTTTCCAAGCGGTTGGAGTACGGCAGATGACAGATTGTAGATCAGAGCCAGTACCAGTATCTTCAAAGCCGGAAACGCGCATAGCATGATCAGGATCAAAACTCCCGCCAAGCCCACGGCATTTTTCACCAGTAGCGAGGCATTGAGTACAGTATCTGCCGCATCGGAGAACACACGACCTACTATCGGGATGAAATTGCCCGTGATGTATTTCGCTGTTCGGAGCGTGACCCCGTCCGCAACGGCTGAAGTGGCTCCTTGTATGGAAATGATGGCGAGAAAGATCGTCAGAAACGAGCCAAGGACACCCATTGCAATATTGCGCAGCAAGGTCGCTAACTGCGTGACTTTGTACCTCTCTGAAAACAGGCTGACGATAGAGAGCATCGCCGAGAGAAACAGAAGCGGGAATACGACATAAGAGATCATCATGCCGCTGGTGTTGATCATGAAGATAATCAACGGGTGAAACATTGTGGCGGATGCCAGATTGCCTACCGAAGCGAGCAGCGCGATGACGAGCGGGATCATGGCCAGCATGAAATCAGACATGTTCGCGATTGCGTCTTTTGCATAGGTAATGGCGACATGAAAGCTGTTGATCGCAAGTACCATCAAGACGAGATACGTAATCGAGTACGCCACTGTCGATACCGCATTGCGTTCAAAGGCGTTCTGCATCGTTTCGAGAATCATCGCGAAGACTGTAATGATAATGATGGAGCTGAGCAGCTTGCCATTCATCAAAATCTCATGAAAGATGAACTTGCCCATTCCTTGCAGGACTCCTGAAATACTAAAGTCACCTTGCTGCATGAGGATTTGGATAAAGCCTTCCGATTTCAAATCAGGCAAGTACCCTTTATAGTCGCGCTGCAACTGTTTCCAATACTGTTCGACTCGGTCTAGCTGCAAGTGATCGACCTGTTGCTGCACGATTTGATTGATCGGACCGGCTCCGGGTGCCACAGCGGGTGTCGTTGTAGCTGACACCGCTACTGGAAACAAGGCAAATAGCAGGAACCAGAACAGGATCAGCTTGCAAGTATGTGCCATGGACATCCCACCTCCCTTATGCCGGCAACAAGTCGATCACTGTTTCGATAATGATTTGGATGATCGGTACAGCCATAACCAGTATGAGAACTTTTCCAGCGAGCTCGATTTTCGAAGCAATCGCACCTTGTCCAGCATCTCGGGTCATCTGCGCACCGAATTCAGCAATGTAGGCAATTCCGATGATTTTTAGAATCGTTTCCAGAAACACAAGGTTCAAATCTGCTTGAACCGCCAATCTTTCCAAAATCCGAATGACCTCTGCTATTTTTCCGACGAGAAAGTAAAAGATGATGACTCCGCTCGCGATCGCCAGCAAAAAGGCGAACATCGGCTTCTGCTCCTTAATGACTAGCGCGAGAATCGTAGCCACCAGTCCTAGTCCGACAATTTGTACAATCTCCATCTGGAGCCCCTCCTCAGTTGAACAGGAAGACGCGTTTTACTTCGGAGAACAAATCGCCGATGTAATGGGACACCATGTAAAGGACAATGATGAATCCAACCAGAGTTGCCCAATGCGCAATATCTTCCTTGCCCGCCTGCTTCAGGACCGTATGCAGGATGGCTGTAATGAACCCTACTGCTCCTATCTGGAAAACAGGTGTCAAATCAAAATCCACTGTGAACACCTCGCCTTTAGAACATCAGGATGACGACCAAGAGTCCACCTAAAAAGCCCAAACTCTTGTACATTTTTTCGTACTTTTCCTGTTCTGCACGAGCCTCCTCTTCCAACCCTCGCAGGTGGGTGACAGCCAGGCGCAAATGCTTTTGCTGGTCTTCCCGATCGGATGATCCGAGTACCTGACCTAGACTCTCAAGCACCTCTCGCTCTTGTCTACGCAAGGCGGTTTGGGTCCAGAGTCTGTTCATGGCTTGTTGCAACGCTTCCTCAGCCGAATGCGCCTTTTCTGTCTGCAGGAATTCAGCTGCTAGAAGAAATACTTTCCCCACCTCTTCGGAAACGCGATGACCGACCTTCACAAACGCTCGCTGTAATGGAGTCATCCCGAACACGATTTCCGTTTCAAGCATTTGCAGAGCAACGAGCAGAGCCCGAAGCTGAACGGGACGATTCGCGTAATACTTGCCGATCTGCCAACCAACCATCGACGCCGAGAACAGGATGAGTACGGCTCCCATCAGCTTGACCATACAACCTTCTCCCTTTCAACCAGGTTCATGCTTTGATCGTAGATGGCCTGGATCGTTCCGACACCTTTTGCCCGGCTGAGTACGATGTAGCGGGAAAAGGCTCCATATCGAATCAGCTTGCCCAGCATGGGACGTTCAGCCACTTCCTTTACGCTCGCTCCATGCGCCGAGCAAATGACGGCTACACCTGCATGAATCGCTTCCCAGACTGCATCACCATCCTCCGCTCTTCCCACCTCGTCCACAATCAGAACATCAGGAGACATGGAGCGAATCAGCATCATCATCCCTACTGCCTTTGGGCAAGCGTCCAGCACATCCGTTCGTGGACCGACGTCCCTCTGAGGAACTCCTTGCAAGCATCCCGCCAACTCGGAACGCTCGTCCACAATTCCTACCTTGCGACTTGAAGACCACTCACTCCCGTAGCTGATGGTTCGTGCGATATCACGCAACAAGGTTGTCTTCCCGCATTGGGGTGGGGAGATGAGCAGCGTGTTTTGCAATTTGCCATCCTCAAACAAATACGGCATGACCTTCTTGGCCGCGCCTTTTTTCTCGCGGGCAATCCGGATGTTGAAGCTGGTCACATCTCTGATTCCCTTCACTTCACCTTTGTCCAGCACCACTTTCCCCGCAATGCCAATGCGATGACCGCCAACCACCGTGATGTAACCCCTTTTCAACTCTTCTTCCAAGGCATAGAGAGAATGCTGGCTGACCTGGTTTAAGAGCTTTCCTGCCTCTTCTGCCGAAAACAGCCATCCTTGTGCGGGTATCGAGGTGATTTGTCCCGACGATGTCACATAGCTGGATTGCTGGCCAAACCGGACTTCCAGCGGCTGGTTTTGCCGAAGCCGAATCTCTTCCAGATTCTCTCTTACAGCGATAGGAAGGGCCGTCAAAATCGTGCGTAAAGTTGCTGGCAAAATCGCCAAGATCTCATTCATCAGGTACCCTCCTTTTGCAGCATTCTGCCTTTGTCCACTTTGACTTACCTCCATCCTATGCAGAGGTGGACGAGATTTATGCAAAAAAAATAGCTTGCTCTCGTGCTAGAACGCGAGTGCAAGCTTTTCCTATTGGAATCATCGATTATCCGTGTTCTTGTTATCCACCGGCTCTATTACATAGTGTCTGAAACCTTCCTCATCTTTGCCCTCGTGCAGGTAGATTTCTTTTTGGCAACTAGGGCATGCGAACTCATAAGTCGTATCGAGATGGGGATCTACTTGTCCTTCGTACAGTTGTGCGTCTTCATCATCATCCAAATCGTAGAAGGTCGCATACTCGTCGTCATCATCCTCACAATCGACAACGGTTTCGTAGAGGTCATCATCATCTTCAAATAGGTAGAGCTCAATGTCCTCCAAGTCTTCATCCAAGGCCTCCACATAATCCTCTGCCTCTTCCACTCGCGCGTGAAGCTCTCGCAGTTGGCCTTCCACCTCATTTAGAATCTCAATCATCTCTACCATAATTTTTCCTTCGGAGCTTTTCTCACCTACATCCAGCCCATCTGCCAACCCTTGCAAGTATGCGATTCGATTCGCCAATGATTCTGGCATCCACATTCCCTCCCATCCAATCTCTCCCACATATAATTCCCCATGGTGATGGCATTTACCAGTGGAAGGAAATGGTAGCTATTTGCGGACGCCAATCAAAATGCAGGAGATTCCCACCAGAATCCAAGCTATTTTGGCAAAGCTAACCCGGTCCGACATCCCTAATAAACCGATAGTCGTGGTGGTGATCAAGATAATTGGTCCGACAATCGCCAGACCTGAATTAATAAGCAGAGCTTTTTCGACCTGGTTCACTTTCAAAATGAGCAAAGCTGCAATGATCTCGATACTGCCTGAAAAGACCCGAAGTGCCGCCATACCCATAATTGCTTTTTCCAACATACCGTCTCGTCCTCCCCTCCGTTTCACTCTATGCCTGTACCACATCATTTCAGCACTTTTCGAATCATCTCTATAGGCTTTTGCCCTCACTCCTCCCCTTCACTGGGCATACACTGAACCATACGCCTAGAAGAAATGAGGAACTTGCCGATGGTAGAGTGTGATCAATCTTTTTTACCTGATAGCTGGGCAAACCCGTCCGGGCAAATACGAGAGAAGCCTCGTGTGAAGGGCTTAACCATGGTCATTGACAAAGGCCTTGGACTTACCGCTTATTCCGACTTGTTAGCGCTGGCTGCTCCCTATATCGATCTATACAAACTCGGTTTTGGCACCATCGCTCTGTACCCCCTCGAAATACTCAGCCAAAAATTGATGCTTGCAAAACAATATGGCGTACACATCATGCCAGGAGGAACTTTTTTTGAAATCGCCATTCGCCACAATACAATTGCAGATTATATGAAGCTGATTCGCTCACTCGGTTTTTCTGCGGTAGAAATATCCGATGGAACATTCCCTCTATCCTTTGCACAGCGTCAGGAAGCCATCAATTACGCCTTAGACAATGATCTGGTGGTCTATACAGAGGTCGGAAAAAAAACGGCCGAGTATCGCGCATGTCGAGAAGAGTTGCTGGAGACCCTGAGCTTTGACCTGCACAATGGTGCCAGTCACGTTATTGTGGAAGCGAGAGAAAGCGGGACTGTCGGTGTGTGTGACGGAGATGGCAAGATTGACGATTCCTTCGTTTTGGACATTGTCACCGCGGCCAAAGAAAAGGCAACTCGCCTGATCTGGGAAGCACCACAAAAAGATCAACAGGTCAGCTTCATCAAGGCCATTGGCAGCGACGTGAATCTCGGAAACATTGCCTATACAGATGTATTCTCTTTGGAGACGCTACGGCGAGGATTGCGCGGCGATACAGCCCTAATCATGGACAGAGGGAGGTGTTATCCGTGCGAATAGAAGTGGTGCCGACCGTGGAAGAAATACGTTTTGAACAGATCAGCAATCATGTAGTCATCGTCATTGATGTGCTTCGTGCCTCCAGTACGATTGTCACCGCATTAGGTAATGGATTTCGCAGCGTCGTCCCGGTCGAAACCATTGGGCAAGCGAACTCCCTCCGCACTAGCGACTGTATTTTGGCCGGTGAACGTCACTGTAAAAAAATCCCCGAATTCGATTGCAACAACTCGCCAACTGAAATCGCAGCACTAGGGAAAACGGGGAGCCAGCTTATTCTCACCACGACGAACGGGACTCGCGCGATCCAAAAAGCAGAACGCGCCTCTGCTCTCTTGATTGGCTGCTTCTTGAATGCCACTGCATGCATGCGGCACGCTCTTTCGTATCATCTCGATATTACGCTGTACTGTGCCGGCACCCGGTCGGAATTCGCTCTGGAAGACGGTCTAGCTGCCGGCTTGATGATTGCACAGGCACAACAATCGTTGCCGAGCATCCAAATTTGTGATCTGGGTGAAGTACTCAAAGCAAGCTATCTTTATTACGCTGGAAAACTGAGCGAGCTGTTACCCCACACAACAACAGGAAAAAGGCTCATTCAGCACCATCTCGCAAGCGATATACGGTACTGCGCTCAAGTGGATCAGTATCAAATCGTTCCTTATATCAAGGAGAAACGCATACTCCCACACCTTGTCTCATAATGTGAAAGGAGAACAGGGACAGGGGTTTTGATGCCAATGATGTCTGGAGAAGTGATGCTGGTCATCCTAATCGTTATCGGTCTTATTGGGCGCTCACCGATTATTGCGACTGCCGCAAGTATATTGTTGGTGTTGAAGCTAACGGCACTGGAGCGTTTTTTCCCAACAGTAGAACGGCGCGGATTGGAGCTCGGACTGCTCTTTTTGACCATTTCCGTACTGGTTCCATTCGCCAGCGAAAAAATATCATGGAAAGACGTCACGCCTCTTTTCACTACGGTCGTCGGCTTAACCGCACTGGCTGGTGGGGCCATTGCTACCTGGATGAATGGAAAAGGACTCGATTTACTGCGCTCAGAGCCACATATGATTGTCGGACTCGTCATTGGCTCGATTATTGGCATTGTGTTTTTTCGGGGCATTCCCGTCGGGCCTTTGATGGCTGCTGGTATTACAGCGTTTGTGTTGAAGCTGTGGGAGTGGTTTGGAAGCAAATAAAAAACGAAATCCCCCTCTTATACATCCAGGAGGGGGATTTGTCTATTTTTTTAGTGTTTGGCGTTATCGGACGTCTCAAACGGAACTTCCCAGTTGAGGTCTTGGTATTGCCGCTGCTGAATAGCGTGGGACAGCTTTAATTCTTTCGGTTGTTTTTCAAGGTCGCGGATGAAGAATGTTCCTTCTACGTGCACGCGCCCATCCTTATCTCGCTTATAGATTGCGCTGCGGGATACCTTGTAATTTTGTTTAGATTCATCCTTCGCTGACCATTCGCTCGTGTCAACAATCCCTTCTGGAAGGATGGCCGAGAACGAGATCAGTGCACCTTTTCCAAAATAGGTCTCATTCCCGATTTTTTCTTCTCCCTCCGTCGTTTTTAAGGTAAAGCCCGTAAAGGTATAGGTACTGTCACTGTTCGTCACTGTCACCTTATCCTTTAACAGGGTATCCACCGGGATGGTTGCCTGAAACTTCGCTGGCTCATACAGGTACAGAGAGTGCATTTTTAATTTGTACGTTTGATTCTTTTCCAGTGGAGTTATCCCATTCCATTTCGTAACTCCTTTGCCGTCATCATGCACTTTTCCACGGTACGAGTGCTCTACGTTGTTCTTTCGAATTTGGTTAAGCTCTTCATGCAACGCATCGTCCCATCCTGCTACCACATTCCCTTTTTCATCAATTATTTGGAATGCTACTCCCAGGTCGATGAAATACCTCTCCATCCTCTCGGCTTCTGTGAATGCACCTGTTTTTGGCTCTTTTACAACCCAGCCGTTTTGCTCTTTCCATTTTTGGATTTGTTCTTCTCTTTCTTTTGTCCAGTCTATTTCCAACTCGATCATACTTGTGCTCGGTACCGTCATAATGTTTTGCAACATGATCTCGATTCCATGCGGAGTCATATATTTTTGACCTATCTCGGTGTAGCTTGCCACTGCCCTTGCCTTTTTCATATCAACTGGAAACTCTACCTTCCAGCTACCTTCTTTCCCACCTAACATGGTTGCTTCGACACCGACGACCATCTCATCCGGTAATGACTTGCTATCTTTCAGGAATCGGAAAATATCATGGTTGACGACAAGATACTCTCCTTCTTCACCGTAGGAATAACCCCCTCCACCAGGATTCAGGTCTTCACCTGACTTGGTTTTGTAAGTAAGGGACAATGCGTTTTTTTCCATATCAAACGGGATACGCTTGCCATTTTGATCCACGATATTTGCAATGATCGCCATCCGAGCCGGATCCGCAACCACTTCTTTTACAACCAGTGTAATTCCTTGATCCGTCACCTTTTTATTGATCTCCTGGACATAACCCTTCTCTGCTGCCTGCTTCATTCCTTGGTCGATGCCTTGTATGGATTGGATGACACTGTTTACGTAGCTCGCAAAAGTCGGAGACACCATGGACCCAAACGTAATGATTGCCGTGACACTCGCTACTGCTAACGCGGTTTTCTTCAAAATGTTTACACTCCTTTTTTTCCAATTTGGTTTTGGTTTCGGCAACTTGACGTGCTCCAACGCCGACATCACCTGGGCAGTAAAATCTGCGGGTAACGCGCTTGGAACGTGCAGGCTGGGAAATTCCTCGCTGCTATCTTCTTCCTCCATCATCTGCCGCTGACAGAGCAGGCACTCTTCGACATGTCCTTCCAGCAGTCTAGCTTCACCTGCAGATAGCTCACCAGTCAAATACTTGCGCAACTCTTCAGTTTTGGAGCAATTCATAGATAGCAGCACCTCCTGACATTTCTTGCGCGATACTAGCCCGGAGCTTTTTCTTGGCGTGATGGATACGCATTTGTACAGTTGTAACCGGAACATGCAAAATTTCGCTAATCTCTTTGTAGCTCATCTGTTCCAAGTATTTCAGCATAAACACAACGCGGTATTCTTCCCCCAACGCCATGATTTGCTGCTGCAAAGTATCTTGCTTTTCTTTTTCCAAATACGCTTTTTCGGGTGTATCAGATTCAATCAGTCTTGTCTCTTCCAAAGGTGTTTTGGCGTAGTGCTTGTTCTTGCGCCACGCGTCTATACACAAGTTGGACGCAATCCGATACAGCCAGGCCAAAAAAGCATCTGTCGGCTTATACTTATCCAGCTGACAGTACGCTTTGATGAAAGCCTCTTGCGTCAGGTCTTGAGCATCCTGCTTCTGTCCTGTCATTCGATAAAGATAGCTGTATAATCGTTCTTTGTACTTGTCGACCAGGTGCGCGTAGGCATCCCGATTCCCTTTTTGTACCTGTTGTATGAGCAACCAATCATCCTGCAAAGGAAATCCTCCCATTTCAAAAAAGTTCGCTGCGCAGCGTTCGTTTTGGCAGGCTTCATATGGATTAACGGATCATTTTGTATTTTCTTTCCAAAAATGATTACATTTTTTAAAAAAGTTTGAGTCAACATAGTGGAGGAGAAGAAAAAGCACAGTTCTCTTCGACTCTGACACGCCATACCTGGGGGATTCACTGGCCGGCTACACCTCAAAAAGGGGACCGTCGAGCGATCTACACAACATAAGAAAACCGCCCTTGATAAAAGGCGGTTGAGTTCCATCCATCACTTCCACGAATGGTAGATATTATCCGCATACTTGGTAATGGCTTCATCGTAATCTGGATACGGATATCCGAGACTATCTGCCACGGCTTTGGAGTACTTTCGAAATAGCGCGTAGCAAGTGAACAACGATGCCCACATCTGCGGGTAGCCGCTTTCGTTATAGCTGGATAGTAGCGCTTCCCAATCTTCTTTTGGAAGATAGCGATCGATAAATTTGTAGTTTTTCCCGACACTAAAGGTAAACCCTTTCTCACATCCGATTTGCCAAGCCATCATGCGGAGCAAATTCGGTCGGGCGATTTCGTTGAGATGGTCAATCGCAAACAGGATTTCTTTTCTCGCCAAACCTTTGACAACGTAAGTAGAGACCATCCAAAATTCGTTGCAGCAGTCGTCAAACTCTCTAGCAGTTGGTTTCTTGATCCAATATTGGTGATCGGAAGGGAGCACATCGTGTTGGATATGCTCGTCCTTATCCAGCAAAACCTCAATCAGGCCGTCGCTATCTGCGAAATACTGCTCCGTCTCATCTATCGGAATCAGTGTGAGATCTACTTTATTCCCATCCTCAAATAGCATCAGATAGGAAAACCAATTCCCTAGCTCGGACGGAAAAAGCTCCATATCCTCTGGTTTTTGCATCATAATCCGATTCCCAAAAGCATCGAGCCATTCATCATTTTCCTTGAATGAATCCATTTCTGTTACAAAATATGAAATATCATAATCTTGGAATGGATCAGCGGGTATATTTCTGTTCGTGCGTGACCCTTCCAATGTTACCAAGCGGATTCGATCATCCTTTTTAGCGAAATCAATCAGCATGCTCATCATTTCTTGTTCCGTTCTCAAGGCCATCCCCCTCCACTTTCTATTTCTTCTTACAATTAATGTAGTGCAATTGCATAATTTTTACAATACCACTTCAATCGGAGAAGGAAATAAAAAAAGCTGCACCCATATGGGCACAGCTTTTTCTTGTAATCTGTACTTTTACGCGCGGGAAACGTATGCTTCCGTACGAGTATCGATAATCAGACGCTCTCCTTCTTCTACGAAGAGAGGAACGTTTACTACGAAACCAGTTTCCAAGGTTGCTTTCTTTGTTACGTTGGAAGCAGTGTCACCTTTTACACCTGGCTCACATTCCGTTACAACGAGTTCAACCGTATTTGGCAATTGAATACCGATTGTTTCGCCGTTGTACTGCATGATTTGCACGTTCATGTTTTCCTTGAGGAAACGCAGTTCACGCTCGATTTGGTTGCGGGTGAACGTCATTTGCTCATAAGTCTCGGTATTCATGAAAGTGTACTCGTCTCCGCTCGCATACAGGTATTGCATGGTGCTGGATTCGATGCGGGCAGGGTTAACTTTTTCACCGCCACGGAAAGTCATTTCCGTCGTGTTGCCGTTACGCAGGTTGCGCAGTTTGGAGCGAACGAAAGCCGCACCTTTACCTGGTTTTACGTGTTGGAATTCTAGCACGGTATAAATATTGCCATCCACTTCGATTGTCAAACCGGTACGAAAATCGTTTACAGAGATCATGGTAGTCCTCCCAAATCAATCAATAACAGAATAAGTATAAATTACACAGGCAAAATGAGCAACTCTTTCGTGGACTTGTTCAGGTTCTCATGACCGTCAGCTGTAATCCACACATCGTCTTCGATCCGAACGCCACCTAGTCCTGTGACGTAAATGCCTGGCTCCATCGTTACGAGCATACCTGGCTCCAATACGAACGTACTTACAGTCGACAGCCCTGGCAGCTCGTGAACTTCCAGTCCGAGACCATGACCCGCGCTATGTCCATATGCGTCACCATAGCCTGCTGCTGTGATGATATTTCTTGTTGCTGCGTCAGCGTCTTTTGCAAAGACACCTGGCTTCAGTGCTTCTAAACCTGCGAGCTGGGCTCGCAAAACGATTTCGTAGATTTCACGCATTTTCGGGTCTGGCTCTCCCACAGACAACGTGCGTGTGATATCAGAATGATAGCCCTGATATGCAGCACCAAAGTCGAGCGTAACCATTTCCCCTGCCTGAATCACTTTCTCGGACGCACGTCCATGTGGCAGAGCACCGCGCACACCTGAGGCTACGATCATATCAAATGCAGAGCCTGACGCTCCTTGCTTGCGCATGAAGTATTCCAATTCCAAGGCAACATCGGATTCACGCACACCTGGCTTGATGTACCCTTGAATATGCGTAAATGCTGCTTCCGCGATACGAACTGCTTCACGAATGATAACCATCTCGGATTCGTCTTTAAACATGCGGATTTTTTCAAGCAGACCGCTTGTTGACACCAGCTCTACTCCGTCAAATCCTTGGTTCCATTCCTGATAGGTGCCAAAGGACACGCTGCTCTCGAATGCCAAACGCTTGATCCCTTTTTCTTGCAGGAGCTTTGCCATCGCTTCAACAGCTTTTCTCTCGTTATTTACCACCGTAAAATCAGGTGCTTGTTCTTGCGCTTGTTCCACATAGCGGAAGTCAGTGACGAGAAACGCCTCTGTTTCAGTGACAATTACCCATCCCGTTGATCCTGTGAAACCACTCAAGTAGAAGCGATTCTCTGCTTTTTCGGTAATAAACGCCTCTGCTCCCACTTGTGCAAGTGCTTCGCGCAATTTATCCAGACGTTGTTTCATGGCAGCCTTTTTCCCCTTTTTGAAAGCTTTTATTTTTTTTCAATTTTACGGACGAGCGCTCGTAACGCCCATTCATATCCATCGATCCCCAACCCGACAACTTGTCCAATCGCGATTGGTGCGATGACTGAGTGATGTCGAAATGGTTCCCGTGCATGAATATTGGAAATATGTACTTCAATCGTCGGCAGAGCCACGCTAGCCAATGCGTCTCGAATCGCATAGCTGTAATGGGTGAATGCCCCTGGATTGATCAAGATGCCGTCATGGACACCTCTCGCCTGATGAATCGCGTCGATGAGGACACCTTCGTGATTCGATTGGAGATGCTCAAGCTTTCCGCCCAACCCATCCATGACACCCGTCAAGTTTGTCACCACATCCTCCAGCGTTTCCCTTCCGTAAACATCCGGTTCCCTTGTCCCCAATAAATTCAGGTTGGGCCCGTTCAGTAACAAGACGGAAGTCATCGACCATCCCTCTTCCCATAAAAGTTTTTTTATTAATGAAACATTTTACCACAAGCCGTTCCGAATCCAAAGCAGACAATCGCCAAAGCAACATTTCGAACATTGTTACATCCATTTTGACAAGGAAGGGAGAAATCCTCCTACCTTGTGGACTCATTCCATGCATGATTCTCGTCTGATTGTTCAAGGATAATTGTCATCCCAATGAATAAACCAAATGTCAAGTACCAAGCGCCTTCCGTACTTAAGGTGGCTATTTCCCAATTTCCGATATGAAAGAAGAAACCCGCTATCACTAACATGACCGCCCCGTATACGAGTCCCAACCACCACGCACGTATCCGGCTAAATAGCAGGCTAAACACAAAGGAAGCAACGACTGTTTCAACAAACAGCACAATACCACCAAGGCACACGCTCGCAAACGTATTTTCGTCCTCGATGCTGATAAAAGGACGTGCAAACGCCCCCACTCCGTACGGGGTCATGTTCAAAAAGTGAGCCATCAATCGAACGAGCCCCCAAATGATCGTTCCCCAGAATGCGACCTCCAAAATCTTCGAAGCGGAGATTCTTTTACTCCCTTTCCTGCCTTCCTCTGTATGGGATACACGTGCTTGCTTGTGCCTCCGTCCTGTTTTGCTTATTTCCATTTCCATCACCTCTGTTCTCTAGTATGCTCTTCCTCCAAGCTTTTCACTTTTACTTTACATTTGTTGGAAAAGTGCGAACTCCTTGTAGCTTCAAGTCGCCATTTCCGTTAATATAGTGGTAAGGATGGTGATTGTGTTGGCGCAACAAAACGTACCTAGCTACGGCGGTCAGGCCGTCATCGAAGGAGTTATGTTCGGTGGCAAAACCACGACTGTTACGGCTGTTCGCAAAAAAAATCATGAAATTGAGTATTTTGAATCCCCAAGGTCCGAATATAAATGGATTACTACGCTGAAAAAGATTCCGTTTTTGCGTGGGATTGTTGGTTTGGTCGAAGCCAGCGCCAATGGGGCCAAACATCTCAACTTCGCCTCTGAACAATACAGTATGGAGTCTGGAGAAGAAGTTTCTGAAAGTCCATCGAAGCTCACCATGATTCTGGGTGTTGCTGTCGTCGGGGTACTTTCCTTCTTGTTCGGGAAATTCGTATTCACACTCGTTCCCGTTTTCCTGGCAGACTTTTTACTCGGAAAATGGGTACCGGATGGCGTTCCTCAAACGTTGGCTGAAGGCGGATTTAAAATTTTGCTCCTCCTCGGCTACATTACAGCGATTGCACAAACTCCGTTGATTAAAAGGCTTTTTCAATACCACGGAGCCGAGCATAAAGTGATTAACGCATTCGAATCCGGGGTAGAATTAACAGTAGCCAATGTACAAAAATTTTCCGCTCTGCATTATCGTTGCGGGAGCAGTTTTCTCATTTTCTCAGTGTTCGTCGGTGTAGTGATTTACTCACTGTTCAGTTATGACTCCCTGACGGAGAGGGTCGTACAACGCATTGTTCTTTTGCCACTGGTAATCGGCGTCTCTTATGAGGTTTTGCAGTGGACAAACAAGCTCCGTGATGTACCCGTCCTACGTTATCTTGGTTATCCAGGATTGTGGCTGCAAAAGATCACAACTCGTGAACCAGATGACAGCCAAGTCGAGGTAGCCATCGCTTCCTTCCAGAAGATGCGGGAGCTTGATCAGAAGCACGTGCAGGAAAGAATGATTACGACCGGATAACGTGAGGCATTTTTATTCCCATAGAGGTGAAGCCCTATGTTACGCCGCATTCCACCAGTGATTCTGATAGTGATCGTATTGGCGATTTACGGATTTTTGATCACTCTCATCAATGATCCTGTCAGTACGATTGTCATCTTGGGATTATCCGTTGTACTTTTCTTGGTCGTGCGCAATTATTTACAAACCGGCTCTTTCTTTTCACAAGGCGCAGGAGCAGGCAAACCTAGACAGCCAAAGGTCAAGGTGAAGCAAAAGCCCTCCATCGCTCGGCAAGCAGTGAAAAAGCAGTCGACTACCCCTAGAAAAGATCATCCGTTTCGTGTGATCGAAGGCAGCAAAGGGAAGCAAAAAGAGAAGCAAGACGAAAAATCCCAAAATAATATCTCCCACTAAAAAGAAGAACAGGTTGCCTGAATCGGCGACCTGTTTTTTTATTAGACCAGCATTTTCGGAGAACGATTGCGAAACACTTTGACGTAATCTTCAAAATCCCATTGTGCCAAAAATTTGTGAGCCGCTCCCTCCCCTGATTCAAACAATTGTTGCCTGATTTCATTTGACAGCTGAAATTGAGTGGTTCTCACCCCTAATGTATGGATAAAAATCGTCCGGACGGCTTTTGCCTTTTCCACATAGAGACGGTCATGAGCATCAAGCATAGTCGCCAGCAATCCCCGGGAGAAGGAAAAAAGACCTTTGATGCTGGTCGCTTCTCTCTTGTCTTGATCATCACTTAGACGAAAACCAATCGTAGGCCACCGCGGAGTCCCCGGTACATCAAACAACCAAACGGGGTAGTTGCTCAATAATGCGCCATCGACGATGTAATGTACATGTCCAGCATTTGTCAGCTTTGCTGGCTGAAAAAAGAACGGAATGGAGGAAGACATACGAACGGCTCGTGCCACAGGGAATTGATCGGGCTCTACACCATACCGTACCAAATCGTCGGGAAAGATAAGCATTTTTCCGTCAGTGACATCAGATGCGACAATCTTCAGCTTACCAGGTGGAAGATCTCCGAATGTTCGTACTCCTTTTCGTAATAACAACTCCTCTATGAACAACTCAATTCGATCTGCTCGATAAATCCCTTCTCGCACGACGAGTTCATAGATTGGTCCGATGAGAGGGAGCTTGCCTAGCCCTGAGCGCTTGAGAAAGTGAAGGTAATCCAGCTCTTCAAAGATCGGTTTCAACTCATGGCTGGAATAGCCTGCGGCGAGCAAAGCCGCAACAATGGACCCTGCCGAGGTACCAGCGAGCCTTTCCCATGTGTATCCATTCTCCTCCATGACTCGCAAGGCACCGATAAAAGCGATTCCTTTTACACCGCCACCTTCAAAGACTGCATCCGCTTTCACGTTGTTTCCCCTCCCTAAAATTCCTCCCCTTTTCCATGTATAAGACGACAGCTTTTCCTTTACCACAAAGAAAAACGCAAGCCTGGTCGGCTTGCGCTATAATACGATAACGATATGGACTATTCCTCTTTTTGCTCATCTAACAAACGAATGTTACGAAGCTCTTCTATACGCTTTGGATCTGCCTCGAAGTACTGAACCAGATACTCCAGACATGTAATCGATTCCCAGCTCAGGTGGTGCTCGATTCCTTCCACATCCTGATAAATGTGCTCTTCATCCAAGCCAATGATCCGCATAAATTCTTCCAGAAGACTGTGACGGTCCACTAGGCGTTTTCCGATTTTCTTCCCTTTTGCCGTCAAGACAAGCCCACGGTATTTTTCATAAACGAGATACTTGTCTTTGTCTAGTTTTTGAACCATTTTCGTGACCGAAGAGGGATGTACTTCCAACGCTTCAGCAATATCGGAGACACGAGCATAGCCCTTTTCTTCAATTAAGTTGTAAATGCGTTCCAAATAGTCTTCCATACTCGGCGTCGGCGGCATTGTGAACCCCTCATTTCCAAACCGTTATTTCATCTAGCCAAAAAAGGCACGTAGAAATATGATACCGTGTAATGAGAAGCATTTGCAAGAGAAAAGTACCTATCGTAGCTGTTTTTCTGGTGTTGGGTTCATCATTTGGACATATTGTACGAGTTGTTGACCCAATTGCTCCATGCGCGCCTGCAATCGCTCATCCTTCAGCTTGCCTTCTGGTGTAAAGGCATTGTAAGCACTTGGGATGGAAGGGCTAGATGGCAACGGCCATGCATGCAGGTTGCGCATGATTAATTGCAAGGTGTTGACCGTGTTCGTAGCACCCATACTTCCGCCAGCGACACCAATGATGGCAACTTGCTTATCACGCAAAATGCGCCCTTCCAGGAAGTCAATGGCATTTTTCAAAGCACCTGTCATCGTGCCATGGTATTCAGGCGAACCGATTACCAATCCATCTGCTTCAGAAACCGCTTTGACAAATTGATGGACAATTTCAGGATACGTACTGGTATCATCACGGTCATCATACAGTGGCAGCTTCCAGTCCGCCAGATGAATCATTTCAACATCGGCACCTGCAGCCTTCGCGGCTTCAAGTACAATATGAATCGCTTGTTTTGTCGTAGAATTGGCATTCATGCTTCCGGCTATTCCTACAATTTTCATGGTTTCACCCCATCGATAATCTAAATACTGGTATGTTCCTCATTATATTCCATTAAGTATAATTTGTAAACATTTATGTTTATTTAATATCATCTGTTCTGAACGGACCTGTTTGTCTCATACACTTGTACCAAGTTGCAAGTGAGGATGATGCCTATGGACAAAGTCGCTTGGCGTATCGCCGTGCTTTTTGGAGGGTCTGCGTTAGGCGGATTCTACTTGGGTGGATATGAATGGTTACGCTTTTTTACTTATTTCGGTTCCTGGGGGACAATAGGCATTGCACTTGCGGCTCTTGGCCTCGGCTGGTTCGGCGTCCAGCTGTTGACCTTTTGCCATCGCAAGCAAATTCGCTCCCTGTACGAGCTGTACTACGTATTGTGTGGCGAAGCGTTCGCTTCTAGCCTATCTGTCATCACCCACATTCTGCTATTGGGGTATACAGGAGTCATGCTTGGCCAACAGGCAGATTTCCTCTTGGATGGGGTCTCTCCTCTTTGGTTCATCCTTCTCACCATTGCAGCCATCTTCTTTATCATAAATCGTCGGAGATGGATTGTCACTGCAACAGCCGTATCTCTATCCATCAGTTTAGTATTATTCGGATTGATTTTCAGTGCACAATCCCATGTGCCTCTACCGAGCTTGGGTTATCAAATGAACGTGAACTGGCTGATTCACGCCGTATTTTTCCTTGCCTTGCATTTTCTCATCGGCTTGGCCGCGACCCTACCATTGGCAGTACATGCGTCCCATGAGCAATCTGTTCGGATGGGCGCAATGATCGGAGCTGGAATCTTTCTTTTGTTCACGATGTCAGGTCAAGCTATCCTTCTTGCCCACTGGCATGATGCCCACGCCTCTGTATTGCCTATCAAACAAATATTGGTGCAAATGATACCGGGTGGCGATTGGCTTCTCGCTATCCTCTCACTCGTGCATGGTGGAGTCATTGTCGCAGCCCTCCTCTATTCGTTGACACATCCAATTGCGACACGTCAACATCTACAAATGCTGCCACTCATTGTCGTCATGCTGCTTACCGTCTTTGTATTCTCTGTCCTCACACTCGTTGTTCCGTGGAGTATGTCTGCAATTGCCAGTGCAGCGACCTATTGCGGCATGTTCTTAATGGGCTGGTACGTTTGGAAGCACCAGAATTGACATGGATTGTTTACTCGTAGCTCCTGTGGTCAAGACAGAATCTTGGCCACTTTTTTTCGCCATTATAGGAGCCAATTCAATATTCCGACCACTACCAAGAAAAAAAAGATAAACACCAAAATATTTAAAGGACTCATCGTCATGTAGGCCTCCTCTATACAAGGTTACTCTCCCTCATTTTACCACAAACGAAAAACGTCCCCCGAAGGAGACGTTTACTGTTTACAGCAAAGACTCACTTTCCGCTCTCAGTTGTCCCCCATTTGGAGAACCGATCGGATAAGCTGGCGTTGTTTGCTCTGTAATTTTGTCAATCGCTGAAAGAACCGCCTTTGTCGCCGTTGCGATTTGTGCCCAATCAATCTGCGCGATGGAGTCATCTGTTGTTTGTCCCATCCCTGCACTCGTCACAAGTGCCGTAGGAATACCCGCGGCGGCTAAAGAGTCCGCTGCACCGTTTCGTTCACGTTTCCCGTCCTTATCTGTTGGAGACACCCCTGCTGCTCTCAGGAGTTGGGTTGGCAGATTTTCGTTTCCCTGCGAATTGGTTGCAACGAGTTCCGCCTTTTGACTGCCCACCCCTTCGATATAGAAGGCTGCAATCATCGCTTGTCGGTCTTTGGCTGATAAGGCATTTGCATAAGCAATCGGACCTCTGCTTCCCGAAGTAGCCGCGCCAAAACTGACGAACCTCACTTCCGTATCGATCGGCTTGTCAGCCATATTACGCGCTATCTCAAGTAAGGCAGCTACACCAGAGCCATTGTGATTTGCCCCGGCTGATAACCCGGCGGAATCATGGTGAGCGGATACCATAACGACCTGCCCGGTGTCATTTTGATTAGGCTTTCGGCTTGCCACGATATTATACGAGGTTTGCTTGGTCGTTACGGCTCCTTCTACCTTGACGGTTCCCTTCACGGGCTGCTTGTCCAAGATGCGTTTTTGGAGCTTCGTACCATCCGCTTTGGACAAAGCGATTACAGGAACAGCAATATCCAAGGGGTCGCCCAGTGAAGCATTCCAGACTTCCTCCCGATCATTCCAGATAATCAGACCAACGGCTCCCGCAGCCGCTGCTTGGCGTACTTTTTCTCCAAACGAAATCTCGCCTCGCTTGACCAAGGCAATTTTTCCCCGGGAGGCATCATTCGCAAAATCAACCGCCCTTCCCAATCCTGCATCCACCACTTGTGCTGTTACGGTTCCATTGATCCCAAAAGTAAATACACTTACTGTCCATTTTTGATCCGGCCATTCTTCCATTGTCAGTGATAGAGTAGTAGGCTTTCGGTACGTATAATAAGAAAATGGATCGAGCTTGGTCTTGTAGCCGTAAGATCGAAGTGTATTTTCCACATAGACAGCTGCCGCAAATTCCGTTTCAGTAGCAGGTGGACGGGCTGTTCTCGCCAATTGCTCGACATGGGTGTACAAGCGTTCACGATCAATCCACTCTTGAGCTTCTTCTGCATGAACACGATGGGAAAGGAAAGGTATCGGCAATATTGTTCCACAGACAAGCAGGGCACATAGCGCATAATGACGGACAGATCGCATGGCATTCTCCCTTTCCTTCGCTCTTTACTATTTATTATGGGTGTTTACGACAAACCGAGTCTAGTCAGAATAGTTAGTCAAATAACTTCATCCTGCGCCATCCCTGGACAGCTTTCGCTTTCTTCTGCCCAAAACGTCGATTTTTCGCATGACTTCCTTCCATATGAATTCTTAATAGAAAGAGGCTTTACTTCGTAAAATTATTGATAAAGAAAAGGCGACTTTCAAATTGACCGATGTCCTTGCCTTTTGCTAAGGTTGAATCAACAAAAAACCGTTTGAAAGAAACGGATTGGAATCCATTGAGGGGGAAGCACCATGCTATATGTAGATGGAAAATGGGTAGAAGAAGGCCAAGTCGCAGTTCATCCAGAAGACCGCGGTTATAACTTTGGGGATGGCATCTATGAAGTAGTACGCATTTATAAGGGGCGCATGTACCAATGGGATGGACATCTTACCCGATTATTTCGGAGTGCCAAAGAAATAAAAATGGAGCTCCCATGGAACGCAGAAGAGCTGACAGACTTAGCGAATCAGCTAATTGCCAAGAACAACATCACGGAGAATGGCGACGCCAGTCTTTACTTGCAAGTATCCCGTGGCACCGCTCCGCGTGTACACGATATTCCGTCTGGAATCCAGCCTGTGATTATGGGCTTTGTCCGTCGCAAGGACCGCCCTGTTGCCGAAATGAAGAAAGGCTGGACAGCTCAGCTCGTCGAAGATATTCGCTGGCTGCGTTGCGATATCAAAACGCTCAATTTGCTGGGAGCTGTTCTGGTCAAACAATACGCAAAGGATGCAGGTGCCCAAGAATCGATTTTGCACCGCAACGGCATCATCACAGAGTGCAGCTCTTCCAATTTGTTCGTCGTGAAAAATGGCGAGCTGTATACACATCCGGCTGACAATCTGATCCTGCACGGAATTACTCGGCAAGTGGTCATTGATTTGGCTCGAGACAATGGCATCACTGTCCATGAAGAAGCATTCGACATTGCTTTCTTGAAGCAAGCCGATGAAATATTCCTCACCAGCACGACAGCGGAAATCATGCCGCTCATCTCGGTAGATAGCGTCGCTGTCGGAAACGGACAGCCAGGACCCGTCGCACTTACGCTACAAGACTTGTTTGAACAGCATATCAACACAAGTGTACTCGTGTAATGAAAATAACGTTTTAGTCTGGAGTTATTGATCTAACGCGGTTTTTCAAATATATATTCGGCAGCCTTCGCAAAATAAGTTTAAAACCGGTTCAATAAAAGAAACAGCGGCGGACTAAGATGTGAAAAATAAAGTCTTAGACTACCGCTGCTGTTTCGGCCTATGAATGAACTAACGTCTTCGTTAGTTCTTCTTTTTTTGGCAAAGGCCATCTCTTAGCCTTTAAGTTCGTTTGGTTTACTCAAAATCAAGCCAGCCCTACATCTTTTTGGTACGATTGAGGACTGATATTTCACGAAGGTCAGATCATTTATTACTGTTGAGAGCTACATTCCAATCAACTTGACGCATGGGACTGTGCCTAGAGGCGAGCAGCTTGGTGTAGAAACCTCGATTTTCTTTAGCAGTTTGGAAAGACGTATCCGGAATTAAAAAATCAATTCCTGCCACAAAACCGGCAATATATTCACTCCATCCGGAATACGCTTGTTGTGCCTGTCTTGCAGCACACAACATATATTCGATTGCCTGATCCTTTTGCAAGTAACCCAGTTTCAAACCAGCTCTGGATAAAAGGACACACCAAGCATAGTCATGAGCAGCAATCCCCTCTGAAGGCAGAAATCTCGAATAGTAATCGACAAGAATCAACTGAGATTTCGATTGATGGTCCTCGGGCAACGCTTGAATGTATGCCGTTCGTTCTGATTCGGAAAAAGTAAATAAGAAATGACGGAGACGATTGAATTCTTCCCTCTTCCCTTCCGATATGAGCCATTTTATTGTATCAATTAGTGCGGTCTTATCTGTAATCTGTTTTTCCTTAAGAAGAAATAGGCACGTTCGTCTACTTAAATTTTCATGATATAACGCATAATAGTAGGCTCCACTTTTGCTAAAGCAAACAGACGAAAGAGCTCGCAGAAATAATCTGTGACCCTTCTGATTATAGGTAAGAACGGTGGGTGCCATCGGTTCCTCCTTATTAGAATCGGACCGTTTTGTAGGTTCTGACAAACAGTCGAAGCAAAAATGCATAGAGAACTAGTAACAATACGGAATAAATCACTGCTTTGACGGGAACTTCATTCGTGACATTATGTACAACAATTAGTTTATCGACAACAAATTTGGAATCTTTGTATTTGGATCCAAAGTCTGTAATCTGCAAAACTTCCCATACATAGTCAGGTAACTCTTGCGGCATTTTCACGATTGTTCCTGGCGAATCAATGAAATTACTTTTTTGTAACTGCACTGCTTGATTGGCATCTGAGACCAATAAAACGATTGATGAGTTATCAAGCTTAGCAACATAAAACCATCCTGTGGGGAGAATGCTTCGAGCCCAATTACGTTTCTTACTGTAGGAAGAATTATATCGAGTACTGATAGCACCCGTTTGGGCTTTTAATTGATACTCTGTTATTCCTAGAAACTGAACACTGGGAAGCTTTATTTGGGCGACATCAGAATAATCCAGTTGATTCAGCACCTCAGTGGAAGATAGTTCTACAGGATGAATCCTATTTTTTAGATAGGAGATAGGTGTTAATCCGGTATCATTGATGAAAGAATCAGATAACAAAACATGTAGAAAAAGAATGAAGGATAGAATGAATACGACACCTGCTTTGGGCAACTGCATCCAAAACAGTTTCACACTGCCAAAAAAATTTGGCTTCCCAAGCTTTTTATACAATCTCTTTATGACTGATCTTCTGGTGAAAATGGGCATCCGCTTGGCCCGCTCCACCATCTCAGAACGGATTTGTGCAAGGCTGGTTATGGCATCGATATCATTCGGAAAACTCTCCAATATCTTCAAGTAGTTCTCCTCTGCCTTCTCTAACTCACCAAGCTGAATGAGGCATTTCCCCAACAGACGCAGGTTACCCATATTGGCAGGCATACGTGAGAGGATGTACAGACATTCGTCTTTTGCTTCTACGAATTGATGGGTTTCATACCATATCCGAGATCGAATCAGATACCAATCGATGTCATCTGGATCAATAAGGATTCCGTGTTCCATTGCAGCAAGAGCAGACTCCTTTTCACCCATTCGAAGGAAGTATTCACCCCGTAGCCGAAGCAAGTCAGGATCATCTGAATACATCGCATATGCTTCATCAAGCGATTGACCTGCCAGTTCCAGATTGTTTTCCTTAAGTGCCTGATATGCCGTCTCCCGCTTGTTCAGAAACACATCGTAGTCTAAATCGGCTGCATGCTGTATAAAGGTATAACGAAGAGCAGGTTCATCCAATTGTCTACAATAAAAATGGTAAAACTCTTCGGTGAAATGCTCCATTCGATCATCCGGATCTTCTGTTGCTAGTTCACGCCAACGAAAACAGTATTCGATGGATTCCCAAACTCTTTTAGGGAGAAACCGATGTTCATGCAAGAAATCCAATAAGGTTACTTCTACTATTTCTGTGAGCCTTACATTCCAGACAATATCGTTATTTAATAGCTTTGACCATTGTTCATGGCTGATACGAGAAGGGAAATCAGAATACACCTCTTCAACTTGTTCCATGAATTCATCTACTGGGTCAATCTCTTCTGGTCGGTCTATAGTTTCAACTGTTAGCTCGACCGTGTTGGGAGGATTGGGCCAGATATGGATGTTGTTTTCATCGGTGAACGATGGGCCAGTTTCTTTGATGGCACCCTTTTTCGCAGCCTTCACTGCATAGTCATATGCTTCTCTTAGCCTTTGATAGCCTTCCGGATCATCCTCTGGGTGGTGAACCTTCAGTTTTTGGGAGTAGGCTTTTTTAATCGATTGAATATCTTCTGTGGGTTCAATCCCCAGTACCTCCCACACACCCATTAGTAGTCGAACCCCCCTTCTAAATGATCCAGTTGTTTTTTAAACGCTAAAGTTGCCTTTTTTATCAGTTGCTGATCTTGTGTGGCTAACACAGCTTCGAACTTTTCCAGTAAATATGCAATTTCTGTGCGTTTGTCCCCAAGGGATTCTTCATACATCCGTTCACCCCGAGCAAGCAACAGTCTATTTTCGGCCCTGTCACGCGGATGGATTTTGATATCTCTCAATTCGTTAAGACGAGCTTCGATCTCCTCAGGTGACAGGCTTCCTGGGTTTTTCTCAATAATCATGTTCTTTTTCAAGCCAGTACTGACTATAGTAACTTCAACCTCCAAAATCCCATTAATATCATAGGTATAGCGTATATCTATAGACTGCTGGCCTGCGGGACCTTTTGGCACCTCTACTTTGAGTTCCCCCAGTTTGATGTTGTTCTCGACACGGCGGCTCTCCCCCTGGTATATTTCGGTGAGAATCGCAGTCTGATCATCATTGACTGTATACAGACGCTTTACTTTGCTCACTGGTATGGGCGTGTTACGTTCAATGATCGGCAGATAATGTCCATCCTCAAAGCCGCTTGCTGTTCTTTTCACAATATCGGTTCCAAGCGTATAAGGGCATACATCCGTCAGAATAATCTCTTTTAAGGCTTCGTTTCTCTCCTTGAGAGCAACTTGAATCGCAGCTCCAATCGCTACCGATTCATCTGGGTTGATTTGCGAGTAGGGCAAGCGTCCAAACATTTTGCTAACAGTCGACTTGATTATCGGCATTCTGGTGGCACCACCGATGAGAATGATAGCATCCAGCTCCTCAGGAGTAAGAGATGCGTCTCTCAATGCTCGCTCGATCGGGTGGCGCAAACGAAGCAAGAGCTGACTTGCAAGCTTCTCAAATTCATTTCGATCCAAGCTGATTTCATGTGTTTTGCCGTTTATGGTAAAGTTCATTTTTCCAATCAGATCTCGGCCAATCATCCGTTTACAAAGTTCCGCCTGTTTGACAATGGCAGAGTGTGCCTTGGCATCTAGAGCCTCAGAATCCATCCCTGTTTTTTCAACAAAATAGGCAGCGAGTAGCTTGGTGAAGTCCTCGCCACCAAGATAGTTATCTCCTGCTATCGATTTGACCTCCATGACTCCTTCAAAAAACTCGAGTATAGAAACGTCAAAGGTTCCTCCCCCCAAATCAAAGACCAGGAATTTGGTATCGGACTTTTCCTGATGAAGTCCATACGCGATCGCAGCGGCAGTAGGTTCACTGATGAGCCTCTCTACTTTTAACCCGGCTAATTCGGCAGCACGCTTGGTTGCCTTTCGCTGAGAGTCATTAAAATAAGCCGGAACGCTAATCACCGCTTCCGTAACCTCATATCCAAAAAATGCTTCAGCATCTGCCTTCAAGGCTTTTAGGACAAAAGAGGAAAGCTCTTCAGGAGAAAATGAATACTGCCCCAACTTAAACAGCTTTTCTGTACCCATATACCGTTTGAAGGCTGCTGCAGTTACATGGGGATGGGTAATGAGACGCTCTTTTGCAATTTGGCCAACCAGAATTTCACCATTGTCATCGATGCTTACAACAGATGAAGTAAGATGTTCTCCCAACGCATTCGGTATTAGCTCGGGACCGTTATCACACCAAAAAGCTACTAGACTATTCGAAGTACCCAAATCAATACCTATCGTTGTCATAGAATATGAATACCCTCATTTCTCATGTAATGTATAACAACTCAACCGTTATTTAGTAATTATATTCAATAGTATTTATAGTATTAAAAATCGATCAAAAACAAAAGGTTTATAATATGGTTCCTGTCACTCTTAGAATTAGTTTAATGTCCCACTTTCTCCAATTTCATCATTCTCGCACAAGTCTATAAACAATGACTTACAACCTATCCTCGTATGTGGCAACCTCCGTTATACATTGAAGGACTATAAGGACGAAGAACCCGATACATTGAAAGTTACATTTCCGCATTTTGTTATTCGTCAATCGAAGTCATTAGGCTTTTCAAAAGAGAATAATGTATACGAAGTTTCGCTTCCGAATAATTATGCTTCTTCAAACCATAAAGACTTTATAACCGAACTCCCAGTACAAATAGAGTAACGACACGTTACAAAAAAGGGTGGGGACTAAATCAAAAATAGTGTATTTTCTTCCTTCTACTGTATTTGATCATCCTGCCCGTAAATTCGATTCTAGTACATTATTTTCACTGGACATACTCGTGTAATGAAAAAAAGCTCTCCCGGTATGCACATAAATCCGAGAGAGCTACTCTTTTTTAACGACGCAAATTCCATTCGTCTGTGGCATAGCGCGTACGCACAAGTTCTTCTGCCAAAGCGAGTTCTTCGTCCGTAAGCGTTGAAGGAATCAGCTCCACTTCCAGTCCGGATGCAAAGCCTTTTGAGAACGCCTCGATAGATTCTTGCAGACTGATTGGCCGAGGGCTTACTTCGTTGATCGTCACGGCTTTTTGTCGGAAGCTATTGATCATCCGTTGTTTTACCCGTTCGGATGGGAAATGCAAGAGTGAGAATAGCAAATCTACGTCCATATCAAGCAGGATAGAGCCATGCTGAAGGATAACACCCTTTTGTCGGGTTTGCGCGCTTCCGGCTACTTTTTTCCCCTCTACCACGAGTTCAT
Source organism: Brevibacillus sp. MER 51 (assembly GCF_023714195.1). Taxonomy (NCBI): domain Bacteria; kingdom Bacillati; phylum Bacillota; class Bacilli; order Caryophanales; family Paenibacillaceae; genus Brevibacillus; species Brevibacillus sp. MER 51. The sequence continues at coordinate 228,567 of NZ_JAMAUS010000003.1, read as the reverse complement.
ACCAAGAGGGAGAATCGAAGCAGGCGGATGACCCTGGAGAATTGTACTTTTCCTTCTCCTCTTCACTTGCCAAGGAAACCATTTCCGCCGAGAGACCCAGGTTTTGGAATCCGTGGAGAAGTCCCAAGCTGATGATTTTGTATGCTTCTGTCACGCTCGAAGGCATTTTCGGATGCTCTTCGGACACGATGACACTGTATGTCAGCTCCTGATCGTGGAGAACAGCACGCCCTCCTGTCGCTCTGCGAACAAAGCCCAGTCCTCTATTTTGAACTTCCTCCAGATTGATTTCCTTGATGGCCTTCTGGAAATAACCAATAGACAGTGTCGCCGGGTCCCACGTGTAAAAACGAACGGTCGGTAGAACCTTCCCCTCACTGTGCAACTGCAAAATTGCTTCATCTACTGCCATATTCATCGCGGGTGACATGGCTTCGGTCACGATATAGCGCCACTGTTCCATCTATGTACCTCCTCATTCACAACGCCTTCATTGTACGCTTCTGGCACGAGGGACGGCAAGCCTTTGATGCTCTAATTTTGAGCGGAAAGAAAAGCCGCCCGTAACAACAGGCGACTTTTCCTGGAATCTAGGATTATGCTTGCGGCTGATAACGCAGGATTGGCTTTCTTGCCGCTGTCGCTTCATCCAAACGCTTGACCACAGTCGTATGAGGAGCTTCCTGAACGATTTCTGGCGTTTCCTCGCACTCGCGGGCAATTTGCAGCATGACGTCGATGAACTCATCGAGTGTTTCTTTTGTCTCGGTTTCGGTCGGTTCGATCATGAGGCACTCGTCCACGATCAATGGGAAGTAGATCGTTGGCGGGTGATAACCGAAGTCGAGCAAGCGTTTTGCGATATCGAGCGTGCGTACGCCCAGCTTCTTCTGGTTCACTCCAGACAGGACGAACTCATGCTTGCAGACGCGATCAAATGGCAGATGATAAGCCGTTGCCAGACGACGCATCATGTAGTTGGCGGAGAGAACCGCGTTTTGGGAAACTTGCAGCAAGCCTTCTGGCCCCATCGTACGGATATAGCTGTACGCACGAACGAGAATACCGAAGTTTCCGTTGTAGCCTTTTACGCGACCGATGGAAGCCGGACGATTGCTGTCCCAGTAGAAGCTGCCGTCTTCCTTTTTCGCTACGATTGGGGTAGGCAGGAATGGCTCGAGAATTTTTTTCACGCCGACCGGACCTGCACCTGGACCGCCACCGCCGTGAGGTCCTGTAAACGTTTTGTGCAAGTTCAGATGCACCACGTCGAAGCCCATGTCTCCCGGACGGGCAATTCCCAAAATCGCGTTCGCATTCGCACCATCATAGTACAAGAGGCCGCCAGCTTCATGGACGATTTTCGCCATTTCCACGATATCTTCTTCAAACAATCCGAGTGTGTTCGGGTTCGTCAGCATCAAAGCAGCCGTGTCAGGTCCTACTGCATCACGCAGCGCTTGAATGTCAACCAATCCACGCTCGTCAGATGCAATGGTTACGGTATCCAAACCAGCTACAGCAGCAGATGCCGGGTTCGTACCGTGTGCGGAGTTCGGCACGATTACTTTGGTACGATGGCCTTCCCCACGGCTCTCGTGGTAGGCGCGGATCATCATCAAACCTGTCCACTCACCCGCAGCACCAGCGGCTGGTTGCAGAGTAACTGCGTCCATGCCTGTAATTTCACCCAGCTCTTCTTGCAGGTTGTACAACAGCTCCAAAGCACCCTGTACGGTTTCTTCCGGTTGGTACGGATGTGTCTGCGCAAAGCCTGCGTAACGGGCAACGTCTTCGTTAATTTTCGGGTTGTATTTCATCGTGCAAGAACCAAGCGGATAGAAGCCATTGTCTACCCCGTGGTTGCGACGAGACAGTTCTGTATAGTGACGAACCAATTGCAGCTCAGATACCTCTGGCAGCTCAGCCGGGGTTTCACGAATGAGGTGCTTTGGCAAAAGGCTTGCTACTTCTACTTCTGGAACATCCAAAGCCGGCAAATTGTAGCCCACACGGCCTGGCTTGCTCATTTCAAAAATCAGTGCTTTCTCCTGGTCGTTACGCACGTGTGATCGCCTCCAATTCAGCCGCCAATGTGTCGATTTCTTCTTTGGTTCGCAGCTCAGTTACTGCAAGCAAGGTATGATTTGCAAACTCTGGATAGTCGAGACCGAGATCATAGCCCCCGATGATTCCTGCAGCCAACAGGCCTTTGTTTACTTCTGCAACTGGTTTGTTCAGCTTCACCACAAACTCGTTGAAGAATGGAGAAGTGAATACGATCTCCAACCCTTTTGCTTGCAGGGCATTCTTGGCGTAATGAGCTTTTTGCAGATTCATCATCGCCATTTCTTGTACACCCTGTTTGCCGAGTGCTGTCATGGCAATAGAAGCAGCCAATGCGAGCAGCGCTTGGTTCGAGCAGATGTTGGAAGTCGCTTTTTCACGACGAATATGTTGTTCACGCGCTTGCAGCGTCAAAACGAAGCCGCGTTTGCCATTTTCGTCCTTCGTTTGACCGACGATACGACCTGGCATTTTGCGCATCAGTTTGGATGTCGTAGCAAAGTATCCGCAATGTGGTCCACCAAAGGATGCTGGGATACCGAATGGCTGCATGTCGCCCACTACGATATCTGCGCCCAGTTTGCCCGGCGCCTCCAGTACACCCAGAGCAAGCGGATTGGAGGATGTAATCAACAGTGCACCTTTTCCGTGCGCGATTGGTTCAATCGCTCCCAAGTCCTCTACGTTTCCGAAGAAGTTCGGATACTGCACGATGACCGCTGCTGTGTTTTCATCGACAAGCGCTTCCAGAGCCGCTGTATCCGTAACGCCATTGCTGTTGATACCTACTTCAACCAGCTCAACATTTTGACCATACGCATATGTTTTCAAAACGCCACGCGCTTCTGGATGTACAGCACGGGAAACGATTACGCGCTTTTTGCCAGTATGGCCAGCAGCCATCATTGCTGCCTCTGCCAAAGAAGTCGCGCCGTCATACATCGAGGAGTTGGCTACCTCCATGCCAGTCAGCTCACATACCATCGTTTGGAACTCGAAAATAGCTTGCAGCTCACCTTGGCTGATTTCTGGCTGGTAAGGTGTATAAGCGGTAAAGAATTCACCGCGGAGCAGCATGTGATTGACTGTGCTCGGCGTGTAATGTTGATAAACACCCGCACCTAGAAAGTTAACATGCGTGCTGAAGTTTACGTTTTTATTTGCGAGGTGTGTAAAATACTTCACCAAATCTGGCTCGGAAAGTGCTTCTGGAATATTCAAAGCACCTTTGAAGCGCACTTCTTCCGGAATATCAGCAAACAGTTCTTCTACACTCGAAATGCCGAGGGTTTCCAGCATTTCGCGCTTGTCCTGATCAGTTTGGGGCAAGTAGCGGTATTTCACGGACGTTGTCCTCCTCTAAAAGGATGTATGTGGTGGATCGTTTAGTTTTTTGGGCGTTTATAAAATGGAGCGGCAACGACTTCTGCTTTCAGACGTTTTCCGCGGATTTCTACTTCTACTTGTGTACCTAGCGCAGTATGCTCGGTTTTTACGAGAGCGAGACCGACGTTTTTCTTCAAGGTTGGGGATTGTGTTCCCGTTGTCACTTCGCCAATGAGCTCTTCCCCCACATAGACAGGGTAATGCGTGCGCGGAATCCCACGATCGATCATTTCGATCCCTACCAGCTTGCGTGGAGCTCCGTTTTCTTTTTGTGCCTTCAGTACTTCTTGACCGATGAACGGCACTTCTTTGTCTACCTTGACAGCAAAGCCAATGCCCGCTTCGATCGGCGTAATGTCTTTGCTGAGCTCTTGACCGTACAATGGCAGCTTGGCTTCAAAGCGAAGCGTATCGCGCGCACCGAGACCGCACGGCAACAGACCTTCATCTTTTCCGGCATCCAGCAAAATGTCCCACAGCTCTGCTGCACGATCGGCATCCAAATAAATCTCGAAGCCATCTTCGCCAGTATAGCCAGTGCGAGAGACCAATGCCGGAATGCCACTCACTTGCACATCACGCTCAAAACGGAAAAAACCGATTTGAGACAAGTCTGTAGTCGTCAGCTTTTGCAGAATGGGCTCTGCCAAAGGACCTTGAATCGCGATTTGTGCTGTTTGTGGCGAAATATTCTCAATCGTTACGCCTGGAATCAGATGTTCTTCTAGCCACGCATAGTCTTTGTCGATGTTCCCCGCGTTGATGACGAGCAGGTAATGATCATCTGCATACTTGTAAACAAGCAGATCGTCTACCGTCCCCCCATCCGGGTAGCAAAGCACACTGTACTGCGCCTGCCCGACTTGCAGCTTGGACACGTCATTCGTAGTCACACGCTGGAGATAAGAAAGAGCGTTTTCCCCTTTTACGTCCACTTCTCCCATATGGGAAACATCAAATAGACCAGCTTTTGTCCGAACGGCTTCATGCTCTTGACCAATGCTTGTAAACTGCACTGGCAGATCCCAACCACCGAAGTCGATGGTTTTCGCGCCATACTTTGCATAAGAATCAAATAGTGGCGTACGTTTCAAATTGGACATGTGGCACCTCCTGTGAACAATAAGATCTTAGAAAACTTGGCTTCGCTGAGCCTTTGGCGAGGCCTTCGTTGCACTTATGTCGATAGGAGTCTTATCGACCAAAACAAAACAGAGGGGGAAAAACGGGTACACCAAATTGAATGGTGCCCATTTCTCCTCCTCTGTCCTTGGTACCTGAGAGTTACCTTGCGAATCAGATGGGGGTTACATCGTTCCCCACTTGCAAGTTTCCCCTTTGGTGGCTCATGTGAGCTCTCTCCAGAGTTGCGTCCGGTAGAGGTACTTTTGCCTGAGAGATTCACCGTTTACCGGCTTGCTCCTTCGGCGCTGCCAAACGTTCAAGCAGTCTCTCCCTACTACCATCATTCGCGGTTGTTTCATGGTCATACATAAGTTTCTGCTGTCATTTCCATACTAAGGGATGTACTACCTCTTTATCCTACCATGAGAGTCCAAAGTTGAAAATATACAAATTAACAGTCAGATTCAGAAAAACTTAACAAAACACATTGACAATAGATAAACGTTCAGTTTTTTGTCATTTACCATGAAAGTTATGGCAGAGCTATGAAAAGGAGTATCTTATATGCCGAATGTTCCTATTTCATTTGATACGAGTTGGATCAATACGCTTACAGAACGCATGCAAGAAGATGGCCCCTGGGATAAGTGGGAGCTGTTCAAGCTCTCATTGGAAGCGGAGGAAGCGATGGCTGTTCACGAATTTGACCAGCTACAGTGTCTGAAATACCTCCCACTCTTATCGCCATTCCCTCACCAGTTGGACACAGCAAAACGCGTCCTGCTAGAAATGCGCGGTCGTGCCATTCTCGCAGATGAGGTCGGTCTGGGAAAGACGATCGAAGCAGGATTGATCATGAAAGAGTATATGGTTCGCGGCTTGGCTAAAAAAATTCTCGTCCTGGTTCCGGCCTCTCTCGTGATTCAATGGACAAAAGAGCTTCATCAAAAATTCGGCATTGCAGCCGTCGCACAAAAAAAAGAATATATGTGGCGCCAGCACGAAGTCGTGGTCGCATCGATAGATACAGCAAAACGAGATCCGCACAGGCGACACGTACTCGACATCGATTACGATATGCTGATCATCGACGAGGCCCATAAACTCAAAAATAAACGGACACGCAACTATCAGTTCGTCAAAGAGATCCGCAAAAAATATTGCCTGCTCCTTACAGCCACCCCCATTCAAAATGAGATGGACGAGCTATACAACCTCATCAATTTGTTAAAGCCAGGTCACCTCGGCCATACTTCCACCTTCTCTACCAATTACGTAGAGGGCAAACGTCAATCCAAAAACAGCGAGAAATTGCGGGAAGAAATTGAAAAGGTCATGATTCGCAACAAACGAAGTGATGGCGGTATCCAATTTACCAGCCGCCGCGTTCAGTCCATTCCGATTGACCTTTCGCCTGAGGAAATGACGTTGTACGAAGGCGTGACCCGCTTTGTCCGCGAGCAGTACCAAACTGGATTGGGGGTTGGGGGCTTCAACTCCCTCGCTTTGATTACCTTGCAGCGTGAGGTCTGTTCAAGTAAGGAAGCTGCGTTTATGACGCTGTATAATATGCACCAGCGCACTGGCGAGGACTCTCCCCTGCGTACGCAAATTCTTGAGCTAGTCGAGATGATCAAACAAATTGAGACGCATTCCAAAGCTGCCAAAGCGGTTGAGCTCATTCAACAAATCAACGACAAAGTGATCATTTTTACAGAGTACCGGGCAACACAAAACTATCTGCAAAAATATTTGCATGACCACGGCATTACTTCTGTCCCCTTTCGCGGCGGCTTTAAACGCAGCAAAAAGGACTGGATGACTGATCTTTTCCAAAACCGAGCACAAGTCCTGATCGCGACGGAAGCAGGCGGCGAAGGTATCAATTTGCAGTTCTGCAATCAGGTGATTAATTACGACATGCCTTGGAATCCCATGCGAGTGGAGCAACGAATCGGTCGCGTCCATCGACTGGGTCAAAAAAGGGATGTGCACATTTACAATTTATCGACAACAGGAACGATCGAGGAGCATATTCTCAAGCTGCTGTATGAAAAAATCGATCTGTTTGAAATGGTCATCGGTGAACTCGATGATATTGTGGAACGCCTGAATCTAAATCACTCCTTGGAAGATAATCTGATTCAAATCATTATGGATTCCCGTTCGTCCAAAGAAATGGCGCTGAAGCTCGATAACATTGGACACGCCATTCGGGCAAGCAAAATAACAAAAGAAGCCGTCCCGCTTTCTGAGGCGGCTGACCAATAATTCTTGTTGGAAACGAAAAAGAAATGAGGTCTCCTGATGCAGCAACAACAGGTCAGACAATTTGTCGAGCGCTATTTGGCGACTTTTTCTGCCCATATCGTCGAGTCTCACCCGGATTATTTCACAGTCAAGCTCCCTGTCGAGGTGGACAAAGATATCGGCAATCGCCCTTTTTACTGGAGCTGGGTAGATAAGATGAATTTGGCTTATCAGCCATTGGTGCTCACCTTTACTTTTCATCCGGATTGCACGCCTGAAGGCTTGCGATCCGAGCATCTGCATATAGGCGCTACACGCATGCAACAAATTTTCGCTTCAGCCAAAAAGCACGGCAGCTTTATCTGTATGTACGAGCAACAGGGGGGCCTTTTAGGTAATGCTGGCAAGCGTCGGTCAACCCCTCTCGTGCCTTGGCTCGGGATGAACTTAAAGATTTCTCTGCTCTGTGACAAGCGACGGGACATTTTATTGTACCTGGGGATTAATTTGCATCAGCCACGGCTGGTGACGGATTTCACATCGTTTTTATTTTCACTTTCCCTGACCCCTGCGATCCCTGACTACTACTACACATTGGATCGGAAGGTTACCATACAGGAAGCCCTCCAAATGGCACAGCAGGAAGTCGAACATACACTGGAACAAGAAGATCAGCAATGGGCAGAGGAAGCGCGCACACGTTTGCGTGAAGAGTTGGCCATCTTGGAAGCGTACTATGAAGAATTGGCACGACGCGAACCGGAAAATCAGCAGACAAACACAGACGAAGCCGAAGAAGAAGCAGGGCAGCCGGAAGCTCAGCCGTCACTCGAGCAAGAAGCCCTGCACCCCGAGCCTGATCCAGCTGGACCAACTTCTGTCGAACAGCCCGTATCTTTTGACGAATACCGGGCGTCTGGCGGACGAATCCTCGACTTTTTACGTACAAACGGAATCCAAATCACTCCACGCGAAGAGGTTAATCAAGCAGAGTGGAAAAAGAGCACACCAGATGAGGAGCGACAACGTAGAAAAGATGAGCTGGCATGGCAATACGAGCCGCGGATCGAGGTTTCGTTCATTAACGGTGGCTTGTTCTATTTATCTTCCGTTCCTCCGCTCATGCGGTCATCGAAAGCAAAAAGCATGCGACATCTCCCCGCATCAGGGCGAATCATGTAAAAGATCAACGAGAAAATGTGAAACAGAAAAGACACGTTGCAACAAATCTTTTTGTCATAGCTGGTTACAATAGGAATAGGTTAAGCCTTTACAAAAGGTGGTGCATAGTTGTGACCAGACGATTTTTTCCTTTTATCGCTGCTCTTTTGGCTCTAATGCTGCTTTCCTCACCAGCTTTTGCGCAAGACGAAGCTAGCTGGGACAAGCAATTCCAAGCACAAATTCGAGAATGGATGGATGCAATCGCAAGCCGAGACCCTCAATTCAAGCAATGGCAAGGCGCAAAGACGGACGTGCAAACACTAGGTGCGGGACAGCATCAATGGCTGGTAAGTATAAAAAAAGCGGACAAGCAAGTAGGATATTTGGTGATAGGAGAAGCACCTGATTCCACTACCCATGAAAAATTTGTTCTGCTGGAATACGGTGTCGGGGAGTACATCTTGTTCGATGACGCTTTTGCTCCGAAGGAAATCGCGGCAGAGCCAGTTTATGACGGGTTCGCTTCCTACTGGCTGATCACCCAAAAGTCAGATACACAAATGGTCAATGCAAAAACGGGAGAAATGTACCCCACTTCTTTTCATATTAGTGAACCCACTGTCGATGCTTTTGCAGGCGAGCAGCTCATACAAAATGGCCAACGCCTGACTCAAATGAGAATTTTAAGCGCAGCCGAGTCTGATCCTTTTGATCATATCGGGTGGGTCAGCCAAATGAGTACAACGGATACGGACGTGTCCTGGAACCAATTATGGCAGCAAGATTATACCTCACCGGTAACATTAGCCGTCCCGATTCATCAGTCACAGGTTTTGGCACCCTTTGTCGTGGGGTCCCTGCATTTATGGAATGATCAAAATGCTTATGTCGGCGTATGGGATGAGGGCCTGCGCTTTGTTCCGTATTCGTATGCCCATCGCGTCGGACGATTTTTCGTAAACGAAACAAGCTCTCCTGCCGAATAACCGGTTGGAGAGCTTGTTTTTTTACGTTTTCTATTCACCGATGTTCTGTAGGAGAGAGACGTTCATGAACGGCATGAAAAATTTCATTGACCGTCATACCCTCTGCATTAATGACGGGAGCTCCAGTAATCGTTTTGTTTTGATCACCCAGTACGTTGATATCCTGTCCTGTAATGACAATCGCATCTACCACCTGCTGCCAGTTGCCCAGATCAACAACTTCATAACCATTTTGACGCAGCATCTTGCACACTTCAGACAGGGAATTTTCTACCGCTACTCTCGCCATATGCACCCTCCGTCTCGTTCATGATAGGTTTACGAATTTTATTTGCGCCACAACAGTCGAATGGACATGGGAATGGCACCAAACCAGCGTGACGACCAGGACTCCCGTGGAGTCTTACGCAAACGGCGTTCATCTTTTGGGGTGTCCATGTACTGGACAAACAGTTTCGTCAGGTACTTTAAATATTCCTGAAAGGACATCGCACTTGACCTCCTTCTTACTCGTGGATTCCACCACGGCGCAAGCTCTGTCCCCTCTATTGTTCCCCGTCCTGTGTTCTTTCAACCACTTGGCTCGCAATTTCCATCACGATATCGGAAAGGCTCTTTCCTGTCGTATCCACCTGAATCGGAGCGAAATCGTATACACCTGCGCGCTCCGTCATTAAGGCTTTTACCCTGGTTGCGACTCCTCCTGCCAACAACGGCCGGCCTGTATCATTTTCCAAACGCTTGATGAGCTCCTCTTCCGTGGCATGCAGCGCGATGACGATGCCATGCTCCATCATCATCTCTACATTTTGCTTCCGCAATACAGCTCCTCCCCCAGTTGTTACTACCTGAGATCCTACTGCCAGTAATTGCGCCAGACGTTTCGTCTCAACGTCTCGGAAATACGCTTCTCCTTGATCCGTGAAGATTTCTGGAATACTCCGACCTTCACTTTCCACAATCGCATCATCCAAGTCCGTATGCTTCATTCCCAAAGAGGCAGCGAGTGCGGCGCCAACCGTGGTTTTTCCCGTTCCCATAAATCCGACCAACACCAGGTTTTTCATTTTGTTTCTGCCGCCCTTCCAATCGTTTGGTATGTATTGATCTTCACCGTTTTTTGTTGTTGATTGTACGCTGTCTCATATCCCAATGCTTTTTCAAAAAAGGACAGTGGAACCATCGTACGTTCTTTGATCTCAATTAACGGGCTGCCTAGATCGATTCGCTTCCCATCTACGTCAGCAAAGCGCTCCCGTTCCTTTATAAATACCTCGCGTCCATTTCCTTTTACGCGGATCATTTGTTTCTTGTCGTCCCAGCTAATCGCTAATCCCATTTTCTCACCGAGCTCTCGCAACGGGATATACACCGTATTTTGGGTGACCCGAGCTGGAATCGATGGATAAAAACTCATGTTATTAATGATTGTGGTGATATAGGGTTCCAATTGAACAGCACCAAAGCCATTCTTATTTGCACTGTTGGTATACAGGGTGAAATATTTCGCTTCCCCTTGCAAGGTTTGTCCAAGCGCCTGATCGAGATGCTCTGCACCAATGACACTGCCATGATAATTTTGCTGGACGCGCTGCAAGAATCGCTTATAGGCATCGTCACCGATTTTGCGGCGCAGGTTGTCGAACAGGAGTGCTCCCCGGGAATACCAGGTCAGCTTAAACTCTTCTTCGGTGGCAAACCTCTGCAATGGCTTGTCGAGCTTTCCATTTGGATAACGCTCTTGCAAACGTTTGACATCCCGGTTGTACGTATCCAGCAGAGTCGTAGCTGATTGAGCACCATAACGCTTCTGCAAGTAATGGGAAACACCGAGCTCTACCAGCCCCTCATCAAGCCACCCATGCGAGGACTCCAAGGTAGCTACACTGTTGTACCACCAAAGATGTCCTACCTCATGCGGCAGCCAATGATCGATCAAATTGTTGTGATGCATGTCTCTTTTGAACACAGCGAGGTTTGCGTATTCCATGGCGTACGTCGTTCCAGTACTTGTTTCCGCAATCGCCACATGCGGATACGGCAACGGTCCATACATGTCGATGAAAGTAGGAAAGACCGATTGGGCAATGGTCTTGATTCGTTCAATGTTACCTTTATCCACGGAAGCAATGTCCACCGTTAAATTCGGAGCAAATTGAATCGTTTCAATGTGATAAAGCGGACTTCCCACCAATCCAAAGTTCAACAGATTTTTTGCTTGATAATGGACTTGCTGCTTATTTCCACCGATTGACTTCGTTTGCCCTCTGCCCCACGAACTGACCCATTTGTAGCCTTGTGGAGAGGTAAATGACACATCGTAATCTCCATAGTGGTAGACGAATGGATCACCAAAATCAACGCGTTGCGGCGGGTCATACCAAACGCCTTTTTGATTTTGGGCCCCAAGCATCGGGTACCAAGTCGTCAACGTCCATATATCGTCTTTGACCCCAAAACGTGTGCCTCTGCGTGGAACCGGGTTCTCAAATTCAATGGTTAAAGCGCCACGAAGCTCCTTACCAAGAGGATTTGCCAGCTTCACCAGCGATTGACCACGTTCAAAAGAAAGCGGCTTGTCCTTGTAGCGAATCGACTTCACCGTCATTTTGTTCCAAAGGTAATCGTAAATATACAATCGTACATCTGGCGTTTTCGGATTATCGAACTCCAATGTCATGTTTCCGGTTATTTTTGCTTCAGACGTATGTAATTCAGCTTGAATCTTATATACCGGGTTTAAATCCTTTACATAAGACGGCAGAGGCGGATCATATGAAAATGGATCGACGAACGTTTGCTCCCCCTCAGGTGATTGATTCATGGCAATGATTTGAGAAATGGCTGGCCAATACGCGACGACCCCAACTGAGCCGAAAAAAACGAGGATCGTCACGCATACGAGCAAGCTGGTTTTATGTAGTGATTTCATGACAGCCCCCATATAATAAATCGCCCGGCGGCAGGCGCTATATGTTTTTGTTTCATTGTAGCAAATATATGTCAAACTGAGTAGAAATTCAGGAGATTCTGTAGAGAAAACGCCTTATTTGGCGATGATCTTTCTGTGAAAATAAAAAGCCGCCACTCATTGTATCGTAATGATTGGCAGCTTACTTTAGTGTTTACCAGGTTTCGTACATAATTTTTCCGGTCTGGCTCAGATCATATCCCCCGACTGCTTCCAGTTCCTTTTGAAATGGACGCGACCCGAGAACATCAAGCACTGCCTGAATGAGCTGCTCGTTGTCCTTGTATTTCAACAAGACGAGGTCATATCGCTCACGAATAGTAGGGACAAACTCCACTCCGACGAGTGAAGCTGCCTTTTCAATGCCCACCCCTACGTCTGCCTCGCGCCGTGCTACTACCCCTGCGACTGCCAGGTGATTGGACTCTTCCCGTTCATAGCCAATCACGTCACTCCCCGCTATTTTTGCCAATCGAAACTGCTCTTCAATCAACGTGCGTGCACCTGACCCTTTTTCCCGATTGACCATGCGAATGCCCGGCTTCGTGAAATCGCTCCATGCTTTCATCTGTTTCGGATTGCCTGCCTGAACGTAAAATCCGGCCCAACGTGACAACATATTGATGACAACATAACGATGCCCACACAAAATGCGACGAATATACGGGACATTGTATTCATTGGTATCCCCATCGTACAAGTGAGTGCTGACGATATCAGCCTTACCCGTATACATCGCCACAAGGCTGTTCAGAGAGCCAACGTACGAGCGAAGCGGTCGGTATGCCTCATCCTTTTTCTCCAAATGCCCAGCCAGTAGGTCCAAGCTCACATCCTGCCCGCTGATAATGATATTGCGACCTGTGCCAGCCTGTTCATGTCGTGACGTCTGCTGAGCTTGTCCTGTCTGCGGGATGCTGACGGCTGAGGCTTGTCTGTATTCCCCCTTTGCCTTCGCCTTGTACGCTTCCAGATCGCTTTCGTCTACGCGCATTTGCCGACCGACCCGATATGCAGGCAGCTCGCCTTTTTTAATCAAGTCGTAGACCGTCAGCTTAGAAATACGTAGAATTTTTGCTATTTCTTCGGTGGTGTAAGAATTTTGTTGACTCATGTCCCGCCTCCGTTATCTCCTTTGCTCTATTTTCAAACAAGTGTCGTAAAATCGCAATTGATTATTCATTACGAATCCATATAATCTAATTATATCCAGTTATAATTAATTATAACTAAATATAATTATGGGGGTCCTTTTTTATGAAGAAGCACTGGTTAGCCTTATTGACAGCATTTTGCTTGATGGTGACTGCTTGCTCGACAACGCAAACAGCGCCACAAACAAGTGAGCCAGCCAAAACCGATGCAGCAAAGGTAGAACTGATGATTTCTGCTGCTGCCAGCTTGACAGATGCCTTGAATGAGTTGAAAATCCAATACGAAACGGAACACCCGGGAACGACCCTCACCTTTAACTTCGGAGGCTCTGGCAAACTTGCTACACAGATTACACAAGGCGCTCCGTCTGACGTATTTTTGTCTGCAAGTAAAAAAGACATGGACGGTCTAGCGGAACAGCAACTGATTGCCAAAGACACACGCCAAGACTTCACGCAAAACTCGCTTGTTCTCATTGCGGGTAACACAAGTGCTGTCGCTATCTCTTCTTTTGAAGAGCTGAACAACTCAGCAATCAAGCATATTGCCGTCGGTGAGCCTGATACAGTCCCGGCAGGACGATATGCAAAAGAAACATTGGATACGCTGAAAATGTGGGATTCTCTTTCGGCACAAATGGTATTTGGCAGCGATGTTCGCCAAGTCTTGACCTTCGTAGAATCCGGTAACGCCGAAGTCGGCATTGTCTACTCCAGTGATGCCGCAGCTTCGAAAAATGTTAAGGTTTTGGCGACAGCAAAGCCTGAATGGCACAAGCCGATCGTTTATCCAGGTGCAGTCGTCAGCGCATCGAAGAACCCAGATGCAGCAAAAGCTTTTCTAGCCTACTTGACAAGCGATAAAGGAAAAGCGATCTTACAGAAGTACGGGTTTCAATAAACCAAACGAATCGAATTGGAGGTGGCAAGCGTGATCGAAACCAATCTTACTCCTTTGATGCTCTCCCTTAAAGTTGCTGCGCTCTCCACCTCCTTTGTATTCATCCTGGGGATGGTTTTTGCAAGGTGGATGACACAAAAAGATTTTTTGGGGAAGAATGTGCTTGAGTCCTTCTTTTTGCTTCCGCTTGTTCTCCCTCCCACTGTTGTTGGCTTCGGCTTGTTGCTGCTTTTCGGAAAAAATGGTTTTCTCGGTCAGCTTCTGCATGAATGGTTCAATATTACCGTCGTCTTTACGCTGACAGGAGCCGTTATTGCCTCGATTGTCGTTTCCTTTCCGTTGATGTATCAGAGTGCAGTCGCTGCTTTCACAGGAGTTGATCGCCGTTTGGAGAATGCGGCACGCACGATGGGTGCTTCCGAATGGCGATTATTCTGGACCGTTACCTTTCCGTTGGCTTGGCCTGGCCTGTTGGCAGGGTTTGTTCTTTCTTTTGCACGTGGTTTAGGGGAGTTTGGCGCTACGCTGATGCTCGCAGGCTATATCCCTGGGAAAACCGATACGATTCCCGTCGCCATTTATTTTGCTGTTGAGGCTGGTCAAATGGATAAGGCATTGTTTTGGGTCGTCATTATTGTTTCCTTGGGGATGGGTACGACTCTCTGGCTGAATTGGTGGAGTCGTCGCAATGTGCGCAGGTACGCCAATCAAAAGTAAGGCAGGTGAATGGTCATTGCTCTTTGTCCACATACAGAAGCGTTTGCCTGATTTTACTCTGGATGTGTCCTTTTCGGTGCAAAAGGAAATTGTCGTGCTGTTCGGACCATCCGGCTCTGGCAAAACAACGATATTGAACAGTATTGCAGGTCTGGTTCATCCTGATGCGGGTGTAATCCAATTAAACGAGAACATCTTTTATCGAGAAGGACAGAAGCCGCTCCCTGTACAAAAACGCAACATCGGGTATTTATTTCAAGATTATGCGCTGTTCCCTCACATGACCGTCGAGCAAAATGTTCGCTACGGCTTGAAAAAGGGGCATGAGCTGAATGTAGAACCATTGTTGTCCACGGTAGGAATCGATCATCTGTTGCAAAAATATCCTCACCAGTTATCCGGGGGACAAAAACAACGGGTGGCACTTGTACGAGCGCTGGCGACTGAACCAGACATTCTGCTCCTTGATGAGCCTTTATCCGCGCTGGATGCGGATACCCGTAAACAATGCCAAGATGAGTTGCTTCGCCTTCACGCCATGTGGAACATCCCGTTTCTGCTGGTCACCCATGATCGTGAGGAAGCCGAGAAGCTCGCTGATGTCATTTTCCTGATTGACAACGGCACAATCAAAGAACGGAAAAATGAAAAAAGCCATTCAGCAACGTCCCTCTCCCGATAATGGGATGGCATTGCTGGATGGCTTTTTACCTATCGAGCTGTGATTGGTTCAATTTTTACATCGTTTTGCTTTGCCCACTTATGTACTTCGCCAAGGAATTGCAGTACGTCATGGCTCTCGTGATGGACACAAAGGGTATCGGCTGCCAAGTCAATGTGCTCGCCATTAACCGTCATTACTCTTTGTTTTAAAACGAGCTGACGTGTCTGCTCCATGCGTTCTTCCTTGCTGATCAGCACGCTTCCTTCCAACTCACGCGGGGCCAATCGACCATTCGGCAAATAAGCCCGCTCTGCAAATACTTCCTCTGCCACCTGTAGCCCGTGTTCCAACCCTGCCTCTACAAGTTTGCTGCCGGACAGTGCATAGAGGATCAGCTCTTCATCAATATCCGCAATGGCTTGAACTACCGCTTCGGCGAGCTCTGGCCGTTCGGCCGCTTCGTTATACAGCGCGCCATGCAACTTTACATGGTGAAGCTCCCCGCCGAGTGCTTTTGTAGTTCCAGCCAAGGCTGCAATTTGATACAGCACCAGCTCATACACTTCATTGACAGACAAGTTCATCGAACGACGTCCGAAGCCTTGAATATCTGCATAGCCGGGATGTGCCCCGATTTTCACATCATGCTTGAGTGCAGCTTCGATTGTTCTGCAAATAATATGGGGATCCCCTGCATGCAATCCGCAAGCAATATTAACGGAGGTGATCCATTTCATAATCCCCAAATCCTCTGATTGTCGACCTCTGCTGAAGCCCTCTGCCATATCGCAGTTAATATCCAGATGAATCATGTATGCTCACCTTTCTTTCGCTAATCTATCTCTTGAAAACGCATTCATGCGCGTGACTTCTCGTTTTCTTCCACTTTAGCATACCATGTACGCCAGTTTAACAAAAGCAAAAAAGCTGCCGAAAAATGGCAGCTTATGAACAACTTATGTCGAACCAACGGTTGCTTGACTGCTTTCTTCTGTCTGTAAGGTCTCTGCTAGTGCCATAACCTGGTTCTTTTCTTGTTTATAATCGTATTCCTTTGCCTTATCCGGTCTGGCATTGTTGTACTCTACCGGGATCTCGTGGCGATGGGAACGTTCAATTTTCGTTACAAAGTGCAGCTTTTCCATAATGCGAATCGTTTCGTCCAACAAATTGGCATCCACATACATCGAAACGTAATTTAAGCGCTTGGAGATGTAATGAATGGTGCCAAATTTGCGTAAATTTTTGGCGGCACGCGTGTTTTTCACCCACACGGCGACCCCCAGGCGTCGCTCTCTCATGTTTTGCCGTCG
Source organism: Brevibacillus sp. MER 51 (assembly GCF_023714195.1). Lineage (NCBI taxonomy): Bacteria > Bacillati > Bacillota > Bacilli > Caryophanales > Paenibacillaceae > Brevibacillus > Brevibacillus sp. MER 51. Next base: position 211,869 of record NZ_JAMAUS010000003.1, on the reverse strand, counting down.
GTCTCCTTCCCAATCGTGGTATACTTACTGGTGAAAGCTTATTACAGAAAGGAATCGTGGTCTATGCTGGCTACGTTTTATCATCAATTTGAGGAAGCGCTTCACCGCGAAAAAATCGTGACCCATAGCAGTTGGCAAACATATGCAGGCCAGCTCTTTTTCTATGTATGCAGTACGCTCCCTGCTCCTCTCTTAACGAAGCAGCTCATGGAAACAGGAGAGCGCCTGACCACTGATACCAAATTACAGCCAGAATGCATTTACGTGCGTTCAGATGACGTCCAACATGTGTATCGCTTCCGCTTTCGCGTACCTGACGAAAAGCAATTTTGCTGTGGCAATCTTTGTGAAGACTGTTTTCTGCTGCGTCAAAATGAATCTGGAACAGCGTAAATTACGATGGCTTTTTCACGCTGCAGCCACAGCTTCCGCCTGTCCCGCAACCGCTGCCCTGCGCCTCTAAAAACGGATTGTTGCTCGGTACCTTGATCGTTTCCGAGACGGAATGAGCAATGGTTCTACTCACCTGATACAAGAGTTCATCCAGAGCATCTTCTGCTCGCTTGAATGCCTGTACGGAATCCCTCAGTTCAATGCTGCGCTTCAGTTCCCGTACTTCTTTGGATATATGATTGTAATCCGGGTGATACTTCCCGAACCGTTGCACATCTTCGTACTGTTCCTTCTTAGCCTCGAACACGACGAGCAGACGTTGCACTTCCTCATCTGCTTCCATTTGGCGTTTGGCCTCCAGATACTCTGAGACCTCGCGCGATTGGTTAATCATCGTGGACAGCTCATGAGACTCCATGATCAACTGTGACATATCCACAGCTTCCAATGTTTCCATAAAGCGAGACCTCCTTTCGCCGTAAAGCTTGAAAACTTTACGTCATTCCTGATTGTATCACGATGCACACCCTTAGTACAGATATTCGGGCACTACAATGCGCACTCGCTCGATGTTCTCGAGACGGTAAGACTGTTTGCCGCCCTGTCCGGCAATCGTAACCATCCAGTACCCCATTTCCAGGCGTACCTCTGTTGGTAGCCCGCGCAGCTTTTCTTTTCCACTTTGCTGGATCTCGACTTCCAGCTTCAGTTCTATTGCGCGCTTAAACAAATCCCGCATCGATTGTGGATGATACGATTGGAAATGCTTCGTCCACATTTTGGGAAGGGCTGCGATTTGCTCATTTTGCTCAGGGAACGTGTTTTCTATAGCATAACCGTCCCAGGGCCGTTCAATGAGAAGCAGGCCCTTATTTCCCGCTTGATTGTTTTGAAGTGGCTGGAGCTCCTTGCCTGCACTAGCAACATGCGCCAGTACTTGTGGTTCATAACCGAAGTGCCGTAGTAAACGAATCAATTCTTTTTCCTGCGTGAACGGAATCAAAAACGAAGTCGGGGAGATCACTTGGGTAAGAAATGGTCGAAAATCAGGAATTTCGCGCCATTCCTCCAGAAATCCAGCATGTGCTGTCCGCACGAGGAAGTACGGCTCCATTTGAATCTGCCTCGCTGTTCTCGCCCATTGGCTCACAACCTCAATCAAGCTTTCAGGCAACGGATGAACACAGGAGGCACGGAGCTTTTCGATGACTTGCTCCTCCGTCCCTCCTTGGGCCAAATACGATTGCAACACCCTTGCTTGCAATTCACCCCGAATCAATTGCCCATCAAATTGGATCTGGCAAAATCGGCTGATCTCCCATACTTCCAGCAACGGGACAAGCGGAGGGATTGTAATGGCACCTGTGGGGTCCACAAACCAGCCTTCCTCCGCCGACAATCGCGGCAAGCTGCTCCAACGCCAAAAAATCATTCGATTCTCGTCCATTCCGAGCTGAATCCATCCCAAGCCTAACAGCAAATGCAGCCATTGCTCCACAATTAGCTCCCCTGCATTGTCGGGCAATGGGAATCCGGCGTCTTTTAACATGCGCAATTGCTCATGGATGGAGCACCACTGCTCGACTGGAACCTGTCTCATCAATTGAATGAAAAATTCCCACCAGTCTCCATGCGGCAAAAATTGTTCCATGACGAGTTGGTACATCTCTTCCCAACGTACGAGAGGAGGTTGCTGCAACCATTGCTTCGTTCGATTGAGATCGAGGACAAGTTCCCGCTCTTCCCTATGCACCAAGCTCAGTCTGAGCGCAATATCGAGGACAACGGTCAAGGATAAGCCCTCTCTCTGTTCCTGATCGATCGGCGGAATGATGATTCCTTTTACATGCTCATCTGTTAACGAGAGCAGCGGCAGCATTTTTTGCGACATCCTGCGATGAATACTTCCTTTTTGCGTAATGGGAATTTGATTGTCCCGAACAAACAACAAAAGCCCAAAAAGATCCAGCTGTATCCCTCTGCCTGCTGATATATAATAAGGGAGCGTTTTTGAAAGAGAAACAAAAGCCTGAGAGGCTTCCGGCAGCATTAGATTCGTCAACTGCTCGCGAACCTCCTGTGGCATCAAATAGCCAATCTCACTCCACATTTTCCGTACAGTCAAGATCAGTCCAAGCCGTCGCAATTTCGTCAAGCCGACTGACAGATGTCTGTGCTCTTTTGCCGTTTCGCGTTCCCAAGTTCGTTTGCTAAAAAAACCTCTCGTCGCTTTGGTTACGAAAAGCCGGATAACGGTTCGTTCCAGCTCATCTGCCTGTCTCCATACTTGCCCAATAAAAACCGGGTCCAATAATCTCGCTGTTAAATCTTGCTCTTCGGCAATCTGATATCGTTTGGTTTGTTCATGTAGAATCGCTTGTCGCGTTGATTCGGACAGGTATTCCAGCGAATCCTTCACACGCACGCCTGTCACCTCGGTCTATATGATGTTCGATTCATTACTTTTACCAATTGGAGGGATCTTGATGTTGCATGTATTTCCTAGTTTACTCTTAACGGCAACCTTGGCAGTAACGGGTACACAAGTCTTGTCACCTCAACATCCTACCGTATCTGAGCCTGTAGCGAAAGAGGCTGTACAAGCAGATGCTGTTTACGAGGCCGTTGCTGCTCCCTATCCTCCTGCCGTGCAGGAAGCTTTGAAAAAAGTTCGAAAAAATGGCGGACACACCATTGTTCGTGCCAATGGAAAATCCTATGTTGTCGTAGGTGCAGGACAGCGCCCGACAGGAGGATATCGTTTAGTGGCGGATCAAGTCAAGCGGACTGGCCCTCATGCCTTTGCCGTACACGTTCGGGTACAAGCACCCGCTCCAGGTTCGATGAAAACCCAAGTCATCACCTATCCGACTTTGGTGATTGCCCTGCCAGACCAGCAAGCAAAAGTCAATGTGCATATGCGTTAGTCTATCCATGAAAAAAGCCGACAGTTCGAAAGCCACAAGGCGTATCGAAGTCGGCTTTTTTCCTTTTCCCTACAGTACCCTTTGCTTATCAGGGCTTTACCTCAATGGAAAAGCTCTCTGCAACACCATACGACTCGTGGTTATTATGGGCCAATTCTACCTTGACCTCATGCTTCCCAGCAGGGATATCCTTCAATACATAGCTAGGCTCAAATACTTTGGCGATCTTTTTGCCGTCGAGGTACAGATGTACATGACCTTCCCCGTGCTTGTTTTCTTTTCCCATGTTTTCGAGGGAAAAAGAGAAGTTCGTAACAGCCAATTTGAGCTGCAAATCATCTTTTTCAAGGGTATGCGTCACAGCGAGTGTCGGCGCTGCATGATGAGCGTGCGACTCGTCTGCTACCACTTCGGTTTGCGCTTGTTGGTTCGCATACACAAACCATTCCACACCAGCCGCAATGGCAATCAATAGAAACAAGCGGAAAAGAAATCGTTTGGTTTTCACCGGAGCTGCTCCCTTCCAAAATGAGTCTTACCCCAGTGTGCCCGACTCCTGTTTGGTTCATTCATCCATTTTTACTGCATGATCTCCCCTGCTATCCATACATACTCAGCTTTCCAATAGGCAAAAGTAACCACAAGATGCTTTGGGGAGGTCATAGACTGCTTATGAATACATCGAATGAAACTCTTTCTATTTTTGCTTTAGGAGGAGTATATGAAATCGGCAAAAACATGTACGGGATTCAATATGGGGATGAAATTGTCCTCATCGATTGTGGCTCGAAGTTCCCGGATGAGAGTTATTTAGGAATTGATCTGATCATACCGGACATTAGTTATCTGCTGGAAAATCAAGAAAAAGTCCGAGCCTTGATTGTCACGCATGGGCATGAGGATCACATCGGGGGCATTCCTTATTTTTTGCGACAACTAAACGTCCCTGTGTATGGTACCCGCTTAACGTTAGGTCTGATCGAATTAAAGCTGAAGGAGCATAATTTGCTTCATCAGTCCACCCTCATCTCCATCGATCGTGACTCTACTATTTCATTGGGCTCGCTCTCGATCAGCTTTTTTCAGACGAACCATAGTATCCCCGATTGCTTGGGCGTTGTATTTGAGACAAAAGCAGGCTCCATTGTGCATACGGGCGATTTTAAATTTGATTTAACGCCGGTGCATAAGCAATCCCCCGATTTGCACAGAATGGCTGAAATCGGTCAGAAAGGAGTATTGGCTTTGTTGTCGGAAAGCACCAATGCGGAGCGTCCAGGCTTTACCCCGTCAGAAAAACACGTAGGCGATCGTCTGTTAGAGGCATTTAGTAAGGCACAGCAGAAAATCTTTGTCTCGACGTTCGCTTCCAATGTATACCGTCTCCAACAAGTCATTGATGCCGCAGAAGCAACGAATCGAAAGCTAGCTTTGCTGGGCCGAAGTATGGTCAATGTGGTCAAAATCGCATCGGAACAAGGCTATTTGCATATTCCAGAAGACATGCTGGTGGAAGTAGAAGAAGTAAACGAGCTCGATCCAGCCCGTGTTGCTGTTCTGTGCACGGGAAGCCAAGGCGAACCAATGGCTGCTCTATCCCGGTTGTCGACCTCCGGCTATCGGCACGTGAAAGTAGAACGCGGCGATACTGTGATCCTCTCTTCATCCCCTATTCCAGGGAATGAACGAAATGTAGCGCGCATCGTCGACAACTTGTTTATCATGGGTGCCAACGTTATTTATGGCTCCGGGACGGGTATGCATGTATCCGGTCATGGCTTCCAGGAAGAATTGAAGCTCATGCTCACTCTCATGAAGCCAAAATACTTTATCCCCATTCACGGCGAGTATCGGATGCTCCATCAACATCGTCTGTTGGCTGAATCTGTCGGCGTTGATTTCGAGTCCATTTTCATTGTGAATAACGGAGATGTCGTGGATATTCAGGACGGTGTGGCTATGCAGGAAAGAAAAATCCCTGCTGGAAATACGTTGGTGGATGGTTTAGGAATCGGTGATGTAGGGAATGGAATATTACGGGATCGCAAACATCTTTCGGAAGATGGCATTCTCGTAATCGTTGTGACGCGCAGCAAAACCGACGGCAAGATTTTGTCGGGTCCTGACCTTATTTCTCGCGGATTCATCCATGCCCCGGAATCGGAGGGCCTGTTGGAAGAAGCGACTCGCATTGCATCCGAGGTGATCACCAATTTGCAGGAAGCAAATGTGAGCCAGTGGAACCGCTTGAAACAAGGAATGCGGGAATCGATTGGGAAATTCGTGTATGCCAAAACAAAGCGCAGACCCATGATCCTGCCGATTATTATGGATGTGTGAGGGAAAAGCCTTCTTTTAGGAGGGCTTTTCCAGCATGTTATTTTCAATCTTGGGGTGATTTGAAATGGTGAAAATGGTTAGACTTTTAGCGTGCCTTCTTGCAATCTTTTTTATTTTCTTTGCTTCAGTTCCAGAGTCTGAAGGGGCAGAACTCAAGGCAAATGTCATTGTAGATTCAATGATTTATGGAAGATCAGAGGACAACAACACGTTTTTTATTTATGCCCTATTACTTAATCTAGGTGAAGCAACCGCTACAAATTTTAGCTACGCAGGTCTCTCATTTGAGGGCAAAAACGGAATGGACCACTTCTACCCCGAAACTAGCCACACTGTTATCAATTCATCGTTGAAGCTAGAGCCGGGACATTTTGTAGAAGCAAAATTTGAACTGCCCTTAGATTTTATTGATTCTAGGTTTAAAAACATAAATGACATCAGAAAAATTAGTATTTTGATTCTCCGCGATAATTCTGCTCCTTATAAAGAGTACTCAGCAGTGACTGTGACCGTAAATAATAAAAAGCTTGTGCAACAAACCTTTATTGAAAATGATGTCACTTATGTTTCCCTTCGCGAGTTAGCCGACGTTCTTGGTGCTACGATCCAGTGGAATGATCCTACCCAAACGGCAACGCTCATCCTGAGAGACAACTTCATGGAATACGATAGACAAATAGTCATACCGGTTGGCAGTGATCGCTTTATTGATCAAGGTCGCGAAACTACTGTGTCGGGAAAAGCGAAGCTGTACAATAACACCACCCTGGTTGTACCTTTACGAGATATTGTAGAAATGCTGGATTACTATGTTGTTTTTGAACATAAAGGGGGTCAGAAAACCATCGTCGTCATTCCGAATGATCTTCTTTATAGATGAGAAGGGAAAAGCCTTCTTTACTGAATGCTTTTCTAACATGATATTTTCAATCTTGGGGTGATTTGAGTTGGTGAAAATGGTGAGACTTTTTACGTGCCTTGCTTTGAGCTTTTTTATTTTCTTTGCTTCAGTTCCAGTTTCCTTGGCATCATTGGAGAAGAATCCTTTACAATTTGAATTGACTGATTTAACATTCGAAAAAAGACCAGATGGAAGTCGAAAAGCGTCAGGTTTCTTGCGTTGGGGAAATGTCAGTGAATATGAACTTATCAACCTTAAAGGAAGCATTGATCTGTTCAATAAACAAGGGCAAAAAATCAGTTTGAAACCTACATACTTTGAATCCGCTAATTTGGAGCCAGACGATGACCATTTCGATAATTTCGAAATAGTCATCTTTGAAATAACTCCTGAATTTACGCATCCAAATGAAGGGGTTGATTTTAAGCCAACGTATACATTTACATTAGGGAAGAAAGCAGAACCGAGATCAAACATCAAAACGACAATACTGTATACTGAACTAATAGATGAAACGTACATCATAGAGGCCCTATTACTAAATCAAGGAGAGGCAACAGCTACTTTCGAGTACACAGGACTCTTATTAAGAGATATAGATGGCGAAGCTCAGTTCCATCCCGAAGCTACCCACTCTTATGAGATTTCGTCTTCGAAGTTAGAACCGGGAGAATTTGCAAGAGCGACTTTCAAAATACCGATAGATTCTATTAAATCACAAATAAATTACAATCACATTGAAGTTATTGATATACTGTATAACCACAAAGACTCTGCACCATATAAAGAAAACACTTCAATGAGTATAACAGTGGATAACAAAAAGCTTGTTCAACAAGTATTTGCCGAAAACAATGTCACTTATGTTTCCCTTCGAGAACTAGCAGATATACTTGGAGTTACTATCCAATGGGACGATTCTACACAAACCGCAACACTTATCCAAGATAACTATAACACGCTAAAAATTCCAGTTGGCGGCGATCGCTTTGTGCTAAATGGTCAGCCAATCCCTGTCCCTGCAAAAGCGAAGCTGTACAATAACACCATTCTGGTTGTACCGTTACGAGACGTCGCGGAAATGTTGGAATGTCATGTGTTTTTTGCACAAAATCGAGGAAAAAAATCCATCATAGTTGTTCCTCCAGCCTTTGAACAGCAACAGCCATAGAAACAAAAAGAGAGCCCACCAGCTCTCTTTTTTAACATTCAAAATATCTTCTTCGCATCCCGCTCTTCCTTCAAAATCTCTACAGCCTCGCGGAAACGCATAGAGTGGACGACTTCCCGCTCCCGCAAAAACTTCAAGCTGTCCTGCAAATCAACATCGTCGGTCATGTCGATCAGCCATTGATACGTCGCGCGGGCTTTTTCTTCTGCTGCGATATCCTCATACAAATCAGCGATTGGATCGCCCTTGGCAGCGATGTAGGCAGCCGTCCACGGTACACCACTGGCATTGTTGTAAAAGAGCGCCCGATCATGATTGGCGTAATGGTCACCCAGACCAGCTTCCTTCAATTCTTCTACCGTCGCGTCTTTGGTCAGCTTATACACCATCGTGGCAATCATCTCGAGATGCGCAAACTCCTCGGTAGCGATATCCGTTAATAATCCGACCACTTTATTTGGGATTGTATACCGCTGATTCATATAGCGCAAAGCGGCTGCAAGCTCTCCATCTGCTCCTCCGTATTGCTCAATCAAATACTTCGCCATTCTTACATCGCACTTACTGACACGAACCGGATACTGTAGTTTTTTTTCATAGATCCACATCGGTTTCGTTATCCCTCTCTTCTAAACTTGCCAAGGCCATGGATCATCATTCCACTGCCACGGATAGCCTGAATAGCTGCGGCCAAGATTTTGCAAAGGTCCATACAGCCTCTCATACTCGTTTGCCAAAACCCAGCGTTGTTCCGTTAAATCGTTAAACTGCTGGAGCGCATTCTGATCGGTTGGATGGGTATCTAAGTAAAGATTTAGCTCTACCAGCACGAAGTCGATCGCTTGCAACTGTTCAAGCAATGCGTAATATTGTTCATCGCCAAATCTATTTTCAGCTGTCATGTGCCTCCCCTCCCTAAATGACTCAGTCTGGGGTCATATGGGCTAAAAAGCGCCGGCCATAGCGTACCTAATTTCAACGCTTCCATCGGGCTGTATTGCGGCAAGTTCTCCGGCTGAAACTGCATAAAAAGCTGAGGGGGCACCTGGTATGTCTTTACCCGAATCGGCGGACAAGGATCGAAGGGACCAACGTACGGAAAGTAGTCGCGTGTTTGCGAATGCAATGCCAATATCCTCCTCCAACTTGCAATGTCACTTCCTTCATGACTACACTATGCAGCCCACCCAGTAGGCGTGATTGCTACCCCAAAAAGAAAGGCATTCTCCTCCCCCGTTGCTTCATCCCGTCACTTGCAAGCTACCAATCATGCCGCTTTCTTTGTGTCCCGGGATCGTACAATAAAATTCATAGTTTCCTTCCTCCAATGCCTTCCACACTGTTTCAACAGACTCTCCTGGTTTGGCGCGCAAGTGAACCACACCCTCAACCATTCCTCCATGCTGATGTTCACTGCTTGATTCTGAAATCGTAACGATTTTACCATGAGAGGCAACCTTAATATCGTGCTCAACATTGCCAACATTTTGAAAGACGACTTTGATCTCCGTATCTTTTTTAACAGTAAATTGGTTCGGTTTATAGGAAAAGTCGACGGCTGTGAGGGTGATTTCTGTCGCATAAAGCGCCGGGGATGGAAACGGTAACGATTGAAACCAGAAGAAGACGGCAAGCAGCAACACAGCTGGGGTAGCTGGATGATGAAAAAAGGAAGACCACTTCGTTTCTTTTTTATTGAAATCAATCAGCTTGGATACGAGTAGCATACATACGGTATAGAGCATGACGAAAACAAACAGGAGAGGCTCTACTTTTTCACCGGGAACCATTTCTCCCAGCATCGCGCCCATCATCCCGCCCATGACGCCAGATAAGATTCCTTCTACAATACTCAGGATCGACAATGGAACGCCTAGCAAAAACCCAGACAGTCCACCTGCCAGCATTCCCCACATAGTGGATACATAAAGATCTCCCTTGTAAACATCGCCGAAGATCAACCCTCCGATCAGGCCAATCATCATACTGACAGACATTGTGCTCATCATGCCTTGCATATGATCGATTCCTTGCTTTCGTCGCCAAATAAACCATGTGAAGCAAGCATAAGCGAGACTGACGTAGATCAGGACCTGATACACCGCGCTCAAGATACCACCCCCGAGTATATTCCCCTCATTGTAAAGTATGTCCTACGCCAACTAAATAGGACAAAACGAACTAGAAAAGGACACCCTCGTTGAATTCATGCATAGACCGTCGTCTTCGTCTTTTTACTGTTAAAAAACGCCTCCCTGCTTCATTTCAAAACTTGTCCAGATTTTGTACCGTCACACGCTTTCTCCATTATAAAAAAGCTTCATTTCTGAAGCTTTTTATTTCATCAACTTATTCATCGTGGTTAACAGCTCGTCAATGACTGCACTGTCCCCTTCTTGGATGCGCTCAATCACACAGGATTTCATATGTCCTTCCAAAAGGATACGTCCGACTGAATTTAAGGCAGATTGTACTGCAGCAATTTGATTCAAGACATCATCACAATAAGCATCCTTCTCCACCATGCCCTTAATCCCGCGAATCTGCCCCTCAATCCGATTGAGACGCGCCTGCAAGTTTTGCTTGGTTTTTTCTGAATGATGACTGTTTCGATCAGATGTATGACAAGACTGTACAATGTTCAATTCCGCATTTGACAATAAGATTCCCCCTCTAATCATCCTACCAATATTCACATCTCTGTCAGGAAGACAGCCCCAATTCTTTTCGGACATTCTCCAATCCAAATCGCTCGACAAACTTGAAAAACTTCTCTCTCTTTTTCCCTTGCGTCTGATACAACGCAATGATGCTTTGGACGATGGTGGATAATTGTTCTTCCTTCACCTGCTCGATCAGGAGCTGGGCTGTTCTGGCCTCCATTGTTTTCGATTGGCCTCCGACGTAGATTTCAAAGGTTTCTTTTCGCTTGACGATCCCGATATCTTTTACCAACGGCTCTCCACAGGCATTTGGGCAGCCTGTATAACCGACTCTCATCGTAAAAGGAACGGTCATCCCTGCAATCGTGTCATTTAAATTTCTCGCTGCCATAAGCCCTTCAATCTCCGCTCCTTTGCAAAAAGAACAGACTGACAAATTCTTTACAACAGAGCCCGTTTCGTACACGCATAAGCCTTTGTCACGCAGCGCATTTTTGGCAGCCTCCGCCTTCTCTTCATTCATCTCGACAATAAGCTGCTGAAAGATCGAAAGTTCGAGTTGGGCATCCTCGCCAACGATTTGACCGATTGCCATCATATCTGCAGGAGTAAACACAGAACCCCCGACACGAATTTCTGGACTTACGGCAAACTGTACACGCTTCAAAAAGCATTCCTCCTACACTATCTGGATTTGTAATATTCGGTCAACTGATCGATATACGAAAGGCTGCAATTCTACAATCACAGCCTTTCCCGCAACTTTTGCTTAAACGACATCGTATCCTTGATCTTCAATCGTCTCTTTCACATTTTCCAGCGAAACAACAGATTCATCAAAAGTCACGCTTACCTGATTGTCAGCAAGGCTTACCGTTGCTTTGCTAACCCCTTCCAGTTTTTGTAGAGCACCTTCTATAGAGATAACGCAGTGATTGCAGGACATTCCTTGTACGTTCAAAGTGACATTCATTTTACATCCTCCTTTGTTTTTGGGAAACTTACCTCGATTACATTTTACAATACCCCTGTAGGGTATACAATACCCAAATTTACATTTCCTGCTATGTACATTTAAAAAAGCTCCCCATCTATTTAAGACAGGGAGTTATTTGCTTACGCTTCTTGGCTTAGATGCGTTCTTATGGGAACAAAAAACACTTGCTCCACCTCATTCGCTGATAATGGGCGACTGTAATAGTACCCTTGAATTTCCTTGCAATGATTTTCTGTTAAAATATCCAGCTGATCCTTCGTTTCAATGCCTTCTGCAATCACATCCAATTTCAGATGCTTTGCCATCGAAATGATGGTGGCCACAATGGCTTTATCGTTTTCATTTCGAGACAGGTCTGTTATGAAGGAGCGGTCAATCTTTAGCTTGTGAATCGGAAACTTTTTCAAATAGCTCAATGAGCTGTAACCGGTTCCAAAATCATCCAAGCTAATTCTCGTTCCGATTTTGTTTAACTCTTGCAGGATACTGATCGATACTGCCGGATCCATCATCATGCTCTCCGTGATTTCCAGCTCCAAAAAGTGCGGGGCAAGCTTGGTTTCCTCGAGGATATTTTTGATGTACTGGACGAGGTTCCGTTGGTGAAATTGATGGGAGGACAAGTTGACGGAAACGGGTATCAACGGTCCCCCTCCATCATGCCACTGCTTCATTTGCCTGCACGCTTCGCGGAGCACCCATGTACCGATCTCATAGATCAACCCTGTCTCTTCAGCAATAGGGATAAACACTCCTGGTGAAAGCATCCCTTTGGTAGGATGATTCCACCTGACGAGCGCCTCCACTCCGATCATGCGATTACTTTCCGAATGAAATTGAGGTTGGTAGTACACCACCAGCTCTTTTCGTTCAATTGCTTTTCTGAGATCACGTTCTATTTCAATATTTTCCAGCAATTGGACGTCAAATTCGGGCGTGTAGAACAGATGACCATTTTTCCCCTGTTTTTTCACCTCGTACATGGCCGTATCCGCTTTTTTGAGCAGCGCGACAGCATCCGTTCCATGGTCTGGGAAGATTGCCGTTCCGATACTCGCTGATATGTAAAACTCACTGTCTTTTAGCGAGAATGGCTGTTTCAACGCTTCAATGATCTTATCCGCTAAACTCGCCGCTTCCCTGCGGTCCGCTCCTGTTTCGCAAAGGATGGTAAATTCATCTCCACCCATCCGGGCAATTGTGGCGTGGTACCCTTCCGCACTCTTTGCAATTCTGTCGCTGACCCCCTGCAAAAAGATATCGCCGTAGGAGTGACCCAAGGAATCATTGATCATTTTGAAACGATCGATGTCGATAACCATGATGGCAAAGCTCGATAAATCTTGGCTGCTTTTTTCAATGGATTGATGAAGAACTTGATTAAACTTTCTTCGGTTCGGCAAGTCGGTCAGCTCATCGTGATAAGCTAAATATCTGATTTTTTCTTTCACGCGATTCTCTTCGGTAATATCCTTCACAATGATGTGATTCCCCACCACTTCTCCTTCAATCTCAACCGGGACATTGAGTACACTCAACTCTACGCGATTTCCGTTCGGATGAAAAATGGTCGTCTCAAAATTATTCCGATTGGGCTGAAAAGACTGGGCAAAAGAATCTTTGGTGATGTCCCTTTTCTCCTCTACAATATGCATGCCAATTTTCGATACGTGTTGATTGATGAATTCTTCCTCCCGCAATCCACCAATCTTCGTAACAGCTGGGTTCATTTTGATAATACATCCGCCTGTATCTAAGGAAATAATCCCGTACTCATTATTTTTATAAAGGGAACGATACCAGCTTTCACTTTCCTGAATGACCGTATCTTTTTGCGAGAGTCGTTTGTTAATAAACAAGCCGAACAATGTAATGCCGATCAGTAAAAAGGTGGCCAAGACAATGATATAGGCCAAGGTCTCCGGCTCAATCTGCGTTTCCACTTCTGTTGTTGGCAGTTCTGTAACGTAGAAATGCGCTGCAACCATCCCGGTGTAATGCATGCCCGCGATTGCTGCTCCCATTATGAGTGAGCTGCCCAATTTGTATAAATACGCGTATTTTGATTGATCACGGCGAAAGTAAAACAAGAGCCAAAGTGCCGCTGCCGAAGCAGTCGCTGCGATGATAATGGATAAAATGACGATCCACATATCGTATGTAATTTCAATAATCATCGCGGCCATTCCAACGTAATGCATCCCAGATATTCCAGCAGCCATAAGAATTCCCGCGATACCTAGCTGTCTCACATGTAAGTTGCTTTTCGTGACGGTAAACAAGGCTATGCTTGAGACAAAAATAGCAAGGATGACGGATAGGACGACATACTCCATGTCATACAAAACCTTAATGGGGAGGGTAAGTGCCAGCATTCCGACAAAATGCATGGACCAGATTCCAAGCCCCATCGTTGTGGCACCAAAAATCAACCAGAGTAGCTGATGCTTCCCCTTACTTTTACTCACTCTGGCTGCCAGGTTGAGAGCAGAAAAAGAAGCTGCAACCGCGATTAAATAAGATAGTATCACAAGGAAACTGTCGTACGTTCCAAGTATCTGGTGATCCAAGCTCCTTCACCGCTTTCCTTTTGTTAATCTCGATGGTCTCACTTAACCATGCTGCCTGATTCCCCATAACGATTTACCTGCAAAAAGGAATCGATTTCTTTCGCGGGCAGCGGCTTACTGTAAAAGTACCCTTGGACTTCATTACACATTTGTTCCTTTAGAAATTCAACATGTTCGCGTGTTTCTACGCCCTCTGCAATAACGGCAATTTTCATGTTGTGTGCCATGTCGATGATCGTTTTTATAATCGCTTGATTCCGTGGATTCAAATTCCGGACAAAGGATTGATCGATTTTGAGCCGGTCGATCGGAAATTGACTTAGATAGCTCAAAGAACTGTAGCCCGTCCCGAAATCATCGATACTGATGCTAATCCCAAGACCTTTCAAGCGATTCAAAATCCGTATCGTATAGTCTACATTTAGCGCCATGCTTTCCGTGATTTCCAGCTCCAAGAATTGCGGTGATAAGTCTGTTTCTTCGAGGATCGAGGTAATCATCTCAATGAGATTGTTTTGCATAAATTGGCGTAAGGATATATTCACTGCAACAGCCAGTTCTGTATAGCCTGCTTCTTGCCACACTTTTGTTTGCTGGCATGCCGTTCGCATTACCCATTCCCCAAGTGGAACGATTAAGCCTGTTTCTTCTGCGATCGGGATAAATTGAATTGGTGGGATGAGACCGAGGTCTGGATGTTCCCAACGAATCAGCGCCTCCATGCCGATAATCTTGCCGGTGTGCAAATGAATCTTCGGTTGGTAGTGCAGTGTAAATTGTTTCTCATCCAGAGCTTTTCGCAGCTCTCTTTCAAGCTGAAGCTTTTTAGCTAAAACCTGATGCAGCTCCTCCGAGAAAAATTGATAATTATTTTTTCCTTGCTCTTTTGCCAAATACATGGCAGCGTCTGCATGCTTCAGTAGCGCTTCGATATCGTCTCCATCATCCGGATACATGCTGATGCCGATACTTGGTGTGATAACGATTTCGATATGGTCTAACGTAATCGATTCGGACATGCTCGTGATGATTCGCTGCGCAATTTCACCAACCTCCATGTGTGAGACACCTGTGAGAAAGATGGCGAACTCATCTCCACCTAGTCGAGAAACAGAATCTTCTTTTCGCAAACAACCGATGAGACGATTTGCTACTGCTTGTAAAAGGACATCCCCAATGGAGTGGCCAAGCGTGTCATTGATGTTTTTGAAACGATCCAAATCGATGAACATGACGCCGATTTTCTCATTTTTTTGTTTTGCCTTGAGCATGGCCTCAGCCAGTTTTTCATGAAAAAGCGTTCGATTAGGCAGGTTGGTTAAGGAATCGTAATGGGCCATGTAGCGAATCGTTTCTTCTGCCTTTTTTCTCTCGGTGATGTCAATCATGGAGCCTACCATTTCCACGATCTCTCCGTTTTCCTCAATAGGCGACAATGTAATGTAATAATCATTTCCGGATAGTTTCAGTTCGAAGGTAACAGACTCACCAGCAAATGCTCTGCGAAAATAGCTTTCCATTTGCTCCGCTACCTCATATGGAAAGATTTCATACGATGTTTTTCTCAACATCCTCTCAGACGTTAGCCCGAGCTCTTCGGCAATTTTCCCTTCACACAAGGTATAGGTGATGTTTCCTTTTGGATCTGTTACGATCTTGAACACGCAGTTTTGCAAGTTTTGGACCGTCCTGCGAAAATCGTTCTGCAATGCTTCTGCCAATGCTGCCTCTGCTTCAATCCGGTCGGTAATATCCGTACGGATCGAAACATATTGATATGGAACTCCCCGGTCGTCTAAAAATGGCACGATGGTCGTATTCATCCAGTATTCACTGCCGTTTTTGGCGCGGTTCTTCACTTCGCCCTTCCAGACTCGTCCTTGCTTGATCGTTTCCCACATCAATTTAAAAAACGACTTGGAATGATAGCAAGAGTTAATGACCCGATGTGTATTTCCAACCAATTCATCCACTTCGTATCTGGAGATTTCACAAAACTTGTCATTTACATAAGTAATGACGCCTTTATCGTCTGTAATCGCTACAATCGAAGATTCATCAAGTGCATTTTTGATATCGTGCAAGTCCTTCATCGTCTTTGAAAGAGACTCTTCCATCTGCTTTCGTTTCGTGATGTCCGTCCCAATTGCCACGTACTGATAAAGGAAACCACTGTCGTTCATGAACGGCACTAACGTCATGCTAAGCCAGTATTCCGTACCGTCCTTTGCCCGATTTTTCATCTCGCCTTTCCACACTTTTCCTAGGCTGATGGTATCCCATAGCGATTTAAAATAGTTTCTCGGATGGAAACCGGAATCGACGATGTTATGGTTTTTTCCGATTAATTCCTCTCTACTAAACTTGGATATTTGACAGAAGTTGTGATTGACGTAGGTGATGATTCCTTTTTCATCTGTTATCGAAATAACAGATGACTCTTCCAATGCAGATAATGCATACTTTACATCTCTGATTTGATTAAACACATGGCACCCCCGCCTGTTCTCGCATTACAATTGAAACTTACGAATGGAATGCTGCAGCTCTTCTGCCATTTCGGCGAGTGTACTAGAAGCGGTTGTAATCTGTTCCATAGAAGCTGTTTGTTCTCCGCCGCCATTCTTGAAACATGCGCAATTCCCTCTGAAAATTCCACGACGGAAACGGTTCCGTTATTGGCTTCATTGATTTGTCCTGACATTTCTTGTGTTCTTTTCGAGATTCGTTTGACTCGCTATTTCCGTAATAATCGAAACGATTGAACCGACTTCTTTTGATTTTTCGCCGAGCATATTGACCACTTCAGTTGAAGAGCTCACTTTTTGATTAATCCCATTCATTTGTTCGATAGATTTGGCAACCACTTCATTCCCTTCTGTTGCTGTTTTGTTCGCTTCAATGGATGAGCTGATCGCATGCTCAAATGCTCGTTGCTGTCAATTCCTCGGAGGAAGCGGTTACTTGTTGTGAATGGAAGGAGACTCGTTCTAATAAATCTTGCAAATTGTGCTTCATTCGGGAAAAATGGCGGGCAAGTTCACTAATCCCTTTATCTTATGTAACGGCATTTACCATAGGTCTTTTGACCTTTTTTCATCATATAACATCGTTCTGTAACATTTCTGAAATTTTTTTCGACAAGGAAAAAGCCCCGACTGCCAAAGCAGACGAGGCTTACATTTTCATTTATGCGGCTCATGTTTCTTGCATGTCTTATCGTTTTGGCGCCCGAAAACCTGCTTGCTGGGCTTCTTCCTCCGTCGCAAACCACATTTCCGCTTTTGTTTGCTCATAGCTAGCGGAGCCAGGAACGTGATAGATTTTCTCGCCCTTGCTGTTGACATTGCCCTTGATGGTCTTACCTTCTGATGGTGCAGCGTCTGCGGCGGTATTGTTATTGGATGGTTTTTGGGGCTTGGCTTTTTCCTTAGGAGCCCCTGCCTTTTTCCCTTCTAAAGCCCAAAGCCCTCGATTCTGCTCCCGCGCCTCACGCTCGGCTGCCAGGAACAGCTCTGCTTGGGCTACATTCGGTGGGATCGTCATGATCCGGGCGTAGCCGTCACGAACGAGCTTTTCATTGACAAAGGTTCCATCTTCCAAATATACGTAAGCAAGCAAACGCTTGTATTTGTCATAGGGCTCGACATCGAACTTCAGCTTAACCTTTTTACCCGTTAAAAGCTCCTTGGAGTAATTGCTCGCTTCTTTCCCATAAGGTTCGACTGGATGGTTGGGTTTCACTGTCTCCGGGGTATCTACGCCAATCATACGGACTTTTTCCCCGCTGTCCAGCTCGAATGTATCGCCATCAACCACTCGTTTGATCACAGCATCCATCTCGCCGTTAGCTTCTGGTTTGCCGGACGCTCCACAGGCCGATAGCAAAAGAGCCAGTGCGAGCAGATACATAGCAAATCGTTTCATAGACTTCCTTCTCCTCTTCTATGTTGCATTGTTTTCCAGCGTAGTGGATTTGCCCGCGCAGGTCAATAGGAGAGAAAAAAGTACAAACACTCAAGACTTTTGGTAAAATAATGAAAATGGAAAGGGAGCGATTCTTGATGGGTTGGACTGAATTTCAACTTGTACCAAACCAGTACAACGACGAATGCAAAAAAATCGACGAGAGTATTCTTCAGCTACTTCGTGAGCGAAAAGTGCTTGCAAACGGGAAAAGATTAACCCCACCCCAGGAAATCCGACAGGAATGGGCTGAGAAATACGGTATCGATGAAGCTGAACTTGGTTGGTTTATGCACACATTAAATTCTGAAATAAGGCCCGTATTCCCTGACGAGCACGGCGAATTGATCGGTGTGCTGCCAATTATGAAAACAACTGTGCTTGATGGTTTTACCTACACATTGACACATGCCATGCAACACAAGAATTTGAGCATCGTTCATGTCGAGATAAAATCGGGATTGACCGATTATGAAGACATTGGTATGCTACGCCCACATCTCATGCTTGAAATCAAAAGCTCACAGGAGCACCATGTACGCAAAAGCGGAGCGCGCGGCTCTGAGCGAAAAATCTCCCTGCAGTTTATGGTCAGTCCTGCCCTTCCCGATCAACTCGATAGTGTTGGCTTCTCCTTGACCCCCTACGCAGCGCCACGAGAACTGCCACCGCTGGAGTATGTGTTGGATAAAGAAGTCCATTTTGGGTAACGAAAAAAACGACCTTCGCGCAAGGTCGTTTTGTTTATACGTCCAGATTTTAGTCACGATCGGCACTAAACAAGAACAACAGGACGACCACGACAATAATAATCCATATAAATTCCTCGTTCTCGCGATCAAAAAAACCGTCGAACAGACCCATGGTGGAGTCCTCCTTTCCTTCTCGCTACAGCCTATGCAAAAGGCTAGACGCGTGCCAGTAGGTGGAAGAGCCCAAAAGTGAAATGCGTGTTCGACAGACGGCTTTTAAAAAACCTCAACAAGAATGTACTACTTACTAGTAGACAGGATCAAATGCGTATAGGTACCTAGCTGTCTGACTTCATTCGTAAAACCAAGATGAACAAGCTCCTGTAGCAACCGAGAGCGATCAGCATAACAGCGGTCCTGAATATCTGCTATCACGCTCGTATGGCCAGCCTCCTCTAGTGCAACAAGATGCGCTTGTCTATGTGCCTGATCCACAAACATCAAATCGGCAATGACCAAGCGTCCCCCTGGTTTTAACACACGACGACATTCCGCCAAGGCAAGCTGCTTTTGATCATCCGTCAAATGGTGCAAGGCGTAACTCGTAGCCACAAAGTCAAACCGATTTTCTAAAAACGGAAAGGCGAAAAAGGTTCCCAGCTTCGTCTCGACCTCTGGGTGTTTCGCTCTGCATTGCTTCAGCATTTGCGGTGATTGGTCGAACCCGCTCATCCTGGCTCCTTTTTTCACAAGAAGCCCTGCGAGGTTTCCAGTTCCCGTTCCGGCATCTAGGCCACATTCTCCCGGTTTGACTGCAACTGTCGCAACGACTTCATCCAGCACGTTTTCGTAAGATTCGTGACCATTCCCGCCATGTACCCATTCGTCGTATCGGTCCGCCCATTCATTAAAATTCCATCGATCCACCCAGTTATCCCGAGTCTGCTTTAATCGCTTGTTCGCCTCTGCCAATGTAAACAGCTCTGCTGGATCAATCGACTCTCTACCCTTTATCCGCTCAATCATCGCTTCTGTCGTTTGGATGACCTTGCTCATTTCTACCCATCTTGTATACATAAACGAACGCTGCAGCTCTAAATAATGGAGAAGAGTGCCTTCCTGATCTTTCATTTGAATCAGAAGCTCCCGAATGTCTTCTACCGCCATCCCGACCTCGCGCAGTGTAATGATGGTTTGCAGTCTCCAGACATCTTCCTCTGTGAACTGGCGATAACCGGATGCATCTGCTTTCGATGGCTTGATTAGCCCTTTTTCTTCATAATATCGAATCGCACGCGGGGTTATTTGCAAGCGATGGGCCATGTCTTTGATTTGCATGGAACTCTCTCCCTGTATCATTCTTTTCTTATCATAAACCTTGACGCAGCGTGAATGTACAGATAGAAAGAAAAAAAGCTGCCGGATTCCTCCCGACAGCTCATTTCTATACTTATTAATGTGGGGCCGGCTCAGAAATTTGTTGGAGAGCGTCACTCGCCTCATCGTGGTGGACTTGACGAACAGCCATATCTGCCAACGCCACAATTCCGACCAGCTTGCCATGCTCGACAACGGGCAGGCGACGAATTTGATGCTGAGCCATCACCTTTGCTGCTTCATCAACCGTCATTCCTGGCTGACCGAGAATAATGTCTCGGGTCATGACAACCTCGGTTGCAGTCGATCCTTCATGCTTTTCAGCCAAACCGCGAATCACAATATCACGATCCGTAATCACGCCGATCACATCATTTTTTTCATCTACAACCGGAATGACCCCTACATTCCAATCGCGCATTTTGCAAGCCACTTCATACACATTATCCTTAAGCGTCACAGTAGCGACATCTTTTGTCATAATTTCGCGCAGAGTGCGATTTTCCAGCTTTGCCATTTCATTCTCCTCCTTTTGCTAATCAACGATTGTAGTTTGTCCGCTCATCTATCGTTTCATTCGCAAGAAAGAGTATGATATATTGCGCTTCTTCCAAAAACAGACTATGATTAATAAGTGAATATCTCACCCATTTTTAGGAGGAAAAAGAATGGTCATTAAGGACACGGGTATTGGCACGAAAGAAGTCTTTTTCGCCGATCTGGAGCATTATATGAGCGAACTCGGCTTTGATCGCGGCGCTTGGGATTACAAGCATGCTACATACGATTATAAAATCCAAGATAAAGGCAACGTCTTCTACCTGCGCATCGAAGCGAACGTGACAGAAGGCAAACTTGAGGATACGCACGCAGTCCTGAAGCTCGAAGATCCTTACATGGGCAAACACCTTTTCCCACACGGTCTGGATTACGATTACCCAATGCCAGACTCCGTTGTAAAAACAGCGAAGTTGAAGCTGCAAATGCTGGGTGAAAAGCTGTCCTCACACTAAAAAATGAAATGGCACGGTGTACAGAGAGGAATCCCCTCTCTGTTTCACGTAGAGGGGGGTTATTTTTATGAAGACGAGGGGCGTACCTGACTTCTTGCTCCTGTTTTTGACCGCCCTACTTGTTGGGTTTGGGATAACCATGGTGCTCAGCTCCAGCTCCATTTTCGCATTGACGAGCTTTACAAGCGGCGGCTGTGATTACTGTCGCGGAGATGAGCTTTATTTCGTGAAGCGTCAATCCGTTTTCTTGCTGCTCGGTGTCGTTGGGATGCTGGTGGCCATGAACATTCCCTTCTCCTTTTATAAGAGAAACTTCTTATTGATTGCGCTCGTCAGTTTCTTTTCTTTGCTCCTGGTTCTTGTTCCGGGTATTGGTAAGGAAGTGAACGGAGCTCGATCATGGTTTGAAATCGGTTCTGCAACTATTCAGCCTGCGGAGTTTGCCAAGCTTGGCCTTATTCTGTACTTGGCAGCGATCATCTCCAAAAAAGGGAACGGGATTCAAAAGCTGAAATCTGGTTTGATGCCCCCACTGATGGTAACGGGGATGTTTTTTATGATGATTGTAGTCCAACCTGACCTCGGTTCTGCCGCCATCTTGCTCGGGTGTGCTTTGATTGTCATGATCTGCGGTGGAGCCAAAATCCGTCAACTGGTCGGTCTCGGTGCACCAGCTGTGACTGTTGCTCTATTGGTATACATCACAGCAAAGCCCCATGCCTTGAATCGGATTTACTCGTACCTCAATCCGTGGAGTGATATGGATGGCACCGGCTACAACATTATTCAATCCTGGATTGCGATTGCACATGGCGGTCTGACTGGGACAGGCTTTGGAAAAAGCATTCAAAAGTATTTGTATTTGCCCGAGAGACATACCGATTTTATTTTCTCGATCATGACAGAAGAGCTTGGTTTTATCGGTGCCTCGGTGTTCCTCTTGATTTTCTTGCTTTTCCTGCTGCGAGGCATCCATATTTGTCTGCGCGTAAAAGACACCTTTGCCAGTCTGGCAGGTATCGGTGTTGTCAGCATGTTTGCCATTCAGGCGATCTTAAACATCGGCGGAGTGACGGGTTTGATTCCTTTGACAGGTGTACCATTGCCGTTTATCAGTTATGGTGGTTCCTCCTTACTCGTATGTCTGCTCTCCACTGGCTTTTTACTCAGTATATCGCGGGAAGTCAGTCGCCAGAAGGTAGAAGAGCAATTACAAAAACAGCCATATGCCATGTAAAAAACAAACAAAAGGGATACCGGATGCGTCCAGTATCCCTTTTTTCTTACTCATTTCGAAGAAGTTCGATTGTTTCCACCCGCACATTCACAGCTTCCACATAAAGACCTGTCAGTGTTTCCACCGCTTCTTTTACTTTTTCCTGTAGGACGTGACAGACGTGATGGATCTGTGCCCCATAACGGACGGATACACGCATGTCAATGGTGACTCTGTCGTCGATTACGGATACAGTAATGCCTTTCGCGCCGCCATTCAGCTTTTTCGCCAAATCTTGATAGATTCCGCCTGAACGGACTGTGACTTCCAACACTTCTTCTACAGCAACGCCAGCAATGATTGCGATCACCTGATCTGCTACTCTGATTTCGCCAAGCCTGTCAGCCATCAGGACGCCCTCCTCTTCGCCCGTTTCGTTCTTCCCCCACTGGTTTCATTTGCCTTTTCTTTCATTATAAACAAATCATGCTTGGGCTTGGAAGGAAATTTGTTTTTTTCTCTCCGTTAGTGTCGGAGACGTGCAATGTATGTCAACGAGTGTCAACTGATCTGCAGCAAAAGCCTCCCGCAATACTGGCTCAAGAGCTTGTACCTCTTTGACAACCTTGCCGCTGATTCCGCAAGCACTCGCCAATTGCTGAAAATCTGGATTACGCAATTTCACTCCAAAAGGGATCAAGCCCGCCTGACTCATTTTCACCTCTTCCAATCCTAATGTCCCATTGTTCACCACAAGAATCACAATCGGAAGTTGGTGCTGGGCCGCTGTCATAAGTTCCGCCAGATTCATTTGTAATCCCCCATCCCCAGCGACGCAGACGACCTGCTTCTCAGGATAGGTGAGCTTTGCAGCCACAGCCGCAGGCAACCCGAATCCCATTGTTCGCCACTTTCCCGAAAAGAGTGGGGTCTGTTTTTTCCCACGGAACGCACGGTTAAACCAGATTGTGTGCTCCCCCGTATCCAGGACGATAATCGCATCTTCATTGACCATGCCCCCAAGTGTATGCATCAAGGTTTGTGGCTTTACTCGTTCACTCACTTGTTGAATGACTACTTGCTCTGTCTCCTCGCCAAACTCTCCATGCCAACGCTTGATCTGTTCCTGCCACGCATCGTCTTTTCTGTGCGATTGCAAACGCCTCATCCAGATCGGCAGGACATCATCCAATTCAGCTGTGACAGACTGGAGGTAGGGATGAGCATGTATGGATCCAGGCTGATGATCTACTTGAATGACGGACAGTTTCTTCGGCAAAAAAGTACGAGGGAACCAGCTCGCTCCCAGAATCAGCAACAAATCTGCTTCCGCTAACGCATGTAAAGCGGTTTCGCTACCCCCCTCTCCCCAACCGCCAATCACAAGTGGATGAGATTCATCAACCGTCCCTTTTGCTCCGAGCGACAGCAACACCCCTGCCCCTAGCTGTTCCGCTAGCTTCACACACGAATCGGCCGACTTGCGGGCACCGATTCCAAGGAGAACGAGAGGCTTTTTCGCCTTCGCAACCTGCTCGGAAGCGAGCTCAATCTCCATCCGATCAGGATAAATGGCATGTGGAATACGTGGAAGTGCTGCAAGGACAGCTTCTGAAGTCGTTTGGGTGAAGACATCCTTGCAAATGGCGAGATGTGTCACTCCTTTTTGTTGCATAGCCGTGACAAATGCTTTGTGCAGAACACTTTGGATTGCGTCTGGATGCGTAATCGTTGTCGAATAAAAACTGATGGGGCGTATCATATCTTCTTGTGAGATAAACTGCTTGTACGCACCACCCAGCTTGTATGTCTCCACTTGACCTGTAATTGCAATGACAGGTACACGATCCGTATGGGCATCTGCAAGTCCATTCAGCAGATTGACGAAACCCGGTCCCATCGTCGCGGTACAAACAGCCGGAAACCCCGTCAGTTTTGCTTCCGCACTTGCCATCATGGCCGCAGCAGATTCATGCTTGCAAGCAATGTATTGAATGTCGGATTGCTTCGCGATCTGATCCAGCCAGGCAAAGATTCCGTCACCTGCCACCCCGTAGATTCGTTTTACTCCCCATCTAATCAATTGCTCCGTCAAATATTGCGCGACCTGCATCAAAATCTTCCCCTTTCAGGACAAAGTGCAAATACATGTACTCGTAGTCTACGCATTCTCCAATATTTTACTAAGACCAAAATGACGGAAGTTGGAGAACCTAACAATAATCAACTGATATACAAATCCATACCCGAAGGAGGGTAAGAAATGAAACAGCCTGTCAAATGGCTGCTAGCTGTAGTAGTATTCGCACTTCTGGTTACGTCTGCGGTTATGGTATCTCCCTTGCGCTCGGATGCATTCAGTAAGCAGATCGTCAAAGTAGGGGAAGAAGGCTCAGACGTGCGCGAAATGCAGTATCGCTTGAAGCACCTTGGCTTCTATACCGGAAAAGTAGACGGGGTATTCGGATGGCGTTCTTATTGGGCGCTGCGTAACTTTCAGTATGAGTTTGGCTTAACCGTAGACGGTGTCCTTGGGGCGCAGACGAAAGTAAAGCTGTACAACGCAACGAAAAATTATAAGCCCACTGCTTCTGATCTCGGGGTGCCACAAACCGCAACTCCTGCACCAACGAAGCCTTCTACGCCTTCTAAACCTACGTATCACGCAGCTGGAATATCGGAGAACGACCTGCGTCTGATGGCGAATGCCGTTTACGGAGAATCGCGTGGAGAGCCCTACATTGGCCAAGTGGCAGTGGCGGCTGTTATTCTAAACCGGACGAAAAACGCGTCCTTTCCCAATACACCCGCGGGCGTTATTTTCGAACCTCGGGCCTTTACGGCCGTGGCGGATGGTCAGATTTGGCTAACACCGAACGAGCAGGCAAAAAAAGCAGTGAATGACGCGCTCAAAGGTTGGGACCCAACTGACGGGGCCATTTATTATTTCAACCCGGATACTGCTACATCCGGTTGGATTTGGAGCCGCCCTCAAATCAAAAAGATCGGCAGACACATTTTTTGCCGTTAGCATTCTATTAAAAACAGGCACGACAGTCGTAAACTGCGTGCCTGTTTTCCTTTTCGCGTTTCATTTGGAACGCTGTGATTGGAAATGCTGGGCCATTTTGATGAATCGTTCTTCCGGTTCAGTGGTCCCGCAAACTCCACATTGTATCATGTAGTTCTCACCTTTGTACGGCTGGTGAAACATATCGAGCTGGTCTTGATGGAGTTCTGCTACGACTTCGCCTGACTGTGGATCCAGTCTTATATAGCGAGGGGTCTGCTCAATGACAGTGAACCTCATCCGATTCGATTTACATGTCGGGCACAATAAAGGCTGGGTCATAAAAAACACCTCCCTTTTCTAGTTCATGGTTAGTTTTGTCCAGAACAGGAACTCTATACCTATAAGGTTTAGAGATGCGTAAAAACTGCTGAGGTGATGAAATGAACTTGAAACTCTTTTTCTCATTAGTAGGCGGGAGCATGCTATTAGCCCTTTACGCCCACTATTTTTCTGGAAATGAAATGCTCCAATTCGCCACGTCTTCCCTTGCCATCATTTTTTTGGCGGCTTGGCTCGGAAAATCGACAGAGAGCGTCGCCCATTATGCTGGGGACCGAATCGGGGGCTTTCTTAACGCTACCTTCGGAAATGCCGCTGAACTTATTATTGCTTTTTTTCTGGTGAAAGAAGGCTTGTTCGATATGGTCAAAGCCTCTATTACCGGTGCGATCATCGGAAATATGCTGTTGGTTCTCGGCTTGAGCACGCTACTGGGCGGTCTTAAGTACAAGGAACAAACCTTCAATAGCAGGCTGGCCAGTCACAATGCTTCCCTGATGACACTCGCAATCGTCGCTTTGTTCATACCGGCAGTCTTCATGTTTGATCTGCCTATGATCAAGGTAGAGATCATCAGCATCGTCATCGCCAGCCTGCTCATCATTGCCTACATTTTATGGCTCATCTTTTCAATGATTACCCACAGTGATTTTTTATCGGATATCGAGCCGCAAGAAAGTGATGCGGTATGGTCAAAAGGCGTCTCTCTCTTGATGCTTGCTGTCTCCACCTTTTTCGTGGCCGTTGTCTCGGAATGGCTGGTAGAGGGAGTTCAGCATGTCTCCGAATCGTTAGGGTGGTCAGAGTTATTCGTCGGTGCTTTTGTCATTGCGATCATCGGGAATGCAGCAGAGCACAGCGCTGCCATGCTTTTGGCACTAAAAGGACGCATCGGTGCAGCAGTCGAAATCGCGATCGGCTCCAGCTTGCAGATTGCTTTGTTTGTGGCCCCTACTCTCGTCATTCTCAGTCTCTTGCTAGGCAATCCGATGGACATCGTGTTCACTAGCTTTGAATTGGCTGCGATTGGAGTTGCTACCTTTATTACGATTTCCATCACACGGGATGGCGCTACGAACTGGTTTGAAGGCGTACTCCTGTTGACGGTGTATATTATTTTGGGTACGGTTTTTTTCTTCGCGTAGGGCGCAGGAACAAAAAAGGCTCCGCCATCCTAAAGTGGCGAAGCCTTTCGTTGTTTTACCAGATTCCCAGCATTTGCAGGAAAACGGCGAGAATCGCGATAGGTGCTACATATTTAATCAGGAGAAGCCAAACAATAAACAGGCGTTTGCCCAGAGAAGTATGCGCCCCCAGCTCGTTGATCAAGGTCTCCCGCTTCATTTTCAAAGGAACGAAGATCGCAATAAGCAGCGCTCCCAGCGGCATCAAGATATTGCTGACCAAAAAGTCCATCGCGTCAAAGATAGATTTGCCGAACAGCGTAACCTCGCTCCATACGCCGAATGACAACGCCGACGGTACACCGACGATAAAGATCAACAGGCCTACCACCCAAGCAAGGCGCTTGCGCTTTGTTTCGTCCCCTTTTGCAAGAGATGCGACGATAATTTCCAACATCGAAAAAGCCGATGTCAACGTAGCGAAAAGGAAAAGAGCCAAAAAGATTAATAGAAAAATGCTACCGAAGGCAATTTGTTCAAACACAGAAGGCAGTACGATAAACAGTAATCCCGGCCCTGCTGTTGGCTCTACTCCAAGGGAGAAGACGGCAGGGAAAATCGCCAAACCGGCAAACAGCGATACGAGCAGATTCAAACTGACAATCGATCCAGCAGAACGAACCAGACTTTCATTTTTGGCAAGGTACGAGCTGTACGTGACCATGACAGACACCCCGACGCTCAGCGCGAAAAAGGATTGGCCCAATGCGTACAGGATCGATTGCGCACTCAGCTTGGAAAAATCAGGACTCAAAAAGAAGGAAACGCCCTCCATCGCTCCATCCAACGTCAAGGAGCGAACCATCAATACCATGAATAAAAGGAACAAACCAGGCATCATGTACTTGTTAGCGGACTCAATTCCACTCTGTACGCCTCTCGCGACTACCCATGCAGTAATGAGCATGAAAACCAACTGCGCAACGACTGCACTGACAGGATCACCGATAACCTCACCAAACACTTTGTCATAAGCTGGCCCTTGCAATTGACCAGTAAACCCGCGAAGAAGGTAACTAAGAATCCAGCCTCCCACTACACTGTAAAAGGACAAGAGCAAGAAGCAAGTGATCACCCCAAGGCGACCGATCCAATGCCAGAGTGACCCTGGCGCAATTGTTTTGTACGCACTGATCGCCTCTTTTTGCGTACTGCGTCCGATTGTGAATTCTCCTAGCAACAGCGGAAGACCAATTGCTAGTGTAAAGATGATGAAAAGGAGAAAGAACGCTCCACCACCGCTCGTTCCGACCATATAAGGAAATTTCCAAATGGCCCCCAATCCAATCGCCGAGCCTGCTGCTGCCAAGATGAAGCCGAGCCTGCTCGTCCATTGTTCGGCTTGTTTCATAGTCTTCACCCTCCAAAGATATTCTTTTTATGCTCAAAAATGGATACAAAAAAACCCGCCCCAAAAAGGGACGAGTTTTCATTTCTCGCGGTACCACCCTACTTAGACATCCCCCTAAAGGCGATGCCTCGCTTCGTCATTGATAACGGGTGTGACCCGGACTCTCCTACTGGCGGCGCCTGCGTTCAGAGGTCAGCTCAAGAGTGAATTCAACGGGGCTTCCATCAGGCTGCTCTCAGTCTATGGCAGCCTTTCCTGTCATGTAGCAGGTCCGTTTACTAGTCTCTTTCCTTGCTTGTTTCTATGATTCGATTGTTGGGCATTCCCGAAAATTAAAAAAACCCGTCCAAAAAAGGGACGAGTTATTCGCGGTACCACCCTGATTAAGTGCACGGGATACAGAAACCCTACACACTTCTCTCCATCATTGATAACGGGAATGACCCGATTCCTCCTACTAGGCGAAAAGCCATTAAGAGGGCTGCTCAGGAGGGAATTCTACGGGGCGCGCTTCAAAGCTGCTTACAGTCTAAGGCAGCTTCTCCCTGACAAGCGGTGATTCCGCATACTAGTCTCCATCATCGCATTTCAAAATTAATAAAAAATTATAGAATTTAATTTAATATAAATATACGAAATAGGCAAGTGTTTTTTCTTTTAACAAAATGAAAAGCGAGGATAATCGCCGCTCTCCTCGCCTTACTTTTGATTAAACAGTTCATGAAGATGGGCCAATTTACGTTCCAATGAACCCATAATTTCTCGACCAATGTCTTCACTAATCAGTCCTAAGCGGACCGCGTACTCTACTTCACGAGAAAGCCCGAACATTTGAGTATCCAGCACTTCTTCATACAGTGGGCACTGCGGCATGGTCAGGTTTTCCATCTGTACGTCGATCAGCTTGTAAATTTTGTCGGCGTCTGCTTGAAGCAACGCTAGCGCTTTTTGTTCCAGATCGGGAACCTTAATTTCTGTCAAAACCTATCCCTCCGTTTGCCTCCATCCTTATCATACATAGTACGCGATTCTGGGCCATTTGAAAAGGGGAGAAGACAGATCAACTGCAAGAAGCTAAAAGATACCAAGCTTCCACTCTTTTGAGAGTAGCTCCAACAGCTTGACACCGGCTACCGAATTTCCTTTTTCATCCAAGGACGGACCGAACACACCAATCCCCATACGCTGTGGCACGGTTGCCATAATACCACCGGCAACCCCGCTTTTCGCAGGGATTCCTACGTCAATCGCAAACTCACCAGAGGCATTGTACATCCCACAAGTCACCATGAAAGTCTTGCAGATTCTTGCTACCTCTTCTGGAATCACTCGCTCACCCGTATTCACGAGAATTCCGTCCGCTGCAAGGACCATCCCTAGTGTAGCTACTTCCTTCGCTGTCACTTCTATCGAGCAATGGCGAAAATACAGATCAAGCGTCTCTTCTACATCTGTTTCGAGAATGCCGCTGTCCTTTAGAAACCAAGCGAGGGCACGATTGCGATCAGCCGTTTTCTTTTCAGAACAATAAACAGCTTGATTGATCGTAAGATGAGGGTTTCCCGTCATTTTCCGCATCAAAGCCAGCACAGCATCTAGCCGCTCGTCCACGTTAGCGCCACGAATCATGCCAGCAACCGCAATGGCTCCTGCATTGATCATCGGGTTCAGTGGTTTATGGGATTCGGTCGTCTCCAGTTTAATAATCGAATTAAACGGGTCGCCAGTTGGTTCTTTCCCCACATGCCGAAACACGTATTCCTTCCCGTTCTGGCATAAGGCGACGATCAGCGAGAAAATCTTGGAGATGCTTTGCATCGAGAATGGCACATCTGCATCACCAGCAGAAAGGATCGTCCCATCGGGCAAGCATACAGCCACCCCCAATTGATATGGTTCGACTTTTGCCAATTCAGGGATGTAGGACGCTACACTCCCATTGTGTGTATACTCAAGTGATTGGTTGCGTACTTGTACCAATTGTTCAGACGCTTGTTTCAAATCCATCGAAAATCCCCTCTGTCTATTACGTCGATGTATACAGATTCGATTGTAGATTTCTATAGGGGACATGTCAAATTATCCCTACTTCTGAACAGCGTGCTCCAATCGTTCCATCGCTTCGACTAGAATCGATCTCGGGCAGGCAAAATTAATTCGCATAAACCCTGCACCATCTGGCCCAAACGTCGTGCCATCGTGCAAACCGAGCTTTGCCTCCTCGCGAATGAGCTTGTTCAACTCCGCCTGACTACAACCTAACTGTCTAAAATCCATCCACCCCAAGTATGTCGCTTCTGGAATTGCCATAGATACCCCCGGAACACGAGTCGATAAAAACTCATGTACGTAGGCCGCATTCTTACGTAAATAGAGTAACAGTTCTTCCAGCCATGTTTCTCCATGTTGGTAGGCAGCGATCGTTGCTTCCATCCCAAACAGATTCAGGTTCTCGTAGCCCATTTTGGATGCTGTGACCTGGAAGTCCCGCAATAACTGCTGATTTTCTGCCATCAAATAGGAAGTATACAGGCCAGCCAAATTAAACGTTTTGGCGGCTGATAGAAAGGTAACGCTCTGGTTAGCCAGCTCCGGTGCCAGCGAATAGTAAGGCGTATGAACATTTGGCTCATAGACCAAATCGGAATGAATCTCGTCGGCAACCACAATCACGCCATTTTCTACACACAATCTCCCCAAGCGCTCCAGCTCTTCTCTGGCCCATACCCTGCCGATCGGATTATGCGGTGTGCAGAGCAGCATGAGCTTCACCCGCGTGTCGCTCAGCTTTTGTTCGAGATCATCCCAATTCATTTCATAACGCCCGTCACGCTCTATGAGTGGGCTGGCAACGACATGACGTCCGCGATTTTCGACTGCATGATAAAAAGGATGGTACACGGGCGTCTGGATCAAGACACCGTCTCCTGGGGCTGTAAAAGCCTCTACAGCGACGTGAATGCCGGGAACGACCCCAGGTATCCCTGTCATCCAGCTCACGTCTACCTCTACACCAAATCGCTTGTGTATCCACTCTTTCAAGCTCTGATAAAGGGCATTTGACTTCAACGTATATCCGTATATCGGGTGATTTGCTCGTTTGATCAATGCCTCTGTGATTTCAGGAGCGCAAGCAAAATCCATGTCGGCCACCCACAGCGGAAGCATTCCTTCTCCGTTGACTCTCGGATTCTGAATCTCCCATTTGACACTATCTGTCCCTTTACGTTCGATGCGCTGATCAAAATCGTACACGCTCGTTCCCTCCCCGTAGTCCCTTCACTTACATACACACAGCATAAACCGTCTTTTTCCAATTGTCCAAGCTTCTGGTGTACGAAAAAAAGAGCCGCCCTGATGAGCGACTCTCTTCTTACTAAATAATAGACTAGCGAGCGTATACGCCAGGGCCAAATGGCAGATCCAGGAAGTACCATACTGTCAACTGCAAGATCCATACAACCAAGAAAACGATTGCAAATGGAGTCATGGTAGAGAAAATCGTTCCCATCCCGGCATTCTTATTATACTTCTGATAGAAAGCCAGGAAGAGCGGGATGTACGGATTCACAGGTGAGATCGTATTGGTTGCGGAGTCCGCAATCCGATAAGCGACTTGGATAAACGCCGGATTGTAATCCAACAGCATCAGCATTGGCATAAATACAGGTGCGAGGATCGCCCACAAAGCTGAACCACTCGTGATAAACAAGCTACAAACACCTGTGAATAGGGTGAAGGCAATAATGATCGGCAAGCCTGTCAGGCCCATGCTTGTCATGAATTCTGCACCATTGACAGCCATCAAAATACCAATGTTGCTCCAGTTAAAGAACGCGATGAACTGCGCTGCTGTAAACGCTAACACAATAAAGCCTGACATATCCTTGATGGCTTCGGACATGTAATGCGGAATGTCCTTCGATGTTTTAATTACTCCCATTGCTCTGCCGTACACAAACGATACAGTCACGAAGAACAACAAGATGATGGGAATGATCCCTTTCAAAAACGGTGAGGTCAAGAAGTCACCTGTCTTTGGATCACGCAGCAGTGAACCCTCCGGAACGACCAGCAACCCTACAATGACTACGAAAATCAACGCTGCGATACCAGCTTTGCGCAGTGCTTTATTTTCTTGCGGAGTTACTTCCTCGAATTGTACGTTTCGATCCCCGTGATACGTGCCAAGACGTGGTTCGATAATTTTATCGGTAATCCACCCTCCAAAGAAAGCGAGGATGACAACGGAAGCTGACATGAAGAACCAGTTATCTACAGGTGTGACCATTGCATTTGGATCAATTGTTTTCGCTACTTCGGTACTGATCCCTGCCAAGAGAGCATCTGTACCGGCAATGAAAAAGTTCGCTGTAAAACCGGAGGATACACCAGCCATACCAGCTGCAAAGCCTGCAATCGGGTGACGTCCCATTGCCAAGAACACGAGACCGCCAAGCGGAGGAATAATAACCATGGCTGCATCAGAAGCAAGATTTCCTAAAATACCGACAAAGACAATGGCATAACTGACAACGGCTGCCGGAATGCCTGCCATCATTTTGCGCAGAACTGTCGTCAAAAGACCGATTTTTTCTGCCAGTCCAATTCCAAGCGTCATCGCCAGAACGAGGCCAAGTGCTGGAAATTCAATAAAGTTTTTCAGCATGCTCGTTAACATCCAATGAATACCTTCGACGCTGAGCAAACTCTTTACAGCAACCTCTTCGCCTTTTGCAGGATGTATAACCGAAAAATCCATGGCTGCGAGGATTGCAGAGACGACCATTAACACGCCACACAAAATAATGAACAGTACAAATGGGTGCGGGAGTTTATTCCCTACGGTTTCAATCCATTTTAAAATACCTTTTTGCTTCATCAGATCTGCTTGCACATTCGTGCCTTTCGCCATAGTTTCGCCCCCTAAGTCGTTTGAATTCCCTGAATGTTTCTGCGGCTTTGCAACCATCCTCGGGATGAATGATGTAGGTTTCCTTCTCTAGCGCTCATCGCCGTTGATGGTTCAGCGGGAGAAAGACGAAGTGAGCTTCCCTTTTTTCGTGAAAGCCTTTTCAAAAATCGAAAGGCTTGTACACAATGCCTTTTATCTGGCCCCCCACTTTTCAGTAGGAATTCAAATATCACAGGCAAAGTTCACTCTCACATAATAACTTTCTAATATGATTATATAATCTGTAAAATGTATGTCAATAATTTTTAGACTATTTTATGAAATTTTCGCTTTTCGGATAATTGCTGTCATTTGCTGGTCTATAGTAATATAGAGATTGATTATGAACGACCACGGAGGAATGACGCATGTCTGATGTTATCGTGTTCAAAGGGGCTATTGCTTTCCCTATTACATTGGATCCAACCGTCTGGGTTTTTGATGAACGCAAATTCGATCTGAAAACATACTCGGGCGAAGATGATAGCTCGCTGGCCACGCAAGCAAAATATTTGGCTGGCACAGGTACGCAGTGGGATAAGGAATTGCGCGAAGGAGCTACGCTTCCTTCTGAAAGAAAAAGTTTAGCCGAAGAACGCAAAGTGCTCGAAGGCGAGTACGGAATGCGCCTTGATCCCTTCATTGCAAATGCTGAGCCCCTACCAGAGGTGACTCATGTCCGTCTTCACCGCGAGGATCAGGAAGCGATCGTTCTTCCACTTGCCGAGGCAAGAAGAGCCATCCTCCAATTCTCCAAAGGCGGCAGGCCTATTAAAGAGGATGGTCCTGTTTATTTTTATTTGCCTGAAATGTTGCTTGCCAATGAAGAACCAATTAAAGGAATTACCGCTTTTGAGTTTATTACGGAGCAAGCGTGAGATAACAAAAGCCATCCTCCCGAAAAAGAGGATGGCTTTTGCCATATGTGACGTATGTGTGATGATTTTGCTCTTAGGCGCTGAACTGCGTGATACGGATATTCCGATGCTGTAGTTCTTCGCGAAGCAATTCGATAAAAGCTGCATCTAGTTGAAGGTCGACAGCTCGATGATATACTTCTATCAACATTTGGTCACTTAAGTATTTCACCTTTGCTCACCTCCATCTTTAATATGAGCCCATTGTACCAGAAGCATTTGTATCGAACAATCGTTCGGATATCCACAAGCAATGTGGACATCTTGTTGGTAACATGTGGGCAAATTGTGTGTAACTTATAAGCATCCAAGCATTTCCTTTGTGGATGTTTTTTTCCTTTTATCCACAGTCAGTCGAAATTTGTCGAACGAATGATGCGATTATTCTGTCATAATAACCCCAAAAAAAGCCACCCTGTACAGGATGGCTTTCCTTGTTGCTTTTATGCGTTTGCTGCTTCTGTCACGTGCAGAACTTGTTTGATGCGATCAATTGCCCAATCCAGGTCTTCTTTGCTGATAACAAGTGGCGGTGCAAAGCGAATGGTTGTCTCATGTGTTTCTTTGCACAGGAGTCCCAGTTCTTTTAGTTTTTCGCAATATGGACGAGCCGCTGTAGTCAGCTCCAAGCCAATGAACAGACCGCGTCCGCGAATTTCCTTGATAATCGGGTTGTTGATTTCTTTCAATTTCTCCATGAAGTATGCGCCCATTTCCAGGGAGCGCTGTACGAGACCTTCGTCAGCCAATACATCCATAGCTGCGATGGCAACCGCACATCCGAGTGGGTTTCCTCCAAAAGTAGAACCGTGGGAGCCTGGCTCAAATACGCTCAAGATCTCTTTATCTGCAGCTACTGCGGAGATTGGGAACACGCCACCACCAAGAGCTTTCCCCATGATGTACATATCTGGTACTACATTTTCCCAATCGCTGGCAAACATTTTACCTGTGCGTCCGAAGCCCGTTTGGATCTCATCGCTGACCAAGAGTACGTTGTTTGCTTTACATACCTCTTGTGCCTGCTTCAAGAAGCCCTCTTGCGGAATGATGATCCCTGCTTCTCCTTGAATTGGCTCCAGCATGAATGCTGCTGTATTCGGTGTAATCGCTTGCTTAAGCGCTTCAATATCGCCATAAGGAATGATTTTGAAACCAGGTGTAAATGGCCCGAAGCCACGTCTGTACTCCTCGGCAGAAGAGAAGGAAGTCACTGTGACAGTACGACCATGGAAGTTGCCTTCACATACGATGATTTCTGCTTGGTTTTCTGGTACTTTTTTCACATCATAAGCCCAGCGACGAACTGCTTTGAGTGCCGTCTCTACTGCTTCAGCACCGGTGTTCATTGGCAGGATCATTTCTTTACCTGTCACCGCAGAGAGCTTTTCGTAGAATTCACCCAGTTGGTCATTGTAAAAAGCTCGGGAAGTGAGCGTTACTTTATCTGCTTGATCTTTCAGAGCTTGGATGATACGTGGATGACGATGTCCTTGGTTCAGCGCAGAATATGCACTCAGCATATCCAGATATTTATTGCCTTCCGGATCGTGTACCCATACGCCTTCTGCTTTGGAAATAACGATCGGTAGCGGATGATAGTTGTGCGCTCCAAATTTTTCTGTTTGTTCAATAACCACGTTTGTTTTACTCATGTCGTTAGCCTCCTTCAAGATCACTTGCTAAAATTATCTAGCAAGAACGATGCCAAACAGCAAAACCCCAAAAAGTCGATCCAATTCGATGAGTTGAGCAAAAAAATTTTGCATCTCGCATTCATAATCTTTTGCAGTGCATAATGTTTTTGCACTCATTCCCTTTATGCTATGATACCCTCATAAGGAAAGGCTGGTGACCACAGTGTCGTCTTCTACGCATAATTCTTCTGCTGACACTCTCTTGCGCATTTATGAACATACTTTGGACAGAATGAATGAAGGTGTACACGTCATCGATTCGGACGGGACAACGATTGTTTACAATGCCAAAATGACCGAGCTGGAATCGATGACCAGACAAGACGTTTTGCACAAACCTTTGGCAGAAGTTTTTCAGTTCCCGTCTGGTCAGGAAAGTACCTTGCTCACATGCTTGCGTACCGGAAATAGCATCCGCAATACACGCCAAACGTATTTCAATGACAAGCAAAAAGAAATTTCAACCATCAACAATACGTACCCCATCATTGAAAATGGCAAGATCATCGGGGCGATGGAAATCGCCAATGATGTTACCAAGATGGAACGATTGATCAGAGAAAACCTGCTGCAAAAAAACGGGTCACGCTACACATTCGAGCACATTATCGGGAGAAGCGGTCCAATTCTCGATGTCATCGAGAATGCCAAACGCGCAGCACGCACCTCCTCATCCGTATTGGTAGTCGGTGAGACTGGTGCCGGGAAAGAGCTGTTCGTGCAAAGCATCCATAATGCCAGCCTGCGTGCATCTGGTCCCCTTATCTCACAAAACTGCGCTGCACTTCCGGATAGCCTGATCGAAGGGTTATTGTTTGGAACTGCTCGCGGAGCATTTACCGGCGCAGTAGAGCGACCTGGATTGTTTGAGCAAGCAGAAGGCGGAACACTTTTTCTCGACGAAATCAACTCGCTTAGTATGCCACTACAAGCAAAATTGTTGCGTGCTCTGCAAGAGAAGTCGATCAGACGTATTGGTGACACAAAGGATCGAACGATCGATGTACGAATTATTGCGGCTATCAATGAAGATCCTGTTGAAGCAATCGCCAATTCGCATTTGCGAAAAGACCTGTACTATCGGCTCGGAGTCGTCACGTTATTTCTCCCCCCGCTTCGGGAACGCAAGGAAGATATTCCGATGCTGGTCAGCCATTTTATCGAAAAATACAATGAGTTGTTCCAAATGGAGGTAAGAAGCATCAGTGACGAGGTTCTGCAATTTTTTATTCAGCATGACTGGCCTGGCAATGTGCGTGAACTTCAGCACTTGATTGAGGGGGCCATGAATCTGATGATTGACGAATCAACCATCCGTTATGAACACTTGCCCTTACACTTTTTGCGTCGTATGCCAGCCGCTTCTGTAACAATCGAGCAACCTTCCCCCCACACGTTGCCATTTGTGGACGAAGGAAAGCCGTTGAAGGAAACGATGCAAGAATTTGAAACAGCATATATTCACCATGTTGTGGAACGCTATAACGGAAATATTTCAAGAGCAGCCAAGGAATTACAAATCAGTCGTCAGAGCTTGCAATATCGTTTGCGTAAGCTGGGGATTAAGGGGTAAAGCATACCAATAAAAACGTTTTGGTTTGAGTCAACATAGTGGAGGAGAAGAAAAAGCACAGTCCTCTTCGACTCTGACACGCTTGCAAAGGTGATTCACTGTCCGTCTCCACTGCAAAAAGGGGTCCGTCGAGCCAAAGCCACCCTACGGGCGGAAGGTTCTCGAGGAAGAAGTGTTCGACAAGCGTGGTCCCCTTTTTGCAGTTCCGACTGGGTAGGCTTTGTCAAGGTCTACGAGCCCTGCGCTTTTTCTTCTCGACAGTTTTGTTGGTTCATCGTTCCCTAAAAAACTTGCATGATAATCTCATGAGATGCTATTCAGCCAATCCAATTATTCCCTTATCAATTTTAATAAACGCCAAGAGATTTGGCGTTTTTTTAATTATTTTGCATCAACTGCCGAATCATTTTGCACTTTTTGCCAGGATATACCTCAAAAATAATATTTTCATAAAGTATTTCATTTGGTATCATTCTTGCAGAGCATATATCGCTATCGCGCCTGAAAACGCATACATCCATTTAACATACTCGCGTGAAGGAGAGGGTTATATGTCCCAAAGCAACATGGAACAGCACAATCAATTGAAACGCACGATGAACAGCAGACACCTCTTTATGATTTCTCTTGGCGGCGTAATCGGAACCGGGTTATTCCTCGGATCAGGTTATACAATTAGTCAGGCAGGACCAGTTGGTGCCATTCTCTCCTATTTAGTCGGCGGCTTTATCATGTACCTGACTATGCTATGTCTGGGCGAGCTCACAGTTGCCATGCCAGTGGCCGGTTCGTTCCAAACATATATGACTCGCTTTGTTAGCCCAGCACTTGGGTTTGGTGTAGGCTGGTTGTATTGGCTTGGTTGGGCCGTGACCGTTGCTTTAGAGTTGTTGTCATCAGGATTGCTGATGCAACGTTGGTTCCCTGACTCACCTGTTTGGATGTGGTGTGCGATCTTCGGTGTAGTGCTCTTCTTATTAAATGCTTTATCTGCTCGAGCGTTCGGTGAATCTGAGTTCTGGTTTTCCAGCATTAAAGTAAGCGCTATCATCTTGTTCATCATCTTGGGTGGAGCGGCGATGTTTGGCATTATCGACCTAAAAAACGGTCAGCCTGCGCCAATGCTCACCAACTTTACAGAAAGCCCGCTTCTCCCCTTTGGAATTACAGGCTTGCTGATGACGATGATCACCGTGAACTTCTCCTTTCAAGGTACCGAGTTAATCGGGATTGCGGCTGGAGAAAGTGAGAATCCAGAGAAGACGATTCCGAAGGCCATTCGTACGACGGTTTGGCGCACACTCGTATTCTTCATTCTGGCGATTGCCATTGTGGCAGGGATGATTCCACACCAACAGGCGGGTGTGATTGAAAGTCCATTTGTCGTCGTATTTGACAGCATTGGGATTCCTTATGCAGCTGACATTATGAACTTCGTTGTCCTGACAGCACTTCTGTCTGTGGCCAACTCTGGTTTGTACGCAGCAACTCGTATGCTTTACTCCCTGTCCAAAGAAGGAATGGCTTCGAAAAAGCTTGGGGCGGTAAATGGAAAAGGCATTCCGATGAACGCTTTGTTGATTACGTTTGCCATTGCTCTCTTGTCTCTTCTGTCCGGTATTTTTGCAGAAGATACGGTGTTCATGGTGCTCTTGTCCATCGCTGGTCTCGGCGCACAGGTGGGATGGATCTCCATCTCCGCTTCGCAGCTCGCTTTCCGTCGCCATTACTTGAAAAATGGAGGCAAGCTGGAGGACCTGAAGTTCCGTACACCTTTGTACCCTATACTGCCTTTGATTTCCTTGATCTTGAACTTGCTCGTTCTCGTGAGTTTGGCATTCGATCCAGAACAGCGCATAGCCTTGTACTGCGGAGTTCCGTTCATGATCATTGCGATATGCGTGTATCAATTCCATTTTAAAAAGAAACTCGAAGCGTAAATCAAAAAGAAAAGCTTGCAGCCCCCTACTTTCAAGAAGGGACTGCAAGCTTTTCATGTTTTATATGCGATGCGTTAGGCTTGGCATTGCTACAATGAGATTCGGACAATTTCCGTAACGACTACCATGGCAAAGACTGCAAATCCAAGGGAACTCGTTACCAGCAACATGCGCTTCAGCTTTTTCATATCTTCCATAAAATTCCCTCACTTTCTTGCGCCAATCATCTCTATCGATATATACGTATGAACAATGGAAAATGTTTCATTTCGCCCAAAA
Source organism: Brevibacillus sp. MER 51 (assembly GCF_023714195.1). NCBI lineage: Bacteria > Bacillati > Bacillota > Bacilli > Caryophanales > Paenibacillaceae > Brevibacillus > Brevibacillus sp. MER 51. The sequence continues at coordinate 172,396 of NZ_JAMAUS010000003.1, read as the reverse complement.
ATATTTATGAGCGAGCTATTTTCTTCAAATCATTCCCGATTTGTCCGGTTTGTTGTTCCATACGATGCAGCATCCAGGCCACCCAAAAACCAATGACCAAACAAATGGTCCACGGCAGCCACGGCGTTTGCAAACGAAGCCCGACATCGTACACCCATCCTCCCGCTACCTGTCCAAATGAACCTCCGATGGCAATCGAATATCCGTTAAAGCCATAATAGGCGCCCACCAAATCCTTAGGAGCAAAACGGGGAACGACATCCACCAGATTCGGAACAGCAATCATGGTACCTAGTGCAAAAAGGAACACATCCAAGAGAATGAGCCACAATGAATCAGCAAACGTGAACAAAAATAGTCCCACGCTCATAAACAACGTCCCGATGCCAATCAAGGTAAGCCTTTGCGGATAACCCTCCAGCAATTGTGTCACTTTCATTTGAAATAAGATCACAAACAGCGAAAGCGCAGAAAGCACGATCCCTACATTCACCTTGCTATGTGTAACATTTTCAACAAATAGCGGAATGGTTAAAAACACCTGCATATTCAAGTAATAATACCCCATCAAAATAAAGGTATAACGTACAAACAGCTTGTCCTTCACTACCGTAGACATACTTTCCCATATACTATGCCGTGTATTCGTGGCGCGAATCGGTGGGAATAAAAAGAAGATCACGATGGCATTCACACCAAAAACCGCCCCTGCAAACAGCGAAATGTAAGTAAAATCAATAGCCGAGAGTGCTGTCCCCACGATTTGAGAGCCGACAACTGCAATATTGCCAAGCACATTGCGAAGGGAGAATACTTCTTTTCGAATGGCCTCAGGCGTAATAATGGCATAGGCAGCAGAACATGCAGGCTCAAACAACGCCCCACCCAAACCGGAAAGAATCGCGGCAACAAAAAAGTGCCACGTCTCGGTACAAAAAGCGAACATCGCAAAACCAACAGCACGCACGCCCAACCCGAGGAACATCGCCCCTTTGTACCCGAAGGCATCCGCGATCACACCGCCAAGAAAGGCAAGACCTTGCTGCGAGAACTGTCTCACACTCAGGACAATTCCTGCCATCGCCAGTGTCCAGCCGATGCTGCCTGTCAAATACAAAGTGAGATATGGGATTAATGCATAAAAACCCATATTCATCATAAAAGATGTGCTTAACAAGAGCTTCACTGAAAAGGGCGTTTCTCGCCACCATTCCCACTTCATTTCAATACCCCTCGCTCTCCCGATAGCCCATGAAATAAGGATATCCCCAGCTTAGCGAACAGGGTATAATTTGGGAAACGAACAATTTTGTATATGGTAATCAAATATTTAGATAAGAGGGATTCCAACTGTATGGACTTCGAACAATTACGCGCTTTCTACACATTGGCCCAAACGAAAAATTTCACCAAGGCTGCGGAAATGCTCCACTTAGTCCAGTCTACGGTGACAATGCGAATCAAGCAACTGGAAGAAAAAGTTGGCAAACCTCTTTTCATTCGTGATAAAAGAAGTGTTGAGATAACCCAAGCGGGCTTAACCCTTTTACCGTATGCAGAGAGAATCCTCAAACTGTCCCATGAAGCCCTAAATGAAGTCGCCTCACTCCAGCCTTATGAAGACTATTTATCGATTGGCAGCTTAAACGCGATCTGGACATCCACCCTCGAACCAATCTTGAAAGAGTACCACTACCGGTATCCACAAATTGCCATCAGCACAAAGACAGGCCACTCGTCCGATGTCATCCAGTATTTGCTGGACAACGTGATTCAAATCGGAATCGTATACGTTCCTCCATCCTTGCCCAACTTTGACGTCATTCCAACATGGGATGATGAAATTGTCCTAGTTTGCTGTCCAGAGAGCTCCATCGCCGCATCTACTCACGTCGATTCGCGCGAACTGCGCAATCTGCCTCTGCTGTACATGAATTGGGGCCCTCCTTTTAACGAGTGGATAAGACAAACACTGCCGCGAAATTACGTACCCAAGCTAACAGTAGACAAAGCGGAGCTCGCCATCGATTTGATAAAAGAAGGTCTCGGCGTGAGCTTGTTGACGCGCTCTACCGTCAAAGCCGAGCTTGCGGCTGGTACCTTGAAGGAACTGATCATCACAGGCAATAAGCCTCCCAAACGCTCGGCATACATCGTCTTGCCGAAGGACAAAAAAAATAAACCCAGCGTAGAAAAATGGCTGAGTTTAATGGGTGAATTAGGGTATTCCACCTAGCTTCGTGATTATCTGGAATGCGGTATGGGGTCGACGACTGTGCTTCGTCTCCCCATCCATTCTTCATAGCCAAGACGAAGGAGAAAGTACCAGCACATCGACAGGAAAAAGCCGGTAAGCACATCACTCAAAAAATGAACGCCCAAGTACACACGGCTGAACGCGAGCAATGCCACGAAAATAAAAATCGCAGGCTGCACAAGCGACGACCATCTTTTCTCCGCAAACCACTGGGCAATCCAAAACCCGACCATGCAATAAAAGGCTGGTCCAATCATCGCATGACCACTCGGAAACGAAAAGGACTCCGGCAGTTCAATCAGATTGACGCCACTCGGTCTAGGTCTGGCAAAAAACAGCTTTAAAAGCTCATTTGCGACTTCACTGACACCGAGGGAAATGAGAACAAACATTGCCTCCACACGATATTTCTTTATGTATAGGACAACGATCATAATCACTGCTACTGGTACAAGGAACATGCCTCCGCCCAGATTGGTTACCAATCGAAAAAAGGCAGTCCCAACATCCGAGCGAATCGAATCGGCAAATGCGATGGCAGCTTGATCCATACCTGCCACTCTCCCTGCTAGGTAGAGGGCAAACATGATCGTAGCAAAAACAGCAAACGTTAGTGCTCCGCCTACATATCCATTTTTTCTAGTTGTCTGAATCATGGGTGATCTCCTCTTTCCATCAAAAAGCGCAGGGACTCAGCAAATCGTTGATCGTCTTCTCGTGTACGAGCAGCAGGCCCCTTCGTACGACCTCCCCCGCGTCGATATCTCGCTTTTTCATTTCGTTCTTCCAAGTGAAACGCAATCCGTTCTGGGTCAAAAACCATCCCGTGTGGTGTGAGGGCATGGGCTTTCTTCCCGAGAATGAGCGCTGCCAGACCGATATCTTGTGTCACCACGACATCCCCCGGACTCGTTTCGTTCGCCAGCTTCATATCTACCGCTTGTGGCCCGGCATCTACCGTCACATGATTTGCATTGCCGATTTGATGATTATAACTGGCAAAGGTCAAACAGATCCAGTCGAGCTCTTTGCACAATGCTTGGGCAGTTAAGAGTGCCTGGCGCGGACAAGCATCCGCATCGATAAGAACACGTCCTTTTGACATGGTTGCTCCTTTCGTGTGTATTTCTCTCCCCGTACCGATTCATTTTTGGTATGATGGAGGTGGAGAGGAGTGAGTTCACCTTTGCGTTATCAATTTATCCATGATGAACGGCTAGGTATACGACTTCCCGTGCTGCATCTGGAATGGGAAGATTATTCGACTGTAGAAAGAGCGGACATGTTGCTGGAATGGGAAGAAATCCGAGCAACCATTCCGGATCAAATACACCGGGTAGAGCAGGTTATCATTGAGAAAACCAAACAAATGTCCGAAGAGGAAAATTTCGTAAGATCTTGCGAATTGAACAGCGAGATCCACGAATTGGCCAGTGTTATTAACGATCTTAATATATGGTTCCGTGTCCAGCAAGACCATGACACCAAAATCCATCAATAATTCGTTTATAAAAAGCAACAGCTCCTTGGCTGCATTTTAGCCTGGGAGCTGTTTTTCGTAGGAACACTACGCTTTTTTTCGTTTGCGACCAATTTCTAGCGCTTTCAGCCCTGCCACATGCGGGGCAGCCATAGAAGTACCATTCAGCTTTTTAAACTGATTGCCCGGCCACGTAGACAAAATATCAACTCCGGGTGCCTTCATATTTACGCCCTTGCCTCTCGCACTGAACGATGCCAATTTTCCGGTTTGATCAATCGCACTAACCCCTATGACACCATCGTACCGCGCGGGATACTCCGCTTCTCCCCCTCCGTTCCCTGCAGAAGCCACCAGTACGATTCCTTGCTGATGGGCCCTGCCAACTGCTCGCGCCATTGCTTCGCTATATTGGGGCATGCCAAAGCTCATGTTGATCACATCCATCTTATTGGCAATCGACCATTGCAGCGCCTGCAAAATGGTCGACAAAGATGATTGACCTTCATGATCAAAAGCACGGACGTCATACAAATGGGCCTCAGGAGACACTCCCACAATTCCTCTTTGGTTCATCTCAGCTACGATGATTCCTGCGACATGCGTACCGTGTCCATTTTGTTTGCCGCGTACAAGCTGGATGCCGCCCTTTATTTGATCTCTCAAATCAAAATGATCCCGGGAGATTCCTGTATCGATGACAGCGACTTTGACGCCTGCTCCGCGCCCCTTTCGCCACAATCTTTGTGCCCCTACATATCGCACGCCCCACGGGATTTCATCCTCCCCTTCCGCATGGACGCTTACGGTAATGTTCTCTTCCACCATCGCTTTATACCTTCGAAAAAGCTCCTCATGCTGCTCAAAAATCTTTTGTTTGACACACAAGCAAGAAAGGTCATCATAGCATCGCCATGGAAGTCTCTCGGTTTTGGTCAGAACCTTGGTTTTCAAATCTGACAGTATCTCGGTAAATGGCGTATCCCGATGAAAGCTGACAATTTTCAACCTACTAGCCTCCTGTCATGCATCGTTCTGACTCATCCTATGTCATGGCTCCCCCTATGGGTTTGGGCCATTGCACAACGTTAAGCAAAATAGGCGAAAAGCGGCGTGAATCTGTCCAAGCGAACCCCCTTGCTTTTCCATATAACTGCATAGGGCAGACGTATTCTTTTGAAAGGAGCGAAGCATCATGGCAAAAGCAAAAGGAAAAGCAAGGGCAAAAGTCAAGCTCAAAGCGAAGGGCAATCCACGTGATTTACTGAAGTCCATCAACAAGAAAAGCAAGAAAAAATGGACGATGGGCGATGTACGATCACTGGCAAAAGACTTTTCCATGAAAGACTTGAAGGACGACAAGAAATTAAGCGAGCTGATTAAAAAAGTCAGCAAGGCAGTCGGTGTCAAATTATCCGACCAGCAAATGTCCAGTGTAAAAAAGCAAGTGCATGATCGTCTCGGATAAGATATGTCTACCCTTGGCTTCGCCACTCTTTGGCGAAGCCTTTTTCATGCAAAACAAAAGAGAGAGCGAAAAATCGCTCTCCCTCTGGCGAAGCTACCCAGTGTTTTTCGTTAGTCGCAAGAGCAAGCAACGATAACGAGCAATACGAACAACACCAGTATTAAAGCAAAGTCGTCAAATCCTCCGTTGAACAGACTCATTCGCTTTCCCTCCTTTGCCAGCAACTAGTCATACTGTATGTGCGAATGCTCAAAGATGATTGGACCATCGCCTATACAAGACCGTTTTTCCCGGATTTTCACACAGCTACTGGCAAATGGAATGGAGATTAGCTCGCTTGTCTTTCAACTGGCTCGGGCAGTTCATACTGTTTTTTCATAACTTGACGCCAAAACGGAATCGTCCGTTGAATCATTGGTCCCGTTAACAGCGCGATCAGAATCGTGCCGATTGACACAGGTCCACCCAAAGCAGCTCCTGCAAGCAGGACGGTTACTTCTATGATGAGGCGGACTCGCTGGATACTCCAGCCAAGACGCTCGTTCATCGCCAGCATAAAGCTGTCACGCGGACCCGCACCAAGAGAAGGAGACAAATACATCCCGATTCCGACAGCCAGAACCACAACACCTGCGAGAAACATCAAGAACCTCGCCCAAATTGATTGCAGTTCAGGAATAAAATCCAACCATAATATAAGATCGAGAAAAAAGCCAAAGCAAATCATATTTAAGAACATTCCAAAATTAGGCTTGATTTTTGCCACTAAATACGTGGCGAAAATGACAACAACTCCTACGATCTGAGACCATAGGCCAATCGTTAATCCAAATGTTTTTTGCAGGCCGATGTGAAAGGTTTCCCAGGGTGCTACGCCTAAGTTTGCCTTAATGGCCAGCACCGTACCGAATGCACCAACGAACAAGCCAAGCACAAACATCATGTAGCGAACCGCAATAGACCGGTTGGAACCTCTGCCAGACACGTCTACTCATCTCCTGACGATGTGTTTTACTTCCAGCCTGCGATGACTTCGTAAAAAAGTCCGTCCTTCCGGTAATACGCTTCGGATTTGGAGAAGTTTAGGTAGGTCTGTGCCTCTGCAAGCTGCTCTCCCGTCAAAATGACCTGGCGTTGCTTGTTCACTTCGTCTCGATATTCGACAACGAGGCTGACTTCTTCCGACTGACAATGTTGAATAAGTTCTTCTGGTGTAGCAAAGGTAATCCGCTTCATGCTCCCCCACCTCCTCCATCGTGATCATTCATTATAGCAAGGATTATTTCTTTCTCCCATCGTTTCTCTCTCGCTTGACAGAAATGCTGCCGAGATCGTCAGCCAATTGGGTCGCTGGGAAAATTTGCTGCGCCTCTGCCAACAAATCCTCCATCGAAAAATCCCCGTCTTCATCTTCATAACGTGGACTGAAGTGAGTCAGACACAGTTGTTTCACGCCAGCCTCTTTGGCAATTTGGGCCGCCTCGCGTGCTGTGGAATGCCCGCTTCTGGTCGCCAGCTCCTTGTCGTGATGGGCGTAGGTGGCTTCGTGGACGAGCAAATCTGCCCCTTTTGCCAGCTCGAGTACCGCTTGGCTCGGTTCCGTATCTCCACTGAAGACGATTTTGCGTCCTGGCTGCGGCTCTCCAACGAAGTCCTTCCCGTCCAGAACACGACCATCCTCGAGTGTGACCTGTTCTCCTCTCTTCAAGGCTCCAAACAGCGGCCCTGACGGCACCCCGGCCTGCTTTGCCAGTTCTACTTGAAATGCTCCTGTCTTCTCCTTTTCCACCACGGCATAAGCAAACGAAGGCACGCGATGCTTCGCCATCCGACAGCTCACCACGATCTCTTCGTCCTCGTAGATTACGCCCTCACTGACGATTTTTATTTCTAATGGATATTGCAAATGAACCGGACTTGCCTCCATGATCGCTCGAAAATATTTATCGAGCCCCGGTGGTCCGTACAGCTCTAACGGAGTTGGCTCGGTATTGCGCAATGACCGGCTCGCAAGCAGTCCGATCAGTCCGTACAGATGATCCCCATGCAGATGGGTGATAAAGATTTTGTCCAATTGACTGATTTTCATCGGTGCTCGCAGTAGCTGGTGCTGCGTCCCCTCTCCGCAGTCAAACAACCACCACTTTCCTGCCTGTAAAAATCGCAAGCCGATCCCACTCACATTTCTTCGCGTAGTGGGTGCACCTGATCCGGTGCCTAAAAATGTAACGATCACGCTATGTCCATCTCCTTTGTGGCCTTCCCTCATCATGTGCCTGTCTCTATCTCTAGGCATTCACCCTTTTTTGTCTGGGCGCATAGCCTACAACATACAAAGCCTAGCAAGGAGGGACTCCTTATCATGAAACGATTTTTGGCGCTGGGGCTGGCCGCTTTTCTCGTTATGACGGCCGTCTTGACTGGCTGCTCCAGCACTCCCGAAAAAATAAGAATTGGTGAAGTGACTCGTTCTTTGTTTTACGCCCCGCAATATGTCGCACTTGAAAAAGGATTTTTCAAGGAAGAAGGTCTGGAAGTGGAGCTCTCAACCATTCCCGGCGGAGATAAAGTGATGGCGGCTCTGTTATCTGGCGGCATCGAGGTCGCGCTCGTCGGCTCCGAGACCAGCATCTACGTCTCTCAGCAAGGAGCTGCCGATCCCGTTGTCAACTTCGCGCAGCTCACACAAACGGATGGTACCTTCCTCGTCTCCCGCACCAAAATGGATGACTTTACTTTCGACAAGCTAAAAGGCAGTGTCTTCTTGGGGCAACGTAAAGGCGGCATGCCGCAAATGGTCGGAGAGTATGTACTCAAAAAGCACAACATCAATCCGCAAGGCGACCTGGAACTTATTCAGAATATCGAATTCAAAAACATTGCCTCTTCCTTCGCATCTGGTACAGGAGCGTATGTACAGTTGTTCGAACCGGAAGCCTCTCGCTTTGAACAGGAAGGAATCGGCCATGTCGTCGCCTCTTTTGGCAAAGAGAGCGGAACCGTTCCTTACACTGTCTTCATGACAAAACAAAGCTATATCGACAGCAACGCAGCAGCTATCCAAAAGTTTACCAATGCGGTCTACAAAGGGCAACAGTGGGTTGCCAGCCACAGTGCAAAAGAAACGGCTGATGTAATAGGCAAGTACTTCGAGCAAATCGATCCAAAGATTCTGGAAACCGCTGTACAGCGTTACCTGGAGCAAGGCTCCTATGCGACAGATCCCATTCTGGACGAAAAAGAATGGAACCAGCTACAAGATATTATGGATTCCGCTGGTGAATTAAAGCAACGCGCTGATTACAACAAGCTGGTAAACACCACTTTTGCTATCCAATCCAAAGAAGGGAAATAGGCCGTCATGAAGCAGATTTCTTCTACGCCGGCAAAAATAGAACTCGGCCACGTGACCCATCTTTATTTATCCACGACCAGGGCGTTCATGGCGGCCCAAGACATTAACCTGCGCGTGGAGGAAGGCGAATTCATTTGTCTGGTTGGTCCCAGCGGTTGTGGAAAGACGACGCTGCTCTCCCTGATCGCAGGGCTGGAGAAGCCGACAGCAGGCAAGGTGTGGATCGACGGAAGAGAAGTCCAAGGAACGTCTAGGCAAGTTGGCTACATGCTGCAGCAAGATTATTTGTTCAACTGGCGCTCCATCGAAGACAACGTGTTTCTCGGACTCGATATCCAAGGCATCCGAACCAAAGAAACAGAGGAGTACGCGCTGCATCTGCTGGATGAAATGGAGCTGTCGGATGTGCGCAAATCCTCTCCCCTGCAGCTGTCAGGCGGCATGCGGCAACGGGTTGCCCTCGTCCGAACACTCGCCTGTCAACCGGATGTGCTGTTACTTGACGAACCATTTTCGGCATTGGACTATCAGACCAAACTCAAGCTAGAAGACTTGATTTTTTCAACACTGCGTCGGCATAAAAAAACGGCAGTCCTTGTAACACATGATCTCTCCGAATCGATCGCGATGGGCGATCGCGTTTATATCTTTTCACGCAACCCGGGACGTATCAACAGCGAGATTGTCATACCCAGCCCGATTCGGGATGCTCTGCCCTTCGACGCCAGAAATCATGAAGGATTCCAAGACTTGTTCCATCGCGTGTGGAAAGAGATGGAGGTAGTGTCTGATGCAGCCAAAGGAAATTGAATCCGTCCATCGCCGCTACTTGGAGCTAGAAAAGCGTATGAGCTTTTCCGTTTTTTCCACACAACTGCTCCTCTTTCTCGTTTTTCTCGGCTTATGGGAGCTGTTGGCTCGAACCAATACCATAAATGCGCTCATCTTCAGCTATCCCTCCAAGATTTGGGCTCAATTTTGGTTGCAGCTGCAAGATGGCAGTCTTCTCCCGCATGTTGGCTTGACTGTATGGGAAACGATTATCGGCTTTCTCTTAGGAACGATTCTGGGAACCGTCATGGCAACGATCATATGGTGGTCCCCTTTTCTCTCCCGCGTACTAGAGCCTTACCTGGTTATTGCCAACAGTATGCCAAAGGTAGCCCTCGGTCCGGTTTTTATCGTCGGCTTTGGTCCAGGTTTGCTCTCCGTCATAGCTATGGGGTGCGCGATCTCGGTCATCATCACCACGATCAACGTCTACACCAGCTTCAAGGAAGTCAATCAAAACTACGTCAAAGTCGTGCAAACACTCGGAGGGAGCAAACGGCAAATCTTCACGCTCGTCATTTTGCCGGCTACCATTCCAACCCTTCTCGCAACGCTGAAGGTAAATGTCGGACTTTCGTGGGTAGGCGTCATCGTCGGAGAGTTTCTCGTATCCCAGCAAGGCTTGGGGTATTTGATCATATACGGCTTCCAAGTGTTTAATTTCACCCTGGTCATGATGAGCTTAGCCATTATCGCGGTCATCGCTACCCTGATGTATCAAGGAGTAGCCTATATAGAGCGGCGGCTCACCAGCCAGTTCAAATAGATGGCTTCTAAAAAACGGTGCCAACCATCTACCGGGGATGATTGCACCGTTTTTTCATGGACTAATATGTTCCCGGGGAGATCAGGGTGCCACGATTTCGACCTTTATTCTATCTGGGTCCTCGAAAAACAAAGCATAATGTCCCTCTCCTCCAGCATGGGGATGCCGATCCTGATAAAGTAAGGAGATGCCGCGACGGGCAGCTTCCTCCCGCAGCTTTTCCACATGTTCCCGATCCCGTGCGTAAAATGCCAGATGATTCAAACCGACACGACAACGGTGATACGAAATGTCGAGGAATCGCTCTTCTGTCTGGACGAATACCAGATAGGTGCCATTCTGTTTCCAGCTTACCCCACTGGCCCATTCCTGATACCGCGTATAACCCAGCTCACCCTCCAGCAACCACCCCCAAAAATCTTTTGAGCGCGCCAGATTGGAGACATTCACTTCCACATGATGCAGCATCGCACAATCCCCCTTCTTACAGAAAAACGCCCGACAGTGAAATGCCGGGCGCTCTAGCTATCGATTTACTTCCAAAACTTCCACTTGCTCTTCTTCGTCGTCGGATCATCCATTTGGCTATCGACGACTTTCTGTTGGGCGGCTGCTTCCACTTCGAGCGCTCCAGGTACTCGATTCAGGAAGTGATCGACCATTGGCTTGTAGTTATCTGGCAAATGCTCTTGCATGTTGCGCAGGATGCCGATTGCCTTTTCCATTTGATCAGTCGCCAACAGAGCATTGGCATAGTTGAAGCCCGCATACGGATACGGGAAATGTGGCGTCCAGAACTTTTCACAAATCTGAATCAATTGATAGACATAACCCGCTTGTCCCAATTCACCAGTCACAGTCATGACGACCTCAAAGCGGTCCTTCGCTCCTTCAATCGCTACCGTGTACCATTTCATCGCATTCAGGAGGTCCTCCTCCGTCAAAGCAAGACGAGCCAGTTGAAGCTGTGGTCTCCAAGCTCCTTCTTTACTTGCCAGCGCCTCCAGCTGCCCTTTTAGCTCATCCTTTTTCCCTCTTTGCAAGAAGCTCTCGACAAACATGTTCAAGCCATTTTCTTGATTCGGGTCTTTGTGCAAACCTGTATGTAGTGTCTCGAACGCTTTTGGCTCATCTCCCTCAAACGCGAAGATTTTTGCCAAATTGGTGCAAGCCGTACCCGATGACGGGAATCGTTCCAGACAATCTGTCAGGATTTTTTTAGCGCTTTCAAACTCTCTCGCCTGCATATGAACGACTGCACGGAAAATGAGAGCAGACTCAATTGGCCCGTATAATTCGAGAAGCCTGTCGGCAGCGACAGCGGCTTGCTCGTGAAATTGACCCTTCACCAACTCCATCGCAAAATCGCGAAGCTTATCTTTTTCATCCCAGTACTTATCCAGATTTTGCGGAATTATTTTTTTCTGGTAATCCTCTCGGGACATATCGATGGTTTGACCAAGCTCATTGGTAAACGTCACAAATTCAGACATGAAACAGCCTCGCTTTCATTTCCTCACAAAAGTTTCAAATGCTTGTATCGCCAATTAGATCCATGCTTTGATATTTACTTTACGGATAAATTCCTCCATTGATTCCTTCGCCGGTTCGTCATTTGCCTCTTCTGCATCTTCCATGCCCATCAGTTGTCGAAACAGTGCTTCGTTCCTTGTCGCCAATGCAAAGTCAAGTAAAGCCTCATGCGAGATGCGGTTTGCTTCTTCCTCCAGCAATTGCTCCTCCAAGGCGATATCCTCTTCTACAACGGCGATATGCTTATCAATTTTCGGAATGCGTAAAACCCAGGAAAATGCGCTGTCCGGATTGCGGTCACGAGCAATCAGGTAACCGTATTCACCCAAAGGCAAACCCTGCTCGAAGGAGTCGGCAACAATGACGACGCGTTGTCCAAGCTTGAACATGAGCGTCAACTCCCAATAAAGATTAATTCTAATCATACTAAATTGTATGTGTTCTTGGGAAGAGCAAACCCCTTAGGATAGGTAAACGCACAAAAAGTTTGTTGCCCGAACCAAAATAAGGTACAATTTTACTAATGAATGGATATTGGTAATGAGGTGTACAAGGTATGGGTGAAATGTCTACAGGGTTTTCCCTGTTTATCGTTGGCTGGACCATTGTTCTCGTAAGTCTGATGGCGATTGGCGGGTATTTCATGTTCCGTAAATTTCTCAAGTCCATGCCCAAGCAAGACGGAAAATCTGACTTGGATTGGCAAGACCATTACATTGATCAGACACGTTCGCTCTGGACAGATGAGGGTTTGACCTTACTCAATGAACTGGTTGATCCTGTGCCACAGTTGTTTCGTGATGTTGCGAGACGTTCCATCGCAGCGAAAATCGGCCAGATTGCATTAGAAGAGAAAGCAAGCACCATTACAACAGATTTGATTGTAAAGGGATACATCGTAGCAACCCCCAAGCGTGACCATAAATGGCTCATTGCCCACCTGCAATCCAAAGAAATCGACTACACGCCCTATGAGAAATATTTGAATGCCGAGGGATAATTGAAACTTCCAGTGGAGTCATCCGTAAAAAAGGTAAGACCTTTTAGGCGAGGAGACGATGTGGATGTCAGTCCTACTCACGATTTTGGGGATCGGTTTCGTTATTTTGATCGTTGCGGTTGTCATTGTGGCGGTCCTCTTTAAGAAAGGCGCCCGGTTCTTATGGAAAATGACCGGACGTGGCTATCACAAGTACAGCAGCAGTGATTACCGATATCGGCCCTCGTGGAAGATGGGGCATCGAACATACGGTCATCGCCACTATCGTCGCAAATATTCCAGCCATAGTGGATTTTTTAGCAGCTAACGTTACTGAAATGAAAAGACACTCAAACTCGCTTGAGTGTCTTTTTTGTGTGGAACAGTCGAATTTAGATAGATTTACGCATCGCTGCTTTTTTTGTTACCGTTTTGCAGCCCTCCGGACACCCCACCCGATACCAGGAATGCCATGACTTCTGAGCTTTCCGTATCAAGCAGCTGTACCTGATCACTCGGAAACAACAGGAGATTTCCCGCAAAATTGTACGACTGCGGCAGATAGACTGCTACGTGGTCGCTGAGGCCGAAAGAATCGAGGCTTTCCTTTGTAATAAACCCAATGGCCTTCGCATTTCCATCCTTGGATAGCGTCACGAGCACCGGCTTGTCAAAGCTCTTCTTCTCCCCTACAAACGCTCCGATCAAATCCTTGATGGACGTATAAATGAGTTTGATAAACGGCACTTTCTCGAAGACAGTGGATACCAGCGAAAGCACTCCACGTGTCAGTACATTGGATGCAAGGAATCCTACAATCGTGATGCCAAGTATAGTCAAGAGGACACCCAGTCCTGGAATTTGGAGATTAAACCACCTATGGACCAGCAGATAGAACCAGTTATCCACGGTCGTGAAAATCCAGTACAAAATATAAATCGTTACTGCCAAAGGAATGACAAACAATAACCCCTCAAAAAAATAGCGAATAAAACGCTTCATCGCTCTTCACCTCTCTCCTAGCCACAATCCCTTATTTATTGTACCTGATTGGATCACCATCTGCTATGATGAAGAAAAAAGAGAAAGTAGGGAGATTCATGCAAGCACTTGTCACACCTCAATGGCTCAAGGATCATCTGAACGATGAAAATTTGGTGGTCGTCGATTGTCGTTTTGCTTTAAGTGCTTCTGAAGCAGGTGCAGAGGAATACACGAAGGACCATATCCCGCAAGCCCTCTACTTTCATCTGAACCGTGACCTTTCTGGCACCAAAAGCGAGCATGGTGGACGTCATCCCCTACCAGATACGGATCTGCTGGCTGCCCATTTTTCAAATGCGGGAATCGATGCCAACACGACTGTCATTGCCTACGATGATCAGGAAATGGCGATGGCAGGACGGCTATGGTGGCTGCTGCGATACCTTGGTCACGATCAGGTAGCTGTCCTCGACGGCGGATACGCTGCTTGGAAAAAGGCTGGCTATGAGGTAACAGCAGAAGTACCTACTGTACAAGCTCGTCAGTTCGTCCCCCATGTACGTCACGATATGCTGGTTGACATGGAAGGTGTCAAAAAACGCAGTGAACATACTGTATTGCTCGATTCTCGTGCACCAGAACGCTACCGCGGCGAGAACGAACCGATCGACGCAAAAGCAGGTCACATACCCGGGGCGCACAATTTCTTTTATAAGGACAACCTGGCTGCGGATCAGACAATGCTTCCAGCAGACGAGCTGCAAAAGCGTCTCGCTCCTTACGCTGATAAAGAATTGATCGTCTATTGCGGCTCAGGCGTGACGGCTTGCTCCAATTTGCTCGCTTTCCATGCTGCAGGTCGAACCGATGTGAAATTGTATTTGGGCAGTTGGAGTGATTGGAGCTCGTATCCAGATAATCCGGTAGCGACCGGCGAAGAGTAATCCATAATTGAACTGGCGGCGATCGCTTCCCTACCTACAGTAGGAGCGGTCGTCTTATTTTTTCTTCCTCTATCATTTTCGTCACCATTCATAGATAATAATTATCATTATCACAAGCATCTGCACGTGCCTGAAAAGGTGGATGGATTCATGAAGCATAACGAAGAATACGAGCCTAGTCGCAAAATGTCACTCAACGAGGTTCGCGTCTATATGATCTGTAACTTCGATCGTCCATTAAACGTAACTACGTTGGCAGCGATGGCGAACTTAAGTCCGAGCTATTTTGGCGATTCGTTCAAGAAAGCTTACGGACAAAGTGTCATGGATTATGTAACGAGTCTGCGTATCAATCACGCCAAGCGATTGTTACGCGAGACAGATATGAAGCTGCGCGATATTGCGAAAACAATCGGGTACAGCGATGAGTTTTACTTTAGCCGGAAGTTCAAAAAGGAAGTGGGTGTATCCCCCTCCGCGTATGAAAGAGCTTCCGTGCGAAAAGTTGCCGTCTACTCCCCTTCCCTGCTGGGACATCTAGTAGTACTGGGGATTATACCAGTCGCTGCTCCTTTGGATGCGAAGTGGACCCCCTATTACTATCAGCAGTATCAGCAACAGATCGCGGTTCATCTAAAAGCGGTCGAAACACCGTGGAACGATGACGATCAGGAAGTCATGCTTCTGGGTGCCAAGCCGGATGTTGTCATTAGCCACATGGAGCTTGCCGATAATACCAGACAACGTTTGTCCGTACACGGCATTGACGTAATGACCCTCCAATCTTCTGGCTGGAAGGAGCAATTACGTGAGGTTGCCAGCTACACGGCCAAAGAAGCAGCTTGTGACGCCTGGATTGCTTCTTATGAGGCGAAGGTTGCTGCCGTTCGAGCAGACCTGCAATCCGTGCTCAAACAAGATAAATTTGCGATCATTCGACTTTATCGGGATGGCATCCTTCTTTACAACAACAAGGGAATGAAGGAGCTTCTATGCGACGATTTGCAGCTTTCTCTTGTGGAAGAGGAAATGGAACCTTGCAATCGGCCAATCACACTCGAGCAGCTTGCTAGCATTAACCCGGAGCGAATCCTGTTGTTCGTTTGTCTGGATGAGTCGACACGTCTAAGCTGGCTGACTCTCCAGCACCATTCGATTTGGAGAGGACTTCGCGCTGTTCAAAATGGGTATCTCTACCCCTTGCCTTCTAATCCGTGGTACGAGTATTCACCGGTCGCCATGAACCGTATGCTGGATGAGATGCTGCTGATGGTAACGGGGAAAAGTCCAAATGCGATTCAAGGTATTGTCCATGGAGCCCCTTTCTTGGGTGAATTATAATGTTCCCGAGTGAGAAACATTATCAACGAGAGGGGATTCCACTTGTATGACAAAGAAAACAAGTCTTGCGCTGATGCTGACCACGACGATGCTCGTTGCTGGACTGGCAGCAGGCTGTGGGAACAACGTAAGCAGTGAGGCAGTGACGCAGAAGGTCGATTCGTCTGCGACTGGGAATGTCGCAGGATCGGCAAAAAGCTCTTCTGACCACCCTACCTCCCCGCGGGTATTAAAAGATGAAATGGATAACGAGGTGACATTGCCTGCCGCACCTGCCAAAATATTCGCTCCCAATCTGGAAGATACTTTGGTCGCACTGGGTGTTGCTCCGGTCGTGCAGTGGTCTTCTGGCTCAAGACCAAAAATGTATTTGCAAGATCAGCTAAAAGATGTGCCGTCCATTGCCTTCACAGGTGGATTGCCTCCAGAGCCGGAAGCGGTTATGGCCCATGAGCCAGATCTCATCCTCTTGCACAATGCCAACCATATCGAAAGCGGCGTGTACGATAAATATAAGATGATTGCGCCGACATATGTGTTCAAGCAAGCAAATGCTGATCTTGAATCTTCCGTACGCGTGGTTGGCAATTTGTTGGGCAAGTCCGCGGAAGCTGAAAAAGCTTTACAGACATATAAGGAGCATGTCGAGGCAGCCAAAAAGGAGCTGGCTCCTCATATCCAAGGCAAAAAAGCAGCGATCATTCGCTTCAATGGCAGAGGGATGTTTTTCATCAAGTACGATTTCTTCAGTGGATATGTCCTTACCAATGAGCTAGGCTTTTTGCCAAGCCAGGTTGTATCCGGCGGTGACATCAATTTATCACTGGAGAGCTTACCTGATTTGGATGCGGACTATATTTTCCTCATCAATGATGCTGGTACGGGAGATGCCTTCGAGAAAGAATTAACAGAGAGTCCTGTTTGGAAAAGCATGGAGGCTGTGAGGAATGGTCGTACGTTTAAAGTAGAGGGAGATCACTGGTTAAGTGGCGGCCTGATCGCACATAGGAAAGTCATTGACGATGTGAAAGGATTGATTGCAAAATGAAAATCATAGAGAAAAACGACTACTCCCCTCGTAATTGTGAAGAGTGGACACTGCAATCAAGCCAAGGTCATGACTATCGGGTTATGATTGCGATTCCGGAAGCTGAGGCCCCTCCCGAAGGATATGCGGTTATTTATGCCGTAGATGGCGATGCGATGTTCGGAACGATTGCCGAGACAGTGAAGTTGCAAACCCGCAAGCCCAAGGGCTTCAACCCAGCCATTGTTGTAGGAATCGGCTACCCGTCCCGTCTGCCATTTGACATGGACCGCCGTTGTTACGATTTGACCATGCCTGTGGACGCAGCTACACTTCCTGACCGACCGAATGGGCAGCCTTGGCCAGAGCATGGTGGAGTTGATTTGTTTCTCGATTTCCTTGAACAGCAGCTGATGCCAGCTGTTTCTTCCGAATGGCAGGTAAATCCGAGCAAACAGGCGATTTTCGGCCACTCGTTGGGCGGTCATTTCACACTGTATACGATGTTCTCGCGTCCGAAGCTTTTCTCACACGTCGTATCAGGCAGCCCTTCCGTCTGGTGGGGCAACGACGAGGTATTAAGAGAGCAAGAGCGCTTCATCGCCCATTGGAAAGGCGATCATGAACGAAAGCTGCTTGTCATTGTTGGCGGCGATGAGCTATCCTTCATGATCGAGGGTGCACAACGCGTCGTCGAGCGCATGGAATCACTCGCTACCAAAGGTGTTCAAGTGAGCTTCATCAAATTCGAAGATGAGGGCCACGTAAGCGTGCTCCCTTCCGCTATTAATAGGCTTGTGCGGTTTGTGCTTACGGATTAGCCCTTTGAAACTACTCTCGTAAACGTAAAGGACAGACAAATGATACGATATATGCGTTTATTGCTTCATTTCGGTTATCAAGAAGCCATGTCTTGCTTGTTTCCGGTCTTTATTTTCGGTTCGCTCGCCTTATCCAAATTCGTCACCATTCCTGGTTTGCCAAGATATGACCTCCTGCTGTTACTCTGCCTCCTCTTTCAGATTTTCATGGTGAAAAGCGGCTTGGAGTCTCGGGACGAATTGAAGGTCATCACGGTCTTTCACGTGATCGGGCTCTGCTTGGAAATATTCAAGGTGCATATGGGATCTTGGAGCTATCCAGAGGATGCGTACAGCAAAGTGTTTGGTGTTCCTCTTTACAGTGGCTTCATGTACGCCAGTGTCGCGAGCTACTTATGTCAAGCTTGGCGTCGACTAGAGGTTTCTCTCACCGGTTGGCCGAATCAGATTATCGCCACCATTTTGGGTGCAATGATCTATCTGAACTTTTTCACCCACCATTATATTTGGGATTTGCGTTGGGTGCTGATGGCAGCTATTTTCATTGTCTTCTGGAAAACACGTGTATATTTTACTGTCGCGAACGAGCGGTTTTTCATGCCCATCCCTCTTGGCTACTTTTTGATCGGTTTTTTCATTTGGATTGCGGAAAATATAGCGACGTTCCTCGGCGCTTGGAATTATCCGAATCAAAGAGCAGGTTGGGAGCTCGTGCATCTCAGTAAAATCAGCTCGTGGTTTTTGCTCGTCATCGTGAGCTTCATTATCGTGGCGGAGTTGAAACATGTAAAATCCAGAAGGCCCCAATCCCAAGATAGCAAGAAACACATGTAAAAAGCCTATCCACTCTTTCGTACGAAACGTCAAGGGGTGGATAGGCTTTCTCTTCTTTATTTCATAACGTTGCTGAGTACATTCTCAATCATTTGACGATTGGCAATAACCCCAGTGTAAAGCCAGCTGGAATCTTTCGCAAACGTATACGCATTGCCATTCTTCACAGCAGGGATATTCGTCCAAACTGGATCCTTTTGAAGCTGTTCCACAGCAGTCGGATTACTGTTTACGATAAACAAATACTCGGCATCGAGTTCAGCCAATTTTTCCATGGAAATCGCGTTCCAGTTTGCATCTCCTGACTTGGAGATTTCCTGAACGATGGCAGGAACCTTAAACCCGAGGTCCTTGTATAGCACGTCGCCGCTAGACAAGTCCTGACGTGCTACGTACACATTTTTCCCCGTCATCCACAGTGCTGCAGCTGATTTTTCCCCGATCGCTTTCTGCAGCTTTTGCTTGGACTCGGCTGCAAATGTCTCATAATCCGCTAGCACCTTCTTCGCTTCTTCCCCCTTGTTGAGGACTTCTCCTACTGTCAGAAGCTCTTTACGCCAATCGCTGTTCTTTTCTTTCCCAATGGTATAAGTAGGAGCAATTTTCGAGTACTGGCTATACTTGTCCCCTTGGACTAGGGATGCGCTCTCCAAAATAATCAGGTCAGGGCTGTGGCTCATCACGACCTCTGGCGGCAGATCGTAAGGAATCGCTGGAATACCCGCCAACTCTTTTTGCAGGTAGCCTTGTACCTGGTTGTTCCCTACTGACCATTGAGCAACTGGCTTCACTCCCAACGCTACTAAATGATCCTCCAGGTAAGAAGCGATCACGCGCTGCGGTTTAGCTGGGACTGTTACTTCATTTC
The DNA here is from genome assembly GCF_023714195.1 of Brevibacillus sp. MER 51. NCBI lineage: Bacteria > Bacillati > Bacillota > Bacilli > Caryophanales > Paenibacillaceae > Brevibacillus > Brevibacillus sp. MER 51. The sequence goes on along the minus strand of NZ_JAMAUS010000003.1, from coordinate 152,908 downwards.
CCATCGCATCCTTCAGTACTCGTGGAGCTTCCGCAGCTGGTGTCGCGGTCTGGCTGTTGCCCGTCTGTGTCTCTGGACTCGCAGTGTTCGGCTGGCCAGAGCAAGCGCTCACGATTGTAACGAGGCTTGCCAATACGACACTGGCTATTGAAAGTTTGGCTGTTTTTTTCATGGGTGTGTTCCTCCATTTGCGTCATGCCATCTAGCAGCGACAAATGCCTACTCGACCGCATTTTCATTGAGAATAATTATCATAATCACAATGGGTATTATAGCGGATCATGGCAAGATGCTCAACTTTTTATTTTGAAAACGAAAAAAGACCCCCTGCTTACTAAGCAGAAAGTCCGTATCCTCCTAGCGTGGAACCCCGCTTAACAAGAATCGATGCAGTCCCCCGATCAGACAGACACCCGCGGTTACAAAAAACGCAATGAAGTAGGAATGGTGCCAATTCCCCAGCAAGCCTGCCAATACTGGGCTCAATACCGCTCCGATTGACAAAACCGCCGAGTAAATACTAAACACACTCCCGTATAACTCTCGGGGTGAATGTACCGTCAAAACGGTTGCAAAAGCGGGAAACAGCATCCCAAAGCATGCACCAAAGAAAAACATCATGACGTGAATCGGAATCGCCAGCCCGATTGCCAGGGCGTACAAAAGAAGGCTGAGCACACCCAATCCGGCAAACGTTCTCGTCTCAACAGGGACGCGATGCAGCCAAAACTGGCATAAAATCGCAAGTGCTCCCAACCCTTTCAAGCTGAATAATATCCCCGTAACGGCCGGGGACATCCCCTGTCTTTGGATGAGCAAAGGCACTTCATAGATGATCGTTCCTTGTGCGTAAATGATCGCAAATCCCCCAAGAAACGCTGGATACAGCATTCGATTTTCCAGGATGGCGGTTAGGCTCTGCTTGCCCCCACCTTTCATCCTTGGCGTTGACGGCGCGCTTCCCTCTACTCTATCGGGCAGCATCATCCAAGCGAAAACGCCAGCAATCATCATCATGTAGCCGAGAATCACAAATGATTGACCATAACCAAACTGCACCGCCAAAAAGCTACCGACTGCCGGGGATACAATACCTGCCGAGGTAAGGACCAATCCCTTTTTTCCCATGATCTCGCCCTGCTCAAGTGCCGTCTTCCCTGTTTCTCCGAGCAAGGCAGAACAAGCAGGAGAAACAAACGCCATCAAAAACCCGAGCATCAGCCGAAAGGTAAAGAAACCCGCGGTATTTTGCACAATGCCTTGACCAATCAGCATCACACCAGCCAAAATCAATCCACCTGCGATAAACCATTTTTTCGGATAGCGATCGAGAAAAGGTCCTGCGAGCAGGTTGCCTGTCAAGTTGCTGATCGCATATCCCCCGAGCACGAAACCAATCATCGCAGCGGATACACCCAATACGTTTAAATACGGCGCAAGAAGTGGCGTCTGCGCGTGCATGTCAAAGGCAACAAGAAACAAAACCACTAACAGGAGAGCTCTCAAAGCATTCCCTTCCTCTCTAACGGCCTGTCTTTATCCCAGTATATGAAGCGAATGGTACAAGTAGGATACGAAAAGAAGAAGGAAGATTCAGAATAGATGTAGCATTTATTTTTGTATTACCGTAATATTTACTGTAATACCGTAATCACCTTTGTCAGGAGGTGACTTTTTGGAGCACGTCTACAAAAAAATACGAGCACTTCGTATTCAGCAGGAGCTTACTTTAAAGGATTTAAGCGAGAAATCGGGATTCTCCGTCAGTTTTTTATCACAGGTAGAGCGCGGCAATAGTTCGCTCGCGATTACTTCTCTGCAGAAAATTGCGGAATGTCTGGGTGTCCCCATTACGTACTTCTTTGAAGTCGAAAAAGATGTCACGTACCACACGCCCATTGCAAGGCGTAAAACGTTGCAGATTGAAGGGTCACCTGTGAAGTACGTTCGAATCGGTGGGAATTTCCCCGACAGGGCGCTTGAACCCCTCCTCAACGTGTTGCCACCCGGACAGACGAAGCATGTCGCCTTTCAGCATCCCGGTGAAGAGTTTTACTACGTCGTAAAAGGATGTGTCACCATCGTCGTCGACGAAACAGAATACCATCTCGAGCAAGGAGACACGATTCACTTCCCTTCCTCTCTCCTTCATACGTGGTACAATCCTTCCACTGTTGAAGAAGCCGAGATCCTGTCCGTTTTGACACCTGTCATTTTTAGAACCTAACCTTGTCTACCATTAAAAAAGGGTGATCTGGATGCAAGAAAGATTGGAAAAGCTGCACGCGTACATGGAAAGCAGGAAACTGGACGCATTGATGATTACGCATCCCAAAAATGTTTACTATTTTACCGGATTTTTGACAGAGCCACATGAACGTTTTATGGGCCTCGTCTTGGTGAGAGGCGAGTCCCCCTTCCTCTTCGTTCCTCTGCTGGACGGTGAAAAAGCACGGGAGGCTTGTCCTGCCATGATGATTTATACACATGACGATTCACAGGATGCACTTACTGTGCTCCTGCATTTGCTGCCGACTCCCCTCTCTCAGATTGGTGTGGAGAAGAACCATTTGACAGCGAAAACATATGAGTCGCTCGTATCGATCGTGCAAGCTACAGAAGCAGTGGATGTCGGAGAATTGCTGTGCAATATACGCGTGGCTAAGGATGCATCTGAAATCGCTACGATCAAGCGAGCGATTTGGGTGATGGAGGAATCCCTACGCCGTACGCTCCCTCTGATATCCATAGGGATGACGGAACTGGACGTCGTCGCAGAGCTGGAATACCAAATGAAAAAGCTGAAAGCACAAGGCCCTTCCTTCTCAACGATTGTGCTGGCTGGTGAAAAAGCAGCACTGCCCCATGGCGACCCGGGTGATCGGGTGATTCAAGCGGGAGAAGTTTTGTTGATTGACGCAGGGGTGTATGTCGATGGGTATGTATCGGACTTGACGCGTACTTTTGCTGTCGGTCAATTGGGTGCAGAATTGCTGGACATGTACGATACGGTCTTGCAAGCGAATCTGGCCGGGATACAGGCCGTTCGACCAGGAGCTCCGATCGCAGAGGTTGACCGAGCTGCACGAGCTGTCATTGGGGACCGGGGCTATGGAGAATTTTTCATCAATCGTGTCGGGCACGGAATCGGACTAGAGCTACATGAAGCTCCTTACGTTCATAGCCAAGCAGCAGGAGAGCTCATCCCAGGTATGGTTTTCACGATTGAACCAGGCATTTATAACACGAAGATCGGTGGCATCCGAATTGAAGATAATGTGCTCGTCACGAAGGATGGCGTAGAAGTATTGACGTCGTTTCCCAAAGAACTACAAATTATCGGATAAATCCAAAAAGCAAAGGCTGGTGTCGTTCCATTGAAAGTGCTGGAAACAGATCGTCTCATTCTCCGCTGGCAAACTGCCGAAGACGCTGATTTTGTCTTGAAACTGATGAATGAGCCTTCCTGGATTCGATTTATTGGCGATCGTGGTCTTCGTACGACGGAAGACGCCCGCAACTATATTTTGAATGGTGCTGTCGCGATGTACGAAAGTCTTGGCTTTGGTCTGTATTTGGCAGAGCTGAAGGAAGGAAATGTTCCGATCGGCTTATGTGGACTGATCAAGAGAGATTCGTTAGAGGATGTCGATATCGGCTTTGCCTTACTGCCCGCATACTGGGGCAAAGGCTATGCGTATGAGGCAGCCTCTGCTGTTCTTGCCCACGGAAAAGAAGTTGTCGGCTTAAAGCGCATCGTAGCAATCACTAACCCCGATAATGCATCTTCAGCCAACCTTCTAAAGAAAATCGGTCTGCAAGAAAAAGGAATGGTTACCCTTCCAGATGCTACGGATGAGGTCAGATTTTTTGCCATCGAGTTCTAGTCCATGCTGTCCAAATGAGTCGTGGAATTCGTGAAATGGACAAAGAGGGCCTCACCGTGATCGGGAGGCCCTGCATTTTCTTTTTCAATTAAGAATGAACGGTCTTCAAACCGAGAGAACTCTCGTGGAACTTGATATTCGAGTACTTATCCATTGCGACACGCAGCTGGTACTCGCTCTCAAACAGCATAACCGGACGGCCATAACGGTCGGAAACGGTTCGGTTCTTCACAGCATCGAGGTCTGCTTTCTCCCCTTCGAGCCAGCGAGCGATTTGATACGGCATACGAGTCAGCATGATGTCTACCCCGTACTCGGCTTTCAAACGGTATTCCAGTACCTCGAACTGCAGCACACCTACCACGCCAAGAATCAGCTCTTCCATCGGATGGGTACGGAATAATTGCACCGTTCCTTCCTCGGTCAACTGCATGATTCCTTTTTGGAATTGCTTGTGCTTCATCGCGTCCTTCACCATCACCTTGGAGAAAAACTCTGGCGAGAAGTGCGGCATTTCTTCGTACTCAAATGATTTTCCGACACAGAGTGTATCGCCGATCTGAAAAATGCCCGGGTCAAAAAGACCGATGACATCTCCCGCGAACGATTCTTCGACTATTTCGCGGTCCTGTGCCATAAACTGTACCGGCTGCGCCAATTTGATGTCTTTGCCAAGACGGACGTGCTTGACTGACATTCCCCGCTCAAACTTGCCGGAGCAAATACGCAAGAAAGCGATGCGATCTCGGTGAGCCGGGTTCATATTGGCTTGGATTTTGAAAATGAAGCCGGAGAACGCGTTCGTATACGGATCGATCAAGCCTTCTGTACTCTTCTTCGCGGAAGGTGCTGGCGCCATTTGCAGGAAGTTGTCCAGGAATGTTTGTACACCGAAGTTATTGATGGCACTACCGAAGAAAACAGGCGTCAGTTGCCCTTTGTTGATCAGTTCAGGATCGTATTCATCTCCCGCAACATCCAGCAGAGAAATTTCGTCCTGCAATTGCTGCCACAGTTCTTGACCAACACGATCACCGATCAATGGATCTTCTGCTCCCTCAACAGGGAAAAAGGAAATTTCCTCGTGCTGTGTATTGTTTTGATACAGCTCGACACGAGACTTCATACGGTCAAATACGCCGCTGAAATAGCTACCCATCCCAATCGGCCAGTTCATCGGATAAGAACGAATACCCAGTACGCGTTCAATTTCTTCCAAGAGCTCGAATGGATCTTTACCGTGACGATCCAGCTTGTTCACGAACGTAAAGATCGGAATACCCCGCATCCGACAGACCTTGAACAGCTTGATGGTCTGTGCCTCTACCCCTTTTGCTACGTCGATAATCATCACAGCAGCGTCAGCAGCCGTCAGCGTACGGTACGTATCTTCACTGAAGTCCTGGTGACCAGGTGTATCCAAAATGTTGATGTGGTGTCCGTTGTATTCGAAATCCATCGCACTGGACGTAACGGAGATTCCACGCTTTTTCTCGATCTCCATCCAGTCGGAGGTGGCATGCTTGGAATTTTTGCGCCCTTTGACCATCCCTGCTTCACGGATGGCTCCGCCGTAGTAGAGCAGCTTTTCCGTCATTGTCGTTTTACCCGCATCCGGGTGGGAGATGATGGCGAAGGTACGGCGTTTTGCTATCTCATTTTCCCATTGGGGATTGGATTGACTCATCTTCATTCTCCTGTCATCGCAAATAAGTAACACATTCGTATCCTCTACGATTATACCGACAAATGCTTGCCGCATCCACCTAGTAATTTTTTGTTAAACCGATATAATATTCAGTAGTAAAAATTTTTTGACTGCATGACTTACATATTGATTACCAGAACATGACAAATTTACAGGAGGAACCCTATGTCAACGACTGTGGAAACACGTGCGGCCGAGTTCCGTGACTATGTGAAGAAAATAACCAGCTACACGCAAGCACTGAACGTTCTTTATTGGGACAAGGCTACACAAGCTCCTCGCAATGGAATGGATGCCCGTTCCGAAATCATCGGGACATTGGCAGGCGAGCAATTCAAGCTGGCGACGTCTAAAGAAATGGAAGCGCTTTTGACAGATCTGAGTGAGCCATCCGTTCTCGAAACATTGGATGAAATTACCCGTCACAGTGTGCTGGAATGCAAAAAGGAATTTGACCGCAACAAGAAAATTCCTGCTGACAGGCATCAAGAGTACGTTGTACTGACCGCCAAGGCAGAAACAGTGTGGGAAGAAGCTCGCGCCAACAACGACTTTTCCATGTTCCAGCCGTACCTCGAGAAAATCGTGAACTTCCAGCTCGAGTTCATCGAATATTGGGGTCATGACGGCAAAAACAAGTACAACACCCTCTTGGACATGTATGAGCCTGGCATGACTGTCGACCAGCTCGATCCGATCTTTGCTACCTTGCGTGAGAAAACCGTCAAGCTGGTAAAAGCGATCGCCGACTCTCCGAACAAGCCAGACACCTCCTTCTTGACGAAAAACTTCCCAGTGGCAGACCAGGAAGCATTCAGCCGTTATATCCTCGAGAAAATCGGATACGACTTCACGTCTGGTCGCATGGATCGCAGTGCGCATCCGTTCTGCACCACCTTCAACCCTGGGGATGTTCGCATTACGACGCGATACGCTGAAAATGATTTCAATTCTGCACTCTTCAGTTGTATTCACGAGGCTGGACACGCGATGTACGAGCAGAACATCAATCCAGAACTGCTGTTCACACCACTGTGCGATGGTACCTCCATGGGGATTCACGAGTCTCAATCCCGCTACTGGGAAAACATGGTCGGACGCAGTCTGCCATTCTGGAATCACTTTTTTGCGGACTTGCAAAAAGCGTTCCCTACCCAGTTCGAAGGCGTGTCTGTAGAAGATCTGCATCGTGCGGTTAACGCTGTTACTCCTTCCTTTATCCGGACAGAGGCAGATGAGTTGACGTACAACCTGCATGTCATGATCCGCTACGAAATCGAGAAAGGCTTGATCAATCAAACCATTCAGGTGGCTGATCTGCCAAAAATCTGGAACGAAAAAATGAAAGAATACCTGGGTGTCGAGCCACCGACAGATACACTGGGTGTGCTTCAGGATGTACACTGGTCAGGCGGAATGATCGGTTACTTCCCGACTTACTCGCTGGGTAATGTGTATGCGGCACAATTCGTCCACGTTATGGAGAATGAGATTAACGGTTACGAGGAGCTGATCGCGAAAGGCGATTTCGCGCCGATCCGTGAGTGGCTCAAGGAAAAAATCCATCAGTACGGTAAAATGAAGAGCCCTCGTGAACTCGTTCAAGCGATTACAGGCGAAGGTACAAATGCTACTTACTTAATGAATTACCTCGAGAAAAAATACACAGACGTATACAAGCTGTAAGCAGTTCTCCCCTTGCTCCCCAATGTTCTCCCTACTCAGGGAGGACATTTCCATTTTCAACAGTTACTTTTCGTAACCTACGTACATAAAAGTGCATCCTTCCCCCCAGGGATAAATGCTAGTACACTGCACAATATACATGAGATTCCTATTGTCTTGAAAAAGGAGTGTTTTTCGTTTGGCTATCGATCTAAAAGGAAAAACCGCATTCATTACGGGTGCAGGTAAAGGTATTGGCCGCGCAATTGCGATCGCTCTCGCAAAGGAAGGCGTGCATCTCGGTCTCTTGGCTCGCTCTGAGGAAAATCTGAAGCAAGTCGCCAAGGAAGTAGAAGCATACGGCGTCAAGGTAGCGATTGCGACCGCAGACGTCTCCAATTACAATGCTGTCACAACAGCTGTTGCTTCTATCAAAAATGAACTGGGTCAGATTGATATCCTGATCAATAATGCGGGCGTTGCCAAATTCGGCAAGTTCATGGAGCTGGAAACAAGTGAATGGGAGCAAATCATCCAAGTTAACCTGATGGGTGTCTACTACGTGACTCGCGCGGTGCTCCCAGGTATGATTGAGCAAAACGCCGGTGACATTATCAACATCTCTTCCACAGCAGGACAAAAAGGTGCTCCTCTTACCAGTGCGTACAGCGCATCCAAGTTCGGTGTTCTTGGTCTGACGGAGTCTTTGGCTCTTGAAGTACGCAAACACAACATCCGCGTCACGGCGCTGACTCCGAGTACGGTAGCTACCGATTTGGCTTTGGACTTGGGTCTGACAGACGGAAATCCTGAGAAGACGATGCAGCCTGAGGATATTGCTGAGTTCGTGGTTAGCCAGCTGAAACTGAACAAACGCATCTTTGTGAAATCCGCTGGACTGTGGTCCACCAATCCATAGAAATGACATGGCAAAAAAGCGAAAAGAGTCCGTTCGTACAGGCGGATTTCTTTTCGCTTTTTTTCGAAGCCCTGTGAAATCGCTTCAATTTTGTTCACGTTCTATCCACGATTTCTTCACGCCTTATTCACACCTGCCCAACCAAAAATGCCCTCAACTGGAGTATGATGAACATGTAAAACATTTCCACAAAGTGGAGGGTATCCTTATGATACAAATGCTGTCGAATTGGTTGTGGGGTAATGAAGAACAAGAAGTCGTTCCATTCGAGACGAAAAGATACGTCCGGAATGAAATGGAGCAATTCACGTTCAACGAGCCACAGCAAGTGCTGCCGTATCCGCATCCCCAGCTCTAAGATCCGTTACTTGATCCAATATAACCTGAAGCTGCCGAGTCTGGCAGCTTTTTTTGCTTCTTTCTGAAAGCGCTCACTGATGTGCTACAATGTGGTAAACAGGAGGGGTTCGCTTTGGTCGAGTTCACAGAAAAATGGTTGCCTACATACATACGCCGCGATTTGGCAGTCTTATTTTGCGGGATCAATCCAGGGCGTATATCAGCTACGACGGGTTTTCACTACGCCAATCCAGCCAACCTGTTTTGGCGCGGATTGTACGAAGGAGGCCTTACACCTCACAAGCTCTTGCCAGAGGAAACTGCTACCCTCTTAGAATACAACTATGGTATTACCGATCTGGTCTCACGCCCTACCCGCTCCGCAACAGACCTGCGCAATGAGGATTTTGCTGCAGGGGCAGAGCTGTTCGTCCAAATGATCCAGACTTACCGGCCTCGTGTCATCTGTTTTAACGGCATTACTGCTTTTCGTCACGCGACTGGACAAAAAAAACAAGCAATTTCACTGGGGCTTCAGCCAATCAGGTACTTTGGGACAGAAGATTGGTCAGGCAGCTATGTGTTTGTCGTCCCGTCTACAAGTGGGGCTAACGCATCTTTTACACGTGAGGAACGAATCGCTAAGTTTACTGAGCTGAGTCATTTTTTACGCGAAATGAATTGGCACCCTCTTTCCTCGCCTGCTAAGTAGATCCTTTAGTGTCATTCACCCCTATTCTTCCGTACAATACTTGTAGCTCTGTACGCAAGGAGGGGCATCAGCAGTGGACGACCTCATCAAAAAAATCCAGATCAAATACGACATGACTGTTTTGCATCACAAGACCATTCGGGATACACCCAAATCACTCGTCATTTACTTGGAAACAACCAATGGCAAATTCATTGGAAAAGCTTCCACTCTGCAAAAGGAACGTTTACATTTCATCCTGGATGCTGAAGCGCATTTGCGGAAAAAAGACGTACTCATCCCCGACATTCAACGAACCAAAAATAATAAGCGTTACATAACTCATAAGGAAAATCTTTTCGTTCTCCACCAAAGGCTATCCTGGCCAAATATCGCGTATAACTCCCCTATTCGAATGGAACGGATCGGCTCGGTATTGGGCAAATTTCATATGAGGTCGCTCGGTTTTTCTTCCAAGCATGGCAACCTTTATAATGGCGCAGAAAAATGGACCGTGGAGTACAAGACAGATTTAGCTGCCCTTGAGAAGTGGGAGCTTCAATATGCCGGGAAGAATGATCAAAAATACGCTGTGATCGCGGAATACCTTCCTTTTTTTAAACAAGCCGGGATCACAGCAAAGGAACATTTGATATCCTCTCCATACTTTTCGAAATGGAAAAGGGAACCCTTAACCAACCATTTTCTCTGTCATGGAGATTTTAATAATGGGAATTTGCTCGTCAGTAATCAAAGAATTGCGATCATTGACTGGGAGGACGTTCGTTACGATTTTCCGTCCAAAGACATTGCCCGTGTTCTATCCCTTGCTATGCGAAAAAATGACCAGTGGAACGAGGAATTGTTCTCTCATATATTGCGTGGCTATCTCCAAGAAAACCCCCTTTCGATGGAGCAACTGCATTTGCTCTTTGTCGATCTCACTTTCCCGCATATCATTGAACGTTTTTTACGCAAAAAGCTGTATGCCCAGATGGACCTTGCGGAGATTCAACAGTTTTGCAATCGGGAAGCTCTCAAGACCGCCTTTATGCTAAACGAAATGAAGGCCCATGTGTATTAGAAGCAAGGCTATAGCCTGTCTATACAATGGGCCTTCCCTATATATCTGGCGTAAAACCGTTAAGCCTGGGCCATCTTCACCAAAGAGCTTTGCTGGCGTGTATATTGAATGAGCTCTGCCGCCATCTCGTAATAATTGAACGGTGTAATCAGATAGATACCATTGAAGTAACGAACGGCCGTGTCGACCAATTCCTTCGCGATTGCAATTCCTTCCTGTCTGGCGGCTTCTCCCTGAACCTTTTTCATCCGTTCCAGAGCCTCTGTCGACAGTTTGATTCCGGGCACTTCATTATGCAGGAACTCCGCATTACGCGAGCTGGTCAACGGCATGATCCCGATAAAGACAGGAATGCCGATATGCTTCGTCGCCTCGTACACATTCCGAATGGACTCTGCATCGTACACAGGTTGCGTCATAATGTAATCCGCGCCTGCCTCGACCTTCTTTTCCAATCGGGCAACAGCAGCATCCATATTTCGGACATTCGGATTAAAGGCGGCGCCTACGATGAACTGGGCTTTTTGCTTTAACGGACGTCCTGAGAACGAAACACCTTCGTTCAACTGCTTCACCATGCGGATTAGATCAAACGAGGTCACGTCAAATACCGAGCTGGCACCCGGCAAGTCCCCAAAGCGTGATGGATCGCCAGTAATCACCAATATTTGATCGATCCCCAGAGCGTGCAGCCCCATTAAGTGCGATTGCTGCCCAATCAGATTGCGGTCCCGGCAAGCAAGGTGCAAGAGTGGATCGATTCCATGTCTGCTCTTCATGAGTGCCCCGAGTGCCATGTTGCTCATCCGAACTGTCGCCAACGAATTATCCGCCAGCGTAATCGCGTCCGCTCCTGCTTTGTGCAGCTCGCAGCATCCGTGGATAAATTGGTCTGCATCCAGATCACGTGGCGGATCAAACTCGACAATGATCGTCGTTGCGGTTTTTACGCGCTCGACAATGCTCGGTTTCTCCCTCTCCCTCGTGTTCTGCACAGAAATCGTAGGACGATCTCCAGCTACGATGGTCGGGTTAACACGCGCTTGCGGCTCCAGTGACTCAAGTGCATCCGCAATCGCCTTCACATGTGCAGGTGTGGTTCCGCAGCATCCGCCAATCAACCGAACCCCCTGCTCACGCAAACGAAGCGCACTCTGTCCAAAATATTCAGGTGATGATTTAAAAGCGTATTCTCCGTCAGTCATCCCCAGACGTCCTGCATTCGGGAATACGGATAAGAGTGCATCTTCTGGAATCACTGTATTTTCAAACGAGCGTAAGAGTTCAGCGGGACCAAGGCGACAGTTTAGTCCGATCACGTCAGCGCCCGCGGCTTTCAGCTCAGAAAAGGCATCTGTCAAAGCGTAGCCATCACGTGTACGCCCTACCTCCAAAGTGGCTAACTGCGCGATTACGGGTACATCTGTGAGCGGGCGGATTACCTCGATCGCCAGAAGCAGCTCCTCCAAATCGAGGAACGTCTCCAGAATCAGTCCATCCACGCCCGCATGCAACAATGCGATTGCTTGTTCCTCATACTGGTCACGGAATTCATCCAATACCTTTTTCTTCACCCGTCCAGCCAAAATCGATCCGATGCTGCCAGCTACATACGCATCATCCTGTGCAGCTTCCCTTGCAATGGCGACTGCAAGCCGGTTAATCCTCGCTACTTTATGCTCCAAACCGTAACGGCTCAATGCATCTCGGTTGGCAGAATACGTATTTGTCTCCAGGAAACGTGCACCCGCCTGGTAGTAAGACGTATGGACTTCATGCACCAAACGAGGGTTGGACAAACACAGCTCTTCAAAGCTGACGCCAACCGGGACGCCCAGCCCGTGCAGTTGGGTCGCCATTGCACCATCTCCGACTAGGAGGTGGTCTTTCAAGTAGGCTCGTAAATCTTTCTTTCTCGTCGTCAACTCCATCCCTTCTCTCCCATTTTCATATATACATGGTCAAACTCCGTCGTTTTAGACTTCAAAAATAGATGGACCTGCATTGAAGTAACGCGCTTCAGGGTGAGCAAATACCATCGCCGATACGGAAGCCTCTGGCTCCATCATGAAGCCCTCTGTCAGCTGAACGCCGATATCCTCTGGACGCAATAGACGGAACAACTGCGCCTGATCTTCCAGGTTCGGGCAAGCTGGGTAACCGAAGGAGACACGAATGCCCTGATATCTAGCTCCAAAGCGCTCTAGCATCGTCATTTCAACAGGGTCTGGTATACCCCACACGTCGCGCATGACGTGATGAATTCGCTCAGCAAATGCCTCTGCCAGCTCCAATGCCAAGGCTTGGAGGACATGAGAGCGCAAGTAGTCACCACGCTCTTTTAGCTCTGTAGATTTTTCGCGAATCCCGCCCCCAGCCGTTACGGTCAGGAATCCGACATAATCCATTTCCTTGCTCTCCACCGGTCGCAAGAAGTCGGCCAGGCAAAGATGAGGTTCTTCCAGCTGACGCGGGAACGAAAAGCGCTCCAGCAACTTGCTGTGGTCTTTTGGATCATAGACCAAAATATCGTTGCCATCTGACTGAGCCGGGAAGAACTGATACACACCGTGGGTCGAAATGGTTCCTTTTTGCTTCGCTTCATGCAATAACTCTTCCACAATGCCGTACAGTTCCAGTACCTTCTCGTCGCCTTCCTCTATCAATCTATCTACATTTCCGCGTACGCCGAGGTGTTTTCCGAGGAGCATCCGCAGGTTCAAATACGGTTGCAGATGGCTCAGCGGGTATTGTCGCAAAACATGTCGTTCACAATCGGGCGGCAGATGGATTGGAACGGTTCTGCTGATGGCTGAACGAGAGGGCAAAGGTGCTTTTTTCTCCTCGACAACAGGCTGAGCCGTTGCGACTGCTTCCAGCAGATGCTGCTGTTCCTCTACCAAGCGATCACGTTCTTCTGGATTTTGCAGACGATTCACGAGCTCCAGACCATCCATGGCGTCTTTTGCGTATAAAACAATTCCACGGTATTCCGGTGCAATCCGGTTCGATGTGAATTTGCGCGTCAATGCCGCACCGCCAACCATCATCGGGATATCAATGCCTGCTTCACGCAGGTCTTGTGCGGTAATGACCATTTGCTGCGCGGATTTTACCAGGAGTCCAGACAGACCGATGGCATCCGGCTTTTCTTCTCTGCATGCGGCAATCAGTTGCTCTGGCGGTACCTTGATCCCCAGGTTTACGACATTGTAGCCGTTGTTTGACAAAATAATTTCCACGAGGTTTTTTCCGATGTCGTGTACGTCGCCCTTGACTGTCGCCAGCAAGATTTTCCCCTTTGCAGCGGCATCGCTTTTTTCCATGAATGGTTCTAAAAACGATACGGATGCCTTCATGACTTCCGCGCTCTGCAGTACTTCTGCCACGATCAACTGGTTGCCGTTGAACAGGCGACCTACCTCTTCCATCCCAGCCATCAACGGACCATTGATGATCTCGAGCGGTGTGTATTTATCCAAAGCCAGCTTCAGGTCTTCCACCAGACCATCCTTGGAGCCTTCGACAACATAACGGGCCAAACGTTCTTCGAGTGTTAACGAGGAAACTTCCACACGGACTTCCTTTTTCTTTTGACGATAAAATTCAGTGAAGGCCGCCAATGTCTCGTCATTTGTCTCGAATAGAAGGGCTTCTGCCAGCTTTCTCTCGTCTTCTGGAATCGAAGCGTAGCGCTCCAGCTTTTCCGTGTTGACGATGGCGTAATCAAGCCCTGCGAGAGTAGTGTGGTACAAGAAGACCGCATTCAGCACTTCCCGACCCGCAGGAGGCAAGCCGAAGGAAACATTACTGACACCCAGGATCGTCTTGCAAGCAGGCATTGCCTGTTTGATCAAACGAATGCCTTCTACGGTTTCCTTGGCAGAGCCGATGTATTGTTCATCCCCTGTCCCTACTGGAAAGACAAGTGGATCAAAAATAATATCCTGTGGCTTTATTCCATACTGGTTGACGAGAATGTCATACGAACGTTGCGCGACCTCCAGCTTCTTTTCGCGAGTGATAGCCATACCCGCTTCTTCAATCGTTCCGACGACAACGGAGGCACCGAACTTGTGAATAAGCGGAACCACTTCCTCAAATCGATCCAACCCGTCTTCCAGGTTAATCGAGTTGAGAATGGCCTTCCCTTGCGAATAGCGAAGTCCCAGTTCCATGACCTTGGCATCTGTCGAGTCGATCATGAGCGGTGCTTTTACTTTTTTCACGATGAACTGTAGGAATTTTTCCATATCTTCGTATTCATCACGGTCGGGGTCAGCCAAGCATATATCGATGACATGTGCCCCACGCTTTACTTGGGCTCGGGCAATATCAGACGCTTCTTCATAGTGACCAGCTGCAATCAGATCACGAAATTTTTTGGAACCGATGACATTGGTCCTCTCCCCTACGAGCAAGGGACGATTGTCATCTTCGACGTAAACGACCTCGATCCCGGAGACCGCGCTCAGCGGTTCTACAGCAGCACTGCGCGGCTTGCAGTCTTTCAATGCTTCTGCCATCGCTTGAATATGGTCAGGCGTTGTTCCGCAACAACCGCCAGCGACGTTGATCCAGCCCTGTTCCGCGAACGCCCGCATTTTCGAAGCAAGTCCCTGTGGCGTTTCATGGTAATGACCGTTCTCATCTGGCAAGCCTGCGTTCGGATAACAGCTGACCGCACATTGGGCAATTCCTGATAGTGTCCGCAGATGATCACGCATGAACTCAGGTCCTGTCGCACAGTTCAGACCTATAGAGACAGGCTTTATATGCTCCAAGGAGACGTAAAACGCCTCGATATTTTGGCCCGCCAGCGTCGTGCCCATCGGCTCAATCGTACCTGACAGCATAACGGGGAGCTCCTGTCCAAGCTCTTCAAAAGCTTTGCGAATCCCGATCCCGCCAGCCTTGACGTTCAACGTATCTTGCGAGGTTTCTAAAAGAAGAACATCGGAGCCGCCGAGAATCAAACCTTTTGCCTGACGATAATACGCCTCGATCAGTTCTTCAAAGGTGACACCGCCTGTCAACGAAAGGGTTTTGGTCGTCGGTCCCATGGCACCTGCTACAAAACGCGGCCACTCCTCCGTGGAATAGGCATCCACCGCTTCTCTGGCCAAGCGAGCTGCCGCTATATTGATCTCAAGGTCTTTCTCTGGCACATCGTACTCGGCCAAAACAATGGAAGCAGCACCAAACGTATTTGTCTCGACGATGTCTGCGCCTGCCTCTAAATATTTCTCATGAATGGAACGAATCACATCTGGTCTGGTCAAGTTCAGGAGTTCATTACAGCCATCATAGGCTTCACCGCCGAAATCATCAGCAGTCAGATTCGCCTGTTGAAGCATGGTGCCCATTGCACCGTCCAGAATCAGAATTTTCCGGGAAAGCTGTTCGCGAAAAGTTGGTTTCATTGACGTGCCCCTTTTCTCCCTTGCATCTGGGTAAATAAAAAAATCCTCTTCTTTGAAAGAAGAGGATTTGTCAGCAGATACGAAAACGCCTGAGACATCCTCTTATCTTTCAAAGCACGTAGCTTTGCTGGAATTGGCACCGGATTTTTACCGGTTGCCGAGGCTTCATCAGGCCAGTCCCTCTGCCTCTCTGGATAAGAGTCGTACACTTGTCATTTAGTTGGTTTGCGAAATGTCTTGAATGTTTGCAAGTATCTTAACACCCCCTTTGTCTCCCCGTCAATTGTGAATTGTCTATTTTTTACTGAGCTTCTCTTCTTACCCGCCCATTTTTGCCTAAGCTGGGCATCCGCCCAGTCCAATATCGGCATTCGTGTATAGACTGGAGTATAACGGAAAGGAGGGGAAACAAAGATGAGTACATCTTTCTGCGGTAACGGATTCTTCGGTGACTGCTTCGCAATCGTGCTCGTGCTGTTTATCCTGTTGGTTATTATCGGGTGCTCGTGTGACGACTGTTAGATAAGTGTGTAAAAAAGGCTATCCCAAAAGCCATCAGGAATGGCTGCGGGATAGCCTTTTTTTCTTGTTATTTGGTGATGATCTTGCCTGTCACAGCATCCAGAGTAATATATTTGAACGCCAGCTTTTCGTCACTCCACGGCACATACGCCAGCTTTGGTTGAGCTAATTTTTGCCCATCCACATCTCTCCTCAAATAGACCAGCTTTAATGGCATGACTCGTAAATACGCCTCAACAGCATTGTCTTTCGAGACGATCTCGTCGGATGCTGGAAGCTCCACCAACTCGTGCGTCTCTCTGTAGTTTTCGAACTTTGTCACTTTGCCAGAAGACGGATCGACTGTTACTGAATAAGCCGCTTTTGGCCAGCGATCCTGTACTGGAATGCCATCCTTGCTCATGAGATATCTGAATTCCCATTCGCCCGAAGACACAGGATTCGTTTCGTCTGGCTGTATGACTTTCGCCAATTGCACTTCTTTTATGCCTGGATCAACGTATTTAGGCAGAAAGGCAAGTGCAGCCTCTTCCGCTTGCTCGCGTTTGACTGTCACTGCTGTATCGGATCGCGGTGACCCCAGCCCGACGACACTGCCTGTTTCTGCGAGAACTTCTACGCCGATATACTTGTCATTTTTATCATTCCAGACGTATTCCTTGCGTCCGTCACGGTTACTCTCTCTATAGGTCGAGTCATCCACTTGTATGCCGAATTCCGCTTGCAGCAACGCTTTTGCCTCATCCTTGGAGCGAACCTTGACGTATTCCTTTGGAGATTCGATCGGATGTGCTTCCTTCGTATTCAACTGATCATAAGCAAGCCCGTTATCTCCCGTTCCATACACCATCTTGCCATTGGTCGCGTCGATATACCACTCCTGACCATCTTCACGTCCTCTTTGCATGAAGGAAACAGCTGGTGTGTACTCCAGAATGGGCTGCCACATATCCCCTTGATTTGATTGTGGCTGTATTCTCGGATTCTGCACGTACCGAAGCTTCATATGCTCGCTCAGCTCTTTGATGGCTACCTCTTCTGACACAGCAGTCGATACATCCGGGTACTGCGACGGCTCAAATGATTCGAGCCCCTTATTGAAATATTCGAGGTGGCCAGAGTCGGTTGTTTCGATGCTTATTTCATCAGACAACACCGGCATCCCGTTATAGTATCTCAGGTACAATCCCGGATGGTTAGCGTCCAACAACCGATAGTTCTCGCTATCAGCCCCGAGCAGCTTGTTCAGGAACTGTCGCTCTTGCTCCAATGCTTTTGCTCCTTCTGCTCTTTTCTGGCTCTTTGCTTCCTTTTCATCCTTAAACAGAAGCCTATAATGTTCCAATGCTTGACCATTGCCAGTGATCACAAGAGAAACTTCATGACCCTCTTTGTTCGTTTTCCCCAAAATGAATGACATGCCATCGTGGTTCTTTTCTTTATCCAAAAGAAGAAGGGATGGGCTCAAATCGGGCATGGCATCTGTCAGCTTGGTGAAAAAGGCTTGTTCGCTCTTGTTCAATCGCCCGAAAAACGCGACTTGCTCACGTTCGTCAATTCCAACCGACAATACGTCGAACGGAACGGGCTGGCCGTTTTCGATCCGTTGATAATTCACGCTCATCCATGGGCCTTTTACCATATGCTCGTCGGTGTAGATCTGAGTCTCGACGAGCTGATAGGTCTTACTTTCCTCCCCCAAAAAAGCTTGAAGAAATGCGCTTGCTGCTTTCGCCGCAGTCTTGGATGATGGCAAGTTTATCTCCTTCTGTTCTTTCCGCTCACCGTTTATTGTAAAGCTCTCAATTTGTCCTGTCTGTGTATCATAGACAACATTGGCACGCGCAGTATCCCCTTCCAGTAAAGTTAGTGCACTGAATCCATAGCTTGTACGATCCACTCTTATTGTCATTTTGCTCAAGGCTGGAATCACTTTTTTCAATGGTAAGACGGCATCTTCCGCCGACACCATTACACTGTTCTGATTTGCCTCTTTATTATTTGTTTTCGTAGCAGTCGTTGCAATCGCATTCGTTACATTTTTGCCATTTGGCAACTGTGGAAACCAGCCTTGCTGGTGCATTCCCACAGCAGTAACCGCCAAGCAAGCTGCCAGCGAACCAGCCACGAAAATTCGGTTTCGATTCTTGTGTTTATTCTTTGCAATCGCATCTCTGATCCGCAATTCCATCTCTTTTGTAAACCTCACTTCCTCCACTGATTCCCCACTTGCGCTCCGCACCGCTTCACGCATTTGCTTATCTACGTCCATTCCAATCCCTCCTTTTCACACAATGCCTTAAAATGTTTTCGGGCCCGTGACAATTGGGTTCGTACGGCATCTTCTGAAATATCCAACACATGCGCAATCTCTTTTATCGACAAATCTTCATAGTAATGAAGTACCATGACTTTTCGGTACAGCGGCGAGAGCTTCATCACCTGCTCCGCTACCTGTATCTTGCTCATTTGTCCGATGACTGCCGATTCAACATTTGCCGTGTCGACCTTTTCCGGGGGTGCTTCCTCTTTGGAGAGGTATGTAGAAAAAATCTGGCGAAAGGACCACGAGCGCAAATATTTGCGGGACTCGTTGATCGCGATTCGGTAAAGCCATGTTTTCACGCTACTCTGATGGCGGAACTGATCCAGACCCCGATACGCCTTCAGAAACACTTCCTGGGTAATGTCTTCCGCAATTCCCCGATCCTTGACGATCAAGTAGGCGAGCTGCACGATGTTGTCTCCGTACTCGCTCATGAGCCTCGTCAGCTTCTCCTCGTTGGTCAATTGCAGCGTCCGGTCCACTTCGCTACTTTTGGCACTTGCATTCACGCGCTGTTCACCTCCTTGTTTCGTGTTGATATGTATTTGATCCAGCTGACTTGTTTTTGTGACAAGAATATCCAATTATTTTTTCCATAATCCTTTTCTCTTCTTCCACTGCTGCACTCTGTTACGTTGCTTTCATTGTCAGCGCCCATTGCTTTTGCTATCATGAGGCTTATTGTAGAGCGAAAGGAACGAGATGACATGGATGACTTGCAAGCACGAGAAAAAGACAAATTTCTGTCCTGTTTGGAAACCATAAAAGAACTATCCAAATCCGATTTTGAAACCTATTCCATCGTTAAGAATACCGAAACCGGGGAACATTATCTCCATTATTTTTTGTCCCACATTAACTTGTCCGAGGGAGGCAGAAGAGACGATTACGATCACTTCCTGCCGATTGAATCCGACGATATTTTAGCGATTATGTTTGGCGAACAGCCGTACCAGTTTCCGGAGAACTGGCGCTCCGCTTATTTGCGAAGTGGGAATGACAATCGATTGATCCCGTTCGATCCATCGGAAAATTACGATCTGGACGAGGCCGCTGCTGCCGAGTTGGCTATGCTAGAAAAGTTGGAGCAGTACAAAGAGCAAATGATGAATGCGGAAAACCTCAGCGCGGAAGAAAAGGAAGAGCTGACCAAGCAATATTTCGCGGAATTAGATAAGATATTAAAAAAACCTTGATCGAGGCACCTTGCATCATGACGGTATAAACAGCTATAATTCTAGTGAAACAGACGAATCGTTGATGAGGAAAGTACTCCTTGTGTGAGGACGAAAGCGAGTCGGGGACGGTGTGAGCCCGATGCCAAACCATGTGAGGAAGCGCCCCTCGGAGATGCGGCCTGAACATCCTGCGCCAGCCATTATGGGCAACGGATCGTGTAGGGCCTATGCCGGGACTGCCCGTTACAGCAGATCAAGCGGTTTTTGCCTTCCTGTTCGATGGAAGGGAAAAACAACAAGAGTGGCACCGCGGGAGTATAACCTCTCGTCTCTTTTTCACAGGAGACGTAGAGGTTTTTTTATTTGAAAGGAGTAGAAATTTAGATGAGTTACAAACACCAAGTCGCTGAAAAGATTGCCGCTACGCTCTCCTCGATGGGCGTTGACACACTGACCAAAGAAGCTGTATACGGCATGCTGGAAACACCTCCAAACCCTGCAATGGGCGATGTGGCCTTCCCATGCTTCCAATTGGCAAAAGCATTGCGCAAAGCCCCACCGATGATCGCATCAGAGCTGGCTGGACAGCTCACCGGTGCACCAGTGCGCGAATCGCAAGCAGTTGGTCCGTACGTGAATCTGTTCCTGGATCAAGAAAATGTGGCAGAGCAAGTAATCGGAACCATCCTTACCCAAGGCAGCACATTCGGAAGCAGCAATGTCGGTCAAGGGCGCAAAGTACCAATCGACCTCTCCTCCCCGAATATCGCGAAGCCGTTTTCCATGGGTCACCTGCGCTCTACCGTTATCGGGAACGCAATTGCCAACATCATGGAAAAGCAAGGCTACGAGCCAGTGCGCATCAATCACTTGGGTGACTGGGGTACACAGTTCGGGAAACTGATCGTTGCGTATCGCCTCTGGGGTGACGAAGCAAAGGTAAAAGCAGAACCAATCAAGGAGCTGCTCAGCCTCTACGTTCGTTTCCACGAAGAAGTCGAGAACAATCCTACCTTGGAAGATCAAGGCCGCGAATGGTTCAAAAAGCTCGAGGATGGCGACGAAGAAGCACAGCATCTGTGGAAATGGTTCCGTGATGAGTCCCTCAA
The DNA here is from genome assembly GCF_023714195.1 of Brevibacillus sp. MER 51. Taxonomy (NCBI): domain Bacteria; kingdom Bacillati; phylum Bacillota; class Bacilli; order Caryophanales; family Paenibacillaceae; genus Brevibacillus; species Brevibacillus sp. MER 51. The sequence goes on along the minus strand of NZ_JAMAUS010000003.1, from coordinate 132,057 downwards.
GGAATTCATGAAGATCTACGACCTGATGAACGTAGCCTTCGACTCCACACACGGGGAAGCGTTCTACAACGACAAAATGGATCGCGTTGTTACATTGCTCGAGGAAAAAGGGCTATTGACTGAATCCGACGGTGCGATGGTCGTGAACCTCGATGAATACAACATGCCGCCATGCCTGATCAAAAAATCTGACGGCGCTACCCTGTACGCAACGCGCGATTTGGCTGCTGCCCTCTTCCGTCACGAATCGTACGATTTTGCAAAAGCACTCTATGTCGTAGGAAACGAGCAACGTCTTCACTTCCAGCAGCTCTATAAAGTGTTGGAAAAAATGGGCTATGCGTGGTCTGCAAATATGCACCACATCCCATTCGGCATGATGCTCAAGGACGGCAAGAAAATGTCCACGCGTAAAGGGAAAGTTGTTCTCTTGGAAGAAGTGTTGGCACAAGCCATTTCTGATGTCCAAAAAGTCATCGAGGAGAAAAACCCTACGCTGTCCAATAAAGAAGAAGTGGCTCGTCAAGTCGGGGTAGGCGCAGTTATTTTCCATGACTTGAAAAACTTCCGCCTCAATGATGTCAACTTCTCCTGGGAAGAGATGCTGACCTTCGAAGGGGAAACAGGACCATACGTGCAATACGCACACGCGCGTGCATGCTCGCTGCTGCGCAGAGGTGGCTACCAGCCAGCATCGGCGGTAAACCTGGCTTCCGGTGCACTCGACAGCAAAGAGGCTTGGGCAGTGATTACCCTCTTGAACGCGTTCCCAGAGATAATCGAACGTGCTGCCGATAACTTCGATCCGTCGCAAATCGGCAAGTATGTGATCGACCTGGCACAAACGTTCAACAAATTCTATGCGAATGTACGCATCCTGGCTGAGGAAGAAGATGTGAAGGCATCTCGTCTCCAGCTCGTAGCAGCAGTCGTTGCTGTGCTGAAGGAAGGTCTGCGTCTGCTCGGTCTGTCTGCTCCAGAAGAAATGTAAGAAAGAATACGAAAAGCCGGTTGCCTTCCTTTTGTGGGGAAGCGCCGGCTTTTTTGATTGTCCCGTGTCATCGTCATTCTTCTGTGAGATAATGAAACGATGGCAGATGAAAGAGGTGAGCAACAATGGGAAGAAGTGTACATTTCGGCAAGACGGATTTTACCTTGCGACTCACTGGCTTGCATACGCTCTTAGCCTTAAAGAGCACGATCACGTTACCTTATCAGTCGATCAAGCATGTCGAGGTTGGTTCTTTCATTCCGCCAAAATGGATGTTGCGCATGCCAGGGACGTCTTTTGGCCCATTGAACATTTATGAAGGAAGCTTTCAGTATAGAAATGAATGGTACTTCCTTTCTTTTACCCAGACAGATTCGTTGTTGATCCTGGAAGTAGAGGGTCATGCCAAATACCAGCACGTCATTGTACAGCTGGAAAACCCAACAGAAGTAGCGGCTACATTGCGAAAATACTTACGTGAACAAAATGCCCCTTCATAACCGATCTAGTTTTCATGACAAACAGCCCCGACATAACAACGTTCGGGGCTTTTTCCTTTGTACATGTAAAGTTTATAGCGTCAAATTTTCATAGATCACTGACATTCCCATGCCACCTGCCATGCACAGCGTCACCATGCCATACTTCTCGCGTCTGCGCATCATTTCGTTCATCAACGTCACTGTCAGCTTCGCGCCAGTTGCTCCCACAGGGTGACCCAAGGCAATCGCGCCTCCATTGACATTCACCTTACTCGAGTCCAGCTCCAAGCATTTGATCACGGACAAAGCCTGGGCGGCAAATGCCTCGTTTAATTCGATGAGCCCAATGTCTTCTAGCGCCAATCCCGCTTTCTCCAGTACTTTTTGCGTAGCGGGAACTGGTCCGATCCCCATCACGTCAGGTTCGACTCCTGCGCTGGCAAAAGCCTTGATTTTCACGAGCGGAGTCAAACCCGCCTCCTCCGCCTTTTCACGAGACATCATTAATACTGCGGCTGCGCCGTCATTCATCGGACACGCATTTCCGGCAGTGATAGATCCCTCTTTTTGAAAAACACTTTTCAGCTTGGCGAGCTCTTCTAGCTTGATATCATGTCGCACCGATTCATCCTGCGCAAAAACACGGGTGCCTTTGCGATCCTTGATTTCAATTGGTACGATCTCATTCGCGAACGTGCCTGCTTCGATTGCTGCCGCTGCTCTTACGTGGCTCTCATAGGCAAACCGATCCTGCTCCTCACGGGAAATACCGTACTGTACCGCCAGCCGTTCTGCGGTCAGCCCCATATGCTCGCCGGTCAACGAGCAGATCAAGCCATCGGACAAAAGAGCGTCCTCCATGGACAAATTGCCGAATTTGCTGCCCCAGCGGTTCTTCACGAGGTAGGGAACACTGCTCATGGATTCCACTCCGCCCGCAATCACCACATCCTCTTGACCTGCTGCAATGGCTAGCGCACCGTTGCCAATTGCTTTCAATCCTGAACCACAGGCTTTAATAACGATGTGACCAAAGACATTGCGTGGAAATCCCGCCAGCTGCGAGCTGATACGTGCAGCATTGAGTCCTCCCCCATGTACGTACCCATTGCCAAAAATCACTTCATTGACTTGTTCCTTCGGCAAATCAACCTTATTCATCAAGCCTTCCAATACCTGCCGCCCCAGCTCTGTTGCCGGTACGTCCCGCAGGCTTTTCCCAAATGCACCCACAGCACTGCGCACACCCGCAACAATGACTACGTCTCTCATACCCCAGCTCCCTTTCGTTTTTACGCCATTACAGTACACGGTTCAAAAATTCTCTCGTGCGCTCTTCTTTCGGGTTGTTGAAAATTTCTTGGGGTCTAGCCATCTCGATGATCTTGCCTTGATTCATAAACGCCACCCAGTCAGCCACTTCCTTGGCAAACCCCATTTCATGCGTCACGATAATCATCGTCATTCCTTCTTGCGCGAGCTGCTTCATTGTCTCCAGCACTTCCCCTACCAGCTCTGGGTCAAGCGCCGAGGTTGGCTCGTCGAAGAGCATGATATCCGGTTTCATCGCCAGTGAACGAGCAATGGCCACGCGTTGCTTTTGTCCACCGGAGAGGCTGGATGGGTAGGCGTCCGCTTTTTCAGAAAGACCTACCTTTTTCAGCAGCCGGAGCGCTTCCTGCTTCGTTTCTTCCTTGTCCGCTTTCTTCGCAATCAGCGGTGCCTCCATGATGTTTTCCAGAACGGTTTTATGCGGGAACAGATTGAAGTGCTGGAACACCATGCCTACCTTTTGCCGTACTTTGGTCAAGTCATCCTTCTTCGGATCGATGCTTTTACCTTCGATATAAATCTCTCCGCCGTCCTTGATCTCCAGAAAATTAATGCATCGAATCAATGTGCTTTTCCCCGATCCACTGGCACCGATCAAGACGACGACCTCACCCTTTCCGACTTGAAGGGTGACATCCTTGAGAACTTCCACTTTTCCGAAGCTTTTCTTCAAATTTTGCACGCGTATCATTTCTCTTTGCTTTTCCATCGTCTTTCCCCTCCGCTTTACGCCTCTCCTTTTGCCAAACGCTTCTCCATGATGTGGACCACATACGTAAACGCCATGACAATAACCAAGTAATAGAGCGCCACAATCAAAAAGTACGTCATTTCATCAAAGGTTTCCGCAGACAAGCGACGAGCCAGCGAGAACAACTCATCCATGGCAATAAAAGCGGCCAGAGATGATTCCTTCAAAGACAAAATAAACTGGTTACCAAGCGGCGGGATCGATCGTTTCATCGCTTGCGGCAAAATGATCCGGCGCATGGTCTGACGAGCCGACATCCCCAAAGACAGCCCTGCCTCCATTTGTCCTTTATCAATCGACTGAATCGAGCCCCGGAAAATCTCTGCGATATAGGCTCCACTGTGAATCGCCAGAGCGAGCGCTGCCGACCAAAATTGACCGAGGTCAATAATTTTGTAAAAGCCGAAATACAAAACGAAAATTTGCACGACCAACGGTGTACCGCGAATGATCATGATGTACGCATTGGCTATGAAGCGTGCAACTGGAAGCTTGGATACCTTTAACAAAGCGACAAACAATCCGATAATCGAGCCTACGATAACAGAAGCGATCGTCAGCTGAAAGGTCAGCAGCAACGGCTTCCAAAAAAACGGCAATGTCCGGAAAAACTCTTCTGTCAGATGGGCAAAACTGGGCACTTGATGCCACCCCTCACTCGTAATGGAATTTGTCTTTTATACCAACTCACTATTCTGCTTTGCTGATATCGCGATTAAAGTACTTCTCGCTCAATTTAACGTAGGTACCATCCTCCATCATTTGCTTGAGCACTTCGTTGATCTTGTTCAGCAATTCCGTATTTCCTTTGCGCACTGCGATTCCATGCTTGACTTCCGAGAGTGGCTTCCCGCTTTTCTTGAGCTTCAAGCCTTGCGCAATGGCAATCTCCCCTACGACGCTATCTGTAATCACGACATCGTGTTTTCCCTGCTCCAAAGCACGCAGAGCCGTTACATCGCTGTCATACGTTTTGATGTTATCCGTATACTCCCGCGCCATCTTTTCGTGTGTAGTGCCGAGTGCGACTGCCACTTCTTTACCTTTCAAACCTTCCAGTGTGCTAATCGTCCCATCCGGGCGAACGAACAGTTGACCACCAGACAAGTAGTACGGGTCTGCGAAATCAACCTGCTGCTTCCGTTCTTCTGTAATCGCATGGCTGGCAATCGCTGCATCGTAGCGTCCTTCTTTTACCCCTGCGATAATACCGGAAAAAGGCGACGTGACTGGCTTTGGCTCAAGACCCAAACGCTTGGCGATCTCATTGCCGATCTCGATATCAAATCCGGTCAATTGACCATCCTTGAAGTAGCTGAATGGCTGATATTCACCTGAAGCCGCGTATACAAATACGCCTGCCTCTTTTGTCATGGACAACGCATTTCCAGCAGAAGCCCCACCCGCTTGCCCTCCCGCACTGTTAGTGGAAGCGCCTTGGCTACATCCGCTTACAAGTAGTGACAACGAAAATACGACTCCTGCGATCATTTTGATTGTTTTTTTCATGTGTTTCATCCCCCTGTTCTATTTGTTCGCGCTTACATTTTTCATTACTCCACCATTTGTAAATTTTCTGAAATCATTAAAGGTGCCCCGGTATTCGTAATGACATTTTCCAAGGTGAACGGGTACATTACCTCTGTCAAAAGCAAGCCTCTTGGCGTGACCTCGATTACAGCCCTCTCGGTGATAATGAGATCGACGCAGCCCTTCGCCGTCAGTGGCAATGTGCACTCCCTGCGGATTTTGGGCTCACCTGCCTGATTGACATGGCTCATGAGCACAATCACTTTCTTGGCGTAATAGGCCAGTTCCGCTCCTCCACCAATTCCATGAACGCGCGAGCCTGGAACAATCCAGTTTGCCAGATCTCCTCGGCGATTCACCTGCAAAGCCCCGATAAACGCTGCATCCAGCTTTCTTCTTCGGATCATGCCATACGCAATGGTGCTGTCGAAATACGATGCCCCCGGTACAACGGTAACAGGTGCTCCACCTGCGTTGGAAATATGCTGGTCCTCTTCTCCCTTTAACGGCGTAGGTCCGACACCCAAGATTCCATTCACCGAGTGAAACATGACTTGCCATTCATTCGGGATAAAATCAGCGACCAGCTCAGGTATTCCGATCCCCAAGTTCACTGCCATTCCGGGAGCGACCTCTTTGGCCGCACGCCACGCAACCATATTTCGCTGATCCATTTCCAACCCCATTAGCTGTTCCCTCCGCCACGAACCACGATATAATCCACAAAAATGCCAGGCGTCACGATTTTATCCGGGTCCAGCTCTCCTGCCGGAACGATCTCTTCCACCTCAGCGATTGTGATATCTGCGGCCATCGCTACTAGCGGATTCAGATTTCTTGCTGCCTTGTCATAAATGAGATTTCCGTAAGTATCCGCCTGTTTTGCATAGACGATCCCTACTTCCGCTGTCAGGGCAGCTTCGATCTGACAGGTTCTTCCGGCAAAAGCAAACGGCTCTGCTCCTTCCATTCGCTCTCCACTCACATGCGCATCTACAACGATTCCCGGAATGCCAACACCCCCTGCCCGAATCTTTTCTGCGAAAATTCCTTGTGGACAAAATGTCACTTCCAGCATTCCATCCAACATTTGTTGACCTGCTTCGGGATTGGAGCCAATATGTGTGGTTATCAGCCGCCTCACCCGTCCATGACTGATCAGCTTTCCGATTCCGATTTCCGGATACCCCGCATCAATTCCGATGAGTGTCAAGCTTTGCACGCCTTTGTGCAAGATCGCATCAATCAAGAGTGCCGGGGAACCGATCGTGCCGAATCCGCCATACATCAGCCGGGTGCCATCCAGAACATGCTCCACTGCTTGTTCGTGCGTCACCAGTTTTGATAACATCGCATGCATTTCCTTGTCTCGTATTCTTGGGTAAATCGCTTACGTCGAACTATGTAGTAGCAACTCTTGTGCCAAGCCTCAAAGCGGCATAAAAACACAAGCAAGCTACAAGCTACTTCTATTACTGAGTCGAAATAGACTCACTTTTGAAGCGAAAAGGCAGGAAAAGTCTAACTTTTCTAATGAATCGATTTCGACTCAGCTAGTTTTAATTTCGATTCACTATACAACAATCAATTTGATCTTGTACAATCAGTTGAAAAACCGGGGAGCTACTCAACATGGAAAAAGCTGCGGAGATACTAGCACTGTCTTCTGTTGATCGTTTTATTGACATCCTGAACACACTGGCAGATGGCATATTCATTGCTGATGCCCAGGGAACTACTTTATGGTTAAACAATGCCAGTGAAAACCTGTGTGGTCTGCCAAAAGCCGAACTCATCGGGCAAAACGTATCCGACCTCGAAGAAATGGGGATTTTCAGCCCCTCTGTCACCCGCTTGGTTTTGGAAACGGGAAAACCGACCACAACCATTCAGCTCGTCAATAATAAGGGGAAATTTCTGGTGACCGGACATATTATCCCGGATGAGGATGGAAGACCGGAGCTGATCGTTTCCCACTCACGCGATATCACTGAGGCAGCCCGTGCCAGTTCACAGCTGGAAGAGACGGTCGCTTTACTAAAGCGGTACAGCGAAGAAATTCAGCTCATGAAGTGGGAAGCTAGCCAGAGCTCTTCCCAAACCTTGATTGGCAACAGCCGTTCCTATCTCGCCCTGCTGGAATTAATGAAAAAAGCAGCCCCTGTGGACACGACCGTGTTTATTACAGGAGAAACAGGTGTAGGAAAAAGCTATCTTGCGGAGCAAATCCATCAATTGAGCGAACGAAGCAGCGGGCCGTTCGTCCACGTCAACTGTAGCGCCATTCCCGAAACCTTGATCGAGTCAGAGCTGTTCGGCTACCATAAAGGGGCCTTTACGGGGGCGAGTCACTCGGGAAAAATCGGATTAGTAAAAATGGCGGACAAAGGGACGCTTTTCCTGGATGAAATCAGCGAGCTTCCCTATCACTTGCAATCGAAATTATTGCTGCTTTTGCAAAACAAAACGTTTATGCCGATCGGCGGAACGAAAACATACACTGCTGACATCCGCATCATAACCGCAACCAATGCCAACCTTCAGGAGCTCGTGCGGTTGGGCAAATTCAGACATGACCTGTACTATCGCCTAAATATTTTACCCATCAATGTTCCGCCATTACGGGAGAGAAAGGACGATATTTTCCCGTTACTCCATCACAATTTACAGCGATTCAATAGCAAACATAACCAGAAACGGCGTTTTTCCCCGGAAGCACTGGATGTTTTGCATCAATACGAATGGCCTGGGAATGTGCGGGAGTTGGAAAATTTGGTAGAGCGGATCGTTATCACGTCCAAGCTGGATGAAATTCAAGTGAGTGATTTGCCAGAAGAACTGCGGAGTATTCGTGAGCTGGAGGAGGGAATTCTTTCACTCGGTTCTCTTTCTCTTACAGAGCGGATGGAGAAAATTGAGATGGAATTTATTCTGCAAGCATTGCGTACACACAAAACAACTCGCAAAACAGCATCGGCCCTTGGCATAACCCAGTCGCTACTTATGCGGCGGATTAGAAAGTATGGGATTCAGCTGGATTCTGAGGAGGAATGATTGGGAAGCTGAGTCAACATTGTGGAGGAGAAGAAAAAGCGCAGTTCTCTTCGACTCTGACACGCTCACAAGGGGGATTGACTGTCCGTCTCCACTTCAAAAAGGGGACCGTCGAGCCAAAGCCACCCTACGGGCGGACGTTTCTCAGGGAAGAAGTGTTCGACAACCGGGTCCCCTTTTTGAAGTTCCGACTGGGTAGGCGTTGTCAAGGTCTGCGAGTCCTGCGCTTTTTCTTCTCACCAGCTTTTTTTGTTCATCGGTACCTTTTAAAAGCAAGATCCTCGTCAGTATAAACTGAGGGATAATCTTCATAAGGCTCAATGCTACAGATGTGCGCCCGTATACACTCTTTATGACATAAAAAAGGAGCGCTACCTTGCAGCGCTCCTTTTCGTTCTTGGATTACTCGTCAATCTTCTTTGCTTTTTTGCCAAACCACGTATTTGCAACCAGCTCGACTACCTGCTTCGGTAATGATTGTGGTGCTTGTATTTCCGTTCCAGCCTTGTCCACTGTGCGGTACAGCAAAGCTTTGTCATCCGCGGGGTCTGACATGGTTTGCAGCGTCCACTCGCCGATTTGTCCGGCGCTTGTCCACTCCTCGATCATCAGCTGATACTCACCTGGAGCCAGCTCGATGTAATCATCGTCAGTCACATCTACAATCGCATATCCATCATGCTCGATTTCAGCATCGTATGTATTTCCGTTCGCCGCTTCGTACAGAGCGAGCTCCTCCGGGTTATTCAAGTTTTCAGTCAGATGAGTAAAATCCGCAATCGTCACCTTAATACGCTTTTTCATAGGTACCCCTCCCGTGTTGAACACATCATTTCACACTCTACCACAACATGGTCAGCCCTGCCAATTGTCTATAAGCAGACGGACATGTTTGATTTCTTCGCGATGTCCCCCTTCTGAGCCTCTCGCGGTTTCCAGAACGATGGGAAGTTCCCGCAATTCGGGTGTTTGTAAAAAAGCGGCAATGGCTGCATCCCCGATCATCCCTTTACCGATAGAGGCATGCCGGTCTCGAAAGGAACCACTCGGATAAACGGAATCGTTCAGATGAACGGCTCGCAGGCTCGTAAAATAATCGAGCTCTCGCATCCGATCAGCTACTTCTCCCCAATCATTCCCTTTCCACAATCCGCTGGCAAATGCATGACACGTATCCAAGCAAAAGCCTACCTTTCTTGGCTCAGCAAACAGTTGTCGAACCTGCGTAAGCTCTTCGAGAGTCGTACCCATGCGGTTGCCTTGTCCAGCATTGTTTTCAATTAACAGCTGGGCTTTTCCATTCCAGCCATCCAGTATTTGATTGACCATCTGGATCATGATTTTGTATCCGGTAAGGACATCCGCGCCTTTATACTGGCCAAAGTGAACGACCACACCCAACGCTCCACAGGCTTCGGCAATTTCAAGGTCATTTCGTACGGAGCCCACTGTAACGGCGAAAAGCTCCTGCTCCTCGACGCAAAGATTCACTGGATATGGGGTATGAGCAATCGATAGCATGCCGTTTTGCTGACAAAAAGCGCGACATCGCTCTGCGTCCCGGGCATCGAATTGCTTGACACCTAAGCTACGCGGGTTTTTCGGGAAAAATTGAAATGCTAACGCTCCTTCTCTAAATGCAGTTCTCGCCGCCTCCTCGTACCCGTGACGAATACTGACATGACAACCGATTTGCAAGATAGCCCCTCCCCTCACTCGCTTCTTCTCATTTTTCCCTCTGTCCCTTTTTCTCAATCGAGCACTTGCACTTCCCTGTCAGATCGAATAGACTAAAACTAAACCGAACGTTCAGTCTAGGAATAAGGAGCATTTCTATAATGTCAAAGCGCCGTCTCGATGGGGAGAAAACCAAGCAACATATCGTAGAGAAAGCCACCGAGTTATTTTCTCAGAAAGGCTATTCAGCCACTTCCATTGAGGACATTTGCCAAGCAACTGGAGCGAGTAAGGGCAGCCTCTATTACCACTTTAAAAACAAGGAGCAGTTGTTCCTGCATTTGCTTGAAAAGCAGTACAGCGAATGGGTAGATTTATGGCAGGAAAAAGAAAAAGAATTCGAGACATCCATCGAAAAGCTGTACGGCTTAGCTGCCTTTTTCTTGGAGGATTTTTTGTCCCACCCTCTGAAAAAAGCAGGCGAAGAGTTCTCCGGCAGCCAGCTCGCTGATCCAGTCATTTTGGAACAAGTGCTGGAAATGCTCGGCTCCACGTATACCCTCTATACTTCACTCTTCCAAGAAGGAATCGACCGAGGGGAGTTCGCTCCATGCGATCCCGAAGAAATGGCGATGATACTGGAAGGGCTCATGAACGGAATCATCAATGTAGGTTATCAAATGGAAGACGAGCGTCTTCATGCTCTGCTGAAAAGGAGCATTGACGTTTTGCTGCACGGCATTATTGCCAGGTAGCATTTTTTTCAACTTTAATTAGACCGGACGTTCGGTATATTTTTTCGGGAGTGATATGACCTATGAAAGGTCTTTGGGGAAACAAAGTTTTTCTTACCGTTTTTATCACGGATACATTGGAAAATATCGGTATATGGATTCGCAACATGGCCTTGCTCTACTATGTCATGGAGACGAGCGGCAACAATCCGACCGCCGTATCGCTTTTGACTGCTATCGAACTTGCGCCGATCTTGGTTTTTTCGATTATTGGCGGGGCATTGGCTGATCGCTGGAACCCGAAGCGAACGATGATAGCCGGAAACCTGTTAAGTGCCCTCTCTGTATTGGTCATCGTGTATTTGCTCTGGCAAGGGATGTGGATCGCTGTATTCTTTGCGACCTTTATCTCGGCTATCGTGTCGCAGTTCTCCCAGCCTTCTTCTGCCAAGATGATGAAGCGTCATATTCCTGATGAGCAAGTTGCAGCAGCTGTGTCTATTTCACAAAGTACGGGTTCGATTTTTCTGCTGGTTGGCCCGATTATTGGTACCTTTTTCTTCGAGCAGTGGGGCATCTACCCTTCCCTGTTAACGATGGCCGGGCTGTTCTTCGTCTCGGCACTGATCTTGCTGATACTTCCCACCTCAACTGCCAGTGCAACAGAGGAAGGCGGAACTCTCCTTTCTGAGATTAAAGCAGGTTTTGCCTATGTAAAAAAGCGACCAGCCTTGCGCCGGATCGCCATTGCCTTTTCATGTCTGGGGTTATCCTCGGGTTTTATCAATTCACTGGAGGTATTTGTCATCACGGATCGTCTTTTACTTTCCAAGGAAGCCATTCAATGGTTTACCGCGCTAGACGGTTTGGGTATGCTGTTGGGCGGCATCTTGGCTTCCATTTATCTGGAACGCTTGAATAGTCGCTGGGTCATTACAGGTGGATTAATATTCTTCGCTCTCTCCGTCGCCGTAGAAGTTCTCTCTGTATGGATGTACCTAACTGCAGCGATGCGCTTTTTTACCGGAATAGGGATGGCATTTTTACAGATTGTAATCGGTATGTTCATGATCAAGCTCGTGGATGAAGCATATATCGGAAGGGTGAATGGAACGATCTCACCGCTCATGGTCGGACTCATGATGGTCGGTTCCTTTGCAGCAGGTCCGCTCATGCAGATGACTTCGTTGATTACGGTATTTCTGATTGCATCTGTCATCCTTCTGCTCGCTGCATGGGGATGTAAGCAAATCAAGTGGGATTCGGCGGAAGTAACACAAGATGGAGCTAACCAACTTCTCGAACACAAGCAGGCGCAAACGCTATCGTAAGAAACATACGACCAAGCAAAAAAGCTGTCCACCAAACGGACAGCTTTTTCTAGTAAAATGCTATGTTTTCACAATGAGGAGTGGTGTTTTCGTACGATGAATCGTTTTAAATGTCACACTGCCGAGCAGCGTACCTGCGACTGCACCTTGGCCATGATGACCAAGCACAACCAGTCCAGCATCGATTTCTTCAGCGGTCTGGCGGATCACAGTCGCTGGATCTCCGACCACGACCTTGCTTTCAAAAGGAAGCGATGCAGCTTCAAGCATCTCCTCGCAAGGTTTTAACGATTCACGTCCCCAACCTTCGAGTGTATTCATGTTATCCCAGCCTACGCCATATACACCTGCATATGTGACTGGTGGGATGACAACGGACAAAAGCGTATACGATACATCTGGGAGGTGCTGACTCATCTCAATGGCTTTTTTCGCAGCTTCCATCGAATGATCGGAACCATCTACTGCAATGAGTACTTTGTTCCAAGGGAAGCGGCTCTCATCTGTCTCCTCTGCAATGAGGAAAACCGGAACTTTGACATCATGGAGTGTCGGATAGCTGACGCTTTGCAACAGGAAGCCTGTAATGCGGCCGTAGCCGTGTGTTCCCATTACGATGGCGGCATAGTCATTCGCAGCGTGCTTGGCAATGACTTCATGCGGCTCTCCGAATTCAATCTCCAATTCATACGTGATACCTGCTTCTTCTACGATCGCCAGAAATTTCTTCAGATCTTCTCTTGCTTCATCCAATTGATAATCTTCTACGACATCTCGTCCCAACCTTCTGACAACATTGCGTGAAGGGAACGGAGAGATGGCATGAAGCAATGTGATATCATGCTTATTTTTGGCGTAGGCCAGCGCGAAGCGGACAGCCTGAATGGACTGCGCTGAGAAATCAACAGGAACTAGAATGCGGGACATAATGACACGTCCTTCCTCTTTTTCATCTGGCAAATGCGGTGTAGCTCTATGTATCCATCTGCCTTGATTTCATTGTAGCCCTGTGGGCCCGACGTGTATGTAGGGGTATTCCCTGATCTTGGTAGGGATATTCCCTGATAGGGAGTCCTAATCTTTCAATGCCCTAGTCCATGACAGCCGTGATAAAAATAGTAGGCTTTTCACTTAAATCAATGTCCGTAATCTCATGATCATCCACCATCCGCCGAGTCGCCTGTTGGTCTCTTCGAATAACCCGAACGACTGGGCGCGAAGGCAAGCCTTTATTTTGATCAATGATCACACCAATTTCGCCTGTTGACAGCTTAAGCGAGGTTCCTGTCGGGTACATGGCAATCGAGCGCAAAAAGTGAATGACCATTTTATGATCGAAGCGTTTCTCCGCAAGCCCCATGACTTTTTCGCAAGCCTCATACGCTGGCAACGTCTCTTCTTCCCCCGAAAAAGGCGAGATGAGATTGTCATAGTAGTTACAAATCGCCACTATCTTGGCGAAATCATGAATCTCATCGCCAGTCAGTCCTCGTGGCTGCCCACTACCATCCACCCATTCATGATGCTGCAAAGGGACATGTGCGGACACAATACTCATCTCATGTTTTTTACGCAACAGATCAAAGCCCAGCCAGGTATGATGATTCGTTTTGCTGTTCTTTTTGTATGCTGGTGCTTCCTTGTCGACTGACAGCTTTCCAATGTCATGCAAGAGGGCGCCGATGGCGAGCTCTTTTAGTTGAGCCGTATTATAACCTAATCCAACGCCCATTACTGTCGCCATCATGCACACATTCAAGGAATGAATGTACATAGCGTTGTCGGTCGTGCGAATTTCTCCCAGATTCAAGAGCACACGACGATTTCTCAAAGTTTCATCGATGATACTTCCCACTGATTTTTGAATGCCGCGGACATCAAAGTTTTTTCCGGACTGCACACACGAAATCGCTTGTGACAGATTGCGGATTGCGTCCTTCCGAGTGGTCTCCGTGACGACCTCCTGCTCTTTCACTTCGTCGAGCAGCGGGTCTTTGATGCTTAGCATCGTGACGCCAAACCGGCGCAATTTATTAATCATTCCGACAGTCAGTTGGACACCTGCATGCAAGAGCGTCAAACCCTCGCTTGTATAAATGCTTCGAGCCAAAACGTCTCCTGGCTCTACTAGGTCTACATTCACATATTTCATGGGGTCTTTCCTCCTGATTCCGTCCTCCCCTGATGCTTCTTCCCTATCTTTGCTTTGAAAAAACCTGTTTCGCAGGATTTTGCCGAAAAAACATCCCCGGAACAGATTCCTCCTCGTTTTTCATCTGTGCCTTCCAAGACCAAGCCATGTACAAAGCCCAGAAAATTGGGTACGTGCATCCTGGTAGCCTTGTGAGTAATAATGCTCCAGCTTCTCCTCTTGACGTTCAAAACCTCGTAGAAAGGTACCGACGGGAGGTGCGATGACAAACGCTTTGCCTTCCTTTTGCATCTCTTTGACCTGCTCAATAGCCTCACAATAGATACGAAAATGACGAATGAATGCTTGACACAAGCGCTTACTTTTTGGAAAAAAACGCTCGACACGCGAAAGCTTGCGCATCCACTCACTTGGCGGACAAGAAGAAGTAAGCACTATAATATGTTTTTGATTGCCATCAAGCATGGACTTCACGAAAGGTACCGGATGCACGATGCCTCCATCCCATAGTTTACGTCCGTTGAACGCAACTTTGGGTGATAGAAACGGAAGACTGCACGAAGCCCGAATCACATGAAAAATATCCTCACAGTCGTCTTTCGTAAAGTAAACGGCATCCCCTGTCGCGCAATCCGTCGTGACAACGACAAACTGTTCCTTGGCTTCGCGAAACCGATCAAAGGCGAACGGCTCCAGTTTGTTAGGCATTTCATTGAAAATAAAATCCATGCCAAACAGCGAGTGCTTCTTGATCAAATTTTTGTAGTGAAAGTATCGGGGATCACGAATGTATTTCGTATGATAAATCTTGCCCAATCCGTGCTGTCTCGCCAGGTATGCCGCCCCATTACATGCACCTGCTGATACAGCAATCACATACGGAATGTATAGCTCCTGCTCCATGAAGTAATCCAAAACGCCAGCAGTATAAATTCCACGGCTACCCCCTCCCTGCAAAACGAGCCCGACCTTTTCCATACCAATCACCTATTTTGATGTCGTTTACCCGTAGTATGAATGATTACCCAACGAAACATGCAGGGTGAGATCGTGCCAATCAAAAAACGACCCTCAAACGGGGTCGCCACTCAATCGTCTTTTTTCATCATGCTGTACTCATCACGGATCATCGTTACGTTTTCCTCATGCTGTGTCAACTCCAGCTTATAGAGGATATCGGCAAGCACCGCTGCATAGATCAACGTTAACTCCCCGGTGTTGACCGGCTCACGAAAGTAGCTTCCGATCATTTCATAGCCTTTTCGCTTAAAGGCTTCGGTATCTTCCTCTTCCAGTGCTTCACATAGCTCGCCAATCAGATCATCCAGTGCCAGCCTTGCGCGCTCATAAACATCTGGCTGGTCATGTGATAAAGCGTCTGACTCTTTCGTCGTCCCCACTTACCCCTCCTCCTTTATTCCTAGAGTGGGGCACGCGGCGGGGCTTTATGCAGATTCTTGTTCCGTTTTCTTCGCAGGTGGAACTCGGATTCCCGTCAACGCCTGAAACAGTACGCGTTGGTACTTCCTCTCGGCATCCGGATCAGGCCGATCCAGTAGTGTTCCGAGCACTGCCCCTAAAAAGCCGAGGGGTATAGAGACCAATCCAGGATTCGTCAGTGGAAATAGTGGCTCCGCACGAATAAGTCCGGTTACGGGATGCATAACAGTCGGTCCCAAGAAGACAAGGACTACTGATGCCGTTAACCCTGTCAGGACACCACAAATCGCTCCTCTTACAGTAAACCGCTTCCAATACAAGGTAAACAACAGCAGTGGCAAATTGGATGATGCTGCAACCGCAAACGTCAGCGCAACGAGAATCGCCACGTTCATTTTTTCTGCACCAATCGCCAGCCAAATAGAGATCACGCCCACCGCAACTGACGAAAGCTTTGCCATGGTGACTTGTTCTTTTTCTGATGCCACCCCTCGCCTGATCAGATGACTGTAGACATCATGCGCGAATGCAGAAGAGGCGGAGAGCACGAGTCCTGTCACGACCGCCAATATCGTCGCGAAGGCAACGGCAGCAATATACGCCATCAAAAACTCTCCGCCGAGAGCATCCGCCAAGAGTGTGACAGTCAAATTCCCCCCAAAGCCCACATTTTTCAATGCCTCGTAGCCTACAAACGTGCTCGCCCCGAAACCGAGGAAGATCGTCATCAAATAAAAAGCGCCGATGACCCAAGTAGCGGTGTAAATCGAATTACGCGTCGTCTTTGCGTCCTTGACTGTGAACAACCGGGAGATAATATGGGGCAGTCCGGCGGTACCGAGAATCAAGGCCAAATGTAGGGAGATCGTTTCCAGCGGATCATGAAGCTGATTACCCGGTTGCAAGAACTGTTCTTGAAGAGGTGTAATCGTACTCACATGGGAAAACATTTCGGAGAAGCTCCAATCAAAACGTGCAAACACGATCAGACTTAAGATCAACGTCCCCGTCAGGAGCAAAATCGCTTTAATAATCTGAACCCAGGAGGTCGCAACCATCCCGCCGAACACGACGTAAAATGTCATCAGGCTCCCGACAATCAGGACCGCCGTATCGTAACGGACTCCCAATAAATAATGAATGAGGGCACCTGCCCCAACTAATTGCGCCAGCATGTAAAAAATCGTAATTAATAGTGTCGTACAGGCAACAACGCCACGCAGCCAAAGACTGTCAAACCTGACGGCAATCGCGTCTGCCAACGTATATCGCCCCAAATTATGCAACGGCTCCGCTACTAAAAACAAAATAATCAGATAAGAGACAAAAAAGCCAATCGCATACACGAACCCGTCAAAGCCGTACATCGCAATCGTGCCCGCAATCCCCAAAAACGAAGCAGCACTCATGTAATCTCCTGCAATGGCAATGCCATTTTGTAACCCGTTCAAGCGATTTCCAGCTGCATAGAAATCTCTCGTCGTTCCTGTCTGTTGGGCAGCCGAATAAGTGATGGCCATCGTCCCGATAATGACGGCAAGGAAAAAGATGATCGTCGTCACGGACAATACCTCTCCCTTCTTGCAAAAATGAAAAAAAGACCAGGGGCTAACCCCAGCCTTCTCTTCGTGGCATGAGCTTCCTATGTTTACTGTTTCTACGCTGAATCTTTCATTCCTGTATTCGCTTTCACCAAAATTTCATCGTACTTTTTATCATCACGGGAGCTGGACAACAAGGTTCCGATCCATGCTGCCAAAAACCCTAACGGGATCGAGACAATACCCGGGTTCGGCAACGGGAACAGCGCTTCGCCGACCAAAATAGCTTTTCCAGCCACAGGATTCCAAACGTTCGGACTCAACGCAACCAGAATGAGGGCGCTGAACAATCCGACGAGCATCCCGCTGATTGCTCCCGCCGTATTGAACCTTTTCCAGAAGATCGTGAACAAAATCACTGGTAGATTTGCACTCGCCGCTACTGCGAAAGCCAAGGCAACAAGGAAAGCCACGTTCAGATTTTGCGCAAACAAGGCGAGCAGGATAGAGACAATCGAGACTCCGACAGACGCCCATTTGGCCATCTTCATCTGCTCATTTTCCGTTGCTTTTCCTTGACGTAATACGTGTCCGTAAAAGTCGTGCGCAAACGCAGAAGCCGCAGTCAGCACCAGCCCAGCCACTACCGCGAGAATGGTAGCGAAGGCAACCGCGGACACGAAGGCAAACAAGAAATTTCCGCCGAGTGCTTGCGCAAGCAGAGGAGCTCCCATGTTACCTGCCGGGTCCATATTGCCCGCTCCGACAAACGCTGCCGCCCCAAAGCCGAGGAAGATCGTCATGACATAGAAGACACCAATGATCCACGTCGCGTACACGACCGACTTGCGAGCTGTTGTGGCATCTTTTACGGTGAAGAAACGAATCAAAATATGCGGCAATCCAGCTGTTCCGAGCACAAGCGCGAGATTCAGGGAAATCGTATCGAGCCCTACTTTAAACTTGTTGCCAGGATTGAGGAATTGCTCTCCCAATGGTGTCGCCGTCTTCATTTGCTCGAACATTTTCAAGAGATTAAAATCGAATTTGGCGAAAACCATCATGGAGATGATGAATGTCCCGACCATCAACAAAACTGCCTTGACGATCTGCACCCACGAGGTCGCCGTCATCCCGCCGAAGACGACATAGATCGTCATCAATGCCCCTACGATCAATACGGAGGTCGTGTAATCCAGCCCCAAGAGCAGCTTGATCAAGGCGCCTGCTCCGACCAATTGCGCGATCATGTAAAAAATCGAGATGGCAATCGAATTGAGAGCCGCGACACCACGAACCTTTTTATTGTCAAAACGCGCGGCTATCATATCAGCCATCGTGTATTTTCCTAAATTACGCAAAGGCTCTGCTACCAAGTAGAGCACAACGAGATACGCGACAAGAAAACCGATACTGTAGAAGAATCCATCAAACCCGCTCAACGCAATCATTCCGGCAATTCCCAGGAAGGAAGCAGCGGACATGTAATCTCCCGCAATCGCGAGGCCGTTTTGCCAACCCGTCAAGCCTCCTCCAGCGGTATAAAACTCACTAGTCGTATTCGTCTTTTTCGAAGCGTAAAAAGTGATGACAAGCGTCAATAGAACAATGACTAGAAAGAGTAAAAATGCAGTAACGTTCATTAGCCCCTTCCACCTGCCTCTTGTTTGATTTTCTCAACGAGCTGATCAAACTGCTCTGCCCGCCTCGTGTACAGGATACAGAGACCCCATGTCATGACGAACTGAGCAAAGGCAAATACCCACGCCCACGAAATGGCTCCAAACGCTGGTTGATTCAGTACGGTGAAGTAGGAGGTTAAAATCGGAAGGGTAAAGTAAAACACGAAGAAAAAAATAGAAGATGGCAAAATAAATGCTTTTTTTCTTCTTAAAAGCTCTTTGAAAGTGGCTGACTGAATCACTTTTGCATAATCAACAGCATCCTTCTTCTGATCCTCGGCTTTTTTTGCCGAAGCGGATTTGCTCATGGGAACCTCCCCCTCATCTACAAAAATGTAAGCGCTTCCTACATTGTAGAGAATCCTTTTCTAACCGTGTATTTTTCTGCGCAAGATGTCGGGGAGCGTGTGTCAGTGGCAGATTTTCAACCACGATCTGCAAACCAATGGATCACCAGGCTTACTCCTCGAGCCGTTTGAGCAAATCCTTGGCGGAGGTCCGGGACACGGGTATACGTGGTCTACCTTCTCCCTTCAAAATCAGGTTGTAGGCACCGTTGAACCAGGGTTCGAGCTCGCTTATGTATTGAAGATTGACCAAATAGCTTTTGTGGGTACGGAAAAAGTCGTATGCGAAAAGCTTATCCGCCAGTTGTGTCAGGGTCATTCTCGTCGAGTAGGTAGCCGTTTGGGTGACGATTTGCACATATCGCTCCTCCCGCACTGCGTAGACAATCGTCGCTGGATCAATAACCACTAATCTGCTGTTGTCTTCTACCAACAGCTTGGTTCGTTTGGTCTGGACTGGCTCTACTTTTGGCTTGACCAGACGCTCCCGTATTCGTTGCATCGTTTCTACCAACCGCTTGGGCTCCGTAGGCTTCAACAAATAGTCGACGGCGTACAGCTTAAATGCATCGATGGCAAATTCCTCATACGCGGTACAAAAAACGATAAGGGGATGCTGCTTGCGTGAAGCGAGCATTCTCGCTGCCTGTGCTCCTTCCAGCTCAGGCATTTTCATATCGAGGAAGACGACATCCGGCTCGTGCACATCGACCAATTCCAAAAGCTCTCGCCCGTTAGTAGCATAGGGCAGCAGTTCTACGTCTCCTTCCTGTAGCAGTAAATAGCTCAGTTCTTCGCGTGCTAGTCGCTCGTCTTCTGCAATCATGACGCGTATTGGCATCAGGCACTCACCTCTTTTGTAATCGGAATCGTAAAGGTAATCGTACTGCCGCCTTCTGGTTTATTGGCAAAATGAAGTTGGGCATCTTGTCCGCACAAGCTGATCAGACGTTGGTTGACATTATGGATGCCAATTCCGTTGCCCTCCTTACTCTCCATCGGCACCTTTCCCAGAACTGGCAGCAAGTTGTCGGGAAAGCCTTGTCCATTATCTTCGATTTGAAAAACAACATGCACATCCTCCCGTTTCACATGGAGAATGATCTCACCGCCGTTCGTGATATCGCGAACACCATGCTGAATGCAGTTCTCAAATAACGGCTGCAACGTGCCAGGGGGAATAAGAGCTTCCTCTACCCCCGCATCAATGATAGTGCGAACGGCGAATTGCTCGGAAAATCTGATTTTGATAATTTCCAAATAAGCATGCAGGTGATCCAACTCCTGTCTCACGGTGACAAGCGGACTCGCTGTTAGCTTCAGGTTAAAACGCATGAACACGCCAAGCTGAATGGTCATATGCCGGGCCAGCTGCGGATCAATTCGTATCAAGGTCACAATTGAATTTAATGTGTTAAACAAAAAGTGAGGATGAATCTGTGCCTGTAGCATCCGCAACTCTGCATCCTTCATCAAACCTTTCATTTGCTCCGTGAGAGATAGGGTCAATTGATTGGAAATCAGGTTGCCAAGCCCTTTTGCCAATGCTTCCTGGACCCTTCCTATTTGTTGCGGCCTCCGATAATAGAGTTTGATCAAACCAACGACGCTGTCCCCCTCTTTAATCGGCACGAGAATCGCGGCATGCAGGCTACAATTTTTCCGCTTGCACCCGACACTCTCACGCGACAATCCCTTGTCGATTCCACCGCTATACAGCGCCAGCTTATCGAGCTCACTATGGAGCGCTTCTCCGGGATGATGATGATCTGCCCCCACTCCTACATGTGCTAGAAGCCGTTCTCGATCGGTTACCGCAACGGCCGCTGCTTTCGTTTCTTTTTGTAAGACGAGGGCTGCTGACTGAGCCGTTTGCGGTGTAAGCCCCCTTTTCAGATGTGGCAATATTCTTTCCGCTATCGTAAAGGAACGCTCTGCCTCAATGGCTGCCGAACGTTCTGCCTCTTGCAAGGCAACCCGTATCATCGTCGTAAAAATCGCAATCGAAACACTGTTCGTGAGCACCATCGGAATCCCAATTACGTTGACCATAGTTCGCGCCAGCTCAGGCGGAGCTGCCATGATCAATAAAAGCGACATCTGAATAATGGGTGCGAACATGCCAATGAACATGGCTTTGGACGGAGAAATAACCCGCTCCTGTGAGAAAAAACGCGCTACGTATCCGGCCAGCAACCCCGTGATCGGGATCGACAAGCCCATCGGTGCTGCGGCGAATCCTCCCAATTGAAAGACATGAAGCCCAGCAATGACACCTGCCCCCAGGCCAACGAGAGGTCCCCCAAGCAAACCTCCAATAACAACCCCTACCAAAGTAGAATTGGCAATTATTTCATCATGGGACAAACGAAATATCCAAAACGCAGGGAGATAGCTCTCCCCTTGCACGACCACTCCTGCATATGTACCTGCAATCCCAAACAACCCGAACATCACGGAAAATGCAATTGACGTCCCTACGTGCAGTTCGCGGTCTAAAAGCTGGCGAAACAACGGTGTCCTTGTCAAAATAAATGCCAGCGTCAAAAGAATGCCCATTCTTTCAATGAGCAATAACGTGAGATTGTCCACCATAGCCTCCCTCAGTTTAAATCTTCTATAAATTCCGCATATTACCCGCAATTCCCTGCTGGACAGACAACCTCGTTGGGCTAATTGCATACGCTGTGTGTGCAATGCTTCAGGAGAAGGGTGATCATGCCATGTGTGGAATTGTAGGATGGATTGATTGGGAAAAGGACTTATCTGGTGAACGTAATGTGCTGCAAAAAATGACCCAATGCCTCAAGGATCGAGGCCCTGATGCAGAAGGCTTTTGGCTGACTCCTCGCGCGGCCCTCGGTCATCGTCGCCTTGTGGTCGTAGACCCTGCTGGCGGACAGCAGCCCATGTCGGCTCTCAAAAACGAACATGCCTGCACCATGATTTACAATGGTGAATTGTATAATACCGAGGATTTGCGAGCAGAGCTGCTTGCTTGCGGACATACTTTTCAATCTCACTCGGACACGGAGGTGCTTTTGCACACGTATTTGGAGTGGGGCCCAGAATGTCTGTCAAAGCTAAACGGCATCTTTGCTTTTGCGATCTGGGACGAACGCAAACAAAGATTGTTTGTCGGCCGTGACCGTATGGGGGTTAAGCCGCTGTTTTATGCGCAAAGAGGCAGTTCATTTCTGCTTGCCTCCGAGCTGAAAGCCTTGCTCGCTCACCCCGAAGTCAAACCAGAGCTCTCTCGTGAAGGCTTGGCGGAGGTTTTCGGAATCAGTCCCGCCCGTACGCCTGGCCATGGTGTTTTTCACAACGTACACGAGGTTCGGCCCGGCGCTTATCTGTTAGTGACGCGGGATGGCGTCAAGCAAAAACGCTACTGGCAGCTCGAAAGCCACCCACATACAGATGACCTGGAGACAACAGCGGAACGTGTCAGGGAGTTAGTCACGGATTCGATTGAACGCCAATTGGTTGCGGATGTGCCCGTTTCGACCCTCTTGTCAGGCGGGTTGGACTCGAGCATTATTACAGCCGTTGCGGCAAATCATTTTCAAAAAACAGGCCGCGGCACCCTGCACAGCTACTCCATCGATTACGTCGACAACCGAAAACATTTCAAGGCGAGTGCTTTTCAACCGAATGAGGATGAACCTTTTGTACAACTCGTTACAAAGTTTCTCGGAACCGAGCACCACACGATTGAGTTCGACACTGAAGATTTGATCGAATCCTTGAAAACAGCGACACTCGCCCGCGACTTGCCGGGGATGGCTGATGTAGATGCGTCCCTTTACCTGTTTTGCCGCGAAATAAAAAAAGAGACAACCGTCGTCCTCTCTGGAGAATGTGCAGATGAAGTATTTGGCGGGTATCCGTGGTTTCATCGTGAGGAGCTGTTAAATGCCGGAACCTTTCCTTGGTCGAGAGCGACAAAAGAACGTGCCTCCTGGCTATCCCCTGATCTTCGTGATTGGGTCAAACCAGAGGAATACGTTGCCATGCGATATGAGGAATCTCTCAATGAAGTCCCACATCTTCCAGGGGAAGATCCGATTGAAGCTCGCCGACGGGAAATGTTTTATTTGAATATAACGTGGTTCATGAACACATTATTGGATCGCAAAGACCGAATGAGTATGGCGGCCAGTCTGGAAGCGCGTGTCCCGTTCTGTGACCACCGTATCGTGGAATACGTTTGGAACATCCCATGGGATATGAAGACGCACGGGCATCGGGAAAAAGGAATTTTGCGAAAAGCCATGGAAGGAATCTTGCCTGATGAGGTTTTGTACCGCAAGAAAAGCCCGTACCCAAAAACACACAATCCAGCCTATACGGAAGCCGTTCGCTCTTGGCTGCTGGATATCATAAACGACTCTTCCTCTCCACTGCTTCAACTGGTAGATGTTCCAACGATTCGAAAAATTGCCGAGTCAGATGCACAAGCTTCGAGCATTCCGTTTTTCGGTCAGCTCATGAGTACACCTCAGTTGTTCGCCTATCTCGGTCAGCTGAATTATTGGCTGCGGGAGTACCGTGTTTCCATTCGTACGTAACGGTATAACAAAAGCTCCTCGCCCCTTATGTTTCGGGGGAATTGAGGAGCTTTTCGTTACTTTTTGGTTCGTCCCCGTTGCTTGGTTCTACGTACGGGTTGTGCCTTCGGGTTGAGGGGTATGGTAGCCAGAGATTGATATCTCAGATCAAACTGCTCGCCTGAGCGTTTCATGATCGTGAACGTTTTGGTTGCGCCGACTCGGATCAAACGGTAGTCCACTCTTGTTTTTTTCCCTCCCCCGCTCAGGATCGCAGCCACGGTCCGATGATCCGGCAGATTCACTTTTATCTGCAACGACAGCACGGTTGCTGGAAAAGGCGGGATGTCACGGTAAGGAACACAGAGCTTACCTTTCAGCATCCGCAAATGGAGATTCCGAATCATCACTTCCGTCAATTGCTTCCCCCAATACCGGCGGAAAATACGGGAGATTTTTCGTTTGGTGTTGTATTTTTCGGGCAATGGCGTGTAATCCACACCGTTTACGGTATAAACAGGCTTTCCTCTCGGCGAATTCGCGATCTGAGTCCAGACATGCTCTGCTGAAGTGATAAACTGCTTGAGCCTCTGCAACTCATCCAAGGGATTTCACCTCCTCCATAAACCGTATGGTGGTGGGCTTATGCTAGTACGCCCGATTTCAGCGCTCCAAACGCAAACGGACAACAATTCTGAACATACATATAAATTGCAATCATATTATCAGGATGATAGAATATAAACCGCTTTCACTTCTCTTGTCGGGAAGTGCGTTTTTTTGCCTTTTAAGTTTAGTACTATTTAATTTTTTGGAGGTTGTAATGAATTTTATCATTCCCATCGCTGGCATACTCATCGTGATCGGGTTAGCATTGTTAGGGAGCAATAGTCGAAAACAGGTCAAATACAGACCGATCATCGTCATGATTGCTCTGCAATTTTTGCTCGCCTTTCTTCTTCTGCATACCAAGTTTGGGTTTATATTCGTTTCAGCCATTTCCAAATCGTTTGAAAAGCTTCTTGCTTTTGCTGCGGAAGGAATCAATTTCGTATTTGGCAATCTGGCAAACGACGGACAAATGTCCTTTTTCCTTGGTGTTTTGCTCCCAATCGTCTTCATTTCCGTCCTCATCGGTATTTTGCGTCACTTCAAGATTTTGCCGATGATCATGAAAGCAATTGGCTTTGTTCTGAGCAAAATTAACGGCATGGGTAAGCTGGAGTCTTACAACGCTGTTGCTTCTGCTATTGTCGGCCAAAATGAAGTATTCATCACGGTGAAAAAACAGCTCGGTTCCTTGCCGGAGCACCGTCTGTATACGCTGTGCGCGTCAGCCATGTCAACCGTTTCGATGTCGATTGTCGGTGCGTACATGACGATGATTGAGCCAAAATACGTTGTCACGGCCCTGTTCTTGAATCTGTTTGGCGGCTTTATTATCGCTTCGATTATCAACCCTTATACAGTGAACGAAGAAGAAGATTTACTGGAGATTCAAAGTAATGAAAAGCAGTCCTTTTTCGAAATGCTCGTCGAGTACATCATGGACGGATTCAAGGTAGCGGTAGTCGTGGGAGCCATGCTGCTCGGTTTTGTTGCTTTGATCGCCGCTGTGAATAGCTTGTTCGGCATGATTTTCGGCTGGACGTTCCAAGAAATGCTCGGATTCGTCTTCGCTCCTTTTGCCGTCCTGATGGGCATTCCTTTCGGGGAAGCGATGACGGCTGGTAGTATCATGGCGACGAAGCTCGTAACGAACGAGTTTGTAGCGATGATCGAGCTGGGAAAAGTCGTATCTGAACTGAGCCCACGTACAGTAGGAATTCTCTCCGTCTTCCTCGTTTCGTTCGCGAACTTCTCCTCTATCGGCATTATTGCTGGTGCGGTGAAAGGGCTGAATGAGAAACAATCCAATGTGGTTGCTCGCTTTGGGTTGAAGCTGTTGTTCGGTGCCACGCTGGTTAGTCTTTTGTCCGGTGTCATCGTCAGCTTTGTTTTGTAAGTGACATAAAAATGTGTCTCTCTGCCATGTGCAGTAGGGACACTTTTTTGTATGCAAAGGGTATAGCTAAAGTTCTCTTGCAAAAAAAGGATGATTGCATGGTTTGTGGAAATGAACCAAATAAAAAAATATTTGGAGGAGATAAAATGAGTGACATTGGAATAAATGAACCGAGTCAAAAGCTCGACATCGGTGGAGTTAGACTATGTTTCAAATATTTTGGTGAAATAAGTGATTTTCCGACGGTGGTTTTTGATTCTGGTTATGGGTGTACATTGAACTACTGGAGTTCGATTGGTGGTGACATTTCAAAGCATACTAGGATATTCATTTATGACCGAGCAGGTATAGGGGAAAGTGAAAATGATAAAAGACCTCGTCATAGTCAGCAAATCATTGAGAATCTTAGAAGCTTGCTTCAGAAAGCAAACGTGTCTCCCCCTTACGTTTTGGTCGGTCACTCTTTTGGGGGATTGAATGTTCGCCTATATGCAAGTACATTCACAGAAGAGGTTGCCGGAGTGATTTTATTAGATCCATGTCATGAAGATCAAAATAAAGTCATGGTTCCTTTGTTCTCTGAAGAAGTTCAAGCAGCGTACTATAGTCAGTTTGTTCTTGAAGGTTCTATTCAAGAGATAGAAGAAAGCTTTGAACAAGCTCGAAATTCTAAATCACTTGGCAACAAGCCACTCATTGTCGTATCGGGTACATTACAACCTCATCATACTCCCGAATCTATGGCTGCTTGGGTCCACTTACATAAAGAGCTTACGAAATTATCAACCCGCAGCAAGCATATCATCGTTGAAAATGCTGGACATGCCATTCATATTGATCAGCCAAATGTTGTCGTAGACATCATTAAAGACATGCTGTTTTTGTGTAAAGCTCAAAAATAATTAAGATGAATTGGTTTAAAGCAACTATGTTCATTGGACAACTTCCTCACTATAACCCTTGCTATCCTTTCGGGTAATAAAAGTAACCAGCGAGTGTCCGGCTACAATCGAGACACTCGCTGATTTTTATCGTATGACCTTCTCCACATCGACACGCCCGGAAAAAAAGGTAGCTCCTCCCCCCATGTCCGCGATGCGATCCGGGGTCAGCGCATTTACATAATGCTTTGAGTGAGGAGCATCAGCCCACAAGCCTTGACTAACCACCACTCCCGGTAAAACATTTTCTCCTATCGATACAACCAGCTCGCATTCTCCCCGCTCATTCCATATGCGGACCGTATCTCCGTCACTTATGCCTGATGCAGACGCATCTGCCACATTCATATGCAAACGTGGTATTTTCTCCATTTTCTTATGCTTCTCATTATTCGAGAACGTGGAGTTCAAATAGTTGTGATTCGGCCCCGGCACAAATAAATACGGGAAATCCCCATCATTCACCAATGGCGTGTACGTCGGTAATGGGGGCAGCCCTCGTTTTGCCATTGCCTGCGAGTAAAGCTCAATTTTGCCACTTGGGGTGGGGAGATGTTCCAAAAAGAAAGGTTCCAAATTTGCTTTGGCATATTGTTTTTCGACCAAAGTTTCATACGTGATTCCTTCCAAATGAGGATTGCCGTGCCCCTCCAACGCCTGTCTGACCATCTCTGCATCACTGTCTTGAAAAACAGGTTCGTCATACCCCATGGCGGCAGCCAGCAAGCGGAAAACATCCGTGTTGGACTTGCTCTCTCCAAATGGGGCGATCACCGGTTGCTGAAGCTGAATGTAATGATGCCAATACGACGTGTAAAAATCCGTATTTTCATAAGAAGACGTCGCTGGCAAAACGATATCGGCATAAAGAGCCGTCTCCGTCAAAAACAAATCATGCACAACGGTGAACAAATCCTCTCTCGCCAAGCCTTGCCGCACTTTGTTTCCATCCGGTGCAACAATGGCTGGGTTGCTCGTATAGACGAAGAGCGATTTCACCGGCGGCTCTGTATCGAGCAACGCTTTTCCAAGCTCATTCATATTAATGACTCTCGTCTGTTTATTGGCCAGCAAGTCTGGTCGCTGCACGGCAAGCTTGTTGTGCTCCAAGAAACCCTTATTTCCTTTATTGGCCCCACCACCTTTGACGAGCCACTGCCCTGTCAGGGCCGGAAGACAAGCAATTGTCCTTACACACATGCCACCATTGTCGTGATGCTGAATGCCGTTTCCAATGCGAATAAAGGACGGGGAAGTGGTACCATACATTCTCGCCAATTTGTAAATATCGTCGACAGGGACACCCGTTATGGCTGATACGGTAGCAGGATCGTAGGTACGAACATGCTCCCTGAGCTCTTCATGTCCTACCGTATACTTTTCCATAAAGGCTGAATCCACCAAGTTTTCTGCAAAAAGCACATGCATAATACCCAAAGCCAAAGCTGTGTCTGTTCCGGGTAAAATCGGGATAAACCAATCAGCCCATCGACCCGTCTGATTTTTATGGACATCGATCACGACGATCTTCGCCCCATTTTTTCGAGCCTGTTCTGCAAATACCACTTGATGCATGTTGGTGCTGACCGTATTGATCCCCCACATGATGAACAGCTTGGAATGAACGGTGTCTTCCGGATCTGTTCCAAAAGCTCCGCCCATCGTGTAGCTGTACCCTACAGCCCCTGCACTGTTGCATATCGTACGGTCAAGTTGACTGGCCCCCATACGATGGAAAAAACGGCGATCCATTCCTTCTACACTAATTCGCCCCATGTTCCCGTAAAAGCTGTAAGGCAAAACGCTCTCGGGACCGTCTGAGTCGATCAAGGCACGCCAGCGTTCGGCTATAGTAGTGACCGCTTCCTCCCAACTGATTCGAACAAACTCCCCGCTCCCTTTTTTGCCAACACGCTTCAATGGATGCGTGAGTCGCTTGGGATCGTAAATGCGCTCTGTCATGTTGCGGACTTTGTTGCAAATATTCCCCTTCGTCACCGGATGGTTCGGGTCCCCTTCGATTTTGACGATTTTCCCCTCTTTTTTATGAAGGAGCAATCCACATTGGTCCGGGCAATCAAGTGAACAGACTGCTGGAAAAACACCGTTTTCCTGTGTCGTATAAGTCATGGAGGTTCCCTCTTTCTCCTAACCATAAATGGCTTTTATACGCTATTATAATCGATTGAAAAAAGAAGGCACTACCCCTGCGTGAATGAGGAGTTAATGAATTTTAAATCGTGGCCAATTGCAGAGAAAGGCTCCAAATAGTTACGGCAATCGCTATCCCGTTCCTAACATGTCCCCCTAAATCAAGTGCTACTGGTGACAAGAAATTAGTCAAGCCTACGGCTACCATCGACAACTTCGAAAAGTAACGAGGGGAAAGCCGTTTCCCCATCGACAATGCCCTGCTTAAAATGTTATATCTCGTAACGATAGATGTCCTACGAAAATGGACGGGGCGAGTACAGACTCGAGAACCTTGTTAGAATTTATCCAACAAGGTCCTCCTACTCTATTCAACTAAGTTTACATGAAATCGGTTCTTTAATTCTGACCATGTGGCGTTAAGAAATTCAACCTTGTTCGTAAACCCAATATAATGCTCAAAATTTTCTTCGTCAAAAGTTGCATAATATTCTTGTTGGAATATCACATTCGAGTATTTCGAAAAGTCGTCGCCATCCTTCACAACAACACATCGAAACAAACTGTCGATATCAATCGCTTTTATAATCTCGTCCGTTGTCTTTACTGAGAACCAAATAATATTTGGTGGAGTATTATTTGGTTTGTCCCAGTGAGGAATTGTCTCTTCCCACGGCAATACCCATTCGGAATTAGTAAATAGACGTCTTTCATTGATGAAATCTTGAATCTTCGACTCGAATAAATGAAGATTTCTCTCATAGAAAGAGAATAACAGCAAGGAATCGTTTTCTATTAGAAAACTAAGAATTTGAGCAACTTCCTCAGTTGACACATTATGTTTTAACATTCCAATTGATTTTATAAAGTTAAGTTCCATGCTATCCTCCTAATCGTTGAAGTAGAAATGTTGGTCTGATCTAGTTCTCCCTGTGTTTGGATCAATATATTGAAAGTGAGTTGGGTCATATTAGTTAAGATCGATTACATCTTTTTGGAAAGAATGAATAGCTTTTTTAAGATTACATTGGAAGGGCTACTCTGGTGCTTTCTATATACTTAAAATCACTCAAACCAGTTTTCATTTTACTATCACTTTAAATCCTCTTTCATTTTTCTCTGCATCAGTAAAGACTTGGAGTAATTTCTCTGCATAATCACCTAAATATTCAACACTTTTTTCATAATTCAACCATTCAATCGTTAGAGGTAATTCAATCCACGCAGTTAAACATTCCCATAACGAATCGAGATTATTTCCCCAATACGTATGGTCATAATGTTCAGGTTCTACTAGTTTGCTTCTCAGAATGCTGTGTAAATTATCCCTAGAAGTAAATTCCTCACCGTTAATTTTTATGATCTTCATTTTGATTCTACCTCCAAAACTTATTTAATGGCAGTTGGCTGTTATGCCATCAGCGTCAAATATCGCTGCCAAATCACTGTTTTTTGTTCTTTGCCATACAGCCTGGAATGCTGCACAATCAAATCATATTCTTCCGTCACAATATCCACTCGATCAATCGAGATCTTTGTCTGCCAAATATAATTCGAAAAGCACGGTTTCTTTCAAAATTTTAGATTTCGCCAAACGTGCATCGTCTTTGAATTCGCGTCCATTCTTTTCACCAGATCGAATAAAACAATTGTACCGTCATTGGCAATATCAATACATTTCCCATTCTTTTTGTAGCGATGATGGGCCGTTTTTTTGAAATGATATTCAGCCGAATCTTTGCCATTGTCAAAGCTCCCTTTGTTCGAAGCTGTAATATGTAACGCTAATGGGTTAAATTCAAACATTTTTGTGCGTACAGGCATATTAAAGGAACATCATACGGGGATAATTAGGGTTAAGTTCATTCAGTACCTTCCGCCCAATTTATTCGGCACTGGGTAGTGTTCATTTTGCTCAAAAAGAACCACCCTACGCCGGTTAAGGCGCAGAGTGGCGCTAAGTTAATAGATCCTAATGACAGTAAAAGGAGTTTTGAATTTGTTATTTCCGAAACAAATCATTTGTCACCCCTCCATTAGTAGTAATATGGTTATTAACGACAATCGTTTTCTGTTGATGATGACTATTTTTTCCGATGACTTTGATGCCACTTTAGATTCTGTCATACTTTGTAGCACTATAGTCCAAGCGCCCAAGCAAATAAATAACCACGCTAAACTGTAAACTCCGTTTCAACTTAATTGACATGTCTTTATGATCACATGATTAGGTAAACTATTCCACATCAGCATTTCAGTTAGGCTTAAAGTGGTCAGAATCTTTAAAATGAGAATCATTTAAACCTCTTTGTAGGCGCACTCTTTACGTTATAACACGCTGAGGGATACAACAAGAAGTTGCT
Source organism: Brevibacillus sp. MER 51 (assembly GCF_023714195.1). NCBI lineage: Bacteria > Bacillati > Bacillota > Bacilli > Caryophanales > Paenibacillaceae > Brevibacillus > Brevibacillus sp. MER 51. The sequence goes on along the minus strand of NZ_JAMAUS010000003.1, from coordinate 101,003 downwards.
AGTAAGCCTAGGTGTTCACTGAAAATAATGTATTAGACTCGAAAAATAAAGGGTACCGGCAATATGAAAAACTCGTGTTCCTTAGCGTACAGGAATACGAGTTTTTTATTACATCCAAGTCACATTTTGTTGGCGGTACCCCCAAAAGATACCATGTAGGCTGTGGCCACGTTTGCCACAAGAGGTACAATTCGTAACAAGCGATTTGCTACTTCTGATTATCTTCAGGAAGTAGCGAATATTCTAAACCCATAAAACTAGCTACGGAGAGCTTTTCTTCGTTGCTGACCTGAAATCGGTAATTAGCAGGAGACAATAGCGCCTTTTCATCATCTTCCGTCAAATTTTCTTTTAGCTTTAGCTGTTGCGAAATCGTATACCGATTCTCTTTACTGTTGAACTCAATTTGAACATGTGAAGGAGTCTCAGCAAGCAAATTTTTAATGGTCTCGTTGCCTGGCATATCTGCAAACGGAAAGTAAATGGGTTTTTCAGTATGCATCATTTTTTCTCTTAAATCGTCCGAAATTAAGATTCGTAACGTGAGTTCTGCCGAATTACCGTTTTTTGTTATTTGAAGCACGGATGTTTTTAGATTCTCCCCTGTAATTTCTTCGAAATAATCGTAGACAGTTACATATGACTTCTCTTTAGGGACTGTTACTGCCTCGCTACAGCCACTAAGAAGAACTATGAACAGAAGGAGAAGTATATGGAGAGGTCGGATCATAGATCTTTTGATTTTTTACTAGAATACTCTTTGTACGAGTATTTGACGTTAACGTAGTTAGAATCTACTACTCTGCCTTGAAAATATTCGTTTAAGCTTCCAGTTGTTTTTACGGCTTTTGATCCGTATTCAACGGTTGTAATCGTACGCTTTGGTATGACCCAACTGTGGGTTGTTTCTACAATGTCTTCATCTCCAAAGGAGACTTCTGCATTAATCCCCACTTTTCCCTCTATTATCCTCCAGTTGACTTTCGTCTCGGCTTCCACGCCTATTTTTCCGGTTAGAAATGTTTTTTTTGTAACCTTCCTTGAAAAGGTATCGTTTTCGCTACTATTGTTCTCAATATCAGCTTCATAAGATTTTGCTTTGTATAGGTCCTTCTTAGACATTTCATATACTTTGCCAGTCATATCATTGCCAAAGGGACCAATCTTAGATGAATCACTCTTTGTAAGGTCATCTGTAAAATCATACTCTACTGGGTTCTCATATACACGTTCAACGATTTTTAGGTTACCTATTTTAATAGTCTCACCTTGAGATACTGCGAAAGCAGAGCCAGCCCCAGATACAACTAAACTGCTAAGTAAGAGAGTTGCGAAAGAAATTTTCTTAATAGTCATTTTACCCTCCTGTATATTTTTAGAAATTTTAAATTCAAGGGAATTATAACATATATTTCCAAATTGAGTTGCTATAACCTTAATTCAAATAAAACCTTATCTACTTTTTTCTTATTTTTGCATCATTTTTGATTGAATTACCAGGATGTACTGATCCAATTGCTGACTTAATTCCACGACTGCATCATCCAACAAATCATTCTTCTCCAAAAACAATTGCACCAGTTGCTCGCGTAATTGTTCCACAATGTTTTTCAAATGATCTATATCTTGATAAGTTCCTCCTTCCTGATCTAACGCTAGCGTGGTACATTTACTTATAGGAGTTGTATCTGCTCCTCCTGCGGGCGTTCCTTTAACCTGGCCAAGGGGTGGAACGCCCTTTTTATATGCAATAGCCCCTATGGTTATCACCTCCCTTTTTTTAACAATAAATACATTTATAACTATACTGTAATTTCCCAAATTCACTGTTCTTAGAAAAATGGGAAAATAAAAAAAGCATCCCTTTTTTGTTTGGGATGCTTTTTCGAACCCTTTATCAAACCCTATTTAGCCTCCTACGCCGTGATGATATTGCATAACTGGAGGAGGAGAACCAGCAGAAAAAGATGGCGTTTCGCTTCCTATAGAAGCCTGGCCAACACTGGAAAATACCCCAAAACTCAAAACCATGGATAACAAAACAAAAAATTTCTTCATATTCACACTCTCCCTTCTAAAATGGCTTCATAGCGATCTTTTTGCTCATTTGTTGCATGTGGCAAGTGTTTCCAAAACTTTGTGACACAACGTTTAAATCCTTGGTGATAGGTCATTTTGTCAGATAAATCCAGGCACAGCAGTAACTGATCTATCGCTTGAGACGTGTTTCCTTTTCTAAAATCATATTCAGTCTTTTGATCCCAAAAGTGAAAATTCTGACTCAAATTAATAGGGTTCTGATGGTCATGAAAGCTGGATAGATTAGCGGAATAACGATGCAGTAGCTCATCTATACAAAAATTATGTTTATTGGCTGCTTCGATGATGGTCAACATCCCAGGGAGAATTTCATTTGGATGTTCCTGTAAGAAAGCAACATACTCTGATAGGATACTCACGTTTCCCTTCTTTAAGTTAAGCCCATATAAATTAGCCCTGCCCCATATATTGAATTTCTTTACTTCTTTATGCCCTATCTCATCTAACAGTTCAAACCAAGTAAGATCAGTATATTTTGATCACATGTTTTTCCGCTTCTTCATACTGTTCTTGCATAGTGAGAGCAACTCCTTTTAACAAGGAGCTTTGGCCATAGTACACAACTAGATGACGTTCCGTGTGTAACATTTCAACCGTTTTACCGCTCTCTTTCTTGCGTAGTTGATCCTGATAGACTGCAATAGCTAGGGTCCGTAATTCGTCAGCATATTTTTCTACATCTTTCCACTTCTGCAACATGTAGCACGCATTCGCTAGATGTAGCAACGCATCCAATTGGTGATTTTCGGACAATCTGTTCCGATAGGGTTCAAACCTTATGACCGCTTTCCAGTTATCTTCTGGACTTGTACCTTGTAACGCACGAAATAACCGATATTGACTTATCAGAAAGTGATCCGAATGACTATCTTTTTCAGCTTCAATCACTAGCTGATAAAAAGGGACTGACATAACCTTTCCACCAGTTTGAAATAATTGCTCTGCAACAGTGAAGAGAATGGAAACGTTTTTAGGGTTCTCTAGCAATCTTGAGACAACCACATCAATACAATTCTGACGCCCGATCTCAGCACATCGAACCAAGTAAGGGATCAAGCGTGGACGCGAAATTTTTTCCTCGGCTATGCACTCTTCCGGGTATAACTCGTACAACCAACCAGGAGCCTTTTTAAAGACCTTAGCCAACGTGTCAAGCTGACCAATTGTAATGGCACGTGGTGGATTGCTATTTAGGATCTCACTCAAATGTCCAGGATTAACGCCACTCAACTCACTGAGTTTACTAAGTGTATATCCGTTCTCTTTCATATTTTTATCTATTTCAGAACGTATCGATTTTTGTGTTGTTTTTCTTGTTTCCATACTAAAAGAAATCCCCCTTAGTAGTGTACATAAGAAACACGTAACTATTTACCATAATTTCCCCTTGAACTTACTCATGATCCGTCAATTATATTACTCATGCATGGAGTTCACATCCTTCTATGAATTTTCATTCCACTTTCATCTTTGTTTTTAGAGGTTATCAAAATGCAAATGCTTGGCAATAACAGTAAGTATAATACGTGTATTTTAATTCGCTAACAGGTTAACATATGAGTAAATGATTCAAGGAGAGCTTCCAAGAATTGAAACTAAAAGATGCCCGAATAGAAAAGAAATTATCCCAGGAAAAAGTAAGCAGGATCATAAACGTATCCTTGAAACATTATCAGAACATTGAATACGGGATTACCAATCCCACTGTTACGATTGCGCTACATATTTGCGAAGTTCTCGGCATCGATCCAAGAGAAGTTGACGAGTGGAAAGACAGACGTATACCTAACTAAGAGCGGTTTCCTATGAGAAATGCAAAATTCAACCCTAAGATTAAATAAGCAAAAAAGCCGGATTACCGTGGGGTAAATCCGGCTTTTTACTTATCGAGAGTACTGTTCACAGACATAGGACACCATCAGTGTGATGGCGCCCCTTTGTTTCCGTACTTAGAAATCCCAATCCAGCAAATCCTCCAGCAGTTCCCGGGAAAATGCTAATTGCTCCGGTGTGTATTTATCCAGAAAGCTCTTAAATCGCTGTTCAATGTCCTGATGCAACTGGTGATGAATCTTATACAGCTTTTGTCCCTTTGCGGTTAGCCGATAATACACTTCCTTCTTATTATCAACCAGCTGTTGCCTTTTAATTAAATCAAGCTTCCATAGCTTTTTGCTGATCCGTGTTATGGACCCTTTCGTTAAATTGACTTTTTCCGAAATCGTCGTGACATTGATGGGACCATGATCCCCGATACAGGCAATGAAATGAATTTCCGATAGGGTAAGGTTTAGCTTCATCCCCATCTCGGCTTCCAGCTTCTGCATCTCCTCTGCCATTCGGGCAGTCAATTTGCTTTCTCGCAGCTCTTGCTGCGTGACTAGCTGTATGTAAAGCTGTATGATCCGCTGCTTGGAAAGTTCTGTGCTTTGCATATCAAGTCTCCTACATTACTATCTCATCTCCTCTCCATTATATACTGATTGTTTCGAGAAAAACAATTTCATTTTGTTTTGTGCGAAACAATCGTACTTATAATCAATCATGTCCGCACCAGTGGGTGATTCCTTTCCGAATAGCTTCTATCGGATTAGACTCCTCTTGGGAAACCGCCCATGCGACATATCCATCCGGTCGAATCAACGCTGTATGCACGTCATGCCAGTCAGCAGCTCCATTAGCAAGCGAAGCGTGAACTGCATGGACATGCTTGTATTTCGACCAATCGAGTGCATCGTCCAATCGTTCATCCGAGCCGAAATGCAGCAAGAGGAAGGAACCAGAATGAAAAAGCTCGTATGCATTCTGGCACTCACCGTTCTCCAGACGCAGATTCAACTCTGTAAAACGTCGGCCATTCAATACATGCGGCGACATCTCCCCAACCGGTTCATACTGGACATTGAACGCAGAAATTTGGGTAGCCAGCCGATAATTTGCCTCGGGTATTTGCAGCAGGTCGGACACCATATTCCTCAAAGCGATAACGGATGGGGAGAATTCCGAACTACCGAACAGCAGTGATTGCACCAGTGTATTCGTTAGCAATGCGGTATTGATGGGGAAACGCTCCTTATGATAGCTGTCCAACAGCCAATCCGGTGCCCAGCCTTTTAAATGGCCTGCCAGCTTCCACCCCAGGTTGATTGCCTCTTGCAAGCCAACGTTCATCCCCTGTCCTCCGGCTGGAAAATGAATATGCGCTGCATCTCCCGCCAGGAAAATCCGTCCTTCTCGATAACGCTGAGCTTGCAAGGTCGCATTGCCAAAACGAGTCATCCAAAACGGATCGGAAATCCCGAAATCGTCTCCAAGAATACGCAACAAACTTGCTCGCAGTTCGTGCAGTGTAACTGGTTCTTCCTTTGGCACAGCCATTCGCTCCGAATCGATCAGCACCACCCGATGCATCCCTTTTGGCAAGGGTACAATCATGACTAATCCTCGTTCATTAAAGTAGGAAGGAGCTCCTGATTCCGGCGGGTTTTTTAAAACAACATCCCCTTGCATAGCCGTAAAAGTCGCATTCTTACCGACAAACGGAATGCCTGCCTGCTTGCGGACAATGCTGGCAGCGCCATCTGCGCCGACCACATAAAGTGCCGTCAGCACAGCTTTTCCATTCGGCCCGGAAGTCTCAACCTCAACCATGTGCTGATCTTGGTGTACGGCCATTACCTCCACTTCTCTGCGTATTTCCACCCCTAGACTTTTCGCCCACTCCTCAAGCACCTTCTCCGTGTCATGTTGAGGAATAATCAGGGTGTAGTTGGAAGAAGAGTCCAAGACCGAAAAATCCAAGCGTGTATCAAGCGCAGCAAAATGCCCCGTCGAAATCGGCTTTCCTCTATCAAGTAATTTCGCTTTCAACCCGCGCATATCCAGGATTTCCAGTGTGCGCGGATGTACAGTGAGCGCTCGTGAGTACGGGGTCGTTTCCTTTAAGCGCTCAAGTACGCACACCTTCACTTTAGCCAACGCCAGCTCTCCAGCCACCATCATGCCAACTGGTCCGCCACCAACAATAATCACTTCATAATCGACAAGCATGGAAACCACTCCTCTTTTTGTTTTGCACGAAACAATATGAATATATCACACTTTCTTTTAATTGAAAACCATTTTCAATGAAATACGTTTGAAAGACGATGCCAGCAAATGAAAAGGCGACCCCTTCTCGAATCGAGCAAGAGATCGCCTTTTTCTATTTTCTTATCGTTTTGCTACGACAATGGCATAGACATGACCTTGATCATTTGTCCACAAATCCACTTTGTCCTTGGAGGAAAGATCGCTTTCTTTCAAGTCATTACCGTTGTAGTATTTGATCTTTGCATCTTCTGTCATCTTCAAGCTCGTCGATACGTCATCGAAGAATACGTATTTGTCTTTGTTCACACGGGATTCAATTCCGACGAAACGCACGTTTTCCTTCGCCAGCTTTCCACTGACGGAAGCAGCAATGACATCGCCATCACGATCAAGGGTCAATGTTACGTACTCGAATTGATCGACGTCTTCAATCGCATCCTCATCCGTTACATCGTACGTCTTACCATTAACCTCTACCTTTGCGGAGGTCACCTTGCCGTCATCGTTACGGACTTCAACAGAGTCAACCACGCCGCTTACTTTTCTAGGCGCACCTGTAATGGCTTTTACTTTGCCAGCGTTGTTGAGTGTCAGCGTGTACTCTTTGTCGTTGGATGCTGCATCGCTGTCAATCGTTACACCGGACAAGAGCTCATACACTTTCCCGTTCACGGTAATTTTGGAACCGGATTTTTTCGTCACGTATCCTTTTACGGTTTGCTTTTCCAAAGCCAGCTCCACAATGTCATTCGTGCCGACGTTGTATTTCCACGTAAGAATACGGTGGTCATTGAACTGATCGGTTTTAATCGTTGTTGGAGATACGGAGCTGCCATCGACAGTCAGCTTCGCATTGGTCAAGATGTCATAGATTTTCCCGTCGATTTTCACTGTTGCCAGTTTACCAGGTGCATACGCAGTTGTGTCTGAGACCAGCTTGTTCGTAGCTGCCCCTACGCCCTGCTCTACTTTTACCAAATTTCCATTTTTGTCAAACGAAAGCACTGCAATTTGACCACTCGTCAACTCATCCAGCTCATCTACTTCGTCTTCGTCTACGAACAACTCTGTATCTTCATGCACCTCGTAATTGACGCCGCCAACGCGAATCAGATTTTTGTCTGTATCAACGGTGATCGTATCTGTGTAGCTCAGCTTCGTGTAAACAAGCTCAGATACCTTGCCGTCCACATTGAGTGTCAGCTCAACCAAGTCATCTTTTTCGATGTCAGAGAACGAAGCACTTGTTGCTTTTGCCTCTGGATGTGCCTTACCTTTGATCGTTGCTTTGGAATCCAGCGTGTAGGTCGTGCCGTCTACTCTCAGCTCTTTCTTCGAGTTGGAACCGCTCACGGAAGATACTTTTTCCACAATTCCTTTTGTCGTGTTATCGCTGATCGTGATGGACTTGATCTTGCCATTGTCTCCAACGACTGCCACAAACTTTTGACCGATGTGAGAACGGCTTACATTCACGCCATCTTCTACTTCCAATACGACTTCTCTACCATTGACGATTGCCTTGAATTTCTTCTCATCGCCTACAGCCGTTGTAAAATTAAGGCCAGTCTTCACGATTCCTTCCACGATTTCGGAGTCAGAAGTAACAACAGTGAGGAAAGCCACTCGGCCGTTTTTCGTGATGTATTCCACTTGCGCGCCTACGACCAGATTGCCGTACACTTGCGCGGAATCAGCCAATTCGATTTCTTTGTTTTGTCCGACTAGTTTCAGCTTTTTGCCAGACTTGTCATAAGAAGCGACTGCGCCCTTCACTACTTGCAGCTTCTGATTGGTTCCTTTTGCATTGCCATCTTTGTCGTAGTATGCGCCGTTTGCGTAAACAGGCGTCTCCATAAAACGATCCGTGTACTTCGCGACGATATCACGCGGAGCTGCTGCTGTCGGCGTTTCCTTTGCATCGTAAATATCTGCTCTGTCCGCTTCCAGCAAGTATGGGATGTACCACTCGCTTGAGGCTGATGGACGAACGTCAATTTTTAAGCCTTGTACGTAAACAGTCAATGCTTCCGCAATTTTTACGTTGTTGTTCGGTTTGAAGGTTCCATCTGGATATCCCTTGATGATGCCTTGGGATACCGCAAGATTAATGTATCCTGTTGCCCAATGATCTGCTGGCAGATCTTTAAATACAGTCTTTCCTTGCAGAAGCTTTGCTTGCGCATCTGTGTACCCAAGTGCCAGGACCGCAACTTTGGCGAACTCTGCTCTCGTCACTTCTTTATACGGTTTGAAAGTGCCATCGGTATAACCTTTCAGAACACCCGCATAATTCAATTTCAGAATCGCGTCTTTGTTCACATTTCCCCCGATGTCGGAGAATGGCAGTGCCGTAGCAGCCCATCCGGTACCCGGCAATGCAAGCGAGCCTGCCAGAACCGCTGTCGCCAATAATTTTTTGAGATCCTTGCTTGCTCGATTCTTTTCTTTTTGCAAAATAAACCCCTCCATCAATATAACAGTGATATCAGTTCATTCTCTCCAGCAGACACTCCCATTTGAAGAAATGATGGAATAGTCCACAGTAGAACTGTTTTCTTCGGCTGAACGCTCTTTTTAGACGACACGATTTCCGAAAAAGTTTCAGAGCTTGTTTACGGTAAATCATTCCACTGTTCCTCAAACATTGATAGGTAGCGGGTTCACAATATTTCGCGGAACGTAAAAAAACCACCTGAGATCAGGTGGTTTTACGTTTCATTCCAGCAGGAAATGCTATAAGCCAGGTTCTGTCTCTCCCGTGCTTCAAGCGGGGCAATCCCTCGCACCAAGAGCGGTAGCCATCTATCTATGGCATCCGAAGATACCATCCGTCCTTTCCGTTTGATTCCTTCAGGACGGTTCCCCTACCTAATTTGGGTTTCTCGCTCGCAGGGTTTACCGCGTTCCATCTTTTCTGTCGCCAGAAAAGCTACGTTTCTGTGGCACTTTCAGCGTACTCGGGCCTCAGAGAGAGCCCTTTCCACGCCGTCAGCAAGGCTCAGCACCTCACTGCCCTGGCTTGCACCAGGTACGAACACTCCAGGCATCTCAGCCTGGGCGAGCCTGGACTTTCCTCTACCGCCAATCGTCGAAACGATTGCGGCAGCGACTACCCACATTTCCTGCACATCAGAATCAGTAACATTTACTCTATCACATGCCTCATACATGGTCAACAAGCAGGATTTGGAAGGGTCATTTGTAGTACAATAGAAATGGTACAAGGAGGTAGGACGATGATAACCATTACTCCAACTGCGGCAGTACGTCTTGCACAAATGATCGCGGAGGAATCGGATGCTGAACAGCTCGGAATCAGACTCGTCCCGACTACGACGGGTTGTGGCAGCTATACATATAGCATCGCCATTACGGAAGCGGACAAACATGATCTCGACCAAGAAATAAGTGGGATTCGTTTCTTTTATCAAACACATGAGATTGACAAGCTCTCCGGGACGGTCATCGACTGCGATCCTGCAACTGGCCGCTTCTCCATTTTCCATCCGCGCCCAATGCAAACAGATTGCTCGCTTACTCATTGATTAGGAGGTAACTATGCTGCTCTTATCATTTGAAAACATCCAACCGAAGATTCACCCTACTGTTTTCCTGGCAAAAGGCTCCGTCGTTTCTGGCGATGTCGAAATTGGCGAGGATTCTTCTATTTGGTACAACACCGTCATCCGCGGGGACATCGCCCCGACCGTCATTGGAAAACGCGTCAGTGTCCAAGACAACAGCACCCTGCATCAAAGCCCGAACAACCCGTTGATCCTTGAAGACGAGGTGACTGTAGGACATAACGCTGTTTTACATAGCTGCGTGGTACGTCGCGGCGCATTGATTGGAATGGGCGCGATCGTGCTGGATGGTGCGGAAATCGGAGAAGAAGCGATGGTTGCTGCGGGTGCACTCGTTCCTCCAGGCATGAAGGTGCCACCTCGCTCGCTTGTTGTTGGCAACCCAGCAAAAGTAAAACGTGAACTCAACGAGGCAGACCTGAAAGAATTCGTACGCATTCGCCAATCGTATGTGGATAAAGGAAAGACGTATCGCCAACTGGAAGAAAGCCCGCTCGAACGGGAATAGAAAAAAAGGAAGAATTAGGACCCTGTGATGGAACAAAAAAAGCGGCGTATCCATAGTGGAAACACCGCTTTTTCCTTACGAAGCATTCTGCAATCGATCCACCTCGCGAATGTGCTCAAATAGCATATACGAGCGAATCGCTGTCTCTAAATGAATCCGATCCGGTTCTTTGGTCGTGCTGTATTTTTGAAAGAAAGCCGACAGCTTGTAAAGAAAACCGAAATATTTACGCACGTAGCGATCCCCGAGCATACCAACAAGCAGTCCTGCTCCCCCGCATGCGACGCTCCATTCCAAGGGTAAGAAGAATACAGACAAAAAGAACCCCGTAAAAAACCACACGACCAGATTCGTCGAGCAACCGTCATTCACGATATTTGCCCGTTGAATCTCTTTCAGTGCTGCTAACGATTTCTTCCCTCCATAGCTAAACACTTTATGTTCTGCACCGTGAAATTTTTTCATCTTTTTCGGAAAAACGAAGTGAAAGCCTGCGATGTATACAGCTACCCACATTGGATCGATGATGGCCCAGTCAGGCTTTATGATCGCCGCCAGTACATAACCAGCAAGAAGGAAGTGAAACAATTGATAGTACCAAGGAAAGGAGAAGAAGATTCTATACCAGAGCTTCCCTATCGTTTTCAATGTGATTTTTTCCGCCCACATGTGAATCACGCCGTCTTTTACTTCCGCGCAAGCCAGCACATTTCGATCATGAAAAAGCACACCGCGTCCAAAAGACATCCCCATAATCATGTCGTTAGCTATTCTCCTTCCGCCCTAATGTCGTTATAATAGGTTGAGTTGTACGCAGAATGAAGGAGGTTTCACAATTGATCCGCATGGTTCCAAATACACCATTAACACCTTTACACGATCCATGGGAGCCGTTGTTCAATGCGACACCCCCCGCCTATAAGCTTACCAGCGTCGAGTTTACTGTAACGAATCTGTGCAATCTCCGCTGTGAGCATTGCGCGGTTGGTGATACATTGCGATACAAAGACGATCCCGCTCTCCCAGTTGATCTCATACTCCGTCGTCTCGATGAAGCAAAAGATCTGCTTACTATAAGTATAACAGGCGGAGAACCGATGTACAGCGAGCGCACCGTGAAAACTGTGATCGCGCCTATTCTACAATATGCAGCAGATCGCGGGCTGCGGACGCAAATCAACTCCAACATGTCTATGCCTTTTTCTCGCTATGAATTGATCCTGCCTTACATCGATGTCATGCATATTTCGTGGAATTGGTCTACTCCCGAAGAATTCCATGATATTGTTTACGCAAAAGCACGGCAGCCGGTTTCAATCAAAAGAGCGGAAGCACAATTTCATGAGATGATGGAAAATGCCCGCAAACTCTCGGAAGCAGGTGTTTTTGTCTCAGCTGAAACGATGCTGAATCATCGCACATGGACAAAGCTCGATACCCTCCATTGTCAAATTCAGGAGATGGGCAGCAAACGACATGAGGTACACCCGATGTACGCGAGTGATTTTGCCCGTGATCTGGATGTCCTTTCACTCGATGAGCTCCGTCAAGCCATTCACCGGATGCTCGATGTGCGCAATGAAGATTTGTGGATGCTTTTCGGGACACTTCCGTTTTTCGCTTGTAGTCCTGAAGCAGCAGACAGAGAATTGATCAGCAGACTGCGCTCTGCGAAAAATGTGACGACTCGCAATGATCCAGATGGTCGCAATCGTCTAAACATCAACATTTTCACCGGCGATGTCATCGTGACCGATTTCGGGGATGTAGAGCCATTGGGCAATATTCAAACCCATCAGCTCCAGTCGATGTTTGAAAAATGGCAAGAACACACGCTGAATCAGAAGATCAATTGCTTCTGCCCTGCCGCTGGATGTGCAGGACCGAACCTGCTCGTTGCTAATACTTACTATCAGGAGACTGATTTTACTCTGCGCAAAGCACTCGTTTAATGGGGCACACTAGGGCGTGAGGTGATCTACCATGAGCAGACGCAAACGCCCTCTCGTACCCGAGGCGAGAAAAGGGCTGGACGCCCTAAAAGCGCAGGTTGCAGACGTTGCTGATCCCGCGCAGGCCAAATTCGAGGTTGCAGAAGAAATTCATGTTCCATTGCAGCCCGGCTACAATGGACAGTTAACCTCTCACGATGCCGGTCGAATCGGAGGACGCTTGGGCGGCAGTATGGTCAGAGAGATGGTTCGGATGGCAATGGAAGGCATGAATAAAAAACCGTAATCCTATTGTTTGGGAACCCCGCTATTTGATGAATGCGAATGGCGGGGTTCTTTGTCGAGCAAGCGAGTATTACCAAGTCGGATACTGGCTATCAAACTGATTCCAATCAGAAACAAGCCAGTGATAAAGACGTCGTGCAAAGCTTCGCTAAACACCAGACCTTCCCGCATCCGCCATTCTACGATGCTCCCCAACACGCTAACTCCAATCGTCCCCCCGATGGAACGAAATAATTGCGATGTCGACATGGCAACACCTCGATCTTGCGGTTTTACAGCGCTATGTGCTGCTGTACCGAATGCCGGATAGATCGCCCCCATGCCTAGACCTGTGACAATCAGGTAGCTGACGAGCTGTGTGTTGGTTGTCCCTACATCCATCGTGCTCAGAAGGAAAAAGCCTGTCGCCATGATGAGCAAGCTGGGAATCAGAATCGCCCGAAATGAAGCTTTTGCCATCCATCTTCCCCCAAGCGTCGAAGAAATCGCTGCGGACAGCATGAGTGGCACTAAAAGGAAACCAGCCTCTGATGGACTCGCACCGCGTACCTCTTGGACGAACAAAGGGATGTATACGATTGCCCCGAACAAAGCGGCACTCACAAAGAATCCTGCGAGGTTGCCATATCCAATGGCCGGAATGCGGAATAGGGACAACGGAAGCAGGGGCTCCTTTGCTTTGGTTTCAATCCAGATGAACAGACCGAGAAATAAGATGCCCGCACCCCCTAACCCGATCTTGTATTCCCTGCTCGCCATGACAAGGGACAACAAGATGAGAATGATGGCTGCACTTAAGCTAGCCGCCCCATACCAGTCGATGACAGGCTTCTTATCATATTGCCGCTGATCTCGAAAGGCTAGGGCAATGATCAAAATGGAAGCGATACCGATGGGAAGGTTGATAAAGAAGATCCATCCCCATGACAGATGCTCCACGATAATTCCTCCAATGGTTGGACCGAGTATACTCGTCATGGCAAAGACAGCTCCGAAAAGACCTTGAAATTTGCCCCTCTTTTCGGGTGGATACAGCTCACCCACAATAATGAACGCAACCGGCATTAATGCCCCGGCGCCCAAGCCTTGGATTCCTCTCGCTGCAATAAGACCCGTCATGGAATTCGCCATGCCGCACAGAAGAGATCCTGAGAGAAACAGAAACAACCCGATCAAATACATTTTTCTCGGTCCAAACAAGTCTGCCATTTTCCCATAGATGGGCATGCTCGTGGTCGATGTGAGCATATAAATGGCGAACACCCAGCTATAAAGAGACAGACCTCCCAGCTCTTTCGTAATTGTCGGCATGGCTGTTGAGACAATCGTCTGATCCAACGATGACAAGACTAACCCCATCAGCACTCCACCCGTGACTAAGTCTACGCGACGCTTTTCCTTTTCCATCTCCATCGCACTCCCCTTTTTGAAGTCAGTTGATAACAGCTCCAAAAATATAAGGGATTTTTCAAAAAAAGAGTAGACTTTTTCTTTCAGTTGAGTTATTCTGATGATAGAGTCTGCCCCTAGGAATCACGAATGATATCATAAATAAAAACCGCCTCCATGATGGACGCGGTTTTTTTGTTTTGCCATTCATCTCAGCTTGTCGAGCTTTTTGGCACTTGCCTTACGAGGTCCAAGCATCGCCTTACCTATATTGCCCACTTTGTTTACAGAGTCAAAAACTTGGTCGATCACATCCACCAGCTCTCGAATCTGCACTACTTTTCCATAGACGCCCATGAAATGGTGTCGGACGTTTTTTCCATTTAACCCTAGCATGGCCGCACCTCCTCTTAATCCTCTCGTATTACTTTATGCAGGATCAGGCGAAGGGGAAATTGCGAAATGCGGAAAATTATTCGTCCCTCTATCCAGCTGCTTAGCGTGGACGAGGCGTGCCGGTCGGACGTGGGCGCGGAGGTTGTGTTGGCGTAATGGCCCGCTCCAGACGAGTGACACGGTTCTCCAATCGATCTACTCGATTATCCAGCCTACGATAGTCTTCGCGCAGCGCATCTACTCGGTTCTCCAGTCGATTCAAACGACGCTCGACATCCCCACCAGGAGTTGGTGTCGGAGTTGGAGTAATTGGGATGTACAAATTTTGCCCCACGTAAATGTAGTAAGGATAGGCGATATTATTCACGCGGATCAATTCCTGAACGGATACACCAAAACGAGCCGCAATGCTGTTCAGCGTATCTCCCGAACGGACTACATAGTTCACGAATCTCACTCCTTTTTTCTGTGATCATTCGTTATTAACCTATGCCCGCCCTGGTACACGCGCAATAAACCAATACCCATTTTGGCTTAAAATAGTCAAACACCCAGTACAAACGCCGTTACAAACCCGGAAGTGCAAGGCTTAGCCCCATTAACACTTTGAATAGACTGTCGCACCCTCAAGTAACACTTCTTCTACTTGCTTCAATACCTCTATCTCTTGTAATGGATCACCTTTTACCACAAGCAAATCTGCAAAATAACCTGGCGCTAACGTACCGATCTTACTTCCTTGATCCAGCACCTCGGCAGCGTTTTGAGTAGCAGCCTGGATCGCCCGAATTGGCTCCATCCCCAGCTCCACCATCAGTTTAATCTCTTCTGCCACAGGTGTAATCGGATAGCCTTCCAATACAATATCCGTACCCGTAGCGATCTTTACACCTGTATTTATCAATCGTGCGAAGTTCTCCCGGTACGCCTTTTCCGATTCGATGAAAAAAGCTCCCTGCTCAATAAGCCCTTCGCTCAATATGCCTTGATTTGCCTGTTGCTGCTCATTCCAAATATGCTTGTAATAATCAGCAATCTGGAAGAAGGTGACCATGGTCGGTACCCATACGAGTCCTTTTTCTTTCATCTGTTCCGCCTGTTCGACAGTCATAAACGTTGCATGCTCAATCGTATCAAATCCCGCATCAATCGCCATTTGGATCGCCGGTTGGAGCGAGGCATGCACACAACACTTTCGTCCCAAGCGATGAGATTCATCAACCGCCGCATCCAACTCCTCTTGTGTGAACTCCGGCGTTGGTGTACGATGACTCGTCATGAGCTTGATCCAGTCTGCACCTGCTCGCACTTGTTCACGCACGGCTGTCCGAACTTCCCACGGACCGTTTGCTTCTCTGAGGGCACCCTCTAATTGCCAGCCGTGCCCCCCGGTCATAATAATCCCTTGGTTAACCTGAAAAAGACGAGGGGACACAATGAACTTGTTCTTGGCTGCCAGTTTCAGTGTACTGCACAATCCATCCGGTGCTGCTACATCGCGGATCGTCGTGACCCCCAAAGAAAGTGCTTCTTTCAAGTTCGCTGTCGCAAGTAACGCCACGAGTCCATCGTTGTTGCGATACTCAGCGGAATCTGGTTTGCTCCACCAATACCCGATGTGAACATGTAAATCGATCAAACCCGGTAAAATGGAACATCCGCTGTACCGCTTTACTTCTCCTCCTGAAATGGAATCTGTAAGCTCCGCTTCTGCCCCTACTGCTACAATCTTTCCTCGCTCATCAATCCCGACAGCGCCTTGTTCGATTACATGCTCTCCATCTCCGATAATGACGCGATCAGCAATCAACCATTTCATTCCTGTCCCCCCTGTCAAAAATGAAAATTCATCTGTCCGCAATCGTGGTTAGTTCCTCGAAAGTTCATCATTTATCCGACTATTTCCTTCTCCTCTTCCGCCTAGTTTGAAAAAAAAGCCTCTGGGAGCACGTGAAGTGCGCCAGAGGCTTTCGTGTTTTACATTTCTTATTTAAATACAGGTGCTGCAAACTGAGCCAATTTCTCTGCGGAAGACTTTTCCACATCCGCGTGCAAGCTGTTGCCATGAGCATCCATGGTGACGATTGCTGCGAAGCCTTTTACGCGCAGGTGCCACATCGCTTCTGGAATACCGAATTCCATGAAGTCGACACCTTCTACTTTTTCCAAGCATTCTGCATAATACTGGGCCGCTCCACCAATCGCATTTAAGTACACAGCGCCATGCTCGTTCAATGCTTTCAGGGTTTTCGCACCCATTCCGCCTTTTCCGATAACGGCACGGATTCCGAATTTCTTGATGATTTCGCCTTGGTAAGGCTCCTCGCGAATGGAGGTAGTCGGGCCAGCCGCTTTTACATGCCACTCGCCTGCTTCGTCCTTCAGCATGACCGGACCGCAATGGTAGATGATGCCACCGTTCAGGTCCACTGGGCAGTCATGATCCATCAGGTAGCTATGCAGGGCGTCGCGTCCTGTGTGCATTTCACCATTGATAATGACCACATCGCCCACTCGCAGGCTGCGGATTTGTTCTTCAGAGATTGGCGCTTCCAGAACAACCTCGCGGCGTTTTTCGCCCGCATCGTCCGTAGCTGCTACCGGGGACAAGTCCATCGCCACTTCTTCATCTTTATACAGATAACGGAGAATTTCGCCAGTCTCCGGATTCAGGCGAACACCTTGACGGCGGAATGCCCAGCAGTTGTACGCAACGGATACGAAAAAGCTTGCTGGCAGGCGGTTTTCCACGCCGATTTTGCAGCCGAGCAAAGTCGAGTTACCACCAAAGCCCATGGTTCCGATTCCTAGTTGGTTTGCTGTTTCCATGATGTAGTCTTCCAAAGCAGCAAGTTCAGCAATTGGATTCACATCGTCCACTTTGCGGAACAATTGATGCTTCGCCAGTGCATAACCGGAGGTGCGATCCCCACCGATTCCTACGCCGATGAAGCCGGCACTACAGCCTTGTCCTTGCGCTTGGTAGACGGCATGCAAAATGCACTTGCGGATACCATCCAGGTTGCGGCCCACTTTGCCCAGGCCTTCGAGCTCACAGGGCAGGGAGTACTGGATGTTCTTGTTCTCACAGCCGCCGCCTTTGAGAATCAGCTTGATCTCGATTTCATTCTCTTCCCATTGCTCGAAGTGAATGACAGGCGTACCTGGTCCGAGGTTGTCCCCTGTGTTTGCACCCGTCAAGGAATCTACGGAGTTGGAACGCAGCTTACCTGTTTTGGTTGCTTCTGCAATCATTTCTTTGATCGCTTGTTTAATGATCAGCTGGTTGACTCCAACCGGAGTTTTCACTTCGAATGTAGGCATCCCCGTATCTTGACAGATCGGAGAAACATTTTCTTCTGCCATGACGACGTTTTGCGCAATCGTAGACAAAGACAGCGCTGCACGAGTGCCAAGATCCTCTTTCACTTTAGCTGCATTGACGGCACGACGCACGTCTGGTGGTAGATTCGTAGAAGTATCCGTGATGAGTTCCAGAATGCTTTGCTTCAAGTTTTCCATCTATGACGCCCCTTTTGACGTAGTGGTGTAAATGGTAGCATAAACCGCCTATTATTATAGCACACGCTCCCCCACCTGTCCGTAGATTGCTGCCCAAAGAGTGTGTGAAACATTCCGTAAACGTGCGTCGTCTTATTACCGACAGCAAATTTTGGCAAGAAGCAGATACGAGGGGGATTAAAATGAAAAGAACATTTGCCGGGCTTCTCGCCTCCGTGATGGTGGTGACCGCTATACCCTTCCTGTTCACGACAGGTACAATTGCGGAGCCAGCCGTTCAAGCCGCAGCAACTACGGAAGAGTTGCCAGTAGTCGGTTCCTATGCGGAGCTAAAAAAGCTCATCCAATCATCAGACTTGGACAGCTATCATTACGGCACCTTGGAAACAACTGCCGCTATGCCAGCAGCCGCACCTAGCACAGCCAACAAAGTAGCGGACACTTCCGGCGGCGCTGCTCGCGGTGATTTTTCCACAACGAATACACAAGTGCAGGGCGTAGATGAAGCAGATATCGTCAAATCAGACGGAACTTATCTTTATCAATCCACGCAGGATGAGGTACGCATCATCAAAGCATATCCAGCCACCGAGATGAAGGTCGCAAGCCGTATCAGCTATGACAATGGAAAATTCGTACCGCAAGAAATGTACGTAGACGATCGGAGACTCATCGTCATCGGGCAAGCGGATGAGAACATCTCTTATCCTCCTGGTTCTGCTTCCAAAAGAGGCATCCCCCGTTTCCAAAGCATGCAGTCCGTGAAAACCATGATCTACGATATTTCGGACAAAAAACAACCTCGGCTCATTCGTCAACTGGAGCTGGAAGGCCAGTACATGTCGTCCCGCAAAATCGGCGCGAGCCTGTACGTGACAGCCAATCATTACATGGATACGTATCGTATTCTGCAAGAGAAAGCGGAAGTGCCAGGCCCAACGTATAAAGACAGCGCCCATGATAATCAATACCAAACCATTCCCTACAGCGAGATTCGTTACTTCCCGGATCATTTTCGTCCCGAGTATTTGATCGTCACTGGCGTGAATCTGGATGATTCGAAAGAAAAGATGTCACTGCATACGTATCTCGGCGCTGGCGAGAACATCTATGCATCCACCAAAAATCTGTATGTAGCCGTCACCCAGAACAATGCCGCCCAGCCAATAGCCGTTAAGCAAAAAGGAGTACCAACTCCTTTCGTTGCACCTCCCATTGAGTCTGATACAACCATTTATCGTTTTGCCATGAACAAGGGAGACATTCAGTATACGGGAAAAGGGTCGGTGCCTGGACGCATTCTGAATCAGTTTTCTATGGATGAAAACAACGGTTATTTCCGAATCGCCACCACGAGCGGGAACATGTGGCGAGACGATGAGCTTACGTCCAAAAACAATTTGTATGTACTGAACAACAAACTCGAGATATTCGGCAAGCTGGAAGGCATCGCTCCTGGAGAACGCATTTACTCTGTCCGTTTCATGGGAGATCGCGCCTACATGGTCACCTTCAAAAAAGTCGATCCGCTGTTCGTTCTCGATCTGAAGAAGCCTTCTGCGCCAAGCGTACTAGGTGCCCTGAAAATTCCAGGTTACAGCGACTATTTACACCCGTATGATGAAAACCATATCATCGGTTTTGGCAAAGAGGCAGAATCTGATAAAGACTGGGCGTACTACCAAGGGATGAAGATTGCCCTCTTTGACGTCAGTGATGTAACCAAACCGAAGGAAAAGTTCAAGACGGTTATCGGGGACAGAGGGACGGACTCCGAGCTATTGCACAATCACAAGGCTCTGCTGTTCTCCAAAGAAAAAAATCTGCTAGCCTTCCCTGTATCCGTCCACGAACGTACCGCTGAACAAAAAGCCAAAAACGATATGCGTGAGTACGGCCACTTTACTTTCCAAGGTGCCTACGTATATCGGCTTGATCTGCAAAAAGGATTTCAACTGAAAGATCAGATCACCCATCTGTCGAAGGAAGATGTTGCGAAAGCAGGCGAAGGCTGGTACGACAGCTCCAGTAACATTAAACGGATACTTACGATTGGCGACACGCTCTATACCGTTTCAGACGATTACGTCAAAACGCAGCAGCTCTCTACCCCCAAAAAAGAGAATATCTTGCCATTGGCGAAATAGCGGTAATGCTCTGTCATGCGGACAGGTTCTGTGCTAAGATGGGGTAATAGATGCAGCGTAAATAGAGAGGGTGTCACTACGTGGAGTATTTGAGTTTTAATTTGACATCGACGCTGGCAGGGATTGCGGCTGTGCTGTTGGTTATGTTTATTCGCCTGCACTGGCCCTTCCGCTTTCAGTACATGGCCAATCTTTTCAAACGTCGTTTGAATATTCGATTGCGCTGGCTGGAGGCTTCCTATCGGAAGAACCGTTCCCGTGCTGTCGCTATGCTGGATAAATCAACCCATGAAATCATGCTTGGCAACTATGAAATGGCCGAAAAATATATCGTTCAAGGAATCAACGTCTGCAAAGAACGACCAACGTTATTCAATCAAGCGATGATTCACTACTTGTTTTACAACTTGGCGATCGTTTACTATTCCTCCGAACGATACAACGAATCATTGGAAGTGGCGTTTCGTATTTACCAGCGTGATCAGGGAATGATTGATTCCTTAGCTCTTATTGCCTGCTCGCACGCCCGCCTGGGTGAAGTAGAGAGTGCGATAGAAGCTTACCAGCTGATCGCAAGCAAACGATCGGCAAAAGACTGGAAGCTCTTCTGCTTGGCAGAGATTGAAGCTGCCAAAGGAAATTATGAGCGAGCCCTTTCCCATCTGAAGCAATTGATGGACAAATCAGCCAGTCTTTTGGATCTGAATCAAACCGTACTGGAAAAACGCTTGGAAGAGTGGAAAAAAGCCTCTACACAAGCCAGCTAATCGATTGACGACCGCACATTGCTTTATGTGTGCGGTTTTTATTTTCCGCTTCCCGTAACGCTGCTCTATGCACAGTCGTATTACTATCAAGAAAGCGAGGTATTTTTCATGAAAAAATTCAATGTATCTATACTTGCTGCCTCAGCACTTGTACTCGGTCTCGCTGTAGCGGGCTGTACACCTGGAAAAGATTCTGCATTCTCTGCGGATAACCCTGTTGCCAAAATTGGTAATGTGACGATCACGCAAGAGCAACTGTACGACAAAATGAAAAAAGATGCTGGCAAGCGTATCATGGCTGATATCATCACCTTGGAGCTGTACAAACAGGAAGGCGCTGCACGAGGAGTTACTGTAACCGATCAAGAACTCGATGCGCGTGTGAACCCAGTCAAAGAAAAAATGGGATCACCAGAAAGATTCCAAGAGTATTTGAAGGAAAAGCAAATGACTGAGCAAGAGCTCCGTGAAGGCGTGCGCGCTGTTATGCTGCGGGACAAGCTGTTCGAGAAGGATAACCCGATCACCGAAGAACAAATCAAGGAATACTATGAGAAAAACAAAGATAAGTTCGAGGGAACATTTGAACAAGTTCGCCCGAAAGTGATCGAAAAAGTAAAATCCAGAAACAAACGAAATAATATGGATAAATGGATCGATGAATTGTATAAAAAGCATAACGTCCAAATCATGGATAAAGATTTAGAAAAAGAAAAATCAGTGGAAGAAGAAGAAACAACAACTTCCAGCAAGTAATGCAAAAAGACTTGTGCAAGCCGGCAATGCGCGGCACACAAGTCTTTTTTCGTTACGGACGAGCAATCGCAATCAACTCTTGCAAAAACTCCTTGATTTCGCCTTGAAGAATAGGGCCATGACCAGTGGCTAAATACTCAATGGGCCAATCCTGCAAAATCTCCAAGCCCTCCGTAAACTCCGCTGCTCGCTCAGGTTCACGTGCTACCCATTGCTTCAAGTGTTCTTGATAAGCTGTCCGACAGTCCACTTCTCCTCCAACGATTTGGCCAAGTTCTGTGTTTTCAAAGCATAAATGATCGCCAACAAAGCATATTTTCGACTGGGGATCAAAGAAGGCAACGGAGCCTTCTGTATGAAAGGAAAGCTGTCGGAAACGCAGAGAAGGCAAATCTCCCCCACTACCTGTAAACGTATGGCCGAATAGCGTCTGTGAAAAATCGTCCAGTTCGTAATAATCGTCGAGGTGAATCCAATTGTTTCGAGAAGGGAACATATCGGCATTTCCAATATGATCAGCATGTCGATGAGTGAAGTAGACATATTCCGTTCGATCTGGCTTGACCCCGATCTCTTCCAACGCCTGTTGAAAAAATGAGCGTTGCTTGCGCTGGTGAGAATCAATCAATACAAAGGCATTCCCTTGTTTGATCACATAGCTGTTCACGTAGCTATTCCACGCTTCCTCATAGGTGATGATCGCCCAGGTGGAGTCTGTGATTGGTGCAATCACATTGTTCATGCCTCCATCTCTCCTCTCCTCCCAGATACAATTTCTTATTGCTATTATACACAATCATGCACAACCGTGCTGACTCGTGCCCAAACTTATCCTACACGATCAAACTTTCGCCTCTTCCCCTAAGCTGACCCAAGATCTTCCTTGCGAGCGTTGAATGTGAACCGGTACGCCGAAAAAGCTTGTCAGACGTTCAGCCGTCAGGACCTCATCTGTTTTTCCAGCTTGGTCTACTTCTCCCGCTTTTAACAGCAAGGTATGCGTGAAGCAAGGCAAAATCTCTTCGATGTGATGGGTGACATAAATGAGCGTGGGCCCATTTGGCTGTTTGGCGATTTGTTCAATCATGGCCAACAGCTGCTCTCTTGAAAGCAAGTCCAGTCCAGTGCAAGGCTCGTCCAGAATGAGTAATTGAGGGGAAGCCATCAACGCACGCGCAATCAGTACTTTTTGTCTCTCCCCTTGCGATAAAGCGGCAAATCGTCTGTTTTTCAATGCACGGCATCCAAATGTATCGAGTAAATCCGACGCTTTCTCTACGTCTGCCTCCTCTGGAACGGAATACAAGCCGATGGTTGCCTCTCGACCACTTAAGACGACACGGAGTGCGGTTTCATGCTCGTGAAGCTGTGCCATCAGCGCTGTGCTTACCCAGCCGATTGATTTACGTACCTCGCGCAAATCGACTGTTCCGTAAAGATTGCCTAATACACTGACCTCCCCCTTTGTCGGCCATACATAGCCACAAATGATATTCAGCAGACTGGTTTTACCAGAGCCGTTTAAACCGACTAAACACCAATGCTCCTTGTCTTGCACTTGCCAGACAATGTCTCGCAAAATGGTTGTTTCATCTCTTTGCCAGGTAACCTTTCTTACATCAATGATCATACTCTCTCCACTCCTAAATTTAACAGTTGTATGTGCAAAGAACCTCCATGGCATATGGAAGCACACGGAGGCCCTAACACAAAAACAGTTTCGTTAAAATTTGCCTTGAATCTTGAATACAATCTCCGCAAACAACGTAGCGAATAGGAACGTGCCGGTAAAGACGACGAGAGACACCACTACGATACGCCAGCTAAGCTGTTTGAATAGATGAACGTCTTTTCCAAGAGACAGACCCGCATAGGCGAGAATCGGAGTGGCCAGTGCGAGCAGATTGATCTTGGCAATCGCAGCAGCCGTATATTCATTCCCTGGAAAAAACGGGGATGTCGCAAGCATCGCAAACAAAGAAATCCAAACAATGACGGGGGATTTGAACGGCAAAATGCGAGTAAAGCCCATTCCGATCAACGTAATGACCGCCAAGAGCAAAATACCTGGCAAAGATTCCATGAATGGTACTTTATAACCGATCCAGTTACCGATAAGAGCAATGAAGCCAATGATAAAAATCGTCAAGATTTGATTCATGCGCTTTTTCTCCCCCCTTCTGCTGCAGAAGAAGCGCCTTTGCGTCCAATGATTGGCTCAAGCCATGCGTACAGCTTTTGTGTAACCGGCAAGGAGAAGAAGATACATACGTACGTTCCGACGATACTCATCATCAAGTTTGCCGCTCCGGAATAAAAGGCAATGTCTTTTTGCGCTTCCGGGAAAATAACAGCCAATGAACCTGTTGCTGCAGCCATCATACTACCGGAACCAACTGCTGCTCCCATCGCCAGAGAAATCGGGTGAAACAACCCGCTGCTTCCTAAAATACTTGCAAGAATCGACATATAAATGGCACCAAACAAAGTTCCGCAAATATATACGCCCAGCGCGCCGCGAGCTTCGGCAGAGTTTGCTCCAAATTTATCTACAATGATCGCCAAGTTTGGTTCGCGATCGAGAGAATAAGTCGCCCCAATTGCTTCGCGCTTCAGACCCAGCCACAATGCGATTGGGAGACCAAGCGCGATTGTCCCTACAATGTGTCCCATTTCTTGAACAATCAAGGATACACCAGAGCCGAGTAGCTTAGGCAGCTCAGGACCGATATTGGCTCCCAGCTTCGCAATAAAGATTAAAAACGAAACGCCCAAAATATTGGCTGCGACGTTCATTTCTTTTTCACTCAAAAATTTGAACTTGGGCCAACTAATTGCCCCGCCTAAAACGAGCGCGTAAAGCATCGGAAACAGAGCGATAACCCCGATGCCAATACTGATTTTTTTTGTCCCGATAAATTCTGTCAATGCGACGAGAATCAGTACGAGAAAATGCAGCTTGTACTCATTGACGCGTGCCTCTGCCATACGACATCCCCCTCATTCTATCTCGCTCTACTCTATGACGACTTTTTGAGCTGCCCGAACAAACAACTCCACACCGCGTACCATTGCATCCTCATCAAAATCAAAGCGTGGATGGTGATGCGGATACGTAAAGCCCTTGTCCGGATTGCCAGCACCCAATTGAATAAAACAGCCCGGAGCTTTTTTCAAATACTCAGAGAAATCTTCACCCGGCATCAAAGGATCAATGTAAATAATCTCTTCTTCTCCCCAACGCTCGCGGATGGTATCCTCCATCAGCTTCGTCACCTGCTTGTCGTTGACAACGGATGTGTAGCCATGTGAGAACGTGAATTCATAACTTGCGCCATGCGCTTCCGTAATTCCTTTGACAATTCGTTCAATCCACATCGGTATGTTTTTGCGAATCTCCGCATCGAAGCAGCGTGTGGAGCCCGTCAGTGTCATCGAATCTGGAATGATGTTATAAGCAGTCCCAGCATTCAGCATCGTCACCGAAATAACGACCTTGTCCAACGCACTCACATTGCGGGATACAATTTGTTGTAGGCCAGTAATAACCTGTGCCCCAATGACGATCGGGTCAACAGATGCTTCCGGTTGCGAGGAGTGCCCGCCTTTTCCTTGAATCTTGATATCAAAGCGATCTGTCGATGAAGTAAGTGCCCCGTAAAGAACACCAAATTTCCCGACAGGCATGTATGATGCCAAATGAATGCCGATAATCGAATCCAGACCGTCCGCTGCACCAGCTCTTACGATTTCAGCAGCCCCACCCGGCGGCAACTCCTCGGCATGCTGGAAGAAGAAACGAACCTCACCTTTTATTTGATCCTTGTACTGGGACAAAATTTTTGCGGCTCCCAACAGCATTGCTGTATGGCCGTCATGTCCGCACGCGTGCATCACACCAGCTTTGCCTGATGCATATGGCACATCATTTTCTTCATGGATAGGGAGAGCATCAATGTCAGCGCGAATACCAAGAACTTTTCCTGGCTGTGATCCGATCAGTCGAGCGACCACACTCGTTTTGGTTGGCCGCGAAAGCTCTAAATTCCCGAAAGATTGCAACGTTTCGTAAATAAATTGGGACGTCTTCTCCTCTTCAAACGACAATTCTGGATGCTGATGGAGATATCGTCGCCATGAAATTACCTGCTCAGCTACCTCATCCGCCCATTTCTTCGTTTCCAAACTCACACAATCACTCCTTTTTTTGCTTTCTTCCTCAACATTTTCCGAGTCAGTTAAGTTTAGCTAAAAAAAAATATCGTTTTGTGAATTCTATCACGGAACGATGAAAATAACAAATGTCCATTCCACAAGGACAAAGCTGTCGAATCTACATCTGTTGCTGTCTATTTATTTGTTATTTTAGAATTTTCCATCGACAATGTCCATGTAAAATATACTATTTGGAACAATAAAAACATTTATACTGCTAGATTGGGAGCTTTTTTGAAAGCAATTCGAAAATTGCCCTTATTCGTTATGCAAAACCGTCCTTCGCGAAAAAAAGCCCCTATGCCATTACTGACATAAGGGAGGCTCTTCGCATTCCGTGCACCGGAAATTCTTTTCTATTAGGAGTCCCGAAATTTTGCTTCCTGACGTTTAATGTCTTCCTCCGAATTGCCCAGCGCAGCTTGCGGGCCCCCGAAATGCTTCCGGTAATAAGCCAAATCCATGATGAGAAGCACTAAAAACATAACTATCAAGGCATACCCCGCTGTCTGATTGGGTGGAATCACCATCATAATCGAGATGAAGACGATCCAAATCAAGCTCAACACATTAATGGGTTTACTCCAGTTCCCCAGATGCCAGGGACCGTAATGCTTCCGCTGAAAAAGTCCTCTCGATTCCGCCCGGAGCTTGAGGTACAACGGAATCCCGTAAGCGACATATAACCCAACGACACTTACCGCTGTAAGAAATGCCAAGGTG
The DNA here is from genome assembly GCF_023714195.1 of Brevibacillus sp. MER 51. Taxonomy (NCBI): domain Bacteria; kingdom Bacillati; phylum Bacillota; class Bacilli; order Caryophanales; family Paenibacillaceae; genus Brevibacillus; species Brevibacillus sp. MER 51. Next base: position 74,564 of record NZ_JAMAUS010000003.1, on the reverse strand, counting down.
GTATACGACGTGTTCGGATTGATGCTTTTCACGATGTAATCGAACAAGGCAAGCGCAAAGGAAAGAATGATAACCAGCCAAATTGCTTTTGCCGGCGTTCTGTATTTGGTCGAAATTTCTGCCCACTGATGGCTCCACGGCATTCCTTTGTCACGTGAAAACGCATACAACATTCGCGAAAAGGAAGTAATCGACGCCAAGCCACAAAACCACATCGCAAAGGTAACCAGCCACAGCACCACCGAACCAAATGCGCCGCCTAATGCCTCGCTAATCACATAAATAAATGCATTTTCCGCTTCACTCGCAGCCGCTGCGTTTTTGATAGATAAGGTGACAAAAGCAAGCATGATAAATCCAAAAATAAAGGAAAAGGCCACAGACGTATAAATCCCCCAAGCAGCACGAACTCGCGGGTTAATTGTTTCTTCAATCGTATGCGCCGATGCATCATAGCCAGTAAACGTCCACTGCGCCTGTAACAACCCAATTAAAAAAGCAATCGCGTACGGTTTTTCTGAAAAGGTTTGACCGACTTGAAAGAGGTAATCAAGCGGTTGCAAATCATGACGGGAGAAAAAGACGAGGCTTCCGACGAGTATGACGACGACGCCAATATGGTACCAAGCGGAGAAGTCATTTAACCGGGCAACGAGTCGAATTCCAATGTGGTTAAACGTACCGTGTAAAAGGAGTGTAATCCCGAATAGAATTAATGTGGTCGTTTCTGTTGAGGTATAACCAAATGCACTCGCGAGCAGCGGGTCCGCGAACAAAGAGAACGAATAGTCAATGCCCGCGACAATCCCGATTTGGCCGATGAGATTGATCCACGCTGTGTACCAGCCCCACCGTTTGCTACCTAAAATAGCTGCCCAGTGATACAACGCTCCGGCTGTAGGGATCGCAGATGCGAGTTCAGACATCGATGCTGCAATCAAGATGACGAATAACGCAACCAAGGTCCATCCGAAGCCCATCATGCCAGAACCGCCATACAGTAAACCATGCCCGTACAAGGAAACTGCACCAGTCAAAATAGAGATAATCGAAAATGAGATCGCAAAGTTCGAAAAGCCACCCATATCCCTCAGTAATTCCTGCGCATAACCAAACTTGTTCAGGTCTCTCTTGTCCTCGAGCAATTGCTGTTCTTTTTCCTGCTGCATTTCGTTATCCCTCCCTCTCTGCTTGGGAACCGATAAAGCTCTCATGCGCGCTTTCATCAAATTGCCGGACGCTTTCGTTTGCCCGATACCCAATGGCAATCGCAACTCCAATGGTAAACAGCAATAAGATGACACCTAGAGCCAGCATTCTCTCCCTCCTTTCGTCCCTCATGCAATTCCTTGACAAGTTAGCAGGAATAGTACATTTTACGTGCTATTTTGACAGCTATACCATCTCATTTGGCTCGCAGATGCAAAACAAAAGAGCAACTCATGAGAGCTGCTCCTCTTGTCTAACTAGCGCCTTTTTGTGCTTGCAAATAAAACGCTACGTCTTCACTTGGTAGCGGCCTGCTGAATAAATAGCCTTGCACTTCCTCACACAGATGGTCCTGCAAAAACGCAAGCTCCTCTTTTGTCTCGACCCCTTCTGCAATCACACGCAGTTGTAAATGATGCGCCATGGAAATAATCGTGGACACGATGGCCTGATTCGAAGGCTGTTCGATCATGTCACGCACAAATGAGCGATCTATTTTCAAACGATTCAACGAAAATTCTTTTAGATAGTAGAGAGAGCTGTAGCCCGTTCCAAAATCGTCAATCGCAACGCACACCCCTAATTGCTTCAGTTCCTTAAGTACTTGTGTGGCGCGCTGGACGTCGATCATGCTGCTTTCTGTGATTTCCAGCTCCAAGTAATCCGGCGCCAGTCCTGTCTGGTCCAGAATCTCAGTGACCATCTGGGTAAAGTCTTGTTTGAGAAATTGACGTGCAGATAGATTGACGGCTACCCGAAGTGGTATGAGTCCCTGTTCTTGCCATTGCTTGTTCTGCTTGCATGCCGTCCGCAGCACCCATTCTCCAATCGGTACGATTAACCCTGTTTCTTCTGCTACCGAGATGAACTGGTCTGGCAAAAGTAAGCCTCGTTCAGGATGATCCCAACGAATTAACGATTCTACGCCAACGATTGCGCCTGATTTCGCACATACCTGTGGCTGGTAATGCAATAAAAATTCTTGTCTGGCCAAAGCACGATTCAATTCATTTTGAATATTCATTTTGTCATTCACTGCTTGCTCCAGATTCTGTACGTACAGGTGGAAGCTGTTCTTCCCTTTTTCTTTGGCTGCATACATCGCCGCATCTGCGTTACGCATCAAGACACTTCTGTCTTGTCCGTCCTCTGGATAGCGAGAAATCCCGATACTCGTTGTTATGTAAAGCTCATGCCCATGGATAAAAAATGCCTGTTCAATCCTCTGGTTGATCTTATTCGCCACGGAAGATACTTCTCTTTCCGTGACATCTGTTAGAATCACCATGAATTCGTCTCCGCCAAGCCTGCTCACCGTTCCTTTTTTACCCACACATTCCTGCAAACGCAAGGAAGCTTCCTGTAGTAACAGGTCACCAAAATCATGCCCCAAGGAATCGTTTACCAGCTTGAAATGGTCGAGATCCAAAAACAACACATATACTTGCTGGTGCGTTTTTTGTGCCTCCATGATCACCTGATCCAGTTTCTGCTCGACAAAACGGCGATTCGGCAAACCAGTCAACGAATCATGAAAAGCGAGATAATTGATTTTTGCCTCGTATTCCTTCTTATTGGTAATGTCTCTCATAATCATAAAGACACCCGTAATCTGCTGATCGACAAATACGGGGGTATGGGTCATGTTCAGATGAAGCTGACGCCCCTCTCTCGTGGTCAAGGTAATCTCGTAGCTGCGCGCCTCACCATGTACTGCATTTGAAAAATGTGTCGATATGAGCTCTGCATCCGCAGAAGCACACATCGTCATTAGTTTTTTAAGAGGCAGGCTCTGCTCCTTTGTCAATCGCATTGCCGCAGGATTCATAACGCTTTGGCTACCATCGATCGAGTAAAAAATCACCCCGTCGTAATTGTGCTCAAATAGCGATTTATAGCGTTGATCACTTTCTAGCACGCGCAAGGTCTTCCCTGCGAATTGCTTGTCCACGTATACAGAAGCCAAGGTCACGATCAGGATCAACACGATGACTATGCCAATCATCGTAGCAATCAGCCCAGAATCATCATACGAGATCGCTGCGATCGTCATGTACTCATGCGCGATAAATGTGGTGGCGTACATACCAGTGTAATGCATACCCGTAATGGCTGCCCCCATCAACAGCCCTGCAAAAATTTTACGCCGGAGACCTTTTACTGGGTCCACCGAACGCAATTGAAACGTAAGAATCAATGCTACCATTGAAACCAGGATGGCCACGAAAATGGATACGATAAACCATAGCCAATCGTATCGAATAATGGCGTTCATCATCATCGCTGCCATCCCTGTATAATGCATTCCTGCGATACCAGCTCCAATGGCAACTGATCCTATTGCTACCCTCGTTTTGGACATGGACTGCTCGCTCACGATCCATAATGTAAGCGCCGATGATAACACGGCCAAAACAATCGAGAAAAATACAATCAAGTTATCATACTGAACAGCAATCGGCAGATGCAAGGCAAGCATGGCAACAAAATGCATAGCCCAAATACCAAGCCCCATGGAGACGGATCCAGCACATAACCAAAACACACGTCCCCTGCCTTTCGCATAATGGAGACGTGCGCCTAGATCTAATGCTGTGTATGACACCATTGCTGAAATAAAATAGGAGAGAAAAACCAGAGTCATACTATAGGATTGGTCAAGACTATTCATTGCATTCTCCTTCAAAAACCTTTACCGAAGTCTACTCACAAGGAACACCCGCGTTTTCAAGGAAAGTTTATCGGCATACCTGTGACATTCTCCCATCTTATCCGTTTTATAATTCCCTGGCAAGAAGCCGACGACGTTCCCGTTTTGGAGATACTACAAAGGAATGCTGTTGCAAAGGAGGGAGATTATCTTTGATCCGTATGGGCTATGCCTGCATCAGTGTCAAGACCAAAAACAATCCAAACAAAAAAACGACGGTTGCCCAAGTAAATAAATTAGATCCCCAAGCCCGGTTAAAAAAGCTGCGGCAAGTTATGCAGGCAAACTTTTTTAATTTAATGGATTTGCTTGCTTATAATGTAGAAAATCAGATCTTTTTGTATCGACTTCCTTCTGAATTTGTTCCTCTGGCGACCCATCCAGTAGCAGCTGAATGGGATTGGGCAAAAGAATTCGCATGGGACTTCCAAAAGGCAGGGAACTATATCCGCAATCATGGCATTCGTTTGACAGCTCATCCTGGCCATTACAGCATATTGAACAGCGACAAGCCTTCTGTGCTGGAATCGACGATTGCCGATTTCTCCTACCATGCAAAAGTGTTTGATTTACTGGGGCTAGACGATAATTCCGTCTTGGTGACACATGTGGGAGGCGTATACGAAGATAAAGCCTCTTCTCTCGACCGTTTTGCATCCAACTTCGAGCTGCTTCCTGAAAATGTCAAGCGTCGTTTAGTCGTGGAAAACGATGACATGTCTTTTACCATGCGCGAGGTACTGGAGCTGTGCGAACGGATCGGTGTGCCGATGGTGCTCGATATTCACCACCACAACTGCCATTCTGAAGGCGAAGATTGGACGGAATACCTTCCAAGGATTATTCAAACCTGGGGAGAGCGCACACCGAAGATGCATATGTCCTCGCCAAAGTCAGAAAAAGACTTTCGCGCTCATGCAGACAATATTGACCCGGAGGCGTTCCTAACTTTTGTCAGTGCGCTCGCGAATTACAATGTGGACATCATATTGGAATGTAAAAACAAAGATGATGCCCTCCTTACTTTAAGACGCGAATTAAAGAAAAAAGGAGTCGCTGTTGAGGCATTTACGAAATGAATATGGAAAAGGACGCCGCTTAATTAGCTGGCGTCCTTCCTCATGCGCTTCAAAATGAACATCCGCAATCACACCCACGCCCTCGTCTATGACCCCGTCTATGTTGATAATTGTATCCGGAGGAGGAGGAGCTACTGCCACCCGAAGATGATGAACCTCTGCCAAAGGAACTGCTACCGTCATTCCATAATTGGCACCGGTCATGATAATGATGCATTCTCCGTTCATGATGCTTGTAATGTCTGCGGTAATCCATGTATTTGCGGCGATTTTCACGATGCTCCTCGCATTTGTGGCGGAAATATTCCATCCGATCCATATGGAACTGGAATTTGAACAGGTACAGCTCCAGTTCCCTTCCTATGTTCTCATTCGGTCGCGTATTCGGCCTGATTATATTGGGCCTGATGTTCGGTCTGATATTCGGTCTGATATTCGGTCTTACATTTGGCATCATATTTGGACTTTCATTCGGCCTCACATTGGGTCTTACATTCGGTCTTACATTCGGCCTTACATTCGGTCCAACATTTGGCCGCATATTTGGACTTTCGTTTGGCCTTACGTTCGGTGTTACATTTGGCCGCATGTTTGGACTCTCATTTGGTCGCACGTTTGGTCTCATGTTTGGACTTTCATTCGGCCGTACATTGGGTCTTACATTCGGTGAAGCGTTAGGCATGGGGTTTGCCGGCATTCGGTTCGGTGGCATTAGATTTGGCGGCATTGGATTCGACGGCTTACTATTTGGTGGCATTGGGTTTGCTGGCATCCGATTTGGCGGCATTACGTTTGGCACGTTCGGGTTAGCCAAATTGGGAGCAGGCATAATCGGCTTTTGCGGCATTGGGCGCGCTGGAATAGAATGATTCGGATTGATCGGACTTTCCGACTTGGGTTTTTCAGGAGAAGGCATCATAGGTGACGGCATCGATGGGGAGGGCAATGGCATAGCTGAAGAAGGCGGTTTCGGCATTTCTTTAGGACGCCTTGGGAGTGCGGTAGGCATTGGCGGCATCTTACGTCGCTTTTCCACGGAATTCTACACGTCCTTTCGGATGAAATAACACAGTACATGGTATGACATTTATCCAACTCGAGAGACGACTCTCGCCCAGTTTGAAAAAATGGACTAAGCCCTTTTTTTGCTCCTTAGGGAAGTCGCCGTGACAAGATCATCTTGACTGCACGTAGGCATTTGATACAATGATAGCAATAGCTTAAATAATCAGACAGTTGCAAATGAACGAAAGTGAGGAAGAACGTATGCCGCGACGAATGCAGGCTTACACGTTTTCATCCAATCACATACATGCTCTCGAGCGAGGGGTTAGGATATGATATCCTAACCCCTCGCTCTTTTCGTTCTCTGCTCTGCTAAAGGAGGAAATTACAGATGAATCAGCAAGCAAACATTGTAAAAGTAGACGGGGATCAATTGCGTATCGAAGATGTCGTTTCCATTGCAAGGAGCGCCACCCATATCCAATTGACCGAAGAAGCATTGCATCGTGTTCGTGCTTCACGGGCTATGGTGGAGAGAATGGTATCGCAACAGGAAGTCGTATACGGAATCACCACCGGCTTCGGAAAATTCTCTGATGTCATGATCCACGGTGAGGACGTAAGCAAACTGCAAGAAAATTTGATTATGAGTCATGCTTGCGGGATGGGCGACCCTTATGCCGTTGAAGTTGTTCGTGCGATGATGGCTTTGCGCATCAATGCGTTGGCAAAGGGGTATTCAGGAATTCGAGAAGAAACATTGCTTCAGCTAGTAGAACTATGCAATCGAGGGGTTCATCCGATTATACCTCAACAAGGTTCCCTTGGTGCCAGTGGCGACCTGGCCCCTCTCGCTCATATGGTTCTGGTCATGCTCGGCAAAGGTGAAGCACTCGTCAATGGCAAGCGGCTTTCTGGCAAAGAAGCACTGAGCGAAGTGGGTCTCTCCCCTATTCGACTGGAGGCAAAAGAAGGTCTGGCTCTGATTAACGGTACACAGGCGATGACCGCACAGCTTTGCCTCGCCTTGTATGATTCGCGAGTTCTGCTTGAAAGCGCGGAATTGATTGCGGCGATGACGATTGAAGCGCTACGTGGAATTCCAAAAGCCTTTGATCCTCAGCTCCATCTCGTCCGCCCGCATCCAGGACAGCAAGAGTCGGCCAAGCGATTACTCCAGCACTTATCCGGCAGCAAACGTACAACTGCACAGGGTGAACTGCGTGTACAAGATCCTTACAGCCTTCGTTGCCTCCCACAAGTGCACGGTGCAACTCGTGATACACTGGAGTATGTATGGACTACAGTTACTCGTGAATGCAATAGCGTCACCGATAACCCTATCCTTTTTACGGAAACTGGCGACGTCATCTCCGGCGGAAATTTCCATGGTCAGCCAATGGCATTCGCAGCAGATTTTCTTGCCATTGCCATAGCTGAACTGGCAAACATTTCCGAAAGACGGACAGAACGTCTCGTCAATCCACAGCTAAGCGGTCTTCCCGGATTCCTAACCGAAAATGGAGGACTCCATTCTGGATTTATGATTACGCAATATGTAGCCGCTTCCATTGTTTCTGAAAACAAAGTGCTCTGCCATCCGGCATCTGTCGATTCGATCCCGTCATCTGCCAATCAGGAGGACCATGTCAGCATGGGTACAACTTCTGCACGCAAGCTTCGCACGATCGTATCTAATGTCACCAAGGTGCTTGCCATTGAATATTTGGCAGCAGCACAAGCTATCGATTTTGGTTCGGGAGATCTTGGAACAGGTACAGCACGAGCCTATGAAGAGTTGCGCCGGGTGATTCCCCGTCTGCATGAAGACCGCGAAATGCATCCTGATCTCGTAAAGGCAGAAGAGCTGATCCAGCAAGGGACACTCGCGTTTGTGACGGAATAATTGTTCGTGTATAGGAACCATTGTCTTTCTCTGTTATGATGGAGCTAAGGATAAGCATGTAGAACAAACCACTTGAAGTATGGAGGGCTGTCTCATGAAAGCAGGCAGAGAACTGGACCATCCTGCGTATCTGTTGCTGTTTGATGGGGTTTGTCATCTGTGCCACGGTGCTGTGCAGTTTATTTTGAAGCGTGATCCGCATGGACACATTCATTTTGCTTCCTTGCAGTCACAGAGAGCGCAGGAAATTTTGTCTCATTACAACTATCAGGAAAAAGACATGTCATCCGTGGTCTTTATCGCCAACGGACAGCTATATACGAAATCGGATGCGATCTTGCACGTTGGCCGCAAGCTTCAAGGCGGATGGCCTCTGCTGTCAAACATAGCTCGACTCATCCCTAGACCTGTCCGCAATCCGATTTATGATTGGGTCGCGAGAAATCGCTATCGATGGATGGGTAAAGCAGAGCAATGCATGCTACCTACCCCTCAGATCAGATCCCGCTTTTTGGATTAAAAGAAAAAGGAGAAGCCGCTATCCTCTCGCGGCTCCTCCTTTTTTATTCGCTGTGTTCAATCATTCGTTCTTAAATGACAATCCCTTTTCCTTCAATACTGTCCGAAGTTTCGGCATAGATGCTGGCCCCATCCCATGAAATTTCAGAACCTCTTTTTCGCTGTAGCTTGCGAGCTGTTCCAAGGTAGTGATTCCATTGTGTTCCAATGCCCTTCTTGCTGGTGCCGAGAGCAGAGAAAGAAATCCCATGTCCGGTTTGCGTTCTTGCTCACAGATTGGACAAGTCGGACAATCTGTGCTTTTCATGTATGAATGACCATTCGCGCACGTTCTTTCCGTTTTTTTGGAAGTTGTCATGGCACGTATCCTTTTTATTTCGACATCGCTTGTGGATGCTCATCGCTTACATAGTCAGCCGCTTTGGCATTTGCCTCTACTTGTGCTGGGCTCTTGCTGCCCGGGATCACGGTCGTGACAGCCGGATGCTTGAGGCACCACGCCAATGCCCACTGCGCCATATCCATTCCTTCTGGAACTTCATTTTTCTTGATTTCTTCTACCTGGAGCAACAGCTTGTTGACATGCTCCTGATCGTGTCGGTGTCGAACATCATTTCCACCGAATACAGAACCCGGCTTATACTTTCCGCTCAAATAACCACTCGCCAACGGAACGCGAGCCAATACACCAAGGTCTTGCTGCTGGCAAGAAGCAAAAACACTTTCTTCCGGCTTTTGATCCAGACGATTGTAAACTACTTGGATTGCTTTTGCATGTACCGAAGAAGCAGCTGATGTTTGATGCATGTTGTCGTTTTTCGCTATGGAGAGACCGAGATGACGGATCGTTCCTGCCTGCACCTGTTTGTCGAGGTAGGTCCACAAGTCATCATTGTCAAAAGCCTCGTCAGGTCCCGAGTGGAATTGGTACAAGTCAATATAGTCGGTCTGCAAGGCTTGTAGCGATTTTTCCAACTGCTGCTGAACTTCAACTGCACCGTAATGATTGGTTCGAGAAAATTTGTCATGAAAATGATGACCGAATTTCGTCGCCACAATCCAGTCTTCCCGGCGGCTTTTTTTCAAATATCCTCCGATAAGCTGTTCGGACAGATGATCTCCGTAGCATTCCGCTGTATCAATCAAGTTGATGCCGAGATCTTTTGCTTTGTCGAGAATCTGGTCAACAGCTTCTTGGGAGAAATCCATGCCCCACTCCCCGCCAAATTGCCAGGTACCTACACCGATCACGGATACGTTCAGATCCGTTTTTCCTAGTCTGCGGTACTTCATTGCCCGATTCCTCCTCCTCATAAATAAACGAGAATTCCCTGAACGAATGTTCGCTCAGGGTGAAGACTAAAGTATTTATATGTTTTTCTCGATGTTCAATTGGCTAACGAAATCTTGCAGATTCCCTTTTCGTTCTTTGCGCATTTTTTTGCGCTCATCCGCAGTTGCCATCAATCGCTCTTCTTCCTCTGTTTCAGGAACAATGGCTGGCACCTCAGTCGGATTTCCATCTTCATCTAAGGCAACAAAGGTGAGAAAAGATGTCGCGGTCAAAATGCGATTGCCAGTCTGGAGATTTTCTGAGATAACCTTTACGAAAATTTCCATGGACGTTTTGCCCGTTGACGAAACAAACGCTTCGAGGCAAATGGAATGTCCCATTTTGACGGGAGCCAGAAAGTCAATCGAATCAATCGATGCTGTCACAACAGGGCGACGCGAATGTCGCATCGCAGCGATTGCAGCTACCTCATCTATATAAGCCATCATCGTACCACCAAAAATAGTCCCATGGTAATTCGTATCGGATGGCTGAACCAGTGATGCCTGAATTGTACGAGATTCTTGAGTTGTCTTGACGTTCATCGCTGTTGCTCCTTTATCAATCTACTTGATGCATACATCATCATATCACACGGCATTCAACGTTCCAATTGATAGCTACTCGCAAGTATGCCTTCTATTCGCTCGGCATCATCTTGCAAGATATAACGTAACAAAGGGAGATTCCACTCATAGGCTGGTCGATAGCCTTCTAATGCAAACAGCTTGTCATCTATGTGCGTGGCAAGCTTTCGGCGAGCTGGACTGGCACAATAAAACTGCTCCAAATAATCCGTACCCCATCTGGAAAAGGAGGAGGTTTCATTGGTGACTGCTGTTAACAGAATCCCTTCCCCTGTATCAATCAAATCGATTGGATACAGTTGACAGCTAAATGGCTTAATAGGCTCTACTTCACGACCAGCCTGCTCCGCATAAGCATGGATCGCACACCCGTAACGCCCATTGTTTTCTTGATAAAAAAGGCAATTGCCATGCCGCATGCGAATGGTTCCTTGAGGTTCATTGCGATCCCAAACTCCATGAAGAAGCCAATGATTGCGTTCAGCCTCATCCTCGAGTCCAGCAGAGATAGAGGGGATTTCCCCTTCCATGATTGGAATCTGCCATTTTTCTACGGCGTAAGGTTGTCCACCCTCACAACAGGTCTCACGATGAACCGTCCTGCAATTCCAACAGTCCAAGTGAAACAAAGCATGGAGGGCTGTTACATCAACCAAATATTGTCCCGCTCTCACCAATGAATGCTTGTTTTTCTTTATATATTTTTCGCAGTGGTACGCCTCTTTATCAGACATAGGATCGGGCGTGCCTACATAACGAAAAGCTCGCTTCGTTTTCATTTTTGCAAAACAATCTCCGCTTCTGTTCCAAAAATACGCAAATGTCCTTCTTCATAGCTAGCCAAATCTACTTCATCACCCGGAATCTCCATCAGGATTTCCAATTCTTCGCCCTCTGCTGTCGTAAACACAAGGAGGAGATCTTTTTCTTCAAATTCATTGTCAGTCAGCTTGGTTTCCAAAAGCTGAGCTTGAAATTGTGTTACCTCTTCCTCTTCTTCCCTATCGGTATCCCATTGGGTAAAAGTCACGGAAGCCTTTTGATTTTTATACTCCGCCAACAGTTGAATCAATTGCTCATGTTGTTGAATGTCCATCTTGTAATCCCTCCGAAATGGTTCATACTGCCCATCATAACAAAGTAACTCTTAAAAAGCCAAAAAGAAACACCGCTTCGCTATGGGAAGCGGTTATTTCTCTTCTGCCTTTCAGCTTACTTTGCTAATGGTCTGGGCTAATGCAAAATCTTTGCCGGTTAAACCTTTTGCCTCACGGGTGGCTAACGTAAACGTGACTGTCCCACCTGCCAGATGAATTTCCACATGCTGATTGTCATGCTCAAGCATCTCCGCCACACGGTTGACGAAACTGACCGCAGTGGAAAAGTCACGACAGTGGTACGTGCGTGATAGTGCCATTCGGTCTTCTACCAGCTTCCAGCCAGGTACTTTGCTCAGATACAATTTGACCTGTTCCAAAGACAGCTTGCTCATTGTAGCAATGCCCCCTTTTACCCGATAAATGGTTGTTACACCATCATATTCACGAGACGTACAGGTTATCCGCACCCTATTGCTTCACAGCATAAAAAATCATACGCGGTGATTCATGCGCCACATATTCTTCAAATAGATAGTTTCCAAATACTTGAATTTTTTCGAATCCCGCTTCTGTAAGCATCGCAATCATTTGCTGGGCAGAGAACAAGCGAACCTGCTCCATATACTCACGCGGTTCATTCGATGACTCGTCGGAAATCAGTATCCGCTTTTTCACAAATCCATCCTGGATCCAGCGTTCTTCTTTAATCAACATCCCACTGACTTCCTTGGTAGAGTGCGGCACGAGATTATCGATGACGTACGCTGCATTTAAGAAATCGATGACCACTTCACCTTTTGTTTTGAGAGCTTGTGCCATGTTACGAATAACGTTAGCATTTTCTTCATCTGTGGAGAAATAACCGAAGCTGGTAAACAAATTCACCACGATATCAAATTCTTCGCGAAACGGAATGTCGCGCATGTCACAGCGGGCAAAACTTAGCTGTGGATAGGTGTTTTGTTCCTCGGCCAACTGTAAAAGAACAGGCGACAAATCCACACCAACTACTTCATACCCCCGGCGAGCCAGCGCACGCGAATGACGCCCGCTCCCGCAGCAAAGATCAAGTACGCGTCCTGTGTCCTTTACCGGCAATCTTTCCAACAGATTAGCGATCTCTCCATCTGCTGCCGAATCGTCCCTATGACGATACACAAGCACATAATCTTCGCGAAAGCTGCGTTCAAACCATTCTTCTGCCATGTCTGAGCCCCTTTAATTCCAAGATGTTCTTATTATACCACAGCGGGGTTTATCCGTTGCCGATTTGCGTGTGGCAAAGTGTAGGAAGCTTTGTTGAAAAAATTGTGAAAACACTTTACGTACATACTGTATGTATGTAAAATTAATCTCATCCAATCGTGAAGGAGAGATCCGTAATGAAAGTGAACAGCTTTTATCCTGTCATCTTGACAAAACAAGTTGAGGCTAGCTCGAAGTTTTATCGAGAGTACTTTGGTTTTGAAATTGTTTTCGAAGCAGACTGGTATGTGAGCATGCAAAATAAGAGCAGTACTCCGGCATTTGAGCTAGCCATCTTGGATCCTTCACACAACACGATTCCACAGGGTTTCCGAAAGCCAGTTGATGGTGGTCTTATCCTTAATTTCGAAGTCGATGATGTTGACGCTGAATACGAGAGACTTATTGTGAAAGCAGGTCTTCCTCTCCATCTTGACATTAAAGACGAAGATTTCGGTCAGCGGCATTTTATCACATCCGATCCAAGCGGCATTTTACTTGATATCATAAAAGTAATCCCGCCTTCTGAAGCATTTGCTGACAGCTATGTTGACCCTGTCTAATCTGGCATGAAACAAGTAAGGAGATTGTAAAGCATGAAGATGTCCAAAGCAGAGCAAAAACAGCAGACGATGCAAAAACTGATCGAAGTAGCAAGAGAGGTGTTCTCTAGGCAAGGCTATGCGGATGCCGCCATGGAAGACATCGTAAAACAAGCCGGGGTGACCCGGGGCGCACTATACCATCATTTTGGGAACAAAGAAGGGTTGTTTGAGGCAGTACTGGCTTCTGTCCAACAAGAAATCGGAGAGCGCGTAGAAGCTGAAGCTGCGAAAAGTGAGGAGCCTTGGCAACAATTGATCTTGGGGTGCCTGGCCTTTGTCTCCTCGGCCGTCGAACATCGCAACAAGCGGATTTTGCTTATCGATGGCCCTTCTGTCATCGGGTGGGAAACGTGGCGCCGAATGGACGAGGAAAACTCCATGCGGCATCTCAGGGAGCAGCTACAAACGATGCAAGAGCAGGGGTACCTACGTACCGTTTCCATCGACGCTCTGACTCATTTGCTGTCTGGTGCGATGAACGAAGCCGTCCTCTGGATTTCGGAGACGCCTGATCATGAGAAGTCCCTTGAGGAAATTTCTGCAGCATTGACCTTGCTCTTGGAAGGATATCGCACCCAATAAAGGCAAAGCACCCCTGCTTCCGCCTCTTTCCGGGCAAAATGCAGGGGTGCTCTGTTATTGTAAAGGGTTTTATGATGAAAAGCGGGTAGCTCGTCCGATCCGAATTTTTTCAGCAGCCCGCGCAATAATGCTCTCTACCGAAGATGGGTCATCCACAACGTCGTATTCGTTGATATTGACCCGCAAAATCGGACAGGACGTAAAGGAGGCAATCCAGCTATCATAGCGGCTAAATAAATCCTGCCAGTAATCCACCGGTGTTTGTTGCTCCATCGGACGCCCTCGCTCTTTTACGCGGCCAATAATATCATCGAAGCTGCCCTCTAAGTAGATCAAAATGTCCGGATGCGGGAAGTAAGGCGTCATGACCATCGCTTCAAAAAGTTCTGTATAAGTGCGGTAATCTTCTTCTGTCATGTTGCCTTGCTCGTACAGCATGCGGGCAAAAATCCCGGTATCCTCATAAATGGAGCGATCTTGGACAAAACCGCCGCCATAATCAAACATCCGTTTTTGTTCCTTGAAGCGTTCTGCCAAAAAGAAAATTTGCAAATGGAAACCCCAACGTGATAAATCATTATAGTAACGGCCCAAATACGGGTTATTGTCAACCTTTTCTACAGATACGCGAAATCCGAGCTGATCTGCCAAGGCATGTGTAAAGGTGGATTTTCCTACCCCTACTGTCCCGCCGATCGTAATTACTGCGTTGTTTGGTATCCCGTATTTTTCACGAAGCGTGCTGTTTTGAAACCTCGACATGTACGCAACTCCTTATCCCCATGCTTACTTTTCCTTTGTTCCCTATCCTTCTTGTCCCATCAACTCTTGAATTCGTGGCACAATTCGATCCAGTACAACCTTCAAATCTTCTGGTCGATGTACGAAATCCAAATCGTCACAGTCGAATTTGATGACAGGCGTATCCGGATGATGCTTTTCAAACGCTTCCATAAACTCGTTGTAATCAGCAATCAGGTTCTCCATATAGGTGACATCCATGCTGCGCTCCATTTCGCGATCGCGCATCGCAATCCGCTTCATCACGGTCTCAATCGAAGCTGTCATGTAGATCACTAAATGCGCCTGAGGCAAATCCTCTGTTAGGATATCATAAATTTTGAGGTACTTTGGCAGGTTATCTCCTTGTAGCGTCCGTTTGGCAAAAATCGTATTTTTGAAAATATTGTAATCAGAAACAACGGAAATACCTTGATTCAGGAACTGTGAATGAATATCCTGCAACTGCTTGTAACGATTGCAGAGGAAAAACATTTCGAGTTGAAAGCTCCATTCGGCAATATTTTCATAAAATTTACCCAGGAACGGGTTTTCGTAGACGATCTCTTCCAGTAGCTGCAAGTTGCATGCACGGCTTAGTTCCCGCGATAAAGAGGTTTTCCCAATACCAATAGGTCCCTCAACGGTAATCAATATGGACTTCATGTATGCTTCGATTCCTTTCAAGAAAATGAGAGCACTCCATATTCTAGCACGTATGTAAGCGTTTGTCGAAAATATTCGCATCGTGTCGTTTGGTATCATTTGGTGCTCATCTTTCTAAAAGAAAAACTGCTCTTCATCAAGAGCAGTCTGGTTCTTACGTAAAATATTCAACCCGAGCCTGTGGAAACAATCGAGCAATTTCACTTTCCAAATGGGCCTGCAAAGCCTTTGCTTGGATGTCGGGATAGACATACTTCCCTTTCCCGTATTTCCCCCATTTGTACTTGCGCTCTTCTTCCTTCATCTCCAGCTTCGTTTTCGGATAGCGCTGGAGGATCAAGCTTTTCGCGATCTTGGTAAAACGGTGCTGGATTAGCTCAAACGTCAAATCCTCCATCGCTTCGGGGACCAACTGCGAACGCAGCCTTTCCAACAAATCGGTATACCCTGCTTCCCATCCTTCAAACCAATACAATGGCGCTAAAATAAAGCCCAGCGGATAACCTGCCTTGGCTACCTTCCCTGCTGCCTCCAGTCGCTGATGAAAGCTGGAGGTACCTGGCTCAAAATTTTTGATGACATAGTCGGCATTCATGCTGAAACGAAATCGGGTATGCTTGTTGTGCTTGGCATCCAGCAAGGAATCCACATGGTGAAACTTCGTCACGAAGCGCAACCGCCCAAACTCCTGCTGGCCCATAAACTCAATTGCTCGTTTCAGATTGCCTGTAAGATGCTCAATACTTACCGGATCAGATGTACAAGCTGCCTCAAAACGAGTGATTTCTCCCGGGCGTTCTTGGATATACTTTTCGGCCTGTGCCAGAATCTCATCTGTATTGACGTACACCCGAACATACGGCTTAGTCCCGATATTGGTGTTCAAATAGCAATAGTGACAGTGGGCAGCACATCCTGTTGCCAGTGGAATGGCATATTCTGCGGAAGGCTTGGAAGTCTCGAACTTCAATGTTTTGCGTACACCAATGACCAACGTCCGCTTCGCATTGCGATATTTCTCCACTTCAGTATCACCAGGAATGCCACGAACCTGATTATGGCTAGTCGTCATCTGCATCGGAATCCCTTCCGCCTGAAAACGGCGATACAGCTCTTGACCAAGTGGATAATTCAATGCATGTGGCTCAACGAAAATATAATCCGGAGCAAACAGCTTGCTGCCTTTCTGCTCCGTCTTTTCAGGTCTTTCCAAAAGGGTTGTTCCCATAGCCATCATTCCCCCCTTCACCTAGTATGCCCGTGCCACTCGACAGGACGTGAGGGGAAGTATGGCTGTGCCTTTTATTTCAGGGTGTTCTTAAATTCGCGTAACAGCGTCTTTGCTTGCCCCTCTTGAGTTTGCGGGACTTGGAGCGTATAGACATGTCCTGCTTTTTTGGTCTGCCTGGATAAAAGCCTGACTCGAATTCCTTTCATTTCTAAATAACGCCGACATTCCTGAGCAATCCGTGGGAGACCATACGATTCATGAATCGTAACCCATTTGATCCACATTCACCTGCACCCCATCCTTACACACTTCTTTCTTTTACAGTAAGCAGTGGACGGGGGATTGGTTCAAAACAAAAGAGAGTTGCTGACATTTTAGGAAAACCGTTTTTGCCTCTTGGCCGTCTAATGGTAGAGGAGGGGGAAAAAGTGAATCTGGAACTGCTCGTTTCACGCGCAAAAAATGGGGATGATGATGCCTTTTTTCAACTCGTCAGCCTTCATAAAGAACAACTGTATAAAATCGCCTACGCCTTTCTTCGTAACGAGACAGATGCATTAGAGGCCATTCAGGAAGCGACGTGCCGTTCCTATCTCAAGCTGGCACGATTGAAACAGCCTGCGTATTTTCGTACTTGGCTGACCCGCATCCTTATTCATATTTGTCTGGATGAGCAAAAGCGCCGAAAACGGATCATCTTGGATCCCATGGAGGATGACGTCGAAAGTCGTGCAAGTACTCCGATGGACGACCAAAATGTCGAGCGTATCCAAATTGAAGCGGCTCTCGCTCGTCTCAGTCCAAATTATCGGCACATCATTATTTTGAAATATTTTGAAGATCGGACAATACGCGACATTGCTGAGGTACTCGGTCATCCGGAAGGCACCATCAAAACATGGCTGCACAAGGCTCTGGGTGCACTGCGCAAAGATCTCGGGAAAGGCTGGTGAGTTTTATGAGTGAAAATGAAAAAAAGAATGCGAGTCCATTCATGGTTCCCGCTGAGATTGATCAATACATTCGAAGAGGGATGGAACAAGCAAAAGAGCTGCGTCAAAATCGGAGCCGCAAACGCTGGGTACGCGTTGGTTCTAGTCTGGTTGCTTGTTTGTTCATTTTCGTGTTTATTTTTTCCGTTCGCCTTTCACCCGCTGTTGCCGCATATGTCAGCTCGATTCCCGGGATGGAAAAGATCGTTGATTTTCTTCGGGACGATAAAGGCTTGCAAAAGGCAGCAGAACACAACCTCGTTCAAAATATTGGCGCCAGTGGTTCAACGGAAGATGTGACGTTTACCATCGATCAAGTTTTGGCCGACGAAAAACGGATGGTCCTCTTCTATACTGTAAAGCATCCATTTACGGATAAAGAAGTAGCCCTGCACAAGATCGAGTTGTTAGACAAAACGGGAAAGGAATGGGAGCATGGTGTATCTTGGTCAAGCATGGGGAGAGAAGAGCCTGTGATTCAGGATCGTATTGATATTGTCATCAATGAAGCCACTGAAATACCCGATGCAATGACTGCAAAAGTCACACTTGCAATCGATAATCTCGAACAAAAGACTCCTCTCTTGATCGACTTTGCTGTAGATAAAAACAAATTTAAGACCTTTGACAAAAAAGTGTACCCGGTGATGAAGGAAGTCATGATCGACGGTCAGCGTTTCACGATTGAACAAATCGCGGTTTTTCCTACTCAGACAGAAGTGAGCATTCGCTTTGATCCAGCTAACCAAAAGCACGTATTTGATTTTGATAAGCTGAGGCTCGAAGATGAAAAAGGAGAACCATTCGCTTTTTGGGGAAATGGCATTCCTGTTCGTGACAACGGTGAAAATGGGAGGATATATAATCTGGAAAGTATTTATTTTGTAGAGCCCGAAAAGCTAATTCTCAAAGCCGATAGCATTCGTGCCCTAGACAAAGATAAACTGCGAATCGTAATCGACGCGAAGACAGGCACATTAACAAACGTGCCGAATGATCGCTTAAAATTAACAGCACTGCGTCAAGTCGATGATGTGGTGGGTATGGACTTTTCTTTGAAGGTTCCGCTTCAAGATAAACACTCTCATATATCCTTAGGGTATGACCTGACTGACGACCTAGGAAATGAATATGATTATGTGCAAGGAAGCAACTACTCCACAAATGATGAATCGATTCAAAACTATTCCATTCTATTCAAGCGAAAAACAAACAAAGGCACCCCTACTTCCTATTCCTTTCCTCTGTCCAGCTATCCTGAACGTCTTCAAGGTACTTTTTCAGTAGAAGTCAAATAAAAAATGCCCCATCAGCGATTGCTTGTACGGCATCGCTGTGGGGCATTCTTTTGATAAACTTAGTCTACAACCGCCCAGTGGTTGGTCGGCCCATGCCCGCCACCCAATTGCGGTGCTGTCTTAATTGCTTCGAAAATAAAGCGATTTGCTTTTTCTACCGCAGTGATGAGCGGTGTATGTTTGGCTAACTCTGCTGTAAGAGCCGCGGAGAATGTACAACCTGTACCGTGCGTATGGCGTGTATGAATACGCTCATGGGATATTTCATGGAATGCGGTACCATCGAACAAAATATCAACGACAACGTCCCCTTGCATATGTCCACCCTTCATCAGGACATTGCGGGCGCCCAACGCATGTATCGCTTTTGCCCCTTCGCGCATCTCATCTGTCGTCTCGATTCTCATGCCAGTCAAGCATTCTGCTTCCGGCAAGTTAGGTGTGACGACTTCCGCCAACGGCAACAACTCTTTTTTCAATGCAATGATCGCCTCATCCAACAGTAGTTTTGACCCTCCCTTGGCAATCATCACCGGGTCTACCACCAGCTTTTTCAGGCCAAATGCTTTGATCTCTTCCGCAACAACACGAATGATATCAGCATTAAACAGCATGCCCGTTTTCGCCGCGTCAGCGCCAAGATCACGCAACACCTCATGCATTTGCTGGGCAACTGCCTCTGTCGGCAACGGATAAACACCTGCTACACCCAATGTATTTTGTGCAGTGATTGCTGTGATCGCACTCATCCCGTACACACCGAGTTGATGAAAGGTTTTCAGATCTGCCTGAATCCCAGCTCCCCCACCGCTATCTGAACCCGCTATCGTCAATGCTTTCGCAATCGTGCTCATGATATTCCCTCCTGCTTTCCACCTTTTCTCACCTGAGTATACCATCCGCTCGTCCCATTCGGTATACTTAAGGAATGTTTGCCAACAGTCATGCAAGGAGGCATCTGCATGTCCTATCGAATCTTTTATTGGTTGACCTTTTTGATTCCAACCATCATCATCGGGGGTTTTGAATTCATCCGTCACGACTTTCTGCTGCCTTATATGTCTATGGAAGCTGGAAATGTGTACATTACCCTCTTGACGCTCTTTCTCTCTTTTTTATTTGCTACCTGGATGTTTCACACGCTTAAACAAATGAATGCACGAATCGTCGAGGAACAAGCCCGTCGCGCTGTTTATGAAGAACGGGAACGCCTTGCCCGCGAATTACACGACGGGATTGCACAGTCTTTGTTCTTCCTCAACGTAAAGCTGAAGCAGGGACAATTGGACGATGCACGGGTCGCTGTATCTGCCATCGACAATCATGTACGCCAAGCCATCTTTAACTTGCGCTCATTGCCAGAAGAAGGCAGTCTGGATCAACGCCTTGAGAAATGGTTGGCCCAATGGAGCGCTTTATCAGGAATCGACGTTGCTAGCGAATTGCACGTCAAAGACGGCTTTTTTACTCCCACCGCAGAAGTACAACTGTTTGGGATCATCCAGGAAGCTTTTGCCAACATTCGCAAGCATTCTCAGGCCAAGCATTCGTGGATTCACCTCACGACAGATGAAACAACTGGCTGGATTCTCGCCGTTGAGGACGATGGCATTGGGATTTCCAACCCTTCTCCCGATACGAAAAAATACGGTTTGTCCATGATGCGCGAGCGAGCACGCCAGTTGAACGCCTACCTCGACATTCAGGTGCGACCGGCAGGCGGCACGATCATCCGCTTATCTTCTTATTCAGGAGGAAAAACACTATGAACGCTTACCGTGTATTGATCGCCGACGACCACCCGATGGCTCGTATGGCCATTCGCAGCCTCCTTGATCCAGATCCCTCTTTTGAAGTCATCGGAGAAGCGCAAAATGGCGAGGAAGCCTTTCTCTTATGCGGACAAATACAACCGGATCTTGTTCTCATGGACATCAACATGCCGAAATGGAGCGGACTCGAAGCGACCCGCGAGGTCAAGAAAGCATACCCGCACATCAAGGTCGTCATTCTCAGCGTCTCCGATGACGTTGCTGACCTGATCACGGCCATTCAGTTCGGTGCCCAAGGTTACTTGCTGAAAAATTTAGAGCCTGACGACTGGATTAACTACTTGCATGCCTTGCTCGGCGAGGACAGTGAATTGACTCGCGAAATGGCAACCCGACTCATGTACCGCTTCCGTCAAGAAGAAACCACAGATGAAATGGTCCCTGCTGTTCTGACCCCGCGAGAGCGAGAGATTGTCATGTATGTGGGAGCAGGAAAAACGAATCGGGAAATAAGCGAAGCGCTGATCATCGCAGAAAACACAGTGAAAAACCACCTGAAAAACATTCTCGAGAAGCTGCAATTGGCTAATCGCGTCCAGCTCGCTGCTTACGCGGTTCGCCATCATTTGGTTATCAAATAAAAAACATTGCTTTCTGCTCGATCAACTGTCATCCTTAGAAAGATACGTTTTCCACAGACATAAGAAATGCAGGTGATCCGCATGATCGAAGTCAAGACCTCCAAACTTAGCAATGGAGAATTAAATAGAGGTGTATTTGCGACTCAAGATATCCGAAAAGGCGACCTGATTCATGAAGCGCCCGTGCTGCCTTATTTGAACGAAGAGCATGAGCATATTGAGAAAACCTTGCTCGCGGATTATGCATTTGAGTACGGTGCTAATCACACGGCCTTCTTGTTAGGGTATGGTATGCTATTTAATCATTCCTACACGCCAAATGCCACGTATGAGATTAATTTCGACAACCACACGTTTGATTTTTATGCGTATACGGACATTCAAGCGGGTGAAGAAATCTTAATCAACTACAATGGCGATGAGGATTGCGATGATCCTCTCTGGTTTTACGAAGACCAACAGAAAGAAACAGATGATACCAAATAAGCTTATGCTGTAAAAAGAAAGAAAACCCGGAAACAGACACTTGGGAAAGTGCCCGTTATCCGGGTTGTTTTGTGTACAGGGGCGTACTATAAACGCAGCCATTTCGCAAAGTACTGTTCATTCACTGGAAAATACGCTGTGGCAAAACGAACAAACTCATGCGTATCCACCTGTTTGTAAGCGTACGTCTGATAATACTCATGCAAAAACTCCCAGCCATCCGTCGCATCACCGTAAGTTGTAATCAGCTTCCATAGCTCTTTTACAGGCTGACCGTACACCGGACCCACGATCGGTCCCTTGTCAAATGCATCCAGCGGCAGATTGGAAACCGATTTGGTCGCATCCGCTTGATCAGCAAAATAAAAGCTTGCGTCCCCTTTTTTCTCCACATCGTAAAAATAGAGCGTTGTAGCCAGCTCTGTTATTCCTTCATCCAACCAAGCGTGATGGAACGGATCATTCGAGACCACTCCATAGAACCATTGATGGGCAATCTCGTGCACCACCGTGTGACTCATATCGGGGACTACACTCCCCATGTGTCCAACCGTCACCACGCCAGGATATTCCATACTTGCGGTTTCATCCAACAGGATATCGAGTTGTTTATGCGGATATGGACCCAATTTATCCGTGAATTGTTCAAGCGATTTTTCCGCAGCTTTTAAAGCGACAATCATCGCTTCCTTGTCTGCTTCCTTTCCCCATACTCGCAGCTCGACACCTTTAACCGTTTTGCTTTTACTTTGCATTCCTTTTACAACGGCGATGAATACTTCCTTCGTATTTTTCACTTTTAATTTACCGCTCTGACTGTTCGACGCCTTATCCTGATCAGAAGAGCTAATGATGGTATACCCTGGCGGCAAGCGGTACGAAATCGAAAAATCCGCATGGCTCGTATGATACGATTCACCTCGAAGCGAATACGGCTTCTTATTCCATCCGTCCTTTCCCTGGTAGGAGGCAAGCATCGGATATGCTTGCGCTAGATGAAAGCCGTTTTCCGTACGGTCAAATCGCAATCCTTTTCTCGGAACGGTAAACGAATATTTTACGATTACCTCTCGATTCTCATTTGGCGCAAGCTTTTCGGCAAGTGGGATGGCAAGCGTATCACCCGTCAGTTGATACTTCGCCTTCACACCATCCAGCTTGACCTCTCGAATTTTCACTTCAGCTGCGTCCTCGAAGAATGGGGGTTTGTTCTCTTTTGTAAATGCATGGGGCAGGAAGTAAAAGATCAACTGATCCCATTCGTCCTTGGAACGATTTTCAACGGTGATCTTGGCCTCAGCGGTAAACTTTCCTTCTGGCGACATCTCGAGCTTCAGGTCGTATGAGCCTTTACTGCCATCTGCTACGGGCTTGGCTGTGAAGTCGTCTATCTTTCCCACTGTAAGAGACTGCGCCCGCACCCGTTCTGGCATCCACCAGCCACTTCCTGATCCACCAAGGACCAAAGCCAACCCAAAAGCCATCGCCGTCGCCTTGAGCAAACGCTGTTGCCACTTGCTTTCCTTCCTAATCAGCATGAACTTCACCCTTCCCAACCTCTCGCCTTATCCTAGAATCGTTTTCTCGAAAAAAGATAGCCACAGACCAGGCTTCACTTCTTTTTGGTCCCTCAAGGTAAATCCATGTCTTTCATACAATCGGACAGCCGGTTCATTCAAGGAACCAGTCGCGACGACGATCTTGTTGCAACCATGCTCGTGGACAGAGGCGAGCAATTGACTCGCGATTCCCTTGCGAAAATGAGTAGGATCAACAATCATTCGGTGAATATCCAACGTTTCCCCCTCGATCATAAAAGAAACGGCCCCTGCCAACTCGCCTTCCTCCATGTAGCCATAAAATGTTTCTCCACATGTCCTCAGTTGTTCTACTGATTCGCGCAGGGGTGGAATATCTTCTGTACCAATTATCTCTGCCTCTACACGATACGCTCTTTGCTGCATGTTCCAAAGTTTTTGTACCGTTTTTTCATTTTGCAACTCTAGCCGCACGATCATTTCGTTTCCCCCGATTTTAGCTTTCTGGTGCTGATTCAAAGCTGTAATACACATAAGGATCTTTGGGTGCGGAAACGGCTTCTACTTGAGAGGCTTTGAGAACAAGCATGTCGTACCCGTCTACCTGACGCAACTCAAGCTTTCCGCGTACTTTTACCCAGCTATCCTTTTTCCATTTGTTCGCGTCCTCTTTTTCCACCAGAACACCATAAACACTGGAATCTGCTGTACAGCAGGTGACGGAAAAACGCGCTACGACAAACTGCTGCTTGGTAAAGTCAGGCTGCCGATATACAAATCCCATTGTCTCAAGCTCTTTTCCAGCAAATTCTTTTGCATATAGCTCCATCGTGGTGAGTCCGTCCAGGAACACCTTGTCATTGAGTTCGATTACTGGCTGTTTATGTAAAAAGACGGCGATATCCGTGTAAAAGTCACCAAATCCCTCGTTCGAGAATCGCTGTCGCAATTGTTCGTCGTCTGTTGCTTGAACCGGGGGTATTGCTACTTGATTGGTTGCCTCTGGCTGTGGTTCTACGCTTTGTTCGGCATCTTCTTTTCCTTCTGCTTTCTGCTTCACATTTTCTGCTGCATTCGCATTCACATTCGCGTTCGCCGTAACATCCGCCAGCTTTCGTACATCATTGCTGAGCAGCGTGATCCCACGCTTCTGTGCGACATCACTGCCAAGAATTTTATCCGGCATGACAAATCCCATTACGATGGGGAGTACAAACAATCCATAAACCAAAAGGGAGCCGATAGGTGTACGCGGAACTTTGTGTTGCTCCTCACAATCGCAATCGTAAACGCTACTGCCTACAAAAATTTGCCGTATGCTGACAATGGTCAACAGGGCCAGGATGACGAGCGTGACATAGCTGAACATGTGCAATCGTGGTGCAAGATAGTAACTGAGTGTTTCCGACAGGATCAAATAGGCCAACAACGCTGTAATGCCCGACAAAATCAAACTGCGCATGATGTGATGACGCTTCAAATTTTTCTGATCCATATTCTCCTCCTTATATCGGTATGAGCATGGTGACACAAATCACTAAAAGCGTAATAGCCACGACCAGCTTGATAACAAAACCAAAACGGAATGTTCCAAATAGCATCAACGTCGTTTTTAAATCGAGCATGGGGCCGAAAACCAAAAATGCAAGCAACGAGCTGCTTGAAAACGTATTGGCAAAGGAAGCAGCGATAAACGCATCTGCTTCTGAACAAAGCGAAAACAAATACGCCATCCCCATCATGACCAAATGGGAAGTGAGCGGCGTTTGACCGATGTCCATGAGCGTATCCCTGCTGATGTACACCTGTAAAAGCGCACTGATAAACGCACCAAACAACAAATATTTTCCCATGTCAAAAAATTCATCTACCGCGTGGGCAAACGTCGAGGACAGCTTTCCACCCGTCGCTTTTACATGGTCGGCTTCATGACTGATTTGTGCTTCCATGCCAAGCCGTATCGGATTTTTTTTGACAAACAGGAAGACAAGCATACCCACAATAAGTGCAACTACGAATCCCGCAATGCCCCGGTAGAGAGCCATTTCCGGCTGACGGGTGAAAGCGACATAGGTCGATGACAAAACAACGGGATTCACAATCGGTCCCGCCAATAAGAAAACAATCCCGACTGACAGGGGCATCCCTTTTTGGATCAAACGACGAACCACAGGGATAATGGCACATTCACATACGGGGAACAAAAATCCGAGCAACCCGGCAAACGGCAGGGCAACGAGTGGATGCTTCGGTGTCCAACGCCTCACCTGCTCTTCTGTCACAAACGTCTGGATAAACGCAGAAAAGAATACACCCAGGAGGACAAACGGGATTGCTTCCAGCCAAATACTAAGGAAAAAGGTTTTCACATCAAGCCACAAAGGGGACCACTCTATACTCCAACCGGAAAACAAGCTGCTGTCCGTGCCCATTGTTAACCAAACGACACTTAGTCCAAGCAGGAGCGCCCCGATTATTTCAACCAGGAATTGGCGAATCTTCAGAATCAAGTGGGAATTCTCTCCTCTCCATTTACAAATAGGTATCATTCCTATTTAGATAAAGACACCTTTATTTCCTTCTTGTCCTTTACTTTTTTTACAAGAAGAGCAGGTTGTCCAGCCTTCCCTTCCCCCTGTATCCGTCTTATAATGGTGGAAAATGGTACGGTTTGGGGTGAATGAAGTGAGCGAAGACATTCAGCGCATTCCCACTGATCTCGAGGTTTGTGAAGTCCAGACGATTGATGAAGAAAAAGTAAACAGGCTTCGGCCCAGGATGATGGAGACGGAAGGTGTCGCCCCTCTCTTCAAGGCTCTCGCAGACGATACCCGAGCAAAAATCATTTACGCGCTGGCGCTTGAAGGAGAACTATGCGTTTGTGATGTCGCAGCAACTATCAATAGTTCGATCCCCAATACCTCTCACCATCTGCGACTGTTAAAAAACATGGGTCTCGCCCGTTATCGGAAAAGTGGCAAGCTCGTCTATTACTCACTCGATGATGATCATGTCCGCCAT
Source organism: Brevibacillus sp. MER 51 (assembly GCF_023714195.1). Classification (NCBI taxonomy): domain Bacteria; kingdom Bacillati; phylum Bacillota; class Bacilli; order Caryophanales; family Paenibacillaceae; genus Brevibacillus; species Brevibacillus sp. MER 51. The sequence goes on along the minus strand of NZ_JAMAUS010000003.1, from coordinate 48,259 downwards.
TTAATCATGTGTGGAATTGAGCATGCTGCCGAATTGAAGCAATCAAAACCGTAAATCCACTGGCTTTTAAACAGGTCCGTCACCAATGTGGCGGCCTTTTTTGCTGATTTCCAAAAAAACATTCAAACAATTACTTGAATATGATAATGAATGTGGTATGATGTAGGTAATCCTTACCAGAAAGAAGGCACTACTCATGAACGATTATGACGTCATCGTAATTGGCGGAGGGCAGGCAGGACTTGCGCTCGGATATGCGCTCAAGCGTAAAAATCGTCGTTTTGTCATCGTGGAGCAAAACCAACGGATCGGGGACAGTTGGCGGCACCGCTACGATTCACTGGTGCTTTTTACACCACGTAAACATAATCAACTACCTGGTCTTGCGTTTCCCGGAGAGCGGAATACGCTCCCGAACAAGGATGAAGCAGCAGACTACCTAGAATTGTACGCCAAACATTTCGAATTGCCTGTCATGCTGGGTACGACTGTCATGGAACTCAGCAAAATTGGTTTCCGCTTCCAAGTACGGACACAAGACCGTCTGCTCTTCGCGAAGCAAGTCGTCATTGCAACAGGGCCATTTCATACGCCGTTTATCCCAGATATTGCGAACAGCTTGGACCACACCGTTCATCAACTGCACACTTCGCAGTATAAGAATGAGAGCCAGCTCATCGACGGCGCGGTTCTTGTCGTTGGCAGCGGCAACTCTGGAGCACAGATTGCGGTAGAACTCGCCGCTCATCGACCTGTTATTTTTTCACAGGGAGAATCACGCTCTTACTTGCCTAACTTCCTATTTGGAAAACCTATATTTGATTACATGAAGACACTTGGATTACTCGATGCTCCCCACTCCACCTGGATCGGCAAGAAAATGCGCAGCTCACCCGATCCAATATTCGGCTACAAAAAGCAGGTGCGCGAGCTCTCTCGCTCAGGAGCATTGCGGTTGGTTTCTCGAGCTGTACAGGTTAATGGGCGAACCGTTTATTTTGCAGATGGAACAGAGGCAACCGTCAATAACGTATTGTGGGCCACTGGCTTTCGACCAAACTACGATTGGTTGAGTATTCCAGATGTGCTGGATTCGAAAGGCAGACCCATTCATCTTCGGGGTATCACAAAAGTGCCTGGCCTATCCTTTCTCGGACTTCCCTGGCAGCATACGAGAGCGTCAGCGCTTATGGGTGGCGTAGGAAAAGACGCCCTTTATCTAGTGGAACATCTATAAATTTTTTTCTATAAGGAGGATTCTATCATGGGCTTTCATCATCACGATCATGGAGATGGTCATGGTCACGATCACCATCACCATGGAAAAGGAGCCAGTAAACGAGCTCTTCTCATTTCTTTCCTCATCATTGCTGTATTTTTGGTTGTAGAAACCATCGGGGGCTTCCTCACCAATAGTTTGGCGTTACTCTCTGATGCTGGGCATATGTTAAGCGATGCATTAGCGCTTCTTTTGAGCTTGATCGCTGTGCATTTTGCTGCACGACCACCTTCTGCAAAGAGAACATTCGGGTTGAAACGTTTTGAAATCTTGGCTGCCCTGACCAATGGTGTGACACTTGTACTGATATCCTTGTTCATTTTCTGGGAAGGGTTCCAACGCATGTGGAATCCGCCTGAGGTTGCCAGTGGCTCCATGATCATCATCGCCACAGTCGGACTCTTGGCAAATATTGCTGCAGCCATTGTACTCATGCGTGGCGATACCAAAAATAACGTCAATGTACGCAGTGCCTATCTCCACGTTCTTGGCGATCTTCTCGGTTCTGTCGGCGCAATCGCTGGTGGTATCCTGATGTGGGCTTTTGGCTGGTACATCGCCGACCCAATTATCAGTATCGTCGTGGCTGTCCTGATCATGCTGAGCGCATGGCGCGTAACGAAAGAATCTGTCAATATTTTGCTGGAAGGCGCCCCTTCACGGCTGGATACGACAAAAGTGGAAGAGCGACTCAGTCAGCTGCCTGGAGTTATCAAAGTGCATGACCTGCACATCTGGACGGTTACTTCCGGATTTGATTCCCTGACATGCCATTTGGTTGTTCAAGACGATTTGCCCAGCTACCCTGTATTAAATGACGCGCTGGTCCTTTTGGAAAAAGAATTCGGTATTACACACGCTACCATCCAGATTGAGAACTCCTCTACTCTACATGGTGACTTACATTGCCAGGCAACAGCCGATTCCCACGATCACGATCATAACCATGAGCACAACCATCCTCATGATCATTAGACAACATAGCCATTCCTAAAAAAAGAAAACCATCTCCCGACATTTTCGAGAGATGGTTTTCCTGTGATTAATCTTCCATTGTAGACAGGTCACCAGTCGGTAGACCTAATTCCCACGCTTTCAAGACGCGGCGCATGATTTTTCCGGAACGTGTTTTTGGCAGCTTGTCGCGGAATTCGATTTCACGAGGAGCAGCATGTGCAGCCAGTCCTTCTTTCACAAACTTGCGAATTTCTTCCATCAACGCTTCACTTGGCTCATACCCAGCTCGCAGCGCGATGAATGCTTTGATAATTTCACCACGAACCGGATCCGGTTTGCCGATGACGCCTGCTTCGGCTACTGCTGGATGCTCCACCAGCTTGCTCTCTACTTCAAACGGACCGACTCGCTCACCGGAAGTATTGATCACATCATCAATACGGCCTTGGAACCAGAAGTAGCCTTCTTCATCCTTGTAGGCAGAATCCCCGGATACATACCAGCCCGGGATGCTGAAGTATTCTTCGTACTTCGCCGGGTTGTTCCAGATTTGTCTCATCATGGCCGGCCAGCCCGCACGAATTGCCAGGTTCCCCATACGATTCGGCGGCAGCTCATTTCCTCGATCGTCAATAATCGCTGCATAAATACCTGGGAACGGCTTACCCATCGATCCAGGCTTGATCGCCATACAGCGATAGTTAGAAATTAGTTGGGCACCTGTCTCCGTCATCCACCAGTTGTCATGAATGCGTTGATTGAACACGCGCATTCCCCAATGAACAACTTCAGGATTGAGTGGTTCGCCAACGCTCAGGACGTGACGCAGGCTGGACAGGTCAAATTGCTTGACGAGTTCATCCCCTGCCCCCATAAACATGCGGAACGTAGTCGGAGCACTGAACCAGATCGATACTTTGTTTTTCTCAATGACTTTATACCAGTCTTCAGGAGTGAAACGTCCGCCACGTACAACAATCGTCGCTCCATTCAACCAAGGCGAAAAAATGCCATAAGAAGTACCCGTTACCCAGCCTGGGTCTGCTGTGCACCAATAAATATCATCCTCTTGCAGGTCGAGAATCCATTTCCCAGTTTGATAATGCTGGATCATGGCATTGTGGACATGCAGGACACCCTTTGGCTTACCGGTTGAGCCTGAGGTATAGTGCAGGATCATGCCATCCTCACGATCGACCCATTCGATTTCCAGCTCGGTGGAGGCTTCTTCCATCGCTTTTTCAAAGCAGATGTGGCCTTCTTTTAGCTCCTCTTCTGCACCTACAACAATCACGTGTTTTAGGGCAGGCAGGTCGCTTACGGGAATGCGCGGCAAGAGTGCAGGCGTCGTAACGATCGCAACGGCTTCGCTATTTTCCAAACGATCACGCACTGCTGCTTCCATGAACGCTTCGAACAGCGGCCCTACAATCGCGCCAATCTTGATCGTGCCTAAAACGCTTACATAAAGCTCCGGCGAACGCGGCATAAAGACGAAAACGCGGTCCCCTTTTACAATGCCCAAATTCCGCAAAACATTCCCGAATTTATTGGATAATTCGCTTAATTGCGCAAACGTATAAGTCTCGTCTCTCGTTGCATTGCTGTACATCAAAGCAATTTTGTCTTTCCGATCAGTAGCGAGATGTCGATCAATGGCTTCGTACACCATGTTCACTTTCCCGGTCTCATACCAAGAGAATTGCTTCTCCACATCCGCCCAATCAAAATTCGCATATGCTTCGTCATAATTTTCCAGATTATAAGGGCCTTCCGTTGCTGGAATTTTCTCTACGTTCATGTCTTCACTCTCCTACTCTACATCGTTTTTCTCACTACGCAACATTCATAATATTTCTACATTTTTTGCGTAATTCCTCCTGCCAGAACCTACTTATTCGATTGCGAACTTTTTCTTGTATAATTGACGGTACGCTTATCGTAAAGGAGATGGCTGACCTTGATGATCTGGTTTATTTTACTTGGCGCTATCGCCTTGTTGCTTTTTCGAGCCTATCGCAATACATTTGATGTTCAAATAAAGGAAGTAGCAATACCCTTGCAAAAATCACGGCATCTTCAACAACCGCATGATTTTGAGCCGATTTCGATCTTGCATCTGTCTGATTTGCACATGGAAAACTTATCCGTATTGCCCCAGCGCATTGTCGATGACTTCTCGCAGCGTCAGGTAGACCTGATTGCGATTACCGGCGACTTGCTCGACCGCGACAAAAACATTCCGAAGGCAGTTGCTTTTGTGCAATGTCTCCAGCAATTACAGCCGACACTCGGAACTTATGTAGTTTTTGGCAATCACGACTACGTGCTTACCCCTTTCAAGCTTGCACAGTTAAAATCAGAGTTGGAGCGAATTGGCTGTCATGTTCTTGTCAACGAAAATGAAACAATCTATCACAAAGGGCAACCCCTGCACCTTATCGGTGTGGATGATTTCAGCACGCGCCATAGCAACCTGGCCAAGTCTTTCTTCGGTGTTCCCGAGACAGGAGCAAGGCTCGTCTTGACTCATGATCCTAATATAGTTTTGCACATGAAGGAGTATGCTTACGATTATTTGTTGTCAGGGCATTTTCACGGAGGTCAGATCCATTGGCCTCGTCCCTTTCATCTCGTAAAGATGGGGAAATTGCCGAAGCTAAATATCGTGAAAGGTCTTCATGAGATGGATGGTCGACCCTTTTACATCAGTGAGGGCCTGGGGCAAACAGGGGTAAACATCCGTCTGCGTTCCCGTCCCGAGATAACCTTGCATGTATTGGGCAGTGATGCTCCATTCAGCGTGATAGCCGCTCCAGCTCCGGCCCTACAAGAAACTGCTGCCACGCTTGCCCTCGACTAAGGTATAATAGCCTTACTTTCGTGTCGAGATGGGGGTCAACTTGTGGAAAAATGGAAGAGAGATGTCGAGCACATCCGACAAACGACGAATTTACCTATCGAATATGTACAAGTCTCACAAACGGAAGCTGCACAAGCCCAGCAGGATTGGGTACAAAAAGGTTGGGAACCAGTTGCCCTCCATTCGAGTAACGGTGTAATGTCATTGATTCTTATCGAAACGGCATCTTGGCATGCTTCAGCCCGGGCGTTGCTGGATCTGATTTTTCCTCATATGGATGACCCAACAACGCTTCCCCTCCCAAAACAGATATCCAATTGGCTTTCGGGCATTGTCTCCGGTTCCCCTGTTGCAATTCCTGCTCAGCTGGAAGCAAAATGGCCGTGGAAAGAAGCTCGCGTCTCCTTTTTATTAGAGCGATGCAGACCGGATCAAAAGGGAGAATGGGATTCCTTGCAGCCCTTGCTGCATGATTTTTTTGAAGGAGCACCTGATTTCATTCCGCTAACGCAAACACATGCCCTTCTCATCATCCCAGTCTCCATGCTCGATCACCAAAAAACGGCTTCTGAGCTTTTGGAGTGGGCATCTGGCCTGCATGATCTGATTTCGATGGAATGGATGGAACCCGTTCGCCTTGTTGTCGGATCGCCAATCGCGAGTCCACTAGCATTGGGCGACACTCTTTTACAGCAATTATCACTGGCCCGTGCCCTTCAAACCTATCGACCACAAATGATGGTTGCTGGAGATTGGTCTTATCCATTGGAACGATGGGCTGCTTCTCTCCCCAAAGAAATAGCAGCTGCAATCGCGAACGAGCTGGCCACTGTCATAACCGTTCCGCACATGACAGATGAACAACTGGAAACATTAGATACCTTGTTCGCCAGACAATTGAATGTAAGCGATACAGCACGACAGCTCTTCCTTCACCGGAATACACTGTTGTATCGATTGGACAAGCTGACTGAACAAACCGGATTAGACCCGCGATTGTTTCCTGATGCCGTCATGCTCCAGCTCTACCTCCTCTTTCGTCAAAATTAACAAAACATTTTGTATATACTGTCCGTATCCAACTTGCAAATGAATTGGTACCCTACCATTACAGTCATCCAAGAATTCTCTCTCTTCACAAACCCGAGGAGGTGCCTTTTTCATGGCAAAGGTAAGTCTTTCCCACATTTATAAACGATATGGAAACAACGTTACGGCAGTAGACGATTTTCACTTGGAAATTCAAGATCGCGAATTCCTCGTTCTAGTCGGACCATCTGGTTGTGGAAAATCTACCACGCTGCGCATGATTGCGGGTCTGGAAGAGATTTCGGAAGGTGATTTATACATAGGCGATCGCCGTGTCAACGATGTGGCTCCCAAAGATCGCGACATCGCCATGGTTTTTCAAAGCTATGCACTCTATCCGCATATGAATGTATACGAAAATATGGCTTTCGGACTGAAATTGCGCAAATTCTCCAAATCCGATATTGATAAGCGCATTCAAGATGCAGCTCGAATTCTCGATATTTCGCATTTGCTAGACCGCAAGCCAAAAGCGCTGTCCGGGGGACAAAGACAGCGTGTCGCACTGGGCCGTGCTATCGTGCGTGAACCGCAAGTATTTTTGATGGATGAACCGTTGTCCAACCTCGATGCGAAGCTGCGTGTACAAATGCGCACGGAAATTTTGAAACTGCACCAACGCTTGAATACCACGATCATTTATGTGACGCACGATCAAACGGAAGCCATGACTATGGGAGACCGGATTGTCGTCATGAAGGACGGCCTCATCCAACAGGTGGCAACCCCGACTGAAATCTACAATCATCCAGTCAATCTGTTTGTAGCAAGCTTCATCGGCTCCCCTGCGATGAACTTTGTGAAAGGGAATCTTTCCGAGAAAGACGGAGCACTCTATTTTGATGCCCAAAATATTCATGTACGCTTCCCGGAAGATAAAGCCAAGACTTTACGGGAAAAAGGTTATGTAAATAAGCAGGTTATTTTTGGGATTCGCCCCGAGGACATTTACAGCGACGCTACTTTTATGGAAGCAAATCCATTTGAGAGCTCACTCGAAGCAGAAGTGGAAGTCGTAGAAAACATGGGTTCCGAATTGTATGTCTATTTCCACAATATCGGGGATACCCAGATGGTAGCGCGTGTGGATTCTCGTGAAGCGCTCAAACCAAAGATGAAGGTAAAACTAGCGATGGATCTTGCCAAATGTCATGTATTTGACAGCGAGACAGAAGTAGCTGTATTCTAATAGCGGAATGAAAAGGAGTGTCCCAACCGGCATTCCTTTTCCTATTTTTTTGTGCAAAACTTTTTATAGAGAGAACACCTAGAGAGAGAGCGTGGAGAGGAGCGGATAAGAAGTGGCTTATCAAATCGTCTTTTTTGACATTGACGGAACCTTACTGAACACCGATCATATCATTCCACAAACAACGGTAGACGCCGTACAGACATTAAAACAAAACGGTGTCCATGTCGCGATCGCAACAGGACGTGCTCCTTATCATTTGATGCCAATCGCTGAGCAACTGGGCATTGAGACATTCGTGGGCTTTAACGGGTCGTATGTGAAGAGTGAAGGGAAGATCATTCATCACACGCCAATTGCTACAGAAACATTGGCAAAGCTCGAACAAATGGCTGAGGGTTATTCCCATCCCATGGTATTTTTGAGCGCAGATCACTTCTATGCCAATGCGATGGACCACCCGCATATCATCGAGTCTTTTGATTGGTTGGGACTGGAATACCCAGCGTATCGCCATCGCTACTGGGAGGAATCGCCGATTTATCAAGCATTTCTATACTGTGGCCCAGATGAAGCAAGGTACACAGGAGAATTCCGTGACGTTACTTACATTCGTTGGCATGAACACTGCATGGATATTTTGCCCCCAAACGGCTCCAAGGCAAAAGGAATTGAAGCCGTCTTGAAACATTTTGGACTCACTCCTGCGGATGCTGTTGCCTTTGGAGATGGATTGAACGACAAAGAGATGCTCTCCTATGTTGGTATGGGAGTAGCGATGGGGAACGCTCATGAAGAATTGAAGCCGTTCGCCAATATGATTACGCGCCACGTAAACGACAATGGCATTCAACATGGTTTAGCAAAGCTTGGATTAATCTAGTCACACCAATTGTAAGTATTTCCTTCATAATCACTCCCTTCATGTGCACGATATAGATAACAGCACTGGAGGGAGTGAGTTTTTTTGCGCGTCTGGCCTTTTGTTGCCGCTATTGCCTTGGTCGGTCTCGTAGTTGTCCCGTATCGGATGAATCAGAATGCAGAGCAGGAAATGCGCGAACCTCATCCCCGCGTGACATCCGTTCAAGCGAGAATTCCCCGCATTAACTACATTGAACAAGTGAAAGACATTCGTCGTGACCTGGAGACAAAAAACCATATCCAAACGCTTCATCATAACCAGCGTGACCGCAGTCATTATGTCGAAAATGAAGTTGTCGTGCGCTTCTCCCCTCGACCCAAGCAAGAAAAAATTGATGAGCTCGTTTCTTCGTTGGATGCCAAGATCAAGCGCGACTTTGACAAATTTCTCATTATCAAATCAAAGAGCATGACTACCAAGCAGCTCATGAAAAAACTGGCTGAACATCCTGACTCCGTATTTGCCGAGCCAAATTACCTTTTACTTCCGAACGTGAAACCAAACGATACGTACTACAAGGAATACCAGTGGAATCTTCCTCTGATCGGCATGGAGCAAAGCTGGGACGTCAGTGAAGGTAGCAGTGATGTCATCGTCGCAGTCGTCGATACAGGTGTGGATATGAAGCATCCGGAATTTGCCGGTAAGCTGGTCAAAGGCTATAACGTTTTGGATGGCAGTAACAAACCCGAGGATGATAATGGTCATGGAACCCATGTATCAGGTGTCATAGCGGCGAAAACGAATAACAGAGATGGGATTGCCGGGATGTCCTGGAATAGCAAGATCATGCCGGTCAAAGCCATTGGCGCAGACGGCTCGGGCTCAGCTGTAGACATCGCACAAGGTATTTATTGGGCGACTGATAACGGAGCGGATGTCATCAACTTGAGCGTAGGCAACTATACCTCCTCAGCCGCTCTACGGGAAGCTTGTCGCTACGCCTTTGAAAGGAATGTCGTATTGGTCGCGGCTTCCGGAAACGACGCAAGTGATCAACCTAGCTTTCCTGCAGCCTATGATGAAGTCCTGGCCGTTGCCGCTGTCGATCACCGCAAGGAACGCGCCGATTTTTCCAACTTTGGCGATTATGTAGATGTATCTGCTCCCGGGGTCGATATTCCGAGCACGTACATTTATAGCGACTATGCCTCTCTATCCGGTACTTCGATGGCATGTCCTCACGTCGCTGCACTCGCTTCGCTCATCCGTTCCATTCATCCCGATATGAACACCCGAGACGTGATGAATCTCATTAGACATTCCGCAACTGACCTCGGAGCTCCAGGTCACGACCAGTTGTACGGGTACGGTATCATTAACGTGAACCAAGCCCTTCGCCAAGCCCAACCGGTCGAGCAAGTCAAAACGGAACAGCCTCCAAAAACAATCGGCGGCTTGCTTACCAAGTTTTTTCAACGTCTGCGTTTTGGGGCACAATAAATCCAGTAATAAATTTCGGTGAACAAAAAGGCGTACGTCCCCGTCTAAGGTTTGTACGCCTTTTTATATACATTTCAGAGCGATTCGAATAGAAAAAGGTGGCAGCTAACCACCTTTTTCGTTAATCATGCCTTGGCATACCATATGCTTCGTACGCCTTGCGCAAAATCTCAAAGCTCAGCTTTTTTCGTTCATGGTACGTTGGCAAATCCCATTTCTCCCATTGGTACAAGAGTGGTTTGGAAGCTTCCCGAGAGAATGGCTTTTGATTGGAATGTGCAAATACTTCCACACCAACCCCTTTACTTTCGGTTGGAACGATTCCATTCGCCTCATACGGGTATTTCCAAACCTGTTTGCTACTCGGGTCAGTATACCCCAGAAACATCCAAGGAATACGTATTTCCAAAACATTGCCTTTTGCATACCAATCCGCCAATGAGTTGTACGTCGGATCTTCTGGATCGGAAATCCCTGGTTTCATGATGCCCACTTCCAACTCTTCGAAAGGCATTTTTTTCTTGGTTTCCGGTAAATACAATGCTTTGTTGAGTGTCAGTTTCCATGGCAAGAATATGCCCCTATCTGCTTGATCATAACGTTCATCCCAAGGCAGCATTCCCTTGATATACCCATATAGCCAACTATGCTGATCATAGGCGCTATTGACAAAAATGCGAGAATTGCTTTCCCCTTGCATTCGCAATAAAAATTCGATCTCTTGGGAAAATGTAATTCCTGGTGCTTGATCAGCTGTTCGACTCCCACCACTCAGCGTATCAAAGCCAATATCCAGCCTGTCCTTTGAGAAATCCCAAACCCCTTCGCTCTTCTTTAGCATAAGATACAGGTACGCTTCATCGTGTGAAACAGAGAGATCAAATCCGGGATAAGCACGTTTGACACGCTGAAGTCTTTTTTCCCAATCTGCTGTTTTCCCATCAAGGATGATCTGGTCAGATACGTAATTACCAGGTTCGACCGCGATGACGCCAAATTTCTCCTCGTTTGTTAACGGATTGTTCCACATTGCCCTCCGTTCCGAAGGCAGCTCCAGGTCAATCGTATTCCAAGTAAATTTGAACCATTCATCCTGCCATGCGAATAAAAGTGCACCATCGTAACCCTCTTCATAAATACTGCGCAGCATATCGGCGTTCATCTCGCCTTGCTCTTGTTCCGTATGCATTCCCTGATTCCGTCCAGCAGGCCCATAATGAGTCATTCCACGTGAGCTAGGTACACCATATTCGGCAACTAACAATGGGATTCCTTTGTGGTGGGCACGCAAATCACGCAGGTAGCCGGCATACGGATTTATCTTGCCGCTTGAATCCCGGTACGTTTGGTACTTTCCCTCATATCGCAAAAAGTCCGGGTAATACGGATAGACATGATATGCGGCAAAGTAACCAGCTGTCCATTCCGCCGAGGCTTTCAGATTCATCGGGTCAATCGAGACCATATCCTCTTGCGGCAGCGGCTCGTTGGGATGCGACAGCGGATCGGTCGTCAGCCAATTTGTAAACGATACTGGATGCTGCCATCCATATTTCATCTCTTCCTCAGCCAAAGAATCAAGCATGGAGGCAAGCCAGCTTTCAAAAGGAGACGCTTTTTCCGCTGTTATGATATATTTTCCCTGATAAGGAGGCATGTCCAGATGTGTTGCATTCGTCACCTGTACTGTATATGGATGCCACTCGGTACCAAGTATCCACCCTACCAAGTATTCCGACACATCTGTTCGATATTCACCGCTGGCACGACCGTACCGCTCCGGGAGAGTCACGTCTCCATGGACTGCTTGTACAGCGTCTTTAATCTCCTGCCGAAAATCTTTGGTTATCTCGGGAGTAAATGCATCCCGTCCTTTCCGATCTTCACCCGCGAGCGCTTCATCCGGCGACCAGATTCCTTGCAGTAGGAGCAACGGCTCTTCCTGCTTTTGGTTGAACTCATGTAATGACTCATAAAAAATCGGAGGTAGAATTGTATAAATGCGGACGACTTTGTTATTCATTTCTTTCATCTGTGAAAACCAGCGCAAGTAATCTTCGCGGGTCGGGGAGAGCTCTCCAGGATAGTGCCCTGGTGTCGTTGCACCCAGGTTGATTCCCGCCCAAAACACGGGTTCCCAGCCTTGCCCGTTATAGAGGGCAATATCCCCGCCGTCTACTTTGGCAACCAGCTTCTTGCCTTCACCTTCGAATACAGGCATCGGTTTTGCCGCTTTGCTTGCTTCCATTTGGGCTTCGCTTTTTTTGACCAGTTCCTTCCACTTCTCGTAATCATGGATGGCGTATCCGGCGTAGCCTGCAAATTCTTCGAGATTATCTTCGAGAACGGCCAGCTGCTCCTCCAATCCGCCATGCCCTTCCTCATAAAAGGTTGTGTTTTCTCCCTCTGCGCTTTGCAGCAGGTTAAGGCCTACGACCACTTTGTTTTTGTGACCGTTCGCTTCGTTCATGATCGGGTTCACAATTTCCAATACCCCGTTCGGTCCCTCTATCCTGTCGCGGTAGGCCATTAACGTTACATGATCTAGCGTGCTGACCAGCCACTTACTGACCGTTTCCGATTGGTCTGCCAGCGACAGCTCGTACATCCAAAACGGAATATCGACACTTAGCTCCAACGCTGGGTCCTTTTTGATTTCCGCGGACAAGTATTCGATATTGGATACCCATTCGTTTTTGATTACTTCTTTATTCTCATTCCATTCGGGTAGTACGTGAGGTTCAATATCGAGATGGAGACCGCTAAATCTTTCATCTTCTCCTGCTGATTTATTATAGGTCTGAACCCAGTTTACAAAGGTGGTAATACTTTTTCGATTGGAAACAAGAGACCATACCGGATCTCCTGCCAGAGCATCCACGCGAATGCCGGATGCATTTGCTTCCTTAATAAAGGATCGATAATCTTGATGGGTAACCTTTTCTTGGTCAATATGCAAATAGATGAGATTGATGTCATGTTGCTTGGCAAATGTGATGATTTCTTCTCTTTCTGTAACAATGAGCTGCGTATTCCAAATCCAGGTCGCGATCATCGGCGGAGTCCTATACAAATAGGCGATGATTGCGATGACTGGTATGATAATGATCACAAAACCAAGCAGCAGATTTTTTTTGCTTGATCGATTTTGTTCTGGTTCTGTGCTAGCTGTAAAAATAAGACATCCTCCTACTGACTGCGATTATGTGCGGGTTGTTATCAACCGTTTGGCATACTGCTCTTTAATACTCTGACGTTCTCTGGCGATAGCCAAAGCGTCGCTCGGAACATCATCTGTAATCGTAGAGCCTGCGGCTACATAGGCACCCTCTCCAATGGTAACGGGAGCGATCAAATTCGCATTGCAACCAATAAAGGCGTGATCACCCACGATCGTTTTATGCTTGTGGACGCCATCGTAGTTGACAGTTATTGTACCGCACCCAACGTTTACGTGTTCACCAATATCAGAATCACCAATATAAGAGAGATGAGCAACCTTTGCCCCTTTTCCCAGACGTGAATTTTTCAGTTCGACAAAATCTCCGACCTTCGCCCCCTCACCTACATCTGAACCTGGACGAATATAGGCATAAGGGCCAACCACTGCTCCGTCTCGAATCGTGCTGTTACATGCATTTGAGTAGCGAATTTCTACGTTACCCCCTACGATGCAATCACTTAGGTTTGCATTCGGCCCGATGTCACATTCGGGCCCTATTGTTGTTTTCCCGCGAAGGTACGTTCCCGGATGAATAACCGTATCAGGTCCGATACACACATCGGCATCAATATAGGTGGAGGTTGGATCAATGATCGTGACCCCGTTTTGCATATGCTGCTCATTGATTCGCATACGGAGCAATCTCTCGGCGCAAGCTAGCTGGATTCTGTCATTCACGCCGCCCCCCTCTTCCGCATCATCGGTCATAAAAGCCCCAATGCGCTCGTTTTGCTCGTTTAAAATACTCAAAACATCAGGCAAGTAATACTCTTTCTGGGCATTATCATTTTTCACTCGAGATATGGCTTGAAACAGCTTTTGGTTGTCGAAACAATACATTCCTGTATTGATCTCGCATACGAGCCGTTCTTCGGCTGTTGCATCCTTGTGCTCCACGACCCGTTCTACAAGACCGTTTGCGTTGCGGATCAATCGCCCGTACCCTGTAGGATCGTCTACGCGTGCTGTTAATACAGTTGCTGCTGCATGTTGAGTTTCATGTTGCTCGAGCAGTTGCGCCAGTGTTTTCTCCCTCACCAATGGTGTATCCCCGCTCAACACGATCGTTGTTCCCTGTTTGTCATGCAGGAGGTCAGCCGCCATCATCACTGCATGGGCAGTCCCCAATTGCTCGGACTGGTAAGCATAGCGGACAGAAGCACCGAATTGCTTTTTCACTTGCTCGGACCCATGCCCTACAATCAAAATAATCTCATGGATGCCAAGACCATGTAATCGGTCGACAATATGCTGGATCATTGGTTTGCCACAAACCTCATGGAGCACTTTGCATCGCGCAGACCTCATTCGTGTCCCTTTTCCTGCTGCCAATACAATTGCATAACGACTAGTCATGTGATCCTCCTATCAGATCGACTTATTTGGCTTCTTTGAAGTACGGCCTTACTCTGTTGACAATATCCTCAACAATATCTCTCGTTCCCATTGTCGTTGTCTGTTGACCTTTCTCGTAAACCTGAAGCATGATTTCTATCAACGTTTTTTGATCAAGAGTTTGGTCAGTGGAATCCATCATGGACACTTCAGCCCCTTACGGAAATAAATATAAATCCGACAAGTCAAAATGGGGAAAGAATCCCGTTCACTCCAATAAGCTGGCTGTTCCGGGATTCTTCCAAATCATATTTTTTATTCAACGGTTACACTTTTGGCAAGATTCCGTGGCTTGTCAACATCATTACCCAATGCCAGAGAAGTATAATACGAGATCAACTGCAGCGGAATAACGGACAGGATGGGGGTAAATACAGGCAAAGTCGCAGGCACAAAGCACACTTCGTCAACATTTCGGTGCAATTCGACATTCCCTTCCAATGTGATCGCTAACACATTCCCACCTCGGGCCTTCACTTCTGTAATATTGCTAACCATTTTTTCTTCCAGCTCTTTTTGTGTCACCAAGGCAATGACAGGCGTACCCTCTTCGATCAAAGCCAGCGTTCCATGCTTCAATTCCCCTGCAGCGTATGCCTCTGAGTGAAGGTACGAAATTTCCTTTAGCTTCAAGGACCCTTCCAGCGCCACAGCATAATCAATGCCTCGACCGATAAAGAACAGGCTGGCATGATTTTGGATAGACTCGGCATAAACACGAATATCATCCGCATGTTGGAGTGCCTTTTCAGCCTGCTCAGGCAGCTGCCGCAAATTGGCAATCATGATTTCTCGCTCTGTTTCCGTAAGCGTCTCCTTCAGTTGAGCTAGATACAATCCGAGCAGATAAAAAACGATTACCTGAGAGGTGTACGCCTTCGTTGAAGCTACAGCAATTTCCGGCCCTGCAAAGGTAGCAAGTACGTAATCGGCTTCACGGAAAATAGAGCTGCCTTGTACGTTGGTAATAGCCAAGACCTTGGCTCCCAGGCGTTGACTCTCCCGCAAGGCGGCCAGCGTATCAGCCGTTTCACCCGACTGGCTCACGACAATGACCAGCGTTTTTTCAGATATAATAGGGCGTCGATATCTGAATTCTGAAGCGACATCGATCTCTACCGGTATCCTTGCCAGGTTTTCGATCACATTTTTACCGATCAGCCCTGCATGATAGGCGGTACCGCACGCGACGATAAATATCTTCTCAACACCTTTGATTTGTTCTGCGTGTAATTGCAAATCCTTCAAAACAATTTTCTTTCCGTCCTCGTCAATCCGGTTGAGCAGCGTGTTACGAAATGCATTTGGCTGCTCGTAAATTTCTTTTAACATGAAGTGCTCAAAACCGTCCTTCTCCGTCTGTTCCACATTCCAATCTACGTGGAACAACTCTCGTTGAAGCGGTTCGCCCGTTTCCACTTTCATGAGAGAAACGCTGTCTTTCTTGAGAACAGCCATTTCCCCATCTTCTAAGATAACAATGTCGCGTGTGTGCTCAAGTACAGCAGAGATGTCGGAGCCGATGAAGTTTTCTCCTTTGCCTACCCCGATGATTAATGGACTTGCCAATCGGACTGCCACCATTTTATCTGGTTCGTACTCGCAAATAACTCCGAGAGCATATGCTCCGCGCATACGCAGTACTGCATTTCGAACCGCGGTAACGAGATCGCCTTCGTATAGTACAGCAATGAGATGAGCAATGACTTCTGTATCGGTCTCGGATGTAAAAGTGACTCCATGGTCCAAAAGCTCCTGTTTGATTTCCAGATAGTTTTCGATAATACCATTGTGGACAACAGAAAACTTCCCCGACTCATCCGTATGTGGATGTGAGTTCTCATCGGATGGACGGCCGTGAGTAGCCCAACGCGTATGTCCGATTCCCAAACAACCTCGAATAGGAGATTGAACCAGCCGTTCTTCTAAAACGGCCAGCCTTCCTTTCGATTTGCAAATCTCCATTTTTTCACCGTTACATATTGCTACACCAGCCGAATCATAGCCGCGATACTCCAACTTCTGCAAACCATTTGTCAGGATTTTTTGCGCTTGCCCCTCACCAATGTATCCCACGATACCGCACATACGATTGCCTCCCTATTCCGTAATGAGCATCCAGTTTCCGAGTTAAGCCAGGAGTACGACTCGTTCTTCTTCACCATGCATCCTTGCCGGATTCCCCAGCTTGTAAATGTGTTGACCTGTTATGCTGTCAAAGGCATTTCGTGTATCAATGATGGCTACACCCAGGTCAGCAAACTCCTGATAGTCAAAGCTCTTATGATTCGTAACGAGTACCATGCAATCGTAATTTTTCATTTGTTCCAAGTCATGCAGAATGGAACGAACTGTGTTCCCGCGTTTGTCTACAAAGCTTTGTGCATAAGGATCGTAGTAATCCACACGTGCCCCGTTTTCCAGGAACAGCTCATATATATGCAAGCCTGGGGATTCACGCAGGTCATCAATGTCAGGCTTGTAGGCCATCCCCAAAATGAGAATCCGCGAGTTTTTGATTGATTTGGCATAAAGATTCAGTACCTGTGCAGTTTTATTGATCACATAGTCTGGCATATTGTCGTTAATCGATTGTGCCAGTTCGATGAATTTACTATGAAAGCGGAAGCCCTTTGCCTTCCAAGAAAGGTACATCGGATCAAGCGGAATGCAATGCCCACCGATTCCAGGACCTGGATAAAATGGCATGTAGCCAAACGGTTTCGTTGACGCAGCTTTGATAACCTCCCACACATCGATGCCCATTTTGTCGCACATCATAGCCATTTCATTGATAAAGGCAATGTTTACACTCCGGAATGTATTCTCCAATAATTTTGACATTTCAGCTACTTTTGGAGAAGAAACCGTTACTACATTGGTTACCAGATTGCCATACAGCAGGGCCCCCAACTCCAAGCACTTCGGCGTGGTTCCCCCGATTACTTTTGGCGTATTGTGTGTGTTGAAGGAATGATTGCCTGGGTCTACTCGCTCAGGAGAGAAGCAAAGAAAGAAATCCTTTCCGACGGTCAGACCCAGCTTTTCGAACTCCCATTGAATCAATTCTTCTGTCGTCCCCGGGTAAGTTGTGCTCTCAAGCGTAATCAGAAGGTTTTTCTTTTTATATTTAATAATTTCACGGACAACTCCCTTAATGAAGGACGTATCCGGGTCTTGATTTTCACTGAGCGGCGTTGGCACACATATGCTGACGGCATCTAGCTCCTTGAGCACCCGATAATCAGTAGTCGGGAAGAATCGCTGAGCAGATAGGCTTGATTGGATCACATCGCAAGGAACGTCCTGAATATACGACCTCCCAGCAAGCAAGGTTTCTACCTTCCGTTGGTCCAAATCGATGCCGTAAACAGAGAAACCGCTTTTTGCCATTTCCATAGCGAGGGGAAGACCAACGTACCCAAGACCAATTACCCCGACTTTTACGGTTTTTGATTCCATTTTTTGCTTCAATTTTGTGAAGTAGCTCATTTTTTTCTTCCTCCCTTTTATCTATGTTTAAGACAATAGACTTCTCACTCGTGCTTCCAGGTCCACTGGTGAAAATGGCTTCGCTATATAATCTGAGACTCCCAGCTCGAATGATCTTTTCTTGTCGCCTTCCAACCGTTTGTGGGTTAACACCACGATTTTGGTGCCATGCTCAACTGCATTGATCTTGCTGATGAGCTGGTAACCGTCTTCAATGGCCAAATTGATATCGGTGATAACAGCGTCCGGTAAAAATCGTTTGTATTTTTCCCACGCTTCTCTCCCGTTGTCCGCCAAATAAACGCAGTAACCTTTTCTTTGTAAATAGATGCGTAAAAACTCATTCACAGTTTCATCTTGCGAAACAAGCAAAAGACTTCTCTTTTCTTCCGATGATCTTTTACCGCTGTATATGTGAATCTCACCAGCGCTTCCCTTTCCAGCAGTAATCTCCTGTACCATACCACTGAGAACTTGTGCTGCTGATTCCCCCTGTTCAGGGAAGCTGGCGATGAATACTGGCCCTGCCAACAGTTGTTGGGTCTGTAGCTGTTCCTTGATGAAGAGAGAATAGAAATGAGTATTGCCTAGCATTTGATCGCCAAGGAGAATTCCCAGAATGCTGCTTTGTTTGTCGTAAAAACAATGGATATCCGTAAACCCCTCTGCTTTTGCCAAAGACATTTTCAAATCTTGGAGCTTTTCCTCACTGCTTCCATTCGTGACAGCCAGAATAATCCCGCATGGCAACTGACTCGACTCATAGAAGGTAAGCACATGTTCAAAGGCTTGAAATAAAGGAAACGAATACGCTTTTGCAATCTGACTCATGGTATCTCCCTCCTGTGCTTTATTTCTCTATGTTTTCCAGCTTGTTCTCGTCATGGTTCCCCATGTGTTATTGTTGCGCATAAACTCGATATGCCCCAGAAATCTCCAAATGACTCCCAACTGCTGATATCCAAGAAACATGAAGAAGAGGAATGCCAACATCTTGAGGTTGTCGCGAAATCTTGTGTAACGCTTGAAGGCCAGCTCTTCCATAAAAAGAGAACCGATCCCGAGCAGCACGCCAAACAAGAGATTCAGCATCGCATAGATAGCCAGTATTCTCCATTGAGTCATGTCCATCAATGTATATCCCAGCAGAGCCAAAAAACCGGTAAACCTGAAATAAGGATTGAGCGTTTCGAAAATGATGTTATAGGGAAATGTAATCAGCCCTACAACTTTGTACTTGGGACGGCCTACTATATAAATACCGTACTCCAGCATGTTTTTAAGGTTGCCACGTCCCCATCTTCTTCGCTGGCTGCCAAGTATTTTCAAGGTATCAGGAGCCTGGGTCCAGCAAACGGCATCAGGGCAAAAAGCCACTCGATATGGAAGTTTATTTTCAAGCATATATTTATGAAGCTTGATGATAATGTTCATGTCCTCGCCGGGATATCCCCCTCGATAACCGCCGGCTTTGACCACGAAATCTTTTCGAAATACCCCAAAGGCACCTGACACAATAATCAGTCCATTGATTGAGCTCCAACCGATCCTTCCCCCTAGGAATGCCTTTAGGTATTCGACACACTGAAACATAGGCAAGATTTTGGTAGGAAGATTAACTTTCTTTATCATTCCATCCTCGATTTCACAACCGTTAGCGATTCGGACTATGCCGCCGATTGCGACCGTTTCTTCAGGGTTTTCCATGTACACCTTGGCGATGCGGATCAATGCGTCCTTTTCCAATAAGGAATCAGCATCGATGGAAGCAATCAATGGATAATGGGAAAGATTAATCCCCGCGTTTAGCGAGTCGGCTTTTCCTCCGTTTTCCTTATCAATGAGATATAAATTCGGATATTGCGGATTGTAATAAACGCCTCGTACGTTGGAGGTTTCCAATACTCTGGAGCCCCCTGCATACTCTGTGCGAGTTAACTGGAACTCCTGTAACAAAACTTGCAACGTTTCGTCTTTGGAACCGTCATTAATAACAACGACTTCATACTTGGGATAATCTAGCGCGAGAAGCGAACGAACGTTTTCAATGATGGTCAATTCCTCATTGTAAGCGGGAACGAGAATCGAAATTTGTGGTACGTACTCTGATCCAGAGAGTGACTGAAAGCGAGAATACATGGAGCTTTTGATGATGGAAAAAATATTTTTGATGGACAGGCTTAGAATCGTTAAATAGAGCGTCTCAATCACGATTACGTAATAAACAGCAAAGATCCCGTATGCTTGCAAAAAGTCCCTCATGTCAAACTCCTTTCAGGTATAGTTACACGGCATAAACATAACGGCTTTTCTTGTCCACCTGCTCATCCTCATTGATTTGCTTTTTGTAACTGGCATACATCTCAATCATTTCAGTATTCTGACAAACTTCCATATCGTTCGTCTTCATCAAGGACTCGAACAATGCCGTTGCCAAAACAGCATCATATTTGAACAGCAACCTCATTGACTGGATGCGGACTTCCTTGTCTTCCGAATCGATCTGCCGATATACCAAATCGGCAATCTCCGCGGTTAAAGGAGCAGACCATCCAATCAAAGCGATTTTATTCAAATCCTTGTCCGTACTTCGCAAACATTCAAGCAATAATGGTGTGCAATCGAGATCTGTCTCTTTCATGATGTCAACGGCAAGGTAATGATTGCTTTTTCGATGTTTTACAAGGAGCATCAGCATGTTCCTTATATCCTCCAGATTTCTCGCACACTTAGCGATAGATCTCGCGATGATAAAATGAGTAGGATCGAGTTTTTTTGTCTGTAGCAACTGTAGAAGTCTTGGTACAGCTTCCTCCGACCGCATTGCTCCTAGAAAGTACGCTGCATCGATCCTTATCCAATGGAAGCGACTATACAGCCTTCGGAGGTTTTGCTTGACGAGTCCTGTATCCTCACATAGTGTAATCATTTTCTCTCGGTGGCTTCCTGTTAGAGATTCGATCCATTCAATGAGTTTTTGTTGCAGAACCCTCATTTCCAAACGATTTAATTGCCAGTAAGGCGGTTTCAATCTCTCAGGCGAGTCCATCTGAGACTGGATATACGTGAAGTAGTCTTGAAACTGTCTCAGGTAAACGCGCGTTCTCCTTTCTATCAACAAGTTCCTTGATTTAATCACCAAGATCCCCATAAAAAATAGTATAATTATTACAATTAGCAGGCAGATTACCGTTACTGCTTCTGACAAATTGGCATGCAGAATGGATCTCTCCTCTCCGATTTTTTTTGTACGTTTTTCTGTGCATCCCTATCCATTTCAAATCGACAGCAGTAAGCGCCGTTCAAATCCGAAACTTTCTTTATAGAGAACATTTCGTTCGTTTTGTTCTTTATAAAGAACGATTTGAAATCAGTATCCTGTACAGGCAAAAGAATGTAAAATATCAATTTTCTCTAAAAATAGACCAAAAACAGCGAAAATCGACTATTTTGTTGAATAACGTCTGAATATCTCGTTTTTGCTCAACCTTAATAACGAACAACACGTTTCTTATAAAGAACGACCACGATTATAGATACTTAGCCATAATGGGGCTACATTTCATCTAGTAGAAAGGTAATTTTTTAGCAGTGTCAGTAGGTTCAATTCGAATAAATGAGCCAAACGACACAGGACTAGTCCCACAAAAAGTTGTGTTTCAGCTATGTTGACGTTATAATAAACAAAGAGATTTAAAGGGGTGGCTATTACATGATCGGCTCGCGTATACAGCAGCTTAGAATAGACAAAGGCCTTTCTCTTTCTGATTTAGCTGAACGCGCTGGTGTCGCCAAGTCTTATCTGAGCTCAATCGAGCGCGGCATTCAGCGAAATCCTTCTATTCAATTTCTTGAGAAAATCGCACTAGTATTAAATGTGACAGTAGACACATTGCTTCAGGAAAAAGATGTTCCTTCAAGCGAGAATGTTGATGAAGAATGGTACAAGCTGATCGAAGAGGCTATGAAATCCGGGGTAAGTAAAGAACAGTTTCGGGAATTTTTGGAGTACAATAAATGGCGGTTAAATCGACATAAATAACATTGTTGCCAGCACTGATATAGTGGTGGCTTATTATTTTTGCATGAATTTAAAACAAAAGTCACAAATACTAGATTTACATATGAAACTGAATTAAGTATCATTTTTGATATAAGCTTTTTCCTATCTTTTTCCAACCATTTTTTGGGTATTTTATTTGTTTTTACAAAAGGAGGGTATAAGGGGAACTAACATGAAAACCACTCCGTCTCCTAAAGATCTCCTGGATAAGGAATGGATCGATCTAATCCTTACAGCACGAAAAATGGGATTAAGCATTGAGGAAATTCGTTTTTTTCTCATGAACTCTCCCCTCTCTTTTGATGAGGAGAAAAGTGAGTACTTCGAAGCATAATGTACACAGCCATTATCCATTACGCTACACTTTTATAAATAATAGGACTTCCATCAGGGTTCATCCCTGATTGGGAAACCAAAGAAAAACACAGGCTTTTTAGGCCTGTGCTTTTTCTATTTGCATACTTTTTTTCGCAATGTAGTCTGTCTCATAATATTGAAGATCATTACGCATCTGTTCGAACACTCTGGCCAGGGACAAGGTCAACTCCTGCAACTCAGGGACTACCTGCTTGCGGAAAATGATACAGTCCTGACCTGTATAGGCCAACCGCCCATCTTCTTCGTAGACCTCACCTTTTGGATAGTAGAAGTTATTTATACAGGTATGGTAGACCTGATACAATACTTCCTCGGCAAACTCCTCATGGAATCGTGCGCGTCGGAGTGATACTCCCAGCCTTTCGTATGCATTTTCGCAGTAGACCAAAAGGTGGCGCAAGTCGGAAAGATAGTTACGATAATACGTTTCAAATTCTTCAGGATCACCTGACGCAGATACTAGAGCAGATAATGTGACCTGATTCAAAAAACGTTCCACTTCCATGCTGACCTTTTTCAACTTGGTGTACGTCTCCTCGCACAATTGCTTTAGATGAGTCGCTGACATAAAGTCCCCCTAGTGTTGAAGAATCTGCCTTTTTTATAATAAGTATAAAGGAAGGATTATTTATTACACAAGGGTTATTTTTATACAGCCTGACTGCCAAACAAGTTGCATGTAAGTAAAAAAAGGCTACGCCATAGCTCTGGCGCAGCCAAATTCTCATATTTCTACAGCCGTTTGTTCTCTAACTTTCCCCTTCATTTTCCTTATCTGCAACAAATAAATCACATAGGCTGCGAACAACCCGATGAGTGTCATGAAGCCGAGAACCATAAAGTCGTCCATGACTGTTGACAGCCCGTGGCCCTTCGTCAAAATTTCTCTGACACCATCCAGGAAATAGGTCAGTGGCAAAGATTTTGCAATTGCAGCAATCCCTGTTGGCATCGACATCAGTGGCCATGTATAACCCGATAGCATGAAAGAAGGTACGGCAATCATCATCCCGATCTGTGTAGCTTGGAGCTGGCTGCTGGATACAAAGGAGATGGCATAACCGATAGCCAATACCGCCAAGTTAAACATGGTAGCCAGTAGCATTAGGTCAAATGTGCTTCCGTAATAAGGGATATCGAAACCTTTTAACATCAGTGTAAACGCCAGGAACATGTTGAGGGTTCCCGCCAGAAAGTACGGCAATAATTTGCTCGCTGTGATTGCAAAGAAACCATGGCGAGAGAGTGTATCCTTCCAGGTACCCTCTTCTTTTTGTTGGGCAACCGACAATACGATTCCGAGAAACAGCACTTGTTGAAGCACTGTACCTGCAAGACCGAATACCATGAAGGACAGGTAGCTGAAGGTCGGGTTGTACAACACTCTGTATCGATAGTCGATACCCGTAAACATGTTTTTCCCTTCTTCTCCCCAGCCGCCGAGTGCTTCCATCTTCTTCAGCGTGGTTCCTGCTGAAACAGACTTAATCGCTGTATTTGCTGCTCGAACTGCCGTATTCGAAATCATGATGTTACTGCCGTCGATAACAGTCAATACCTCTGCCTCTCTCCCAGCCTTCACATCCTTTTCTAGTCCAGCAGGAATGATCAGGGCGATGTTTGCTTCGCCCTTGTCAACCAATTTCATTGCTTCTTCTTCTGTTCCTACAATCGACGTGATCCGAAATGTATGATCGACCTCAAAGGCGCGATAGAGCTCACGACTCAATTCGGTTTGATCGGCATCCACCATCACAGTGGGGATCTCCATTACTTTTTTCTCACTGTACAGAAAGCCGAACATCGTCAAATAAATCAGCGGAACGAGGAAGAGAATATTGCGAATGGTTTTGTTTGCAAAAAGATTTTTCCATTCGCTCCAAAATAGGTGAGAGAAACTATTCACCATTACCAGCTCCTTCAAGTTGCCACTCAACCGTCAGACCTGGACGCAATTCCGGATCGGACACCAGCAGCTTCACCTGGAAGGAACGAATGTCACGATCACCGAGTTCTTGTGTCGCTTTTTTCACGGCAAAGTCAGCAGCAGGAGCTACAGTAACCACTTTGGCGTCTACTTCTCTGTTCAGGGCTGGGACAAACAATTTCACTTGATCGCCTGTTTTCACATTCGCAAGCATGTATTCATTTACATAAAATTTGACATAGTTGTCTGATTTCGTTTGGATCGTCAAGACGGTGAAGCCTTGCGAAACCAGCTCTCCCTTTTGAACAGCTACTGATTTTACAATACCGTCTACTGGAGCTGTCAGCTTGGTGTTGTTCACATAGGCTTCCATTTCTGCCAGTGCACCTTTTGCCTGCATGACGTTCGCTTCTGCGGATTTAACATCCAGCTCCTTCAAGCCTACTTGACCTCTCCCTGCTACCGCTTGGTTGTATGCAGCTTTTGCTTGATCCAGTTGTGCTTGTGCGGCATCGACTTGCTCTTTGCGCGATCCAGTTTGAGCCATTTTCAACTGCTCTTCTGCTGCTTTAAACTCCGCTTGGGCTTTATCTGCTTGCATCTGCGCCTCTTCCACTTTCACTTGTGGAACGGCGCCTTCCGCCATTAATTTTTTCATTCGTTCCAAATTCGTCGCGGCAATTTGATTCGCAGTTTGTGCTGCTTGTAATTTCGCTTTGAGCTGTGTAATTTCTTCCGAACGCGCTCCATTTTTGTTCGCGTCAAGCTGCGCTTGCGCCGAGTTTACTGCTGCTTTTGCTTGGTCGACTTGAGCATTGCTGGAGTTATCCGTCACTGATACTCCTTTTTTTGCCTGATCAAGTCTGACGAGTGAGAGCTTGTAAGCAGCCTCAGCCTGTTCTTTCTTCGCAAGGATTTCCGCGCTGCTTAGCGTGGCAACTACTTGACCTGCCTTTACTTCGTCTCCTTCTTTTAAGGAGAGCTGTTCGATGGAACCGCCCATTTTAAAAGAGAGGTCTACCTCTGTTCCCTCGATTACACCTGCTAATTTCGTTGTATTCTGACCTGCCATGCTACTCACATTTGAACCAAACAATACAGTTCCAAGTACTGCAATGCTAACTACAAAGCTACCTACACCGATCCATGCACGTTTGTTCATCTGTCTTCTCCTCTTGTTTTACGTTTCTCTAGACGTTATTTTGAAACATTCCTGAAAGCATATAACGAAGCGTCTGTTTATCTGCGGCACTGTTGACTGGCTCTTTGCGAAACTGCTTGCGTAGTACAGTAAAACCAACCATGCCAAACAACGAGGAAGCAAGTGTGCGAATATCGATATCCGCCCGGATATACCCTTGCTTCTGCAGTTCCAGCATGTGAGACTCCATCGTGCTGAAATAGCCACCTAGCAGATTGCCAACCATCCTGTCGCGCTGTCCATCTCCTGAAAAGGCACTCAGCAACAGGAAACACAAATCTTGATTCTCGGAAAAGAAGCGAAGATGCTCATCCAACACATTCAGAATGCGATCCTCCAAGGAAAGCTCTTCATTCTGCATCACATGATCTACATGGTAAATCAGCATCTTCACGCCTTTTTCTATCACGTACAAAAACAGCTCTTCCTTTGTGGAAAAGTGATAATAGAGTGTTCCTTTTGCCACCTGTGCCATTTCCGCGATTGCATCCATGGTCGTTTCGCTATAACCCAATTGGGCAAATGCGGTTAAAGCTCCGTTTGCAATTTGATCTTTTTTTGATGGTGCCATCACTCCTGTCCCCTTTCGATTTTTTGAACTGACCGGTCAGTACAAAGATTATATTACGAATACTTCCTAGTTTTGTCAAGCAGCCATTGCTCTATGTACAAAAAAAGATCGCTTTGTGGGCGATCTTTTACGACTCTATAATTTGAAGGTAAGTCTCCATGGTTGCAGGCATTGGTGCGACACCTAGGTTCTCCTTTAGTTTTACTACACATTTTTCATACCAGCGGATTGCCTGTGTCCGATTATTTTGCTGATAATACGCAGTCATAAGTAAGCGGTACGCCTCCTCCCAGCAATCGTCCACTCGCAAAATCGCCTCACACCAGCGGATCGTTTTTTCCAATTGCCCGTCCTCTAGCATGATTTTGGCTACCCTCTCTGCTCCGCGTAAAAACAGCGCCTGCACTCTCTCACGCTCTTCTACACACCAATCCTCATAACGGCATTCCGGCATGTAATCACCCAAGTAATACGCAAGCCCTTTTTCCAAAAGGATGGCCCCCTGACGCGGATCAGACTCTGCCAAGCCCAGTGTAACGAGCTTCTCGAACTCCTCGACGTCCATATGGTAGCCCGATGCCAGATTGAAACCGTAAGAGCTGCCATGGCGTTGAATGAAAAATGTGTCCGTTCTGGCCGCACGATCTGGCTCGAGGGCTTTGTTCAACGCATTCAACGATACTTTAAAATCACGAATTGCCGCTTCTTCAATACTGTCTGGCCATAGCCGGTTCATGATTTCTTCCCGGGCTAATAAATGATGTCTCTTCGTCAATAAAAGCTGAAACAGCAGCTTGGCCGTCCCACG
Source organism: Brevibacillus sp. MER 51 (assembly GCF_023714195.1). Lineage (NCBI taxonomy): Bacteria > Bacillati > Bacillota > Bacilli > Caryophanales > Paenibacillaceae > Brevibacillus > Brevibacillus sp. MER 51. The sequence goes on along the minus strand of NZ_JAMAUS010000003.1, from coordinate 21,456 downwards.
CTGCCATGCCTTTTCGCTCAGTTCCCGCTCTCCCAGCCATACACGGAAAGCACCAAGCGTCTGAATACGAAGGGTATACCCGGGGTGGAAAGTCACGTTTTGCAAGCCCAAATCATTTAAAAGTTGAGAGACGTAATCCGGTGATACCTTGCGGCGCTCTGCCTCAATCAGAATTGGCATAAGCTGCTGTACATCATGCGGTGTAAGTAGGGTAGGCCTCTGCAAAAGGAATGAATATTCACCGGACTTCATCAAGGACAGTGCTTGCGTCACTGCAGGTACGAACAAATCCCATTGTTTCTTGCGATAAGCCAAGAAGCTCAGCCACAGTTGACAAATGACGACGCTGTAGCTGTCCCCGCAGTGACTGAGTCGGTCGGCACAATCGATAAAGGTAGCCCATGCTTCCTCTTCTTTCCCGTATTTGGCATAAGCAATTCCAATCGCCATGCGTACAAGACTGCCTAACCAGTCGTCGCGCATTGCCTCTGTCTCTTGTATCCCCCTGTTGCCATATAAAAGCGCTTGGTCGAGTGCCTTTTCTCTTGCATGAAGCAAAGTTAGTCCCAGAAGCGTTTCTGACTTTCCCCGTGTCGACTGGAGCTCCTCCATGATTTGCAAACCTTTTTCATAAAGCTGGCGAATCTCGTCCGTAGGCAATGTTTGACTGATGAGGGCCGCATGGGCTTTTCGAACATAACCATTCGCCTCTACAAAAGGGGAATGCGCTGCACGTCCGAGTTGTATGGCAGTTTCTGCTGCTTCCCACCCTCGCTCCCATTCGCCATTCAATGCATACACAAAAGATAGGAGCAAAGAGGTCTCCCGATACGATCTGGTCAAGGGAGGATGCTTCCTCTGTTCTACCTGCCACTTACTCTCCAACAGCTGAATGGAGGACTGTAGTCGGCCAGTACGAAACAACAGGCGCGATTCCAGCTCAACCTCCGTCTGCTGCTCTAATTCCTGACTCCGTTCATACCAAGCAGACGCCTGTTTGGCATCTCCGCGATTTGTATAAATCTCTGCCAACAAGCGATACAGCCTCGGCGCCATCTCATTCTCCTGTTCAAATGGGGGCAAGAGTTGAATCGCTCTTTTAAGCAGTTCTTCTGCCCGGACGCCTTGTACGCTGTCGAGATGAACGCGTGCTTGCCCTTCCAGCCCTCGACACAATCCGATTTGATCTTGCTTTTGTTCACATTGTTTCAAAAATTGCTCATAAGAAGAAAAGGCCTTCGCATATAGACAGCGATAGCGTTCTACTTCGCCCTGATAAAACAACAGCCAATGCTGTTCACACTTGATGTGATCTGGTAACAGCATAATCCACTCATATAAAAAGTCCAGCTTCCCTGCTTGCAGCAACCTTTCCGATGCTTGGCACAGCCATTCGCCCAGCACCTCCCACTGTTCGACAAGACGCAACCGCCCAAAAGCTTTTGCCTCGTCCCCTTTACGTCTGTACCAACCTGCAGCCTTTTGATTGACCTGCACATATGTCGCTTGATTCCCAGCCAGCTTGCTAGACAGGAGACGCTGGAAAAGTGGATGAAAGAAATAATGAGATCCTGTTTGGACATGAAGAAAAAGATTACAACGCTGGGCTTCCAACAGGTGCTCCATGCATCCTTCCCCAAGTACTTGCTTGCAATCCTCCAAATCGAATTGTTCGAGAACAGCTGCCTTCAACAAGAAGCCCTGCATACGTGCATCCAACTGTGTCCAGACTTCTACTTCCAGCAAGTGCAGCAATCGGGATAATTCACGCAGACTATCTGATACCGTCTGCCCCCTCGTTACCATTTCACCAAAAGTGCGCAGCGCCATCACCCAGCCTTGCGCCACTTCTTCGACTCGGCCCCAATCGTCTTCGGACAGTGTGATGTCGTATTGATCTGAATAAAAGGCCTCACTCTCCTCCAGCGTAAAAGAAAGGTCATTTGTTGTAAGTTCCAGACACTCCCCTCTGGCGGACAACAAGTCGAGATTGGACCATTTCGGTCGGGAACGCGTTAAAATAACCAGCTTGACCTTTTGTGGAAGAGCCTCGGCTAACCGTTGAACAAATCGATCAACTTCACTGCCATTCTCAATTCGTTGGTAATCGTCCAAAACAACTATGTGGTCAGCCTGGAGCTGTACACACTCCCCGACAAACCAGTCAACCAGTACCTTACTGTCCAGGGAGGGCACCTGACTTTGCTCTGTGATACGTTTGAGTTGCTCTCGCAATACCTGTCCAAAATCAGAATGAACCTGACGAACGCTTTCGACGAGACAGATGACAAATGCAAGAAGGGCATCGTCTCCATCCTGAATGGTATACCAGGACGAAGCCAGTGCATCATCATGTAAAAATGTAGCCAAAGAAGTCGTTTTGCCGTAGCCTGTCCCTGCATGTATGAGACAAAGCTGCGTATATTTCAACAATCGTAATTTTTTTGCCAATGCAGGTCTCCGTAAGACATACGGCTTCTGTCCTGGAGGAGTTATTTTGGATATTGGGATGTGGATTGGAATCATACAATGTGCACTCCTTGCCGTTCTCCTGCTCTTCTTTGACTATTTCCCCATTTCTAACTATTCTCCTGCCGTTTGACCCTTAATCGACAAAAAGCCCACCCGGGAGTCCAGGTGGTGCTCTTTCAATCCACTAAATTATATCCAATAACAGTATATCCAATATCATTTAACAGGACTTGAAATTCCTCGTCACTGATGTGCTCTGCGTTCGTAATTCGTGAATGCAAATCTGCGATTCGGTCATAAACAGCGCGATTGGTAGACACATACAAAATGTTGAAGCGTGTTTCTGCCTGTAAACTTGACCTCATCCGATTCACAACACGTCTGTGCAGCGAATCTGGATGTCCATTATCGACTCGTACAATTTTTCCAGGCGTATACGGGATCGACGTCCGCGGATTGACTTCGTCAGGCTTTGGTGTATCGACTGGCAGCACACCTACAATCAAGTTATCCTTGTACGCTAACACCTTGATATCAGCTACACCGGGCAGCTTTTCCGCATGCCCCTCCAAGGACGTCACAAGCTGCGGTTCTCGCTGATGAACCCTCTTTTGGCTAATCATGGCTGCCGGTCCTTTGTCCCTACCGACGTTATCATTCTGGAAGTTAATCCCGAGAGATTCAAATTTGGCCTGATTTCCGTTCTGATCTTCGGTGCCCTGTTCTTTGTTAGGGGAACACCCTGTCAGCAAGCCGGCAAACAGGAGTACTGTAATGATACTCCTACTTATTCGTCTCATAACAAAAACACCTCCTTGCACTTAGTGTGATGTGCAGGAGGTGTTCTTACTCAGGAAGTAGCTACCTTACTGAGCGATAAACTCACCATCTACTGTATCTTGTTTTCCATCTTTTTCTGCTTTTAAAGTGAAGCTACGAATACCATCATGATCACCTTCGAGTTGGAACTTGAAGGTGCCATCCTTATTTACTGTAACCTCATATGTGTCATCTCCTAGGATGACGACAACTTCTGAGTCTGCTTCAACCTTCCCGGTAACTTGATAATAAGCAAAGACATTCACTTTTTTACCTTCAATACTCTCTTTATCGAACAATGATACTTGTGTATCGGGTTTTTTCTCGTCTGTTCCAGGCTTTGCTGGATCTTTTGGCTTTTCCTGTTGACCAACTTGATTAGGGTTCACATTATCCGCAATCAATACCGTTTGTGTCTTCGGATCCCATTCAACCTTGTAGCTCAGAGCTTCCGCGATGAAACGAACGGGTACTACAGTACGCTTGTTCACAATCTGTGCAGGCACGTCGAGGTTGATGGTTTGTCCATTTTTGTTGGCAATTTTTTGAGTAACCACCAATCTGATATTATCTTTTCCTTTGTTGATGGTCACGGTACGCGTTTGTTCATTCCATTTCACTTCAAATCCAAGACTCTCTGCAATCGGACGAATCGGAACCAATGTCCGCCCTTGGGTGATAATAGGTGCTTGGTCAGGAAACGCAATTTGTTTTTTATTGTACTCCACCTTAACAGCATTCTGTACGGCTTTAGGTGCTCCAGGTGCAGTCGCTGCCGCTGCAGAAAACGCTGCCATTGGTACCAAGGCAATCGCTAGCAGTAATGAGGTTACTTTTTTCAGCAAAACATTCACTCCATTTCCAAAAAGGTTCACACGATTCTTAATCTACTATAGGATGAGGGCTGTTTCAAGATTTTCCTGTAGACTCCCTTTCAAAAGAACATTTCTTCCTAATACCCCTCCCCTTTTCCGTTACCTTTTTCTGCTCCTTTTGACCTAATTTCAAATTGTTACAAAAATGCAACCATCTTGCATTGCAAAACCGTTACAATAGACAAGAAGCGACAGTATTTTATCTTGAAAGAGGCAATGAATGATGAACAAATTTCTCCCTTTCCTCATCCTGGCACTTATCTTAACTTTAATTCCTCCAGTAGGAAGCTCCGCCAATACGACTGCCATCCAATTGGGAAGTGATGTACTGTTCAATCAGTTCCACCATCTCATTGAAGGCAAAAAAGTCGGGTTGATTACGAATCAAACAGGTCAGAACAGTCAAATGGTTAGCACGATCGACATGTTACGACGAGATCGCTCCGTCCATTTAACCGCTCTCTTTGCACCTGAACACGGCCTCGACGGAAAAACGGTCGCAGGAAAACAAGTAACGAGCTTTGTTCATCCCGTCTACGCTATTCCCGTCTATGGCTTGTCTGGATCAACCCGCAAGCCGACACCAGAAATGCTGAAAGACATTGATATTCTTCTCGTTGATTTGCAGGATATCGGATCGAGAACCTACACGTACATATCTACCTTGCAATATGCCATGACAGCTGCAAAAGAACAAGGAAAAGAAGTAATGGTACTGGATCGACCGAATCCTCTCGGTGGAACGATTGTCGAGGGTCCTGTAGTTGAACTGCCATACCGCTCTTTTATTGGAGTGGATACCCTCCCGCTTGCACATGGCATGACCATCGGAGAGCTGGCCTTGTTTTTCAACCGTACCATCGGTGTAGATCTTACCGTCATTCCGATGCAAGGGTATACACGCAACATGATTTATCAACAGACAGGTTTGGCCTGGATTCCGAGTTCTCCGCACATTCCTAGCTTGAACTCGGTTTTCGGTTATATGGCAACCGGTTTGGGTGAGGGTACCCCCATTCGTCAAGGCGACCATTTCACTTGGATCGGGGCAGAGGGTCTAGACTCGCACAAGTACGCTGATCTGTTAAATGGAAGTCTTCTACCTGGCGTCATCTTTATTCCTGAGAATAAAGGAACGGCAGGGGGAGTACGTCTTCAGATCAACGATCCATATCAGTTTAACCCGGTAAAAACAGGTATTTACGCGCTGGCATATGCCAAGCAATTACAACCATTCCCTATGCCAAAAAGTACGAGTATGCAAATCTCCATGTTCGACAAGGTAATGGGTACCAACAAAATCGCGCTGCTTCTCGAGCAAGGCAAATCCCCGCAGGAGATTGTTTCTTCCTATGAAGCGGATCTGAAGAAATTTGTTGAGCTGCGTCAAAAATATTTGATCTATGGCAATGAACCGTTTATTCCGATGCAGCCGCTTCAACAGAAGCAGCCAAAGCAACCAGAACAACTGAAACCATCCAAGCCTGCAAAACCAGAGACACCGACTCCACTGCAGCCTGGCAATAACAAAGGAACCACCAATCAAACGAAGAAGCCTGAACCTGCTACAAAACCGATCCCTCAGACACCGAAGTCTTCTGAGAAGATCGCTTACTTAACCTTTGACGATGGACCCTCTCCTGTAACTCCGCACGTTTTGGATACGCTGAAAGCGCATCAGGTCAAAGCCACCTTCTTTATTGTGGGTCGTGAGGTAGCTGGTCATGAGGCCATTCTCAAAAGGATTGTAGCTGAAGGACATGCGGTGGGAGGACATTCGTATTCCCATAATTATCAGCTTGTTTACAAAAATATGGAAAGCTTTTTTGCTGACGTGGAAAAAGGCAGCCAAATGATTGAAAAAGCAACCGGCATAAAACCAACCGTATTCCGCTATCCAGGTGGCAGTACGAATACCGTCAGTTTGAAATATCAAGATCCCAAACGTTATAACAAGGAACAAACAGTCATGCATGCGATCAAAGCAGAGGCGAAACAACGTGGCTATACGTTTATCGACTGGAATATAACAAACGGCGATGCGAGGAGCAACAAATACACAGCCACGCAAGCACTGGCAAATATAAAGCAGCAAGTAAAGTCACAAAAAGAAATCGTTGTCTTGATGCATGATTCAAGCACCAAATCGCCAACAGCTCAAGCTCTCCCCGGAATCATCTCGTACCTGAAAGAAAAAGGCTATCGTTTTGAAGTCATTCAAGCCGATCGCCCGACTGTTTCCAATGTAAAATAATTAAACAGCAAAAAGCCCGCTCCCTGAAAGAGCGGGCTTTTCTGAAGCTTTATACCTTGTGACTGGCTAAGTCGTCAGTGTTTCGTATCGGAGGCGCAACTCTCTTTTCAAGATTTTGCCGCTGGGGTTTCTGGGTAGATTATCAGCAATCACTACATATTTAGGTGCTTTGAAGGAGGAAAGACGTTCTTTGCAAAAAGCAAGCATCTCGTCAGCAGTCAGTAACTCACCCGCTTTCGGCACAACAACGGCCGTCACTGCTTCGATCCAGAACGGATGAGGAACGCCGATCACGGCGACCTCAGACACTTTCGGATGTTGATAAATAAGCTCCTCAACCTCCCTGCTTGCTACGTTCTCTCCACCCGATTTAATCATATCTTTTTTCCGATCAACGACCGTAATATAGCCTTCGTCATCCATGATGCCTAAATCCCCGCTGTGAAACCACCCTCCCTGGAAGGCAGCCTGTGTCTTTTCCTCATCACGGAAATACCCCAGCATCGCGTGACTGGTCCTGTGTACAATTTCACCAACACTCCCACGAGGGACTTCCTTCCCGTCATCATCGACGATTTTTGTCTCCACATTTAACGCTGGCTTGCCTGCAGAGCCTGCTTTTCTCATCTGATCCTTCGGTGGTAAAACAGTTGCTAATGGCGCCACTTCCGTCTGTCCGTAAAAATTGTAAAACTGTGCATTCGGGAGGCGTTGACTGAGCTCTTTTAACACTTCTATTGGCATGATTGCTGCACCATAGTAGCACTTTTGCAAAGAACTCAAATTACGCGCGGCAAAATCGGGAGAACGCAGTAAAGCAATCCATACAGTTGGCGGGCAAAACAACTGGGTGGCCTTATACGTCTCTACCGTCTGTAGCATCAGCGCAGGGGTTGCCTGTTCCAAAATAATGCCGCTTCCACCCAGGTACACATATGGTCCCAAAAAGCAGTGAAGCTGCGCGCTATGAAACAAGGGTAGTGCGTGAACAGCCACATCATCCTGCGTCATCCCGCCTTCGATAATCGTGCTGACATATTCGGAGATAATGCTTTTATGAGTGAGCATAACACCCTTGGGCTTTGACTCCGTTCCGCTGGTATACAAAATCTGCACAACATCTTCGTCCACGATGTCGACTTCGGGCTCATGATCGTCTGCTGCTTCAATCAGCGTGCGAAAAGGCAACCATTCCCCTGCTTGAACTGCTGGTTTGGACATGAGGGAAAGCAGCTTAGGGGAAATTCCAGCTAATTGGAGTCCGTCTTGAGCGAGCTGCATGAATTCGGGAGCTGCGAAGCAAGCACTCACTTCCGCATGACCGAAAATATAAGCGACATCTTCCTTATTCAACATAAAGTTGATCGGCACCATGATAGCTCCTGCTTTCGCTAGCCCAAAGTTCAGAATCGCAAAATCCATTGAGTTGCGTGACAATACTGCTACCCGCTCCCCTTTTTGCAAGCCTTTGGAAAGAAGCAAATGAGCGGTCTTGTTCGCAAACTGATCAAGCTGCGTGTAGGTCAATACTTCTTCCTCAAAGTACAGGGCAGGCTTATCAGGATTTCGTCCACGACTTCTTCGCAAAATATCGCCAAGTGCATTTCTACGAACCCTTTGCGCTTCGAGCATGCATATTCCCCCATCACTTATAGTCTCCTCTCCATTATATAATAGTTTTCTTTATTTTCTGATATTTTCACAAAAAAGAAACGACAACTTACTCTCAAAGCTCTCGACCATAAAAAAGACCCCAGCTTTTCAACTGGAGTCGGTTCATTTGTATTTATGGCGGAGGGAGCAGGATTCGAACCCGCGTGAGCTTGCACTCTAACGGTTTTCAAGACCGCCCCGTTATGACCACTTCGGTATCCCTCCGTATTTCAACAATATAAACTATATCACAGCTCTACTATTCTTTGCAAGAGCTCTTTCTCCATTTCCTTTATCGCTTGATGGAAACGAGTTTCAATTCCGTCATTTCTTCTATCGCGTATTTGACCCCTTCCCGACCAAGTCCACTCTCCTTTACGCCACCGAAGGGCATATGGTCCACCCGAAAAGTCGGAATATCATTCACCATCACACCGCCCACACGCAGCTCATCTGCCGCTTCCAGAGCCAACGACAGATTGTTGGTATAGACACCAGCCTGTAATCCGTAGCGTGAATCGTTGACCAACGTAATGCCATGCCGGACCGAATCCACTGGATTTATCAGCACGACAGGGCCGAATATTTCCTGACAAGATACTTTTGCATCTGCCGGAACACCCGTCAACACCGTAGGTTGAAGCATCCGATCCACGATCTGTCCCCCACACTCCAAACGTCCCCCCTGAAGGAGTGCCTCATGAATCCACTCCATCGCTCGTTCAGTTTCGCGCGAATTGATCATGGCCGAATAGTCTGCGTCCTCAGAGAGCGAATCACCACCGCGAAGTGCTCGTGTTTGTTCAACAAAACGCTGGACGAAATCTTGATAGATCTCTTTCACCACATAAATTCTTTGCACGGAGATACATACCTGCCCTGAGTAGGCAAAGCCACCAAAAACGCATCGAGGAATCACTTCACTCAGCTGCACATCACGATCAACGATCACTGCCGAATTCGATCCCAACTCGAGCATGACTCTTTTCATACCTGCTCGATTGCGTATATCCAGCCCAACACTTGGACTCCCTGTAAAGGTCACCGCCCTGACTCTCGGATCAGACACGATTTGATCGCCAACGCTCGCCCCACTTCCCGTGATCACATTGAGGGCGCCAGCAGGTACACCCGCTTGCTCTGCGAGCTCTGCCAGAAACAATGCGCTAAGCGGTGTCTGCGAAGCTGGCTTGATAACAACGGTATTGCCAGCAGCGAGAGCAGGCCCGACCTTATGGGCGACGAGATTCATCGGAAAAGGAAAGGGTGTAATGGCTCCGATCACTCCCAGTGGTTCACGCACGGTATAAGCCAAGCGTCCTTCTCCTCCGATCGCTGCATCGAGTGGTACGGTTTCTCCGTGGAGGCGTTTGGCTTCCTCTGCCGCAAACTTATACGTCTGAATGGTTCGAATCACTTCTCCGCGAGCTGTTTTGATTGGTTTCCCCGCTTCTATTGCGATGATTCGCGCCGCTTCCTCCAAACGTTCATTCATTAAAATCGAGATTTTTTCAAGCAGGAAGGCGCGTTGATAAGCAGGAAGGCGCCGCATGTCGGCAGTCGCTTCGTGGGCCGCAGCAATTGCCTTTTCAACCAATGATGAGTCTGCTTGCGAAATTTGTGCAATCTCTTGACCCGTACATGGAGAGAACAGTGGTGCATGAGTAGTGGCTGGCACCCACGCTCCCCCGATAAAGCATGTTTTTTTCATCGGCATATCCCCACTCTCATTGATTGGTGTTCACCTTCCAATCATTCTCCCTCATACGCGTGCCTTCCTGTCTCGATTTTGAAATATTTGGATATCTTTACTCTTTCACACTTTCAGCCACACCGCACCATTCCAGTAACGTAAGCGCAAAGATCTCAGCACAACGGAATACCTCATCCAAAACGATGAATTCATTCGGATAGTGTGCAACCTGTGTGACTCCAGGTCCGACCACAATCGCTGGCGTATTGGCCAAAGCCGTCAGCAAACCGCCGTCTGTACCCCAAGGCGATGCTTCCACAATGGCACGATCTCCTGTCACAGCTTCAAACTGCGCTTGCAAAATATCCATCAACGGATGATCGAGCTCCACTGCTCCCGGTACCCAACGAGCTCCGAACCACTCCAGCTCAACAGGTTGCTCTGCAAACCACGGATCGACCTCTGCCAGCTTTTTGAGTGCTGCCGCCATTTCTGCTTTGGCATCGTCCATCTGTTCTCCTGGGGCAACCCCCATCCTTCCTTCCAGCTTGACGAGGTCCGCTACAGACGAAGGCCACTTGCCACCCTCAATCACCCCCAGATTAATCGGGATCGGAATAGGCAGCTTGGCATAGAGTGGATCGTCGAGTCGATCGTTACGCTCTTTTTCCAATTGTCCAATGGCTTGAACGACGAGCATGCTCTTTTCGATGGCGCTGACTCCCTCGTAGCGAGTCCCTCCGTGAGCAGAACGACCTTTAACCGTTAATCTGAACCACATGGAGCCTTGCTGCTTCGGGAAAATTTTCATATTGGTCGGCTCTGGAATCAAGGCAGCATCCGCTTTGTACCCGCGAATGATCGTCGCCAATGTGCCTGCACCGCCGCTTTCTTCTTCTACGACGCTCTGAAAAATGACGTCGCCTTTCAGTTGCACGCCCAACTTCTGTAGAACCTGGATCGCCAACAGTGAAGATAAGTTTCCACCCTTCATGTCGGTTGCTCCACGCCCGTAAAGCTTGCCATCCTCAACCTTCCCGCCAAACGGATCATCGCTCCACTGTGCCAGATCGCCCGCTGGCACTACATCCACATGTCCGTTCAGAATGATGGAACGGCCATCTCCTTGCCCCTTCCACACACCGACGACATTCGGGCTGCTTTCAAACGTCGTACGCGGGGAGACAAAATACGGATGTGACACCAGCTCTTCGCCTTCCATGACCCATAAGTCAACGTCCAGCCCCATCTGCCCCAAAAGTTCTGCAATGCTTTGTTGAATGGATTGCTCTTCTCCTTGCACGCTTGGGCTTTTTACCCATTGCTGCAGCAGTTGAACAGCGGCTTCCCGATCTTTTTCCAATTGCTCCCGGATACGCACCTGCCAGTTTGCCATGTTTTTCCCCCGTTCTATCGTTTTTTCTTTGCTTAGCGGAAAACGCCAACCTCTCCGTCCATCTTGAGTTCGGCTTCCGTTGCTCCAATCACGTCAGCGACACTGTATGGATACATGACTTCTCGCAGATACAACCCATCTGGCATGACCTCCATCACTGCCATGTCCGTGATGATTAAATCCGCAGCTTTTGTCGCGGTTAACGGCAGTGAGCATTCCCGCACGATTTTCGAACGTCCGTTTTTATCCAGATGCGTGGTCACAACCATGACCTTCTTGGCCTTTTGTGCCAGTTCCATAGCTCCACCCATGCCAGGGACACGTTTGCCTGGAACGATCCAGTTGGCAATGTCTCCATTTTGGCTTACTTCCAGGACTCCTAAAATCGTCATATCCAATAGTCCACGGCGAATGATGGCAAAAGCAGTCGCACTGTCAAAAAAGGAAGCTCCTGTGGCAAGCGTGACAGGAAAACCGCCCGCATTGCAAAGCATGGCATTCTCCTCGCCTTTCGCAGGGCTTGGTCCTGTACCAAGAATGCCATTCTCCGCGTGAAACATGACTCGTTTTTCCGCTGGAATAAAATCCGCAACCAACGTTGGAATGCCGATTCCCAAGTTAATGATCATGCCGTCTTCCACTTCTAATGCTGCGCGGCGGGCAATACGTTCACGATAGCTCTCGGTTTCTTTTACTTCTCCCATGCCCATTGCCAGTTCACCCCTTCACTTTGGACAATAAGGTTCACGAAAACGCCCGGGGTGACGATTTCTTCCGGGTCGATCATGCCTACCTCTACTATCTCATCCGCTTCCACGATGGTAATGTCACCTGCCATCGCCACTAACGGATTGAAATTCCGTGCACTTGTATCAAACACCAAATTGCCAAAGCGATCCGCTTTTTTCGCATGTACGATAGCCACTTCGGCAGTGAGCGGTGTCTCCAACAAGTATTCCTTTCCATCCAGAACGACCTTCTGTTTTCCTTTTTCCGCGATCGTCCCGATGCCGACATCCGATAGAATGCCTCCCAGACCGACTCCACCTGCCCGTACACGCTCTGCAAGTATCCCCTGCGGGCAGAACTCTACTTCCAGCTCCCCAGCTGTCATTTGGGCCCCTGCGTTCGGATTTGAGCCAATATGCGAAGCTATCACTTTTTTGACGCGCTTTTCGGTTACCAGTTTGCCAATTCCGATATGCGGGAAAGCCGTATCGTTACTGATCAGCGTCAGATCACGCACACCTCTATCCAAAATTCCCTGTATTAAAGTAGGCGGGTTTCCTACGCCACCGAATCCCCCTGCCAACAGCGTCATCCCATCGCGAAAATGGGTGAGCGCTTCGGACAGGGAGACGACCTTTTCAAATCGATTTGTCATCCTCGTTCCTCCTTCTCTATCCGATCAGTGCCTTGTCTTGGAGCTCTTGCTGAACAGCTACCACCGCTTCTTTCAGCAGAGATATCAGTTCATCGATTTGCTCCGTGGTAATGGTCAGTGGAGGTGAGATGATGACAGCATCCCCTGCCACCCCTTCGATTCCGCCCATTGCCGGATAAATAAGCAAGCCTTTTTCAAATGCTTTTTGAATGACCTTCCCCCCTACGCCTTGAGAAAGCGCAAACGGTTCTTTTGTCTGCTTGTTTTTCACAAATTCCAGCGCGCACAACATGCCAAGACCACGTGCATCTCCGATCAACGGCAGCTCGTCTGCCAGTTCTTTTAGGCGGGCAAGCATATAGGCACCTTGTTCGGCTGCTTTGTCGACCAACTGATGCTTCTCCACATAGTCGAGGACAGCCAGAGAAACAGCAGCAGATTGTGGATTGGCACTATACGTATGTCCTGCCATAATCGAGCCGCTACCTTTTGTAATGGTCTCAATGATTTCGTCCGAGACAATCGTAGCAGCCATAGGCGTGTAACCGGCACTCATCCCTTTACCCAATGTCATCAGGTCAGGCACGACGCCCCAATGGTCGATCCCAAACGCTTTTCCTGTGCGACCTACTCCTGTCATTACTTCGTCTGCGATAAACAAAACCTCATATTTATCACAAATCTCGCGAATACGCTGGAAGTAACCGTCTGGTGGCACGACCGCTCCCCCAGAAGCTCCGATGACAGGCTCTGCAATGAATGCCGCTACCTGCTCGGGTCCTACGCGCAAAATTGCGGTCTCCAGCTCGTCTGCACACGCAAGCGCATACGATTCCAGGGACATGTCTTCCGGTTTACGATATGGATATGGTCCTGTGATCGCCGGATAGTCAGCCAATAATGGGGTGAACCGCTTTCTGCGCAAGACGTGTCCAGACATCGAGAGCGCACCCATTGTAATCCCGTGATAGCTCATCCAGCGGGAGATAATCCGATTTTTCGTTGGTCTTCCTTTTTCCTGCCAATACTGGATCGCGATTTTTTGTGCTGTCTCGGTTGCTTCCGAACCACTGCTGACAAAAAACGTCCAGTTCAGTGAGCCTGGTGCCCACTCCGCCAGCTTTGCAGCCAGCTTCTCCACGGCATCGCTGCTAAAATGCGAGCGGTATACGAAGGAAACCTCCTTGGCTTGCGCATACATCGCCTCAGCTACTTCTTCTACACCGTGACCAATGCTTGCCGTCACCGCTCCACTAGAACCGTCGATGTAACGATTCCCCTCTTTATCGTAAAGATAGATACCTTTTCCGTGAGAAATAACCGGATACTCTTTGCCCAATTCAGGCTTGATTACATAGCTTTTCGTCATTTTCGTCGCCACCTCGCTTATTCTCTACCTCTATCCTAGCTGACCAGCACGCAAGAGCCATCCTACGTGCTGGCAAAAAAACATGGCAAAGAGACAAAATCTTTTGTACATTTTGTATAAGAGAACCTTTACCGAGGCTTTTGGAGGAGATACCTGATGACCATCACGATAAGAGAAGCGCTGCAACTGCCGGACATGGTTCACACCAGGCTGATCGCAGGAGCAGGCGGACTGGACAATCCGATTCGTTGGGTGACAATTGTCGAGGTGCTGGAGGATACGAGCCGCTTGCAGGAAGGCGAATTTTTGATTACAACCGGCTTTGGACTGGCTGAGCATACAGAAAAGCTCGCTTCTTTTATTCCTTCGTTGGCAAAGCAAAAGCTGAGTGGCGTTGCGATTCATACGGGCTTTTATTTACGGGAAATTCCCGAGACGTTTTTGACTTTGGCGGATCAGTATCAACTTCCATTGATTGAAATTCCTACGGAGATAAACTTTTCTACTATTACCAAAGCCATTTTGCAGCCGATCATGAATCGGCAATTTGAAACGCTGGCCTATTCCTCGGCGATTCATAACCGAATGATTGATGCTGCCCTGTCTAAAGGAGGCCTTCCCGCCATCGCAGGCGAGCTCGCTGCACTTACGGGAGGGGTCGTTTCGCTCGTAGATGCACTAGGCTTTGAAGTCACACAGCATGGCAGTTCGGAAGCGCTGCCGCATGATCAGTCCCAGGAAATCGCGCATCATGTACCGATTCGCGCCAATCGCGAGCATTTTGGCACGTTGACTTTAACGAAGCCCGAGCAGGCCTGGAAAGAGCTCGATGACGTCGCTCTACAGCATGCCTCTACTTTATGTGCACTCGAATATGTAAAGGAAAGGGCGGTAGCCGCAACGGAATGGCGGTTAAAAGGGGATTTTGTGGAGGAGTTGCTGAATGGGCAGCAGATGACCCACACGGAGCTGGAGAGCCGTTGTCGCATGCTGGGGTACCCGCTTGCTGGACATCATCTCTGCGTCGCTGTCCGTGTAGAGGTAGCCGATCAAACGATGCTCGGAGACATGCATCAAAGTGTCATTACGTTGATGCGGAGGCTTAGCGACCGTCATCAGCGCTCTTATTTGCTGCGCGAGCGGCCACATTGCCTCTTGTTTATTTTGCCGGATGATCAGACGAGCCTGCGCCTCTTGGAACAGCTCACTTCCCGCTGGAGAGGGCTGCACCCTGACTTTGCTCTACACATCGCCTTGAGCAATCCCTGTGAGCAATTGCCAAACGTCGTCACTGCCTCCGAAGAAGCGATGTTTGCTCTGCAAGCGTACCCGCTGTTGGCCCAGTCCCCGCAGATTTTGCGATACCGGGATATGCAGGGCTATCAGTTTTTGTTTCCGTACCATCGTGAAAAAGATAGCTTGCTCCGCCTGTGGAACCCATTGCTGGATCCATTGATTCGCTATGATACGAAATATAATCAACAGCTGCTCGAAACACTTGAGGTGTATTTAGCCCAGAACGGAAACGGTCTTCAGACGTCGCAAGCCTTGTATATCCATCGACATACGCTCAAGTACCGGTTGACCCAGATCGAAGAAAAAACAGGCTACCGCCTGGAGGATGCTCATCAACGCTGGCAGCTTCAGTTGGCCCTGATGGCCCGCCGTCTGCAACAGCAGTTGTATCCTACAAACAGGTAGCCTGTTATTCCCTCGTCGGGCGAAGTGGCTTAACCCATATATTCATGTCTTCATAACCTGAAAAGATCGTACAATTGTTAATTAGCCGTCCGCGGTATGCATAGCCCATTTTGGCAGCCGTCACATTCATGCCTGCCGATTGTGCCCGGGTCAAGGTGTACAAAAAGTAAATCCCTGCCTCCTCCATCCTTTTTTCCAACGCGATAAACAGCGGTTGGAGGAGACCTTTCCCCGCATGGTCTGGATGGGTCGCGCAATCCGTCATTTCCGCTGACCCAAAGCGTTCGGATACTTCTGCTGACGCAGCACAAGCAATCTTGCCGTCAAATTCAACGACATAGTAGAGGGTCCCTTCTTGCATGGTTTTGCGAATGTAGGACGGATCGTTCATCGGTGTAGGATACGTCGCGAATACCAGTCCATACAGACACGCCAATTCCTTCGTGTCTGCCTCCGTTGCTTCACGCAGGTGGTATCCCTCTGGTAATGATTTTTCTATCATACTCCCCGCTTTTGACAGGCTCAACGCAAGAATTTCCTCAGCAAGTTTTTCTGCGCCAGAGGTAGCCCGCTCTTTTGTCAGATAGCAGGTGAGCATCTGTGCGTTTTCCCCTTGAAAAAAACCATCAATGGTACCCTCCAGCTCGTAACCCAGGGATTGCCATTGCGGAACATCTTGTTTCTTTCCGTACACAATCACTTTTGTTGCCTCTGACTCCTCGGCCAGTTCCTTCAAGACCCGATCCCACTGCTCGATTTGTGATGGTTCATACACATGCAGCTTTACGCGGCGATTTTGTCGATCAATGATCAGGTCGCCAGCATCCTGTGCGCCTACAACATTTATCACGGTCTTCACCCTCCCCTACAATACTCTTACTCTCATTGTAGCAAAACAAGGTATACCGTCATCTGCCAATCTGTATAAAAAAGCGTTCCTTATGCACAAAAAAACAGAAGGTGGGCATTCTGTTGGGTCATATTTACCTCTTCTTCATACCATGAGAGTAGACGCTTCATGTGCGAGAAGGAGGGTGTGTTTTGTGAGTTGCCATAACAATTTTGCCCTGATCCTTGTCCTCTTTGTCCTGTTGGTCATCGTACTCGTCGTAATCGGATAGACTTCTGGAGATGCCTCTCATGTCAGGTCGTATCGAGGGGCCCTTTACATATCATGATAGTAGGCAATGACACGCTCGAGAAGGGAGGAAGCCCTCGTGCCCCCACTTATTTATGCCCATCGTGGCGCTTCCGGCCTGTTTCCGGAAAATACGATGGAATCGTTTCAAGGAGCCGCCCGACGAAAAGCCAATGGGATCGAATTAGATGTTCAGCTCAGCAGTGACAATAAGCTGGTCGTCATTCATGACCATAACCTGGAGCGCACGACCAATGGTTCTGGCTTGGTGCGTCATTACACATTGCGTGAGCTGCGTCAGCTACGAGCGGATAAAGACTCGTCTATGCGAGTACCAAAAGCCCACATTCCAACCCTACAGGAGGTATTTCAGTCATTTGTAGACACACCACTGCGCTTTATCATCGAGATGAAAAATTTCTTCCTCGATCAACCTCACTTAGAGGAGCTCGTCATCGAACAAATCAGACGATATCAGCTAACAGAGCGAACGATCATTTCAACGTTCAACTTCGATAGCCTTTTACGAATCAAGCAATTAGATGCCACGCAAACGACGGGACTTTTATATGTTGGGCCACTCGCCAAGCCTTGGGAAGTAGCCAGTCGCTATCGAGCTGATCAATTGCACGTCCCCTATGATCAATTGACGGAGGATTTGGTCAAACAAGCAAAGCAGCGTCATTTTGAAGTTTTGAGCTGGACGGTAAATACAGGTCCGCAAATCCAGCGAGCCGTTGACTGTGGGGTAGATGGTCTGATCACCAATTACCCGAAGCGTGCGAGAAATCTGATTCGCAATCTATAAAAAGAAAGGGAGCCCAGAAATGGCTCCCTTTTTGTTGCGATGAATTTACGTGCGTGGAACGAATAACTTTCCTTGCCAGCTATTCCGTGCTTTCAGTTCTGCATCAATACCATTCAGAACTTCCCACTTTTTGCGACTCCACATCGGTCCAATCAAAAGATCAGGTGGTCCGTCCCCTGTGATTCGATGGACGATCATCTCTGGAGGTAAAATTTCCAATGTATCCACAACAAGCTTCGTGTACTCTTCCTGAGACAGGAATTCCAAGAGTCCTGCTTCGTACTGCTTCACCATCGGTGTTTTGCGCAGCAGATGCAACAGGTGTATTTTGATCCCCTGCACATCCAGATGTGCCACAGCATCTGCCGTCTGCATCATCTCTTCGTGGCTCTCTCCGGGCAATCCGTAGATGATATGAGAACATACACGTATGTTGTGCTTGCGCAACCTCTTTACAGCATCCACGTAGCATTGATAATCGTGTGCTCGATTGATTAACTGGGCTGTGTGCTCATGGACTGTCTGGAGTCCGAGCTCCACCCACAAATATGTGCGCTCATTCAATTCAGCCAAATACTCCACAACGTCGTCAGGCAGGCAGTCAGGACGTGTGGCAATGGAGAGTCCGACTACACCTTCTTGCTGGAGGATGACTTCGTACATCTCCCGCAGTTCCTCCACGGGCGCATACGTATTCGTATACGCTTGGAAGAAGCCCAAATACTTGGCTTGCGGCCATTTCTCGTGCATGCGATTTTTCACATCGTGAAACTGTCTTTCCAAATCCATTCTGCGGTCACCAGCAAAATCTCCAGATCCTCTGGCGCTGCAAAACGTGCATCCGCCTGTCGCTACTTTCCCATCCCGATTCGGACAGCTAAAACCGCCATCCAATGGAACCTTGAAAATCTTTTCGTGAAAAGTCCCTCTTAAATGATAATTCCATGTATGGTATCGTTTATCGCCCCACAACAATGGGACGTCGTTGTTGTGAATATCTGTCGCGAGCTTCATTGCTGTTTTCCTCCTATGGGCACCGCTACGTCTGGCGCTGGTGCCTTTATCCCGTTGGCGAACGCTACTTGCTTGATCACGTCATTATACCAAATTCGGCAACGGTCTCGCTACTTTAAGATAATAGGAAAACCACAGGTGAATATTCCCCCTGTGGTTTTTGCTTGTTTACGTCACTATTGCTGGATCTCCTCGATACGAATCGCGCGTGTGTGAGAGGTATGACTCCACACTTGGTTTTTCTTCGTAAAGAACGCGTAAAACATAATCGGAAGCCAGGTCAGGAAAAAGAACGGTAGCAAGAGGAGCCCGAAATACCCCTTCCACGGAACTTTATCCAAATAGAGGGCCAAGATCGGCAACAGGTAGAACACGGCAGTAGAACCGTATACCAGCCATGTTGGCAAGATCGTGGATACCGTTGAAAACGTACCGATATCAAAAAATCTTGCCAGGAACAATACCGACATCATTGTCACCATCAGAACATACATCGGTTGGAAGAGGTAGAAGGCTGCATCAAGCATCCCCAGCTTTCTCGACTTCATACCATTAAACAAGACAGATCGAATATAGCGTCCTGCCACATCGTAGTGCCCTTGCATCCAACGCAAACGCTGGCGCATAGACGATTTTAAGTCAATCGGTTTTTCATCCCAGACCTTGGTGTCATGTGCCCATGTCGGGTAAATACCTCGTTCGATACAACGTGTTGCAAATTCCAAGTCTTCCGTGAGACTGGTTGCTCCCCAGCCCATTTCTTTGAGCAGGTTGCTCTCAATGCACAAGCCAGTTCCGCCCAAAGTGTTCGGCAGTCCCAAATTGTGACGAGCCAGTTGCCACATACGGTTTGTAAACCAGTAGGTAACCGCATAAGACAGCGTAATCCAGGAATCGAACGGGTTCTTGGAGTCGAGGTAACCTTGAATCACACGCGCCCCTTTGCAGAGACGGTCATTCATTACTTTCAGGAAGTTTTTCTCAACCAAGTTGTCAGCATCAAACATGACGACAGCGTCATATTGCTTAGGTCTTGCCCAGAGGTTCTCCAGCATCCATTCGATGCCGTAGCCTTTCCCACGCTTGGATGTGTCAAAACGCTCACATGCAATTGCACCATGCGCCCGACTAATTTCTGCCGTGTTATCTGTACAGTTGTCGCAAATGACGAAGATGTCGTACATTTCACGTGGATAGTCGAGTTTCTTCAGGTTTTCAATAAGCGGAGCAATTACGGCGCTCTCATTGTGAGCCGCCACGAGCACAGCAAATGTCTTTTGCGGCTCAGATGTTACTTGCTCTTTTTTGCGGAACAGGCCTGCACAAGAAACTAGTGTTTGATATGTGCCGATTACGCCCACCGCAGAAGTAAATCCGATGAATAATCCCTCAATGATCTCTCTAATTACACTCATGGGTTCTTCTCCTCGACCTAAACCAGATTGGGTCTGATCTGAATTTAGGTAGTGTTGTTTTTCCAACATTTCTCTATTGTTTTTCTCTCAATTGGCAGTTTACATCAAATACGATTCATAAGCAATGACCCAAAAGTGGGAAAAAATAAGGCACTGCTATCACCTTTCCCACCTTTTTCTCTTTCTATTCGACAGTGCTTTCGCAGTTGGCAGAAAAAAAAGCCCTTGTCGAAAAAGGCTCCATCTATTTAGAAAAATACAAACACTCGTTTCCATTTCTTCCTGATTGCTTCCGGGATTGGTGCGGTCGGCGAGACTCGAACTCGCACGGGTCGCCCCGCCACCCCCTCAAGATGGTGTGTCTGCCAATTCCACCACGACCGCCTATAAACGTTGATTTTACTCGTGTTTTTCTGTTGACACGAAGTACGTTTTTGAGTATACACAATCAATTTTCGTAAGTCAATATCGTTTTCGAGTAGATGCAGCCCATATTTTTCCTGTCAAACTATTGTTTTTTTGCTCTGTCTTCTAGTAGATACGTTTGTCGAAAAAGAAAGTTACATGTCGCAAAAATTTTGAAAGAATACAAGCGCCTCCCTACAAAAATATCATCGTTTCGTCACATTTTCCGAACAGAAAGGGAGCCATATTCTGTGGTATTTTTACATAATTTATGACAAATTAGACAAAATATTTCCAGATGTGGGTGGAAGTTTTTTTGCTATTTTTTTGAAATAGGCCATTTGACTTATCATTTGTTTCTGATTGCCTCCTGAAAGACGCGCTATCTTCTACGAAAAAAACCTCCTGCGGACGCCACAACGTCCTAAGGAGGATATCTTTTGAAAAGGCGTGGCGTCCCAGGAGAGATTCGAACTCCCGACCGACGGCTTAGAAGGCCGTTGCTCTATCCTGCTGAGCTACTGGGACTAAAATGGAGGGAGTACCCGGATTTGAACCGGGGATAAGGGTTTTGCAGACCCGTGCCTTACCACTTGGCTATACTCCCGTGTTGTATGGGGCGATCGATGGGACTTGAACCCACGAGTGCCGGAGCCACAATCCGGTGCGTTAACCCCTTCGCCACGACCGCCATATTTTTTATGTAGTTTGGTAGCGGTGGAGGGAATCGAACCCCCGACCTTTCGGGTATGAACCGAACGCTCTAACCAGCTGAGCTACGCCGCCAAAATAAAAATGGCGGAGAGTGAGGGATTCGAACCCTCGCTACGCTTGCGCATACTAACGGTTTAGCAAACCGTCCCCTTCGGCCTCTTGGGTAACTCTCCG
Source organism: Brevibacillus sp. MER 51 (assembly GCF_023714195.1). Taxonomy (NCBI): domain Bacteria; kingdom Bacillati; phylum Bacillota; class Bacilli; order Caryophanales; family Paenibacillaceae; genus Brevibacillus; species Brevibacillus sp. MER 51. The sequence continues at coordinate 172 of NZ_JAMAUS010000003.1, read as the reverse complement.
TGATTATATGCACCTTCAAAACTAGATATGCATGATTGCTAAGAATGTGTGGATAAGTCCTCGACCGATTAGTATTCGTCAGCTCCACGCGTTACCGCGCTTCCACACCGAACCTATCAACCTCATCGTCTATGAGGGGTCTTACCAGCTTGCGCTGTGGGAAGTCTCATCT